>NZ_CP049258.1:6567168-7184314 GCF_011046735.1 Nordella sp. HKS 07 | reverse complement strand
CGAAATTCGACTATATGGATATCACGTAACACGCATCCACAGCGGCTTCGGCAGAAACTCCCAATCTTCTCCTGCCCTTTTGGGAGGCGCCGCACCGCGAGGCTAACGCGACCCGACGGCGAGACGGCCATATCGCCCTCCTATAGCCATCTTCGTATTCGGTTTGCGACGCGGCATCAGAATGTCGCACAATAGCCCATGCTCGACCGGGCCACGTGGGATTTGAAAGGTTGCTCGCCGGCTGGACAGTGGTTCCTGGGTAGGAGGTAACCGGCGGGCGCGCTGAGGAGCCATGGAATAGATCATGGCCGAAATGAAACGCGCGGCTTCGAAATTGATTTCGATAGTTAGGCGACACCGCTTACGCCGCCAGCGTTTTGGCGAGGAAACGCCGACCGAGCTCTCAAAGACATGAACGTTGGTCTAAAGGGATTGATCACCGATGATGTGACTGGGACTGCCGGTGCAAAGCACCAGCTTACCCGTCAAGCGCCTTTCGTAGGACCGCGGCCTGATCCTGGCCGCAGTAACCTTCTCATTGGCGATGACCTGCCACTGAAGAGTTCCTACGGAAGGAGTTGGAGTCCGGCCCGCGAGGGAGACGGACGATGAAGAGGAAGCGGTTTTTGGAAGAGCAGATCATCGGGATCGTGCAACTCTAAGCCACCGTTCGAAACGCCCGTCAGGAAGTTGACAAAGCCATCAGTTTGCCGAGTGGTTTCTGAGTCCCCTACATTGGCATGCCGGCGCGCGGGAGACGGATTTGGTCGAAAATCAGGTCGAGCGCCGGCTGGTAGCCATTGTGGCCGCCGATGTTGAAAGCAGTTCGGCCAGGAATTCTTAGTCGACTTCAATGACCCGGTCGGAGTGTAGCACCGACTGAATGAAGTCGGGAATCTCGAGGCCGGCCTTCACTTTGGCCTCGAGCTCCGCTTCCGCTGTCCTGACAGTGCGCAGGCGCTCAAGGACATAGGAGGCCTCGCCCCTCGGAACGATCACCACGCCGTCATTGTCGGCGACGACAATGTCGCCTGAAGCGATTGCGACACCGCCAATCACGATGGGCAGTCCAACCGTGCCCGGGCCATTGCGCGCGGGCGAGTTGGGCGTAAGTCCGGCGCAATAGACGGGCAGCCCGACGCCCAGAATACCGGCAATATCGCGCGCCATACCATCGGTCACGAGGCCGAGCAGGCCGCGATTGCGCGCCATTCCCATGAGCAGGTCGCCCGCAACCGATGTGGCGGTGAAGCCGTCGGTGGCAGCGATGAGAATGTCACCGGCCTCAGCCGTGGCAAGAGCGGCGAAGAGCGCCAGATTGTCGGCAGGGCCGCAATGGCATGTGATCGCGGTGCCGACCAGGACCGCAGACACCTGCGCCAAAGGCTTGATGCGGTGATCGAGCGCGCCGCGCCCCGCCATCGCATCGACCACATTGCCCGTCTGGACGCCGGCGAAGGACGTCAGTTCGTGAGGCTCGGCTCTCGGGAATTTTCGCCGGATGGTGAGAAGCGGCGGATCCTTGATCATCGGCGTCGTTCCAAACTCTTGTTGAACAGGATATCTCGGTTGATGTCGGCGAGGTTTCTCAGGCCGCACAGACCCATGACCCGGTCGATCTCGCGGCGATAAATCTCGATCATATGAGCAACGCCGGCTTCGCCCGCGACGGCCAGGCCCCAAAGCTGGGGCCGGCCCACCAGACAGGCCTTGGCGCCGAATGCGAGCGCCTTCACGACATCGCTTCCGCGTCTGATGCCGCCGTCCATCAGCACCGGTATGCGTCCATCCACGGCGGCGATGATGTCGGGCAGGGCGTCGACTGTCGCCGGTGCGCTGTCGAGCTGGCGGCCGCCGTGGTTCGAGACGATCAGCCCGTCAATGCCGTGATCGACCGCTTGCCTTGCCTCTTCCGGATGAAGAATGCCCTTGAGGATCAGCGGGCCCGTCCAGATCTTGCGCAAGTCATCCACATCGTTCCACGACATGGATGGATCGAGCAGAGACGCCATGCGGCCGGCAAGCGCGCGTATGTCCGTGGTCTCGCCCGGCTTCACATAATTGCCGAAAGTGATGCGCCGGATGTCGCGCCGCATGCGCCACAGCCATTCAGCCTTGAGCGCCATGCCGGCGAGACCTGAAAGCCCAAAACGCGGCGGTATCGCGAAGCCGTTACGGATATCGCGCTCGCGATTGCCGAGAAGCTGGTTGTCGATGGTGAGGACCAGGGCATCATAGTCCGATCCCTGGGCGCGCTCGGTCAATTCGCGCGTGAAGCCGCGATCCCTGTAGATAAAGACCTGCATCCATCGCGGAGATGCGCCCGTCGCGGCGACATCTTCGAGCGTCGCGACGGAGCCATGGCTCAGACAGAAGGCCGTGCCGGCTTTCCGCGCGGCGCGCGCGGTGGCGCGTTCACCGTCCGGCCAGAAGAGCCCCGAAAGTCCGGTCGGGCCGATGATGACCGGCAGGCTGAGCGGCGTTCCGAACAAGGTGAGCGACAAATCCCGCGCCGGCGAGCCCGTCAGAGGTCGGGGCAGCAATTCGATGCCGCCGAAAGCCGCTTCGTTGCGTTGAAGCGTGTGCTCATTCTCAGCACCGCCATCGGCGAAATCGAAAACCGGCAGCGGCAAAGCGCGCTTCGCCAGCCCGCGCATCGCATCGATGCTATAGGCCCTTCGCTGCCAGGCTGGTGGCGACGCCGTCATTCAGGCTGGTCGAGCCGGTAGAAACGAATGGCATTGTCGCGGAAGAGCTTGCGCTTCTCATCAGCACTTGCGCCCTCGACGACCCAATCGACGATATCGACCCAATCCGGATATGTGCCGGCGAGCTCGAGGACATGCCAGTCACCGCCAAACATGATGCGGTCGAACCCGAACGTGTCGATCGTGTGTGCGATATAGGGCTTGAGCTGCTCGCGCGTCCAATTCTTGTGATCGGCCTCGGTGGAGACGCCCGAGATCTTGCAATGGACATTCGGGAAGGCGGCCAACTCCTTGAGCTGCTGACGCCACGGATCGAAAATCCCCGCCTTGATGCCGGGCTTGCCAATGTGGTCCAGCACGAAACGGACATCCGGACACTGGCTGACCATCTTGATGACATTCGGCATCTGATGATGCAGGACACAAATGTCGAAGGCGATGTCATGCTGGGCCAGGAGCCTGAGACCGTCGATGAATTCAGGGCGGATGCAGAAACCGGGATCGGCCTGGTTCTGGATCAGCCGCCTGACGGCACGCAGGATCTTATTCTGGCGCAGCCGGTCGAGCTCGGCCGCGATGGCCTTTCCGCGCTCGAGAGGAAGGGCCGCGACCATGCCGGCAAGCCGCTTGTCGTTCTGGGCGAGGCCTGCGATCCACTCAGCTTCGGCCAGATGCTGGGGAAGGTCGACATCGACCTCGACGAAAACGAAGCGGTCGATCTTCACGCCGTTGGCGGCCTTGATGAAATCGGCCGGCAGAACGCGGCGATTGAGCGAAGGGGCGTTCCTGGTCCAGGCATAGCCGAAGCGGCTCGGGTCGGCGAGATGCACATGACTGTCGACAATCGGAAAATCTGGCACTCGGTTCCTCCCTGGACGACCCCTTTTGTCAGCCATCTTGCAGGAAATCCTGGAGCTTGAAAACAACCCTGGATCGGTCAAGCACTCAGGGGGCCGCCAACCGAGATCTGACCCATAGAAGCGTGCGATTCAATTGTACTGATTGACATCGTCCGGGTTGCGATCCTCGGAGTTGAGTTACGGTCCCTCCGCCGGCGGCCGTTTAAGTCGCGATGGTTGGTGCCCTTGCCGGGATTGCGGCACTCGGCTACGCCGTAGACCATGACAACACATCTCTTCATCGCAACCCGGTGGCACAATGTGCTGGGCACCTTGCCTGCCGCCCTTACAATCGCCTCGGGCGATACCGTGATCACCGAAACGATCGATGCGCATGGCTTCGACAAGGATGGCCTGCAGCGCGCCCCGGAGCCCAATCCGATGAACGGTCCGATCTTCGTGACCGGTGCGGAGCCCGGCGATGCGCTCAAGGTCGAGATTCTGCGCATGACGCCGATCCGCGCCACCGGCTGGACGCGCGCGTCGCTTGCCGGCAATGTCGTCGACCCGGAATTCGTCCGCAGCTTGCCGCCCAGGGACAAGGCGAATTGGCGGATCGACAGGCAGGCGCTGACAGCGACACTCGAACCTGCCGTGCCGGGCTTGGAGGATTTCATCCTGCCGCTCGAACCGATGATCGGCTGCTTCGGCGTGGCGCCGGCCGGAGGCCAGGCTTTCTCCACCGCGACCAGCGCGGAGAACGGCGGAAACATGGACTATCGGGGCTTTGGTCCCGGCGCGACAGTGTGGTTTCCGGTTGCGGTGCCGGGCGCGCTCTTCTTCATCGGTGACTGCCATGCGACACAGGGCGATGGCGAGATTGTCGGCACCGGCATCGAGACCTGCTTCGAGGTCGAGGTGCGCCTCACGGTCGACAAGGGCCGCCCGCTCGTCTGGCCGCGCGGCGAGAGCGCCACCGAGATCTTTTCAATCGGCAATGCGAGACCACTCGACCAGGCGCTGCAGCACGCGACGACCGACATGTTCAACTGGCTGACGAGCGACTACGGCCTGAGCCCTAAGGCCGCGAGCCACCTCATGGGCCAGGTCGTCCGCTACGACGTGGGCAATGTTTACGATCCGGCCTACACCATGGTCTGCCGCATAGAGAAGAAGTGGCTGCCGAGGCGCTGAGGTTTATGCAAGCTTTAGTCGGAAAGCTCACCGGCGGTTCCTGACGAAATTTATTGCTTCGGAAGCCTTCGCGTTCCAAACTCAAGAATGCCGGGCGTTCCAATGGAAGCGCCCCGGCGCTCTATCTTCTTTTGCGCATCGGGTTACCCGAAAACCGCGTCGCATGGTCGGGGCAAGTCCGACCACAAGCTTTTCGGCCCGATGCTGTCGTTTCCGGATGTTGGAGGCGGTCATGGCGAAGATGCGCGCAGTACAGATTTCCCAAGCCGGCGGACCGTTCGAACTGGTCGAACGCGATATTCCTGAGCCCGGGTCGCGGCAAGTCCGCGTCAAGGTCCAGGCCTGCGGCGTGTGCCATAGCGACATGTTCGTGAAGCTTGGGGCCTTTCCCGGCCTCGCCTATCCCCGCGTCCCCGGCCATGAGGTTGTCGGCGTCGTCGACGCCATCGGCCCCGATGTGCCCGAGTGGAAAAAGGGACAACGTGTGGGGGTGGGATGGTATGGCGGTCATTGCGGCCATTGCCGATCCTGCCGAAAAGGTCAGTTCGTTCTATGTGAGAACCGATTGATCACGGGCATCAGTTTCGATGGCGGATACGCGGAATACATGGTTGCGCCGTTCGAAGCGCTTGCCTCGGTGCCGGATGCGCTGGCGGCCGCTGATGCCGCACCGCTTCTATGCGCCGGCATCACGACGTTCAATGCGCTGCGCAACAGCGGGTTGCGGGCGGGCGATACGGTCGCTGTGGTTGGGATCGGCGGGCTCGGCCATCTCGGGGTGCAGTATGCCGCGAAGATGGGTTGCAACACCGTAGCGATCGCGCGCGGGAGCGACAAGGAAGCCCTGGCCCGCAAACTGGGGGCGCATCACTATATCGACAGCACCAGCCAGGACGTGGCGGCCGTGCTTACCGGTCTCGGCGGGGCGCGCGTCATTCTCTCGACCGTGACCGACGCCAAAACCATGAGCGCCGTGATTGGTGGTCTCTCGATTGACGGCCGGATGGTTGTGGTCGGCGTCGCGCCAGAGCCGATCGAAGTCCCCCCATTCGTGATCGTTGGCGGCCGGCGTTCCGTGCAGGGGTGGCCATCCGGCACGTCGATCGACTCCGAGGAAACCATGGCCTTCAGCGCTCTCGCCAACATACGACCGATGATCGAAACCATGCCCCTGGAACGCGCTGCCGAGGCTTATGAGCGGATGATGAAGGGCGCTGCGCGCTTCCGGATAGTTTTGACGACTGGCTTTTAAAGTATCCGTTTTGGTCAAGCAGGCTTAGAGGTCCATTTTCGGTTGGCTTTGAGCAGAGCGTTGGCGAGGACGATGAGTTTCCGCATGAGCGCGGTTAGGGCGACTTTTGGTGGTTTCCCGGCGGTTAGTAGTTGTTGGTATTTGGCGCTGAGATCGGGATTGAAGCGGCTTGCGACGAGGGCCGGCATGTAGAGGGCCTGACGGAGATTGGCGCGTCCGCCGCGAATGGAGGCGCGGCCGCGCCACGTGCCGGATTGGCGTGTGATGGGGGCGAGGCCTGCAAGGGCGGCAGCTTCTGTGGCTTCGAGCCGACCGAGTTCGGGCATGTCAATAATCAGGAGGAAGGCGGTGATATCCGAGACCCCCGGGATTGAGGTGAGAATGGCGAAGCTGCGCGCCAGATCAGGGTCGGCCTTGATGCGGTGCATGATTTCAGCTTCGATGGCCTCCATCTGCCGCTCGATCTGCGTGAGGCGCTCGCCATTGTGGCGCTTGAGCAAAGGCATGGAAAGGCTCTTGGCTCTATTCTTCGCGGCGGTCCTGTCCTTCACCAAGGCCGTTCGGGCCATGTGGAGATCCTTAAGTTCGTGGAGCAGCGGGCTGCGCGCCAGGCGCGGTGCGATCGCCAGCAGCGATCCCATTGTGGCCAACATAGCGGCGTCCAGCCGGTCAGTTTTGGCGAGCTGGCCGGCGCCCTCGAAGAAGCGGCGCGCCTGGCGCGGATTGACCTTCACGAGCGGCAGATCAGCCGCCGCCAGAGCCTGTTCCAACTTGCGGTGATAGGGGCCGGTCGGCTCATAGACGATGCGCACGGCATCACAGCCGATCCAGGCGATGAGGGCTTTGTGACCGCTCCTGTCGTTGACGAAACGGCGGCTTTTGCCGTCGATCAACCGGTGAGCGTCGAGATGGTCTTTCGAGATGTCGATGCCGATGGTATGGTCTGTCATCTTTTCCGTGCCTCTGCTTGTCATGCGCAGCTTCACTGCGCGTATCCGTTCAGGCCAATGGAAAAGACGAGGGCCGATCAAACTTTAACTCGACCCGTCGAACGGTCTGCGTGATGACGATCCGACCCTCGCCGCTGAGGAGGGAGCGTTACCTCCCTCCCAGCGGTTCCTTTGTCGCCCATCGGGCACAGAAAGTCATAAGACAAGCGTGAAGGCTTTAGGGCGAGTCGCCATCGCGGACCCACCTTACGAATTTGTAAGATGGTATCCGGCGCCCGGACGGCGCCATGTCACATGACTGACTTTTGCGCTTCCTAGCCTCGCCGGCTGCAAGCAATCGCAAAGAGGGAGACGCACATGATGTTGTTCAATCGCCGGGCAGCCTTGGGTCTGCTCGCGGGCGTGCTGCTGATATCCGCCGGACCGGTCCTGGCGGACGAGCCGGCATTCCTGACCGCCAAGGATGTATCTCTGCTCGATCTTCTGCCGGCGCCGCCGGCCCCCGACAGCGAGACGACCAAGGCCGAGATCGCGGCCTATCATGCCTTCGAGGCCACGCGTACCGAGGCGCAGGCCCAGCACGCCATCGCCGATGATGAGGAGACCGTCTTCCGCTTCCTCGCCGGAATGGGCGTCATTCTGGATCCCGCCAAGGTTCCGCTGACCGCCAAGTTCTTCGAAGGCATCGCCGCGACCGAGGGTGAGGTCGTCGATCCGGCCAAGAAAGTCTGGGCGCGCCCACGCCCGCCGGTGGTCGATGCAACCATCAAACCGCTGATCGAGCTTTCGAAGTCCGGTTCATACCCTTCGGGCCACGCGACTCTCGGCATGTTATTCGCCATCACACTTTCCAAGATGCTGCCGGAAAAGAAGGATGAACTGTTTGCGCGGGCTTTCGACTATGGCTATAGCCGCTATGTCGTCGGCGTCCATTATCTGAGCGATATCGAGGCGTCGAAAATGGCCGGCGCGGCCATTGGCAACACGCTGCTGCATGACGATGCTGTCGTCAAAGCGATGGAACCGGTGAAGGGCGAACTCCGCACCGCGATGGGGATGATGTAGCAGAGGAGGGCGCGCCTTGCGTCCTCCACCCGCATTCTGTGTCAGGCGGCCTTGCTGTCCTGCTGCTCGATGAACGCTTCGGCGCGTCGCGCCCCCCGTCTACACGTTCTTTGATGTCCTATTGAAAGCTCACTCCTAGGCACGAGCCGGTGTGGCCGGTGGTAAACGTGCGGTTTCTAGCGCCGCATCAAGAGCTTAGCCGGTTGTCGAGAGGTGCGAGCACCGTCCACCGCAAATTCGTGAGGATTGACACCGGCACTGCAATCGCTTTCGATGCCTATTCATCGTGCGCCATGCGACTCATCGAGCAGTTCAATGAGCCGGTGCGCCGGGAAGCTGGAGTGAGATCATGCCGCCGCGTCCAGATCTCGCCCGAATAACGCTGAGCGTGCTCTTTATCGCCGGCCTTATCCTCGCCAGTTTCTGGGTGATGCAGCCTTTTGTGCCGGCGATCCTCTGGTCCACGACCCTGGTGATCGCCACCTGGCCGATCCTGCTGAGGGTGCAGAACTATGCCGGTGGCCGTCGCTGGGTCGCGGTGCTGGTCCTGACGCTGGCAATCCTGCTCATCATCATCGTGCCATTCTGGCTGGCTGTCAGCACGGTCATCACCCATATCGATGTGATAGGCCACTTCATCGAGACCATCCTGTCTCTGCGGGTGCCGCCTCCGCCGGACTGGCTGGCAGGAATTCCGATCGTCGGTACCGCCATAGCTCAGGCCTGGGGACAACTGACATCCTCAGGGGTGCAGGATCTGGCCTCCAGGCTGACACCTTATTCCGGCGCGCTGACGCAATGGATCGCGTCCGCGGCCGGAAGTCTGGGTGGCATGTTCCTGCAGCTTTTGCTGACAACGGGGATCACGGCCATCATGTATGCCAAGGGGGAAGCCGCCGCGGCGACCCTCACACTTTTCGGACGACGACTGGCCGGAGACCGAGGCGAGAAGGCCGTCGATCTCGCCGGGCGAGCCGTGCGAAGTGTCGCCCTCGGCGTGGTTGTAACGGCTATCGCCCAGAGCATAATCGGCGGCCTGGGACTGCGGTTGGTTGGCCTTCCATTTTCGGGCGTGCTGACCGCCTTGATGTTCGTCCTTTGCCTGATCCAGCTCGGACCCGGCCTGGTGCTCGTGCCCGTGGTAATATGGATGTATTATTCTGGCGATACGACATGGGCGACGATCCTGCTGCCGATTGCCCTGGTCGCCATGATCATCGACCAGTTCATCCGCCCCATATTGATCCGCAAGGGGGCCGACCTGCCGCTGCTTCTCATTATTGCCGGCGTGGTGGGCGGTTTGATCGCCTTCGGCGTCCTGGGCATTTTCATCGGCCCTACCGTACTGGCCGTAGCCTATACGCTTCTGAACGCCTGGATGGAGGAAGCCAACGATCCGGATTTGCAGTTACCCGGGGATGAGGACTACGACAAGACCGAGACGGCACGACGGTCGTCGCGCCTGTAAGTGCTCTCACAATCCGCGCCGGTCCTGGTCCGGCCCACGAATGGGGTGAGCCTACGCGTCTCATTATATCTTCCGTTGTCCGGCTCCGGCCGGGAACCATTTGGTGCCGGGCGCGTAAACTCGAATCTCGTGTGCATTGGTCCTGCATCCAGAGGGGATACAGGAGGACAAAATGGGCGAGACACCTACGGGTAATCTGCCGGTCGACGACTGGAAAGCGCATCTGCGGCCGGACAAGAAGGAAACCTACATCGTTTTCATAAATCTCTTGCGCGCCGCCATGCTGATCATCGCCTTCGTGCTGACGGCGCTGGTGGTGTTTTCCTTCGGGCATGCGCTGTCCGTCACACTGGGCTTCGTCATCCTTGCCATCGGGGCGTTGAGCGTGGTCGTCGACATGGCCCGGCATTCGCATTTCGGCCTGTCGATCGGTGTGCTCCTCGTCGCAGCAATCGTCGCCGCCATAAACGTCGCCTGAGCGTCAGGCGCATCGGCTGGTTCTTGCGCCGGTCAGGCGGCTCGATCTCGGGACGCGTCGGCGGCCTGTCCGGCTCTGGCGGAACGGGTTCGCGCCCTGGTGCCGGCGGTTCGGGCAGATCGGGCGTTTCCGGTGTCGGGATGGTTGCCATGGAACCTCAACCCCGTAGCGCCGGCCGGGTTCCGCGCCGTGCCCCGAAATCCTCGGGAACCATATGGCGTCTGATGCGTAGACCTCATGTTCCGGCAGTTCGTAGCATCCACCATAGACCGGGACAGGGCCGGTCCGCGCTGCTCCGGCAACCGGACCGGCTTCTTTACGCGCGGAGGATCAGATGAAAATCAGCGAATGCATGACGACTGATGTCAAGATGACGGGGCCAGACGACAGTTTGGAGAGCGCCGCCCGGGGGATGGCGGAAATCGATGCCGGCGCGATGCCGGTGGCGAGCGGAGACCGGCTGGTCGGCATGGTGACGGATCGCGACATGGCCGTTCGCGGCATTGCCCAAGGCCTGGGCCCCGATGCCAAAGTGCGCGACGTCATGAGCGGCGACGTCAAATATTGCTACGAAGATGAGGATGTGGAGCACGTGCTGGCGAATATGGGCGATGTGCAGCTGCGCCGTCTTCCGGTCCTAAGCCGGGACAAACGGCTGGTCGGCATCGTATCGCTGGGCGATCTCGCCAAGACAAGCGCCCGCGCTAAGACCGGATCGGCGCTCGGCGACATCACCCGCAAGGGCGGACGTCATTCGCAGACGCTCAACGGCGCCGGCGTTCCCCGCTGACGAGCTTCGGCGAAGCGGGCGGGATCCCGCCGTTCGCCCGGGCTTGGCGGAGGAGACGTCCTGGGTGCTATAGGTGAGTTGCCAATCCGCGACTCGATCACCCACGCCAAATGCCGAAATTCCCTCAAAGTGCCCCGGAAGCCCTGTTGCGCGAAGCCGATGTCGCGGCCGAGAAATTCGTGGCAGTGGCGCGCATGCTGGTCGCGGTGGCGCTGCTTTTCGCCGTTGAATTCGCCTTCTCGCGCGGGCCGACGCTCGATGTCGGGCTGGTCGAGGCGCGCCTGGGCGCCCGTATCGTCATCGGCATATTGTTTCTCACCGGCGCCGTCACCTATGCTCTTCTACGGTTCGGCTTCTGGTCGCGCTGGATAGCCTATGTCACGGTGACCATCGACATTCTGGTCATCGGCCTGTCGCTGACCGGCGATCTCATCGACGCGCAGTTGCCCGGCCGCTTCGCCGCGGCGCTGCCGACGGCGGTGGCGGCGCTGCTGGTGCTGGCCGTCGGCTCGCTGCGCCTCAGGCCCGCGGTGCAGATCTACAGCCTAGTGCTGATGCTGGCACTCATCGTGCTGGCGCTCAATGTCGACACGATGATCGCAGGCACCGAAACCGGCACGGTCGGCGTGGCGGTCTATCAATTCTTCGGTACGGGCGCCAATATCGCGCGGCTGGCGATGTTCATCCTCTATGGACTGGTGCTGATCGCCGCCGCCTGGCGCGGCCAGTATCTTCTGCGCCATGGCCTCGAGGAGCAGATCCGGCGCACCAATCTGGTGCGCTACCTCCCAACCGAGCTGGCGCCGATGCTGGCCTCGGGCAATGTCAATGAGCTCAGATCGGGCCGGCGCGCCCGCGTCGCAGTGCTCTTCATCGACATCCGCAATTCGGTGGCGATGGAAGAGGCGCTCGATCCGGCGCGGCTGGTGCAAGTGGTGAGCGCCTTTCGCAGCCGCGTCCGGATGGCGGCCGAACAGCATGGCGGCATCGTCGACAAATTCATCGGCGACGGCGCCTTCCTGGTCTTCGGCATTCCGGAGCCGCGTGAGGACGATGCAAGGCGCGCCATCGCCTGTGCCAAGACTATCCTGGCAATGCTGGCCGAATGGAACAAAGCGCGGCTCGAAGCCGGCGAGGACGCGATCAGGGTCGGGATCGGCGTGCATGAGGGCGATGCTTTCATCGGCGCGGTGGGAGACGACACACGGCTCGAATTCACTGTGCTGGGCGATACCGTCAATGTCGCCAACCGCCTCGAGCAGGCGACCAAGGAACATGACACCCCACTCATTGCCTCGGCCGACACGGTACGCAAGGCAGGTGAGGACTTCGCGCAGTGGCACGATCTCGGCATGGCCGAGCTCCGGGGCCGGCCCGAGCCTTTGCACATCGTTGGTTTTTCGGGCTGAGACTACGCCTTGCGTTGGGCCGAGACCACAGGAAACGGTGATCAGGGCGAATGACAACGCCTGATATTGGGCTAAGATAAGCACCGGATAACGGACTGATGTCCGATTGAGGGGAGGCGATCATGGTCGAGATGCGCCGGGCAAGCATTACCGTCGTCCTGTCCCTGATGCTTGTGGGTGAGGCCTTCGCCGCTTCACCCGCACCCGTCAAGGCCGAGCAGGGCATGGTGGTGACAGCGCAGCATCTTGCCTCCAAGGTCGGCGTCGAGGTGCTGCGCGCAGGCGGTAATGCCGTCGATGCGGCGGTCGCCGTCGGCTATGCGCTGGCGGTCGCCCATCCGAGCGCCGGCAATATCGGCGGCGGCGGCTTCATGACCATCCGTTTCAAGGACGGTACATCGACGTTCCTCGATTTCCGTGAACGGGCCCCCTTCGCCGCCGTCAAGGACATGTATCTCGACAAGGACGGCAAGCCGATCGAGGGTCTGAGCCTCAACGGCTATCTCGCCGTCGGCGTGCCGGGATCGGTGGCGGGTCTCGAGATGGCGCGCGAGAAATATGGCAGCAAACCGCGCGCCGACCTGATGGCGCCGGCGATCCGCCTCGCCAAGGAAGGCTTCGTGCTCAGTCAGAGCGATGCCGATATCCTGGCGCGTCAAGCCAAGCGACTGGCGAAGGACAAGGCCGCCGCCGCGATCTTCCTCAAGGCCGACGGCAAGCCCTATGGCGTAGGCGAGAGGCTGGTCCAGGCCGAACTCGGCGCCACGCTCGCGGCCATTTCCGAGACGGGAACGGATGCCTTCTACAAGGGGGAAATTGCCGACAGGATCGTCCAGGCGAGCGGCGACCAGGGCGGCATCCTCGCCAAGGCCGATTTCGAGCGTTATGCGGTGCGCGAGCTGGCACCCGTCACCTGCAACTATCGCGGCTATGACATCGTCTCCTCGCCGCCGCCGAGCTCGGGCGGGCTCATCATCTGCGAGATCCTCAATGTGCTCGAGGGCTATCCGATCTCCTATCTGGGCTTCGGCTCGGCTGAGACCGTGCATCTGATGGTCGAGGCGATGCGGCATGCCTATGTCGACCGCAATTCGGCGCTGGGCGATCCGGCGTTTGTCGCCAATCCGGTGGCGAAGCTCACCGACAAGGCCTATGCCGCCGAGATCCGCGCCAAGATCGACAGATATCGCGCCGGCGTCTCCAAGGATCTCATGCCGAAGGGGTTCGGGGAAAGCACCGAAACGACCCATTATTCGATCGTCGACAACGAGGGCAATGCGGTCGCCGTCACCTATACGCTCAACGGCTTGTTCGGGGCGGGGGTGGTGGCGCCGGGCACCGGCATCCTGCTCAATAACGAAATGGACGACTTCACCCAGAAGCCGGGTGTGCCCAATCTCTACGGGCTGGTGCAGGGCGAGGCAAATGCCATCGCGCCCAGGAAGACGCCGCTGTCCTCGATGAGCCCGACCATCGTCTCCAAGGACGGCAAGGTCTTCATGGTGATCGGCAGCCCCGGCGGGTCACGCATCATCACCATCACGCTCGAGGCCATCATCAATGTCATCGATCACGGCATGAACATCCAGGAAGCGATCGATGCGCCGCGCCTCCATCATCAATGGCTGCCCGACACGGTCTATATCGAGGCGAACGGCCTGTCGCCCGACACGCAGAAGATCCTGGCCGGCATGGGCTACGAGCTCGATGTGGCGGGACCCGGCAAGACCTGGGGCCAGGCGGCCGGCATATTGGTGGGCGGCGAAAGCGTGGCCGAGATCGCCAAAGGCGGCGGCGCGCGTTTCAATGGCGCGATGGATAGCCGGGCAGCGTCGAGCGAGGCTGTCGGCTACTGAGTTGACTAAGCGTGGTCACCTGCCGATAATGGACGCTGGTCGAGCAGGCGACCGACGGTCCGCGTGAAGGGTTGAACCCGCCTCCACAAACGATGTGCTCCACATCTTCTTTCCGGCCCGTGAGCCGCGGACAACGGGCGCCTCGAAAGAAGGTGTTGCATGGTCAAGACACTCCCCGAACGTCCCGATCTCGCCTGGTTGAAGAAGGCCGCCAAGGAGCATCTCGCCGTACTGCGCGCGAATGATCCCGGCGCCAAGCTGCACCAGGCCCAGCTCGACATCGCGCGCGATTATGGCTTCCCAAGCTGGCGGGCGCTCAAGGCGCATGTCGATGTGGCAGGCGCCGATGGGCAGATCATAGCCGCCACGACGAGCGGCAAGGCGAGAGAGCTCGAGCGCCTGCTCGCCGAGTATCCGGCCAAGATCTCGCTCACCGGCGGGCAGTGGCAGATGCCGCTGCTGCATCTGGCCGCGCAAGGCGGGCATCTCGACTGCGTCAAGCTGCTGCTCGATCTCGGCTTCGATGTCAATCAGCGCGATAAATTCGACCGCGCCTATGCGCTCCATTGGGCGGCAGCCGAAGGCCATCTCGGCGTGGTGAAGCGTCTCGTCGCGGCGGGCGGCGATGTCGACGGGGCGGGGGACGATCACGACATGAATGTGATCGGCTGGGCCACCTGTTTCCAGCATGTCCAGCGCGAGGTGGCCGACTATCTGCTGGCCCAGGGCGCCAGGCCGACGATCTTCTCGAGCATAGCGCTCAACCGCGCCGATCTCGTGCGCCAGTTCGTCAAGGCAGATGCGCGCTTGCTCAATCGCCAGATGAGCCGGTTCGAACATCGGCGCATGCCGCTCCATTTCGCGGTGCTGAAGGATCGCGCCGATATGGTGGCGCTTCTGCTCGAGCTCGGCGCCGATCCCGGTGCCAAGGATGCTCGCGGCAACACGCCACTCAACTATGTCTCACCCAAGATGGACAAGCGGATCGCTGAGGCGCTTGTCGCCGGCGGTGCCAGCCCGGCGGAAGAGAGCGCCAACCGTTTCGAGTCCGCCGTACCGATCCTCAATGTGAGGAATGTGCCGGCCGCAATCGCCTATTATGTGGAGAAGCTCGGCTTCCACAAGGAATGGGACTGGGGGTCGCCGGCGACCTTCGCTTGCGTCTTCCGCGACTCGGTGCGGATCTTCCTCTGCGAAGGCGCGCAAGGCGGTCCCAGCGCCTGGATCTCGATATTCATCCAGGATGTCGATGCACTCTATCAAGACTATAAAAAGCGCGGTGCGATCATCCGCCAGGCGCCCGCCAGTTTTCCTTGGGGCATGCGCGAGATGAATGTCGAGGATCTCGACGGCCATCGCCTCAGGATCGGCAGCGAGGCAACGGGGCCGGCGGATGGTGTGGTGTTGAATGAGGAGCCGTGAAGGGAAATGAAAGGAGAAGTCGCAATTCAAAGCGACACTGCGCCGGTGCGTTGTCTTATCCGCAGGATATGCGCCTCGACCTCTGTCTGAAGAGATGCGTCATCGCCCGCGACAAGAAGATCGCGCAAGCGGCGGTGCTGGTCGCCCAGGCCTGCCGCATCCTCGGGTTTTCGCTTCTCATGGCCGAAGACGATGAAGACATGACGGGCGAGCGACTCCCAGAGCTTGCCGATGATCTCATTACCGCTGACCCGGCAGATCTCGCGGTGGAAATCAAGATCAGCCTTGCTGATCTCGATCCAGTCGAGATAGGCGGCGGCGCTCTCCATCCGCGAGATGATGCCGTCGAGGGCTGAAGCGAGCGCCGGCTTGGCGTTATATAGGGGAGCCGCGGACTTCACCGCGATGCGCTCCAGAGCGATGCGAGCCTCGACGATATGACCGGTGCGTTTCTCGTCGAAGAGGGCGATGCGGCTGCCGCGATGGGGAACGGATTCGACGATGCCCTGCGCTTCCAGGATCTTCAGCGCCTCGCGCAAGGGCACGCGACTCATGTTCAGCCGCTGCGCGAGCTCCTTCTCATAGAGTCGCGCTCCGGGTCTGAGCGCGCCCGAATAGATGCCGGTCACGATGACGTCGGCGGCCTGATCAGCGAGGCTCAGGCTGCGAGTCATGCCCAAGATCACGAGGGGAGCGGGCGAGGGGAGGGGGTCGGCGGCCAAGGAAGTCTCTTGCATCTTCGTCCTATTTGTATACATTTAGTACATTAGCATAAAAAGAAGCCCAGGAAATATAGGAAATGTCAGGGATTTTGGCTGGACGGCGCGCCTATGTGACCGGCGGGTCGAGCGGCATCGGGGCGGCGGTCGTCGAAGCCCTGGCCGGCGCAGGCGCCCATGTGGCGATCGGTGCGTCGCGGCATGGTGCCCAAGCGCGCGCCATGGCGGCCCGGCTCGCGACGGCAGAGCGGCGGATCAGCGTGGTCGAGGCCGATCTCCTCGACCGCGCAGCTCTCGACAAGGCAGCGCAGACCGCGCTCGCCACGCTGGGCGGGCTCGATATCTTCGTCCATTGCGCCGGCATCGATGTGAGCCGCACCGCGCCCACGCATGAAACCGAAGACGACATCTGGGACCGGATGATCGGCCTTCATCTCAACGCCGCCTTCCATCTCGCAAAGCGCCTGCTGCCGGCCCTGATCAAAGGCACCAGGCCCTCGGTGACCTTCGTCGGCTCGGTGGCGGGCCTCGTCGCCTGGGAGGGCGATGTCGCCTATAATGTCGCCAAGGCCGGGCTCCATCATCTCGCCCGCTGCATAGCCGCCGATTATGCGAAACAGGGATTGCGGGCCAATGCGGTAGCGCCGGGCGTCATCGACACGCCGCTCACGCGCGGCTATGCCGCCGGCATGGAGGGCGGCGAAGCGGCCGGCATGAAAGTGCTGGCAGGACTGCACCCCATCGGACGCTATGCGACGCCGGCCGAAGTGGCGAGCGCTGTCCTGTTCCTGGCCTCCGATCAGGCAAGCTTCATCACCGGCGCGGTGCTGCCGGTCGATGGCGGTCTGGTCATGGTGTGAGGAGGCGGGCATGGCTCAGTTCGACATGCTTGCCGCCGTCTGCGACGCGCCGGGCGAGGGCGATGTGCTCTCCCTGCGCCAAGTGAAGATCGATGATCCGCATGAGATGGAAGTGCGGGTGAAGATCGAGACCACCGGCATCTGCCGGAGCGACATACATTATCTGCGCGGCGTGTGGGCGCATCCGAAGCCGGTGATCCTTGGACACGAAGCCTGCGGCATCATCGAGGCGGTCGGTCCCGGCGTGCCCAAGTCACGGATCGGCGAGAAGGTGGTGCTCACCTTCACGCCGTCCTGCGGCCAGTGCCGTTTCTGCGTCGCCGGCCGCATGGTCCTGTGCGAGGAAGTGGCGCGCGCCGCGGCACTCGGCACGATGTGGGACAACACCACGCGCTTCTTCGAGCGTGACGGCAAGCCCATCCATCACTTAAGCCTCGTTTCGTCCTTCTGCGAATATACGATCGTGCCGCACAATGGCGCGATCCGCATCGAGCGCGAGACCTCGTCCGAGGAGGCCTGCCTCCTGGGCTGCGGCGCCATGGCGGGCATTGGCGCCGCCATCAACACCGCGCAACTACGGCCTGGCGACAGCGTCGCCGTCTTCGGCTGCGGCGGCGTGGGCCTGAGCGTCGTGCAGGGGGCCAAGCTCTGCAACGCCTTTCCGATCGTCGCCGTCGATGTCCGGCCGGAGAAGAAAACCGAAGCGCTGCATTTCGGTGCCACGCATTTCGTCAATGCCTCGGACGGCGATCCGGTGGCGCAAGTGCGCGCCATCACCGGCGACGGCGCCGATTTCACCTTCGAGGCGACCGGAATCACTGAGCAGGCGGAACTCTGCTACCGCGCCACACGGCGTGCGGGCACCACGGTGCTGATCGGGCAGCCGACCGAGAACGCGCTTGCAGGCTTCCCGCCTTACTGGATCGCGCAGGACGAAAATCGCGTCATCGGCTCGAGCTATGGCTCGACTCGACCGATGATCGATTTCCCGAAGGCGCTCCGCTTCGTCAAACACGGCCTGCTCGATCTCAAATCTCTCGTCAGCGAGGTGTGGAGTTTCGAGCGCATCAATGAAGCCATCGCTCTGGTCGAGACGGGACGCGTCAACCGCATGGTCCTGCGCTTCGACGGATATTGACGTCCAACATAACAGGGAGGAACAGCATGACCAAAATCACAGTCGACCGCAGGCGTTTCCTCGCGGGATCGCTCGCCACCACCGCCGCCACAATCGCCGCACCGGCGATCCTGCGCGCGCAGGACCGCACGCTGCGTATCCTCACCTGGGAAGGCTATGCCGAACCCGAGTGGCTGGACAAGTTCAAGTCCGACACCGGCGCCACGGTGAATGTCGTCTATTCCGGCTCGGCGGACGAGATGTTCGCCAAGATGCAGGGTTCGCAAGGGGCCGATTTCGATCTCGTCTCCTTCGACACCTCGCTCTTTCCGCGCTACGTAGACGCCAAATTGCTGCAGCCCATCGATCCGGCCAAGCTGCCCAATCTCAAGAATCTGGCGCCCGAATTTGCTTCCGTGAAGGCGGTCATGAAGGGCGAGGAACGCTATGGCCTGCCTTTCGCCTGGGGTTCGCTGCCGCTCGTCTATGACACGGAAGCCTTCCCGACGCCGCCAGAGTCCTGGGAGGTGATGTGGGATGACAAATATGCCCAGCAGATGCTGTGGCAGGATGACGCCAACAACTCGATCACGCTCGGCGCGCTCATCGTCGGGGCCGCCAACCCTTATAAGCTCACCGATGAGGATTTCGCCAAGGTGAAGGAGAAGCTCATCGCGCAGAAGAAGTTTCTGCTCAGCTACTATGCCGGATTTGATGACGGTGTGAATCTCTTTTCCCAGAACGGCATCAAGCTCATGTATTCGATGGGCGAGCCGCAGGTGCCGGCACTGGTGAAGAAAGGCATCAAGGCGGCGCTGACCATCCCAAAGGAACAAGCCGTCGGCTGGCTCGATTGCTGGGAACTGTCGGCGGGCGCTCAGGACAAGGACCTGGCGCTGGCCTGGATGAATGCCTGTCTCGACGGTTCTGTCGGAAAGGTGCTCACCGAGAAGCACAATTACGGCAATACGACCAATGTCGATGTGAACAAGACCGCCGGCCTCACCTATGGCGACAAGCTTTCCTGGCTCGAAACCGCCGAAAATTACGAGAAGCGGGTGGCCGTTTGGAATGAAATAAAGGCCGGTTGAACCGGCCTTCCTTCTAAAGCGCCGGGCGCTCTCATAGAATAGGTCCGGCGCTCTAACTCTTTGATCTGCGCATCGGATTATCCGAAAACCGCTTCGCACTTTTCGGTCCGATGCTTTACTGCACCATTGGAGCTCTCATGACGCTGATGACGGTCTCGCCGCAGCTCAAGACAACACCGCCGCGCCTCAAGATCACTGACATAGAGTGCCATGTGCTGCTGGCGCCCGACTATGATGTGAGCTTCACCTCCTCGGCGCAGGACAGTCTCGTCGTCGTCATCCATACCGATGGGGGCATAAGCGGGGTGGGCGAATGCGACGCCAATCCCTGGATGGCGAGGGCCTGCATCGAGGCGCCGGGCACTCACACGATGGGCCTCTCCATCAAGGAGATGCTCATCGGCGCCAACCCCTTCGAGATCGGCGAGTTGTGGCGCAAGGCCTATATCGGCACGGCGATGAACGGGCGGCGCGGCATGGTCATCCATGCGCTGAGCGCCATCGACATGGCGCTGTGGGATCTGTGCGGCAAGGCGGTGGGGGAGCCGGTCCACGCGCTCCTGGGCGGAGCAACGCGCAAGACGATTACACCCTATGCGTCCTTGCAGCCGGCCGGGCGGCGCTTCGAGGAATACCGCGACGCGCTGTGCGAATCCGCCTTGCGCGCCAAAAATCTCGGCTTCAAGGCAATGAAGACCGAGATCACCATGAACGGGCCCTATGCGCATGGCGGCATGCGGGAAAGCTATGACCGGCACACGGAAGTCCTGGCGGCGGTCCGCAAGACGATCGGTTTCGACGTCACCTTGATGGTGGATGTGCAGTATCTGTGGGAGGACGCCGAGACCTGCTATTCCGTCGTCAAGGACTGGGCCGAATTCAAGCCCTATTTCCTCGAAACGCCGCTATGGTCCGACAATGTCAAGGAGATGGCGAAGCTCGCCGAGAAGGCGCCGATGCCGCTTGCTTTCGGAGAGTGGCTGGCCACCCGCTTCGAATTCGAGGAGCTTCTCGACATCGGCAAGGTGCAGGTGGCGCAGCCCGATGTCGGGCGCGTTGGCGGCATCGGCGAGGCGAAGATCGTCTGCGACATGGCGAAGGCGCGCGGGCGCACCATCGTCCCGCATTGCTGGAAGACCGGGATCTCGATCTCGGCCACCGCGCATCTGGCCTTCGTCACCGATCATTGCGCCTTCATCGAATATCTGCCGCCGCAGCTCTGCCATGAGCGGCTGCGCCGCGAGCTGGCGCAGGAGGAGTTGGTTCTGGCGTCCGACGGTACCATCGCGCTGCCGACCAAGCCAGGCCTCGGCGTCGAGGTCGATTGGGACGTGGTGAGGCGTTATACTGTCGCCTGATCAGGGTGAAGAATGGGGCTCGAACTCAGAGACGTCGCGAAACGCTATGGGCCGATAGAGGTGCTGCATCCTCTGTCGCTCGCCGTGGCGAATGGCGAATTCCTGACGCTCCTGGGACCCTCGGGCTCCGGCAAGACCACAGTGCTGAGGTTGATGGGCGGCTTCACCGAGGCGTCGAGCGGCCGGATCCTGTTCGAAGGTGAAGACATCACCAGGCTCGCCGCCAACCGGCGGCCGTTCAACACGGTGTTCCAGGATTATGCGCTCTTCCCGCATATGACAGTGCTGGAGAATGCCGGCTACGGGCCGCTGGTCCAGCGCCGCAATGGCGCCAAGACCGCCAGGCTCATCGACGATACGCTCGAGATCGTTGGCTTATCCGCCTTGCGCGACCGCTATCCGGCACAGCTTTCGGGCGGCCAGAAGCAGCGCGTGGCGCTGGCGCGGGCGATCGTCTGCGAACCCAAGGTGATCCTGCTCGACGAGCCCCTGGCGGCGCTCGATGCCACGTTGCGCCGGCAGATGCAGCTCTTCCTCAAGCAGATACAGCGCCGCATCGAGACGACCTTCGTCTTCGTCACGCATGATCAGGATGAGGCGATCGCTATGTCCGACCGCATCGTGGTGATGAGCCAGGGCAGCATCGAGCAGATCGGCTCGCCCAAGGAACTTTATTTCAAGCCGCGCACCCGTTTCGTGGCGGGCTTCTTCGGCGACAACAACCTGATCCCCGGCGTGACGGCGGGGACGGGCAAGGTGCAGAGCGCGATCGGCGAGCTTCCTTGCACCGACATGTCCGGTATCCGGACGGGGCAGGACGTGCTGCTCTGCATCCGCCCGGAATCGCTGAAGCTCGGGCAGGGGATGGCGACGATCCAAGCGGAAGTGGAAGAGGCCATTTTCGGCGGCGCCATGACCAAGCTGATCCTGCATGCCACGGCGGACCCGTCGGTGAAGCTAGATCTTCGCCTCTCGGGTGGGCGAGGTGCGGTGACACCAAATCCAGGCGATGTGGTCAGCGTGACCTATGATCCGGCCGACGCCGTCATGGTGACGCGATCATGACAGAAATGGGGAAGCGCTGGCTCGTGTTTCTTGGCGTCGCTTTCGTGCCGGCACTCCTGATCGTGGCGCCGATCACCAGCTTCCTCGTCCTCTCGCTGTACCGGGCCGAGAAAAATCTGATCATCCGCGAGATCACGTTCGGCAATTATGCCAATTTCTTCGGCAACTGGACCTATTTCGGCACCTTTCTCGGGACCGTGCTGCTCTGTCTCGAAGTGATGGGCGCCGCTGTTCTCATCGGCTATCCTGTTGCCTGGTTCATCTGGCAGCAAAAAGGATCGCGGCGCTACCTGCTTCTGCTTCTGGCGGTCATGCCGCTGTTCATGAGCTATATCGTCAAGCTCTACACGCTGCGCTCGATGCTGGGCCTCAATGGCCTCGTCAACCAGGCGCTTCTCGGGCTCGGCATATTGGAGAGGCCGAGCCAGGCCTTTCTCTTCAATCAGCGCGCCGTGCTGATCACCATGGTGGTGATCTATCTGCCCTTCGTCATCCTGCCGATTTTCCTGGCGCTCGAACGCATCCCACGTTCGTTGCTGCAGGCGTCCCTCGACCTCGGCGCCGGCGGCTGGGATACGTTCCGGCGCATTGTACTGCCGCTGTCGCTGCCCGGCACTGTCGCGGGCGCGCTTTTCGCCTTTGTCCTGGCGCTTGGCGACTTCGTGACGCCGCAGATGGTGGGCGGCACTACTGGCTTCACCATCGGCCGGGTGATCTATTCGCAATTCGGCCTCGCCTATGACTGGCCCTTCGGCGCCGCCATGGCGACGATCCTGTTCGTCACCGCGCTTTTCGGCATCCTGCTGGCCGGCTATTCGATCAGCAGGCAGCGAGTGTGACGACGATGCGCACACTAGGCGACAGGCTGCCATTATGGATCACCGGCACGGTGACGGGCCTCGTCTTCATCCTTCTCTATTCGCCTGTTTTTATCAGCCTCCTGTTTTCGATCGTCGAGATCCGCCAGGGCAAGATCCTGTGGGAGACGCTGAGCTTCAAACATTATGTGACGCTGTGGTCCAATCCGAGCGTCATGGCAGCTCTGTCCAACACCGCGATCGTCGCCCTGATCTCGGTCGCGGTGGCGACCGTCCTCGCGCTGGTGCTGGCTCTTTACACCGAATGGGAGGGCGCCCTCGGCCGACGGGCGCTGGAGCTGGTGATCTATCTGCCGTTCCTGCTGCCGCCCATCGTGACGGGCCTCGCGTTGCTCGTCGCCTCGGCCGAGCTCGGCCTCAATCGCGGTCTCGTGACCATCGTGCTCGGCCATGCCGTCTTCGTGCTGGCTGTCGCCTATCGACTGGTGCTCACGCGATTGCAGGCGCTGCCGCATTCACTAGTCGAGGCGTCCTTCGATCTGGGGGCGGGGCGCCTCCAGACCCTGCGCTATGTGCTCTTGCCGCATCTCGCTTCCGCCGTGATGACGGGCGCCGTGCTGGCGCTGACGCTCTCCTTCGACGAAACGCTGATCAGCACCTTTGTGGCGGGCGACCAGATGACCTTGCCCTTGCGGTTGTGGGCGATGATGCGGGTCGGCTTTACGCCGGAGATCAATGCGCTGGTGACTTTGGTTTTGCTGGTCTCCATCATTCTGGCCATAATCGTGGCCTGGCGCATGCAACCCAAGGGGCAGGCCGAGGAGGGGTGAGAAATGAACAGAGGCGAGCGGCTGGAAGATCGTGTGGCGGTGGTGACGGGCGGGGCGCAAGGCATCGGCCTTGGTATCGGCACGCGCCTGGCCGAGGAGGGCGCCATCGTCATCCTGGCCGATATCGCTTTCGACAGAGCCAAGGCCGCCGCGGCGAAGCTCGTGGAGCAGGGCTTGCGGGCGGGTGCGGCGCGGGTCGATATTGCCGATGCGGCTTCAGTCGCTGAGCTGGCGCGGCAAGTGGACGAAGCACATGGCCGCTGCGAGATTCTGGTGAACAATGCTGGGATCGGCGCCGACACCCATATCGAGACGATGGCGTTTGAAGACTATCAGAGGGTGATCGCCATCAATCAGGATGGTGCGGTGCGCATGGTGATGGCGTTCGTGCCGCTGCTCAAGAAGGGAGGCGAAGGGCGGCGCATCCTGAACATCGCTTCGATCCAGGGCCTGCGCGGCTGGCCCAACCAGCTGGCTTATGCCACCGCCAAGGGCGCCATGGTGAATTTCACCCGGGCGCTCGCCTGCGACCTGGCCCCTCATAACATCATGGTGAATGCGATCGCGCCGGGTTTCGTCGACACGCCGATGTCGATACAGCCCGACGGCTCGCATGAATATGACGCCGACTGGTTCCGTGACATCTATGTGAAATACGGCCGCATTCCCATGCGCCGCTACGGCAAGCCCGCCGATATGGCGGGACCCGCTTTCTTCCTGTGCTCGGATGACGCACAATATGTGACTGGACAGGTCCTGAGTGTCGATGGCGGCGCGTCGGCGACCTTCTGAACGACATCTAAGGGAGAAACGCCGTGGATCTGGATATTGCCGGACGCAATGCGGTGGTGTGCGCCTCGAGCCGCGGGCTCGGCAAGGCCTGCGCCTTCGAGCTGGCCAGAGCGGGTTGCACCGTGGTGATCAATGGCCGCGACAAGACGGCGCTCGAGGAGACGGCACGCGAGATCGCCGGTGAGACCGGCTCGGAAGTGATTCCGGTCGTCGCCGATGTGGCGATGCCGGACGGTCAGGCCCGCATTCTCGCCGCCGTGCCGCATGTCGACATATTGGTGAACAACAATGGCGGGCCGCCCTACCGCGATTTCCGCCAGGTGGATCGCGAAGCGCAGCTCCAGGGCCTGGTCAACAACATGGTGAGCCCCATCGAGCTCGTCCAGGCGGTGATCGACGGCATGGTGGCGCGCCGCTTCGGGCGCATCGTCAATATCACCTCGGGGTCGGTGAAGATGCCGCTCGCCGGGCTCGATCTGTCGAGCGGGGCGCGGCTCGGTCTCACCGGCTTCCTCGCCGGCGTGGCGCGTTCGGTCGCGCATGCCAATGTCACGATCAACTTCCTCTTGCCGGGCTCGTTCGAGACGCGCCGGCTCACCGACGGGCTCAATCTGGCGGCGCTGAAGCAGGGCGTCGGCGTCGATGCGCTCCGCGCCGAGGAGGAGGGCGCCATTCCGGCGAAGCGCTTCGGCAGTCCGGAGGAATTCGGCAAGGCCTGCGCCTTCCTGTGCTCGGCCCATGCCGGCTACATCACGGCTCAGAACCTGCTGATCGACGGCGGCGCCTATCCGGGCGTGCTGTGAGGAGCGACGGATGAAGATTGCAGCCCTGAAGTCCGGCAATGTCGCCGTCGTCACCGGCGGCGCCTCCGGCATCGGTCTCGCGGCGGCGCGGAAATTCCTCTCCCTTGGCCTGAAGGTCTGTATCGCCGATCGCGATGCCGATCGGCTGACGCAAGCGGCGAGCCGTCTCGGCGGAACGGAGGATTGCGTTACAGCGCCGTGCGATGTCAGCCTGCCGGAAGATTTAACGAATGTCGAACGCATGGTGCGGGAGCGTTTCGGCCATATCGATGTGGTCATGAACAATGCCGGCATCCAGCCCGGCAGCCAGATCTTCGGCGCCTGGGAAAACTGGGACCAGGTTCTGGCGGTCAATCTCCTGGGCGTTATCCACGGGACGCGTGTCTTTGCGCCCAATATGATCGCGCAAGGAACGCCCGGCCTCATCATCAATACCGGCTCGAAACAGGGTATTACCACGCCGCCGGGCGACCCGGCCTATAATGTCGCGAAAGCCGGCGTCAAAGTCTTCACCGAGGCGCTGCAGCATGAATTGCGCTCGCGGAAGGAGTGCCAGGTGACGGCGCATCTGCTCATTCCCGGCTTCGTATTCACCGGCCTCACCGCCAGGGGACGCACCGAGAAGCCGGAGGGTGCGTGGACGCCGGAGCAGACGGTGGAGTTCATGCTCGAATCTCTGGAGCGGGGAGATTTCTATATCCTCTGTCCGGACAATGAGGCGACGCGCGACCTCGACGAGAAGCGCATCGCCTGGGCGGCCGGCGACATCATCGAGAACCGGCCGCCTTTGTCGCGCTGGCATCCGGATTATGACGAAGGCTTTGCCGCCTTCGTGAAACAGGGAAAGAACAGGTAAAACGCGCAAATCAACTTGGAGTTTTCGAACTTGGCTTCCCTTCTCCCGCTTGCGGGAGAAGGTGCCCGACAGGGCGGATGAGGGTGTCGGTTCAACTCACGATAACCTTTCAAGAGAACAAGATAACAAAGCTTCGACACTTCCCACGCTTGTGGCTGTATAGAAGCGGAGAGAACACCTTCATCCGGCCTTCGGCCACCTTCTCCCGCAAGCGGGAGAAGGGGAAACCGGTAAGCCTCGCTGCGCAAGCGGGAGAAAGGGAAATACGCGATTGTTCTTCGATCTAACTCGTCAAAAGCCGTCCTAGCTGCGGCGGCCAGGTCAGCCACACGTCGCCGTCCGATGGCAGCGATGGTTCGGTGCCTGAAATCTGTCGTGAGACGGCGATGGGTTTCGTCAGGCCTTCGATCCGCACAAGATACTGACGGCGGTCGCCCAGATAGGTCTGGGCGATGATCCGGCCCTTGACGGCGTTGACCCCGTCGGCGGGGCTCGCCAGGAGCGCCAGTTTCTCGGGACGGACCGCCAGGTGCACGGTCGCCCCAGCATCGAGGGGGCTCGCATAAGGTACGCGCAAGCGGCCGGTGGCGGTGTCGACCGCCACAATACCCTCCGCGGCGGCGGCGACCTTGCCCTCGAACAGATTCATATTGCCGATGAACTCCGCCACTTCACGACAGTTCGGATTCTCATAGAGATCATCGGCACGGGCGATCTGCAGCACCTTGCCGGAGGACATGACGGCGATACGGTCCGACAGTGTCAAGGCCTCTTCCTGGTCATGGGTCACGAAGACGAAGGTGATGCCGACATTGCGCTGCAGCTGGCGCACCTCCAGCTGCATCTCCTCGCGCAGTTTCTTGTCGAGCGCGCCCAGGGGCTCGTCGAGAAGCAGAACTTTCGGCCGGCAGACCAAAGCACGGGCGAGCGCCACGCGCTGGCGCTGGCCGCCGGACAGCTGATGCGCGGCGCGTTTGCCATAGCCGGCGAGCTTGACCAGATCGAGGGCGGCGGCGACCCTGGACCGCGCCTCTTCCTTGGCGAGCTTGCGGTTCCTGAGGCCATAGCCGACATTTTCCTCGACATTCAGATGCGGGAAAATGGCGTAGCTCTGGAAGACCATATTGGTCGGGCGCTTATTGGCGGGCACATTCACCATCGGCTGGCCGTCGATGAGGATGTCGCCCTGCGTCGGGTGCTCGAAGCCGGCCAGCATGCGCAGCAACGTGGTCTTGCCGCAGCCGGAGGGACCGAGGAGCGAGAAGAACTCGCCCCGCTCGATGCCGAAGGAAACGCCGTCAACGGCGGCCACCGGCCCGAAATACTTGGCGACATCCCTGATCTCGATCACCTCGCCGATGCTTCCGGCCATGTCAGACATCTCCCGCGGAACCGGATTGCACGCCGCGCCGGCGCATAAATTCGGCCAGAATGACGATGACGGCCGAGAACAAAAGGATGGTGGAGCCGAGTGCGAGCATGCCCGGCAGCTTATTGGGAAAGCGCAGCTGGCCAAAGAGATAGACCGGCAAGGTCGTCTCGGTGCCCGACAGGAAGAAGGCAAGCACGAATTCGTCGAACGAGGTGACGAAGCAGAGCAGGAGGCTCGACACGATGCCGGACATCGCCAGCGGCAAGGTCACCCGCAGGAAGGTCATCCAGGCACCTTCACCCAGATCGCGCGATGCCTCTTCGAGGCTCTTGTCGAAGCCTTCGAGCCTCGACATCAGCACCGTCATGGCGAAGGGGATGGAGATGAAGACATGGCTGGCGCCGATGGTCCACAGGCTGAGCTCCAGGCCCAGAAAGCGCAGGATGATGATGAGAAGCGCCACACCAAAGATGATCGAGGGCACGATGAGCGGCGCCGACATGGCGGTGAGAATGGCGCCGCTGCCCGGCAGCTTGTAGCGGGTGAGCGCGATCGCCGCCGGCACGCTGACCGCGGTCGCGATAAGGGGAGGACACCGAGGCGACGACCAGGCTGTTGCGCAAGGCCTGAAGGAGGCCGGTATTGCCGGCCATTTCGGCATAGTGCCTGAAGGTGAAGCCTTTGAGGGGGAAGGTCGCGAATATGCTGTCATTGAAAGAGAACAACGGCGCCAGCAGAATCGGGCCGTAGAGGAACACCATGAACAGCACGGCATAAAGATAAAGGAGACGCTCCGTCGATTTCATGCCGTCACCTGACCCTCGATCTGAGCCGCCGGAAACCGATGATCCAGAGGAAGAAGGCGACGATCACGGCGATCACCAGCATCATGCTGATGGAGACCGCTGCGCCTAAGGGCGCGTTGTTCTGGCGCAGGAACAGCTCCTGGATGAGATTGCCGATCATCGTTCCACTGGGGCCGCCGACGAGCGTCGGCGTCACATAATCCCCGACCGTCGGAATGAAGACGAGGAGGGCGGCGCCAATGGTGCCGGGGGCCGAGAGCGGCAACGTGACCTGCAGGAAGCGCCTGAGTCCGCTGTCGCCGAGATCGGTCGCCGCCTCGAGCAGAGAGCGGTCGACCTTGTCGAGCGACACGAAGATCGGCAGCACGGCAAAGGCGACCCAGGCATGGACGAGGGTGATCATCACCGCCAAGGGGTTGTACAGCAGGAAGGACAGAGGCTCGACGATGACGCCGAGCGATTTCAAGCCCGAATTGATGGCGCCGTTGAAACCGAGCACGATCTTCCAGGCGAAGACACGCAAGAGATAGCTCGTCCAGAACGGAATAGTGAGGAGGACGAGCCACAGGGCCTTGCGGCGCGTGACGTGGAAAGCCAGGAAATAGGCCATAGGATAGGCCATGGCGATGACGGCCACGGTTATCGCCAGCGACATGGCGATGGACTTGACCAGCAGGATCGCCGGCACCGGGTATTTCAGCGGAAAGGGGATGCCCATCCAGGTGGTGGGTTCCGATGACGGTTCGACCAGCGCAAAGTAATTTGCGAGCGTGAAGCTGCGGTCGATCTCGAAGCCCTGCTGGGTCCAGAAGCTCAAGGCCGCCATGGCTAGAGCATTTTCATAGTTGATGGCGATAGCCAGCGGCGCGGATATAGTTTTCGCACTCTTTCAGTGTGAAGGTGTTGAGAGTGCGGGCGATAGCCTGGATGAGGGTTTCGAGAGTACGGGCAGCTTCCTTTCGCAGGTGTGATTTGAACTTGGCGATTGCCTGCTCGATGGGGTTGAGATCGGGTGAGTAAGGGGGCAGGTAACGCAGAGCAGCACCGGCGGCTTCGATCGCATCCTTGATGCCGGGAACCTTGTGGCTGGCGAGATTGTCCATGATGACGATGTCGCCGGTTGAGAGTGTGGGCGCAAGGATCTGTTCGACATAGGCGCGGAAGCACTCGCCATCCATCGGACCATCGAAGACGGCAGGTGCGGTGATACCGTCGCATCTGAGAGCGGCGACGAAGGTTATCGTTTTCCAATGTCCCCACGGGACTTTGCACAGCAGGCGCTGTCCGCGGGGAGCGCGGCCATAGCGGCGTGCCATGTTAGTTTGAGCGCCGGTCTCATCGATGAAGACAAGGCGCGCCGCGTTTAGATCGCTCTGAGCCTCGTGCCAGGCTCGGCGCGCTTCGGCGATGTCTTCGCGCTCCTGCTCGGTGGCGCGTTGTGTCTTTTTTTGAGCGGCAGCTTCAACTGCTTGAGAGCATTCCAAAGGCAACCAACACTGACCTCGATACCATGCTCAGCCAGTAAGAAGGTCCGGATCTCCGCTAGCGTGGCATCACAGTTCTCACTCACATGCTGGCGTAGAACTTCATGATGGCCCTTGAGCTTGGGCTGGGGACCACCAGCCCACGGCAGCGCTGTCGTCATTCCGCTGGTCCGACGCCGGATCAGAATCTTATAGACGTAGGACACATCGACATGAAACAGCTCAGCCACCGCGCCGGGCTTCAGCCCGCCGTCAACCGCCGCCAACACGCGATCACGTAAATCCTGGGAATAGGGCTTGCCCATGGGGTCCTCGTGCCGAATCAACCACAAGAACAAGGAATCAGAAAACCCTCCCCCTGAGAATCCCCCAGATTCCATCAATCACGAAAACGCTCTAGAAGCGGCGCCACCATCATGACGGCCATGATGATGATCGCTGGCGAAAGCAGGCCGTAGCCGGTGAGCCAGTCTGGCCGCCGCTGGAGCATGGGGCTGAGCCCGCTTTATTGCTTGAGCGCTTTCAGGTCTCCCCAGACCTTATTCCACTCGGTCTGCACCGCGTCGCTGACCTGGATGAAGAGGATGGCTTGTTTCATATGCTCGACCGGATCGGTGATGCCCATGTCGGCGACGTCTTGCTTATTGGCGATCTCGAAGGCTTTCATATTCGCATGGCCGTAGCCAGAGCCTTCGATCAGCAGCTTGCCGGTTTCGGGCGACAGCCAGGCGTCGATGAAATCGTAAGCGAGCGCCGGGTCCGCCTTGCCTGTATTGAGGAGAGTGAGGCCACAGAACCAGGTGAAATAGCCTTCCTTGGGCCGCGCATAGGCGACCGGGATGCCCTCGCGCTTGAGATTGCGGTAGACGTCGTTCCAGGCATATGCGGCGACCACCTCGCCCGAGGCCAGGGCCTGCTGCAGCTCGGAGGGGTCGTTCCACAGGAAACGGGAGTTCTGCACGGCCTTCGTGCCCCACTCCTTCGCCGCCGCGGCGAGTTTCTCGCCCGTCTCGTTGGCGGCCGTTTCATATTTCTCGCCGCCGACCATCAGGCCGATGGCGATGGCGAGCTCGTTGTCGAGCATCGACACCTTGCCGGCATATTTGTCGTCATAGAAGATGCTCCAGCTCTCGTTCTTCTGGAATTCCGGATCGACGAGATCGGTGCGATAGGCGATGCTCGAATTGCCCCAGTCGGCCGGCGCCATGACGACCTTGCCGTCCATGACCACGCCACTCGCCGTCTGCAAGGCCGGGAATACGTCCTTCCAGTTCGACAACTTCGCCGTGTCTATCTCGGCTGCAACCTTGGCGTTGACGAAACGGTTCACCGAATAATTGCAGGGATGCATCACATCCGCCTTGAAGCCGGCGAGAACCTTGGCGAGCGCATCCTCCTCGCCAGAGAAAATCGAGAAGTTCGGCGCGCTGCCATGCTTGTCGACAAAGCTCTTGAAATAGTCGGGGGCATCGTAGCCCGCCCATTCGAGGCAGGTCAGCACTTCGGCCGCCTGTGGCAGCCGGGGGAGAGCCAGAAGCCCGACACCAAAGGCGCCGGCCTGACGCAGCATGGTGCGCCGGTCGATCCTGCCCGAGGCCATTCTGTCGATGAATTTGACGCGCTGCATGGTGTCTCTCTCCCCAATGTTTTTGCACTCGCGGTCGAAAACAGCCCGGTGCTTCAGTATTCAGTATAAGCATTCATCCGGGGCCTCTGTGAATGCCGAAAATTCATAAGGCATGTTCCTTGCGGTCATGCCCTTCGATCCTGGCGATCCGGGAATGGCTTGACAAGGCTTAGCCGATGCCTCCAGCTGAGCTCAATCAGCAAAGAGGCATGAATGAACGGGCGTCCGCCGCATTTGCAGGTCTTTCTCGACAGGCTGTTCGAGGCGCTTCAACGCGCTCCGGTTCCGGACGCGGCACGCTGCATAGATCGCGTCTTCACGGCGCTGACCGAGTATCGCGGGCCTGGAACGGATACGCCTGGGCGTCTTCCGGTCTGTGTTCATCTCGAGCCGGCGCTCGACAATGCGCGCGCGACACATGCGGCGCTGGTGCAGAGCTTCGCAGCCGTGGAACCCCATCTCACCTGGACGAAACGGGCGCAATCCCATCCGAACGCCAGCGCCAATTTCGACGATGCCCATGCCTATGCGCTGATTGTCGGGCCAAACGCCTATGAAGCGCGTGATGACATCTGGATCGGGGTGAGCCTGCTCGCGCCGCATGTGCGCTATCCGGATCACAACCACGCGCCGGAGGAAGTCTATCTGGCGCTCTCCGAGGGCAAGTTTCAGCATGGCGACGAAGACTGGTTCAGGCCGGGTATTGGCGGGAAATTTTATAACACACCCAACATCCGCCATACCATGGCGTCGGGTGATGAGCCGTTCTTCGCCATATGGTGCTTGCCGGTGATCTGAGGCCGGCGGATAGTCAGCTGCATATGAAATGTTCCGGAAGGAGTAGCAAATCATGGACCTAGAGTTGAAAGGCTTGAACGCGCTGGTGACGGGCGGGACCAAGGGCATCGGGCGGCGCGCCGCCGATATCTTTGCGGACGAGGGCGCAAATGTCTCGATCTGCGCCCGCAACAAAGCGGAAGTGGACGACGCCGTCGCTGCCCTCGGCAAGAAGGGTGTGAAGAGCTTCGGCCAGGCGGTCGATGTCGGCAACAAGGACGAGCTCGAAGGCTGGATCGGCGCCAGCGCCAAGGCGCTGGGCGGCATCGACATCCTCGTCGCCAATGTCTCGGCGCTGGCGGTCGACCACAGCGAGGAAGCCTGGCAGAAACAGTTCCAGATTGACATGCTGCATACGGTGCGCGCCGTCAATGCGGTGCTGCCCCATCTCGAGAAGTCCAAGGCGCCGTCGATCGTGATCGTCTCGTCGGTCTCGGGCCGCGAAGTCGATTTCACCGGTCCCGCCTATGGCGCCTTCAAGGCGGCGCTCATTCACTATGGCCAGCGCATGGCTTTCGAGCTGGCGCCCAAGATGATCCGCGTCAATGTCGTCTCGCCTGGCAATGTCTATTTCGCCGGCGGAATCTGGGAGCATGTCGAGAAGAACTTGCCCGATCTTTTCGGCAAGGCGCTGGCGCTCAACCCCACGGGGCGAATGGCGAAGCCCGAGGAGATCGGGCGCGGCATCGTCTTCCTGGCGAGCCCGGTGTCGAGCTTCACCACGGGTACCAATCTGGTTATCGACGGCGCGCTGACGCGCGGCGTGCAGTTGTAGGATTCACTCAATCCTCGTCTTCCTCTGTCGTGGATTTTCCCTTCTCCCGCTTGCGCAGGGAGGTCCGGAGAAATTCATTGCAGTACGCAAGGCCTTACCTAGCTTCCCCTTCTCCCGCTTGCGGGAGAAGGTGGCCGAAGGCCGGATGAGGGGGTTCTCTCAGCTTCTGTACTGCCACAAGTGTGGGAGGCGCCGAAGCTTTATTATCCCGGTCTCTTGAAGAGTATAGTGAGCTGAACCAACACCCTCATCCGCCCTATCGGGCACCTTCTCCCGCAAGCGGGAGAAGGGGAGGTGGTGAGAGTGCCCATGCCCATCTTTATGGAAAACTTATGCCGGGCCCCTCGTTCCCGCATTGAAACTTGATGCCGAAAGCGCGACCTCCTGCGGCGGAACAGGAGGCAAACATGCTTGATATCGTCTATTTGGGATTGGGCGCGGCGATATTCGCGCTGATGGCGGCCTATGTCCGCCTGTGCGACCGGATCTAGGAGGCCCGCCATGTCGGAAGCCTTCATCGGATTGCTCGTCGCGGCAGGCCTCGTCGCCTATCTCGTCCACACCCTCGTCCATCCCGAAAAATACTAGAACACTCAGGTGATGCCATGACCCTCGCAGGCTGGCTGCAGATCATTCTCGTTTTCGCCATCGTCATTGCCGCGGCCTTGCCGCTCGGCCTCTATATGGCGAGGCTCTTCGGCCGCGCCGAACTCTTGCCGGCGGAAGGCGGTCTCTATCGTCTTGCCGGCGTCGATCCCAAACGCGAGCAGAGCTGGGCCTCCTACGCGCTCGCCATGCTGCTCTTCAACTTCATCGGCTTCGTCGTCCTCTATCTACTTCAGCGGCTGCAGTTCTATCTGCCGCTGGACCCGCAGGGTTTTTCCGGCACCAGCGAGCATCTCGCCTTCAACACCGCCGTCAGCTTCGTCAGCAACACCAACTGGCAGTCCTATGGCGGTGAAACGACGATGAGCCATTTCACGCAGATGGCCGGCTTCACGGTGCAGAACTTTCTCTCAGCCGCCACCGGCATCGCGCTCGCCGTGGCAGTGACGCGTGCCTTCGCGCGCACGGAAGCGAAGACTCTCGGCAATTTCTGGGTCGATATGACCCGCGCGACGCTCTATGTGCTGCTGCCGCTGGCGATCATCGTCGCCTTGGGCTTCGCGGCGCTCGGCGTGCCGCAGACGCTGCAAGGCTCGGTCGAGGCGACCACGCTCGAAGGGGCCAAGCAGGTGATCGCGCTGGGCCCGGTCGCGAGCCAGGAGGCCATCAAGCAGCTCGGCACCAATGGCGGCGGCTTCTTCAACGCCAATTCCGCGCATCCTTTCGAGAACCCAAATCAGTGGGCCAATTACCTCTCGATCTTCGCCATGCTGGTCGTCTCGGCCGCCATGCCGATCATGTTCGGCCGCATGGTGGGCGACATGCGCCAGGGCAGGGCGCTTCTCATCGTGATGATGGTGATGCTCGCAGCCGGCGCCGCCGCCATCTATTGGTCGGAGGCGAGCGGTAATCCACTTCTGAGCCAGCTCGGCATCGACAGCCCCGCCAATTATGAAGGCAAGGAAGTGCGCTTCGGGCTCGCCATGTCGGTGCTCTTCGCCGCCGTCACGACCGGCCTCTCCTGCGGCGCGGTCAATGCCATGCACGCCTCGCTCACGCCGCTCGGCGGCCTTGTCCCGATGTTTCTGATGCAGCTCGGCGAGATCCTGCCGGGCGGCGTCGGCTCCGGCCTCTATGGCATGATCGTGATGGCGCTGCTCGGCGTCTTCATCGCCGGTCTGATGGTCGGCCGCACGCCGGACTATCTCGGCAAAAAGATCGAGGCCAAGGAGATGAAGCTGGCGGTACTCGCCATCCTCGTCCTGCCGCTCGTCATCCTGGGCTTCACCGCCATTTCGGCGATGCTGCCGGTGGCGCTGTCGAGCCTCGCCAATAGCGGCCCGCACGGTCTCTCCGAGATCCTCTACGCCTTCTCCTCGGCCACCGGCAACAACGGCTCGGCCTTCGCCGGTCTCAACGCCAACACGCCGTGGTTCAACACGACGCTCGGCATCGCCATGGCCATGGGCCGCTTCGCCTATGTCATTCCGGTGATGGCGATCGCGGGCGCGCTCGCCGCCAAGAAAAAGATCCCGCAGACGCAGGGCAGTTTCCCCACCCATGGGCCGCTCTTCGTGGGGCTGCTGATCGGCGTGATCCTGATCCTCGGCGGCCTGCAATATTTCCCGGCCCTCGCCTTGGGCCCCATCGTCGAGCATTTCGCCATGCTTGCCGGCAAGACCTTCTAGTTGTTGCGCTAATCGGAGTCACTTCGATGTCCACCAAACACGTCAATCCCTCGCTCTTCGACAGCAAGATCACGCGCGAGGCGATGAAGCAGGCCTTCGTCAAGTTCAGGCCGAAAACCCTGTCGCGCAATCCGGTGATCTTCGTCACCGCCGTCGTCGCCCTGCTGGTGACGGCGATGTGGCTGCGCGATCTGTTCGCTGGCACCGGGACCGCGATGTTCTCCGGCCAGATCGCCGCCTGGCTGTGGTTCACCGTGCTGTTCGCCAATTTCGCCGAAGCGGTGGCGGAAGGCAGAGGCAAGGCGCAGGCCGATGCGCTGCGGCGCACCCGCAGCGACACGGTCGCGCGCCGGCTCCTCCAGCCGGACGCGCGCAAAGACCTCTACGAGAAGATCTCGGCCCTCGAGCTCAGCGAAGGCGATATCGTGATCGTCGAGGCGGGCGAGGTCATCCCGGCCGATGGCGAGATCATCGAGGGCATCGCGTCCGTCAATGAATCGGCGATTACCGGCGAATCCGCTCCCGTGATCCGCGAATCGGGTGGCGACCGCTCTGCCGTCACCGGCGGCACGACGGTGCTCTCCGACTGGATCAAGGTGAAAGTGACCGCGGCCCCCGGCCACAGCTTCCTCGACCGCATGATCGCGCTGGTCGAAGGCGCCGAACGCCAGAAGACGCCGAATGAGCTGGCGCTGTCGATCCTGCTCTCCGGCATGACGCTCATCTTCCTGTTCGTCGTCGTGTCGCTGTGGGGCATTGCCGGCTATTCGGCGACCATTCTCTCGGTCACCGTGCTGGCCGCGCTGCTCGTCACCCTCATCCCGACGACGATCGGCGGGCTGCTCTCGGCCATCGGCATCGCCGGCATGGACCGGCTCATCCGCTTCAATGTGATCGCGACCTCGGGCCGCGCGGTGGAAGCGGCGGGCGATGTCGACACGCTGCTCCTCGACAAGACCGGCACGATCACCTTCGGCAACCGCCTGGCGACGGCGTTCCTGCCGGTACCGGGCACTTCAGAGCAGGCGCTCGCCGAGACCGCGCTCCTCGCCTCGCTGTCGGACGAGACGCCGGAGGGCCGCTCCATCCTCGCGCTGGCCAAGGGCAATCACCATGTCGCCGAGCCCGATCTCAAGGGCAAAAAGGCGGTGACGGTGCCGTTCTCGGCGCTGACTCGGCTGTCGGGCGTCGATCTCGGCGACCGTGTCATCCGCAAGGGCGCCGTCGATGCCATCCTCAAGCATGTCAACGTGGCGGCGAGCGCTGCGCCGGCCGCCTTCCGTGAAGCGGTAGACCGCATCTCACGTACCGGCGGCACGCCACTGGCGGTGGCCGAGAACGGACGCCTCCTCGGCGTCATTCAGCTCAAGGACGTGGTCAAGTCCGACATCAAGGAGCGCTTCAACGCGCTGCGCAATATGGGCATCAAGACGGTGATGGTGACCGGCGACAATCCGGTGACCGCCGCGGCCATCGCGTCCGAAGCGGGAGTCGACGATTTCATTGCGGAAGCCACGCCAGAGGACAAGCTCGCTTATATCCGCGCCGAGCAGGCCAAGGGCCGGCTCATCGCCATGTGCGGCGATGGCACCAATGACGCGCCCGCTCTGGCGCAGGCCGATGTCGGTGTGGCCATGCAGTCGGGCACCCAGGCCGCGCGCGAGGCCGGCAATATGGTCGATCTCGACTCCAATCCCACCAAGCTCATCGAGATCGTGGAAATCGGCAAGCAGCTCCTGATGACACGGGGCTCACTCACCACCTTCTCGATCGCCAATGACGTGGCGAAGTATTTCGCCATCATCCCGGCGCTGTTCGTGGCGACCTATCCGGAGCTCGGCGCGCTCAATATCATGGGGCTTTCCTCGCCCGAAAGCGCCATCCTGTCGGCGGTCATCTTCAACGCGCTGATCATTATCGCGCTGATCCCGCTGGCGCTGAAAGGCATCGCCTATCGCGCCGTCGGCGCGGGCGAGCTCCTGCGCCGCAACCTGCTCATCTACGGCTTCGGCGGACTGGTGGTGCCCTTCATCGGCATCAAGGCCATCGACATCATTGTTTCGGCGCTTCAACTCGCCTGAAGGAGGTTTCCATGTTCTCACAATTGCGCCCGGCGCTGTTCCTCTTCGCTCTTCTCATGCTCATCACCGGCATCGCCTATCCCCTGGCGATGACGGGGGTGGCGCAAGCGCTATTCCCGGGCAAGGCCAATGGCAGCCTGGTCGTCCTCGACGGCAAGGTGAGGGGCTCGGCTCTCTTAGGCCAGACCTTCGCCGACAATCGCTATTTCTGGCCGCGCATCTCGGCCGCCGGTTCCGGCTATGACGCTTCGGCATCCTCGGGCGCCAATCTGGGGCCGACATCGAAGAAGCTCATCGAGCGGATCGCGGCGGATGCCGAGCGCATCAAGGCCGCTGATGGCGTCCAGAGCCTGCCGCCAGATGCCGCCACAGCTTCGGCGAGCGGGCTCGACCCCCAAATCTCGCCCGCCTATGCGCTGCAGCAAGTGGGGCGAGTCGCCAAAGCGCGCAACCTTGCCGAGGAGCGCGTGAGAGGGCTGGTCGAGAGCCACATCTACAGGCCGGTGCTTGGCATATTCGGCGAGCCGCGCGTCAGCGTGCTTTCCCTCAACATCGCTCTTGACGCGCTGGGGGCCGGATAGAACATAGAGAGGCGCATGGTCCAAAGTCCTCACCTTCGTCCGTCACCGGACGCCCTCCTGAAGCTTGCCGGGCGTGAAGCGCGCGGCAAGCTCAAGGTGTTTCTGGGGGCATCCCCTGGCGTAGGCAAGACCTATGCGATGCTGTCGGGTGCCCGGCGGCTCAAGGCGGAAGGCCGCGACGTTATGGTCGGCCTCGTCGAAACGCATGGGCGTAGCGACACGGCGGCCTTGCTTGAGGGCCTCGAAGTGCTGCCGCGCCGGCCGGTCGCCTATAAGGGCCGGACGCTGATGGAATTCGACGTCGATGCGGCGCTGGCGCGCAGGCCCGACCTCATCATCGTCGACGAGCTCGCGCATACGAACGCGCCGGATAGCCGGCATCCGAAGCGTTTTCAGGATGTCGAGGAACTGCTCACTGCCGGCATCGACGTCTGGACGGCGCTCAACATCCAGCATGTCGAAAGCCTGTCCGACGTCGTCGCCGGCATCACTGGCATCACCATCCGCGAAGTGGTGCCCGACACGGTGATCGAGAGGGCGGATGACGTCGTGGTGGTCGACGTCACGCCGGACGAGCTTCTGGAAAGACTGAGGGACGGCAAGGTCTATCTGCCGGACAATGCCAGGCGCGCCGCCGACAATTTCTTCAAGCCGGGCAATCTCACCGCCTTGCGCGAACTGGCGCTCAGGCGCACCGCCGACCGCGTCGATGACGAGATGGTCGACTTTCTGCGCCAGAACGCCATCGAAGGGCCGTGGCCGACGGCAGAGCGCATCCTGGTCTGCGTCGGGCCGGATGCGCAGTCGCAGGCGGTGGTGCGCGTGGCGGGGAGGCTCGCCAAGGGACTCAATGCCGGCTGGGTGGCGGCGCATCTCGATCGAATCGGGCGCGATGGGCGCGATCCGGAGGCGCTGAAGCGGGTCGAGGAGGCGCTGAAACTCGCGCAACGCCTCGGCGCCGACATCTCCAGGCTTTCGGCACGCGATCTGCCCACTGAAGTCCTGCGCTATGCGAGACGCGAGAACATCACCCAGATCGTGCTCGGGCGCTCGCGCGCCTCCTGGTTCAAGCGCTTCATCGGCCGTTCGCTGTCGGACGAGATCACGCGCCAGGCGGAAGGCATAGCCGTCCATATCGTGACGCCGCCCAAGGGCAAGGCGCCATCTTTCCAATGGCCGCGTCCGGTGATGGCGGCAAGCGCCTATATCGGCGCCTTCGTCGCGGTGGCGATCGCCACGGGCCTCGGCCTTTTTGCGATCCAATGGTTGCAGGCGCCGGCCATCTCGATGTTCTTCCTCGCCGCGGTGCTGCTGTGCGCCAACCGTTTCGGCACTAGCAGCGCCATCGTGGCGGCACTGCTTTCGTTTCTCGCCTATAATTTCTTCTTCATCGCGCCGCTCCACACGCTGACCGTGGCAAGCCCGCATGAGCTTCTGGCGCTCACCGTGTTCCTGCTGGTCGCGGTCATTACCGGCAGCCTGTCGGGACGCGTGCGCGAACAATCGGTTGCGGCCGGCCGGCGCATATTCCAGACGCAGATGCTGTTCGACTTCTCGCGCAAGCTCTCGGGCACGGCAGCGCTCGACGATGTGCTCTGGGCGGTCGCCTCGCAGACGGCGTCGGCCATCAAGGGCGAGAGCATCGTGCTTCTGGGGGAGAATGGCGAGCTCGAGATCAAGGCGGCCTTTCCGCCGGAAGACATCATGGGCCCCGGCGAATGGACGGCGGCGCGCTGGGCGCTCAACCATCGCGAGGCGGCGGGGCTCGGCACCACGACCTTGCCCAACGCGCATTTCACCTTCCGTCCGCTCGCGACGCCGCGCGGCATCGTCGGTGTAATCGGCCTCAGGCCCGGCGCGCGCGATGTCTCGGGTGAGGATCAACGCGTGATCGAGGCGCTGATCGACCAGACAACGGTGGCGATCGAGCGCACATTACTGGCGGTGGACGCGGCCAAGGCCGAGGCCATGGCCGAAAGCGAACGTCTGCGTTCGGCGCTGCTCTCCTCCATCTCGCACGACCTGCGCACGCCGCTCGCCACGATCCTGGGCGCGGTGACGAGCCTCAGAAGCCTCGGCGGCCAGATGCCGAAGGAGAGCCAGAGCGAGCTTCTCTCGGCGATCGAGGAGGAGACGCGGCGCATGTCGCAATTCGTCACCAATCTCCTCGACATGACGCGCCTCGAGGCCCCCAATCTCGAGATCGGGCGCGACTGGGTCGATCTCGCCGACGTCATCCGGGCGGCGGTCACGCGTGCCCGCTCGACCTGGCCCGAGCGGCGGATCGAGCTCGCGATCGCGGCCGGGCTGCCGCTCGTCCATGGCGACAGCGGCCTGCTGGAGCAGGTGGTGTTCAATCTGCTCGACAATGCGCATAAATATTCACCCGCGGGCAGTCCCACCAAGGTCGGTGCCGCGGCGCGCCTCGGTGAGATCCTGATCGAGGTGAGCGATGAAGGGCAGGGCATTCCGCCTGACGATCTCGAGCGTGTCTTCGACAAGTTCTACCGCGCCAAACAGGGCGACGGGCGCAGTGCCGGCGTGGGCCTCGGCCTCGCCATCTGCCGCGGCATCGTGTCGGCGCTGGGCGGCAGCATCACGGCAGCAAGCCCGATTGCCGACGGCCGCGGCACGCGCATCACGATCCGACTGCCGGTGCCGCGCCAGACGGTCTAATCGTCCCCGACGCTGACGATCACCCGATCAGAAGTTTCCGATGTCCCGTCATCGACGACGAGACGCAGGACGTGCCGTCCCCGTGACAGCCCGTCAATCTCGGCCTGCAACCCGTCGGCCAGGAACCCGTCGCGGTTCGACGTCCAGTAGGCGTGGGGATCGTCACTGCGGCCATCGAGCCACATTTCGGTCCTGCCGATCAGCCGGACCGGCTGACGCGTCGATAGAACCGCATCGGCAGCGGGCGCCAGGATCTCCACGACGCGGACGGCCTCGCTGCCGAGCCGCGGCACCGACGTCTCAATGAAGGTGGTGCGGATGCCCGTGGATGTCGCCAGCTGGAACCTGAGGTCGCCTGCCCCACGCAGCAGGTCGAGCGGGATTTCAACCTCGTCGCCTTCGATGTCGATGGCGTAGGGTATCCAGGTCGCGCCGCCATCAGGTGAGTAGCGCAGCATCTGATGGGTCTCGGACCGCCGCCGTGCTCGTTTCCAGCTGATGCGAAGGCCGGATTCGACATCCCGCCGGACGACGGGCGTGGCGGAGAGATCTCGCGCGATGGGCTCAGACGGAACCTCGGCTACATCCCAGCTCGCGATGACCTCGCCGTTCCGCGTGAGGACGATGCGGGTCACGTCATCGGTCCAGGGCAGTGTCTCGAGGAAATCGGCGTAGGGGTCGAGTATGGACGCGTCAGAGGCGGGGTGACAACGCCGGGCGACAAGCAGGTCGCCGTCGGCGCGATACAGCTGCAATGAAAGCGGGGTCTCGTATTTGTCAACGCGACGCGGCGCCTCGCCCGGGAGGTGAAACGCCCACAGCAGCGTGGCCGTCCCCTCGCGTTCGACCGTGAAGCGGACGAGTAGCTTCTGTGCTTCGCCGGCGCGGACCAGGAGACGGTCGTACGGATTGAGCATGGGTGAGGAGAATGCCCGGGCGTAGTTGTAGGGCGAGATCCATCGCGGTCTGCAATAACTCATCAGGTCGGAGGTGTCAGGCCCGAAGATCTCCATCGGAGATGTTCCGAGATCGACGCCGAACTCGCCGATGCCGGACGGGCGCGTGGTGTTCGGATAGTCTGGATAATTCGTGTCCACATTCTCCGGCGTCGTGCAGGCGGCATCGAGCACATGGTCGTCTCCGGGAATGATCAGGTGAGCAAGCTCATGGGCGAATGTGTCCTCGCGGTCCGCCAGGCACCAGAAGCTGTTGCTCAGTGCAGCGCCCGCTGCCGTCACTCCTGATGCCTGGGTGTGCGCAGGCACCATTGCGACAAAGATCTCGTGGTCCAGAGGCGTGGGCGTCGTCCCATCGCGCAACCCCTGGACCTCGATACGCATCTGATCATATTTGTTGTTGGTGTCCAAAGCGCCCCCGAAGGTCCTGACACCCCGATCCCTGATGGTGAGACCCTCGATGGGCAGGATGCGTGGCGCGAGCTCCATGGTGGTGCGGCAGGCGGCGTCCGTTGGCTCAGCTATGGTTGGCGAGAATCCCGTCAGGCTGTAGCGGTAGCAATGGATAACCGGCCGCTCCCGTGTGTTGAAGAGGAGTTCACAGCCGCCCTTGCCGGTGTAGCTCGGGTCACCGCGATGCCCCTCGACCCAGACCTCGGCGTCCAGCTGCAGCCGTTCGTTGCAATGGCTCGCGTCGAGGACGAAATTGAGTGTATTGGCGAGGCGGCGCCGATCCGACGTCGCCGTCGCCGGGAGCACGATCAAGGAGCGCTCGTTGCGGGGCGTCAGCTCGCGACGGAGAATGTCATATTTCAACGTGTTGTTGTTCCATGCCATCACGAGGATGCGGCCTGTGAACCGCAGGTCCTGATGGTAGCCGTTCTGGACGTATACCCGGCACAGGGTCGCCTTGTTGGCGACGAGGGGCACGCTGTTCGGAGTGCCGCCAGAACCGAGCTGCCTGTAAAACTGGATCGCCTGCGTCACCTCCATTCCCTCGATCTTGATCGTGACAGAGTGCGGAACCTCCTCAGGCAAGTAGCATCCAGCCTCGGTCAACTGGTACTCGACATCCTGGATCTGGTATTCGAGCCTTTCGAGCGTCTCCATGATGCGATCGCGCTCATCGGGATCTCTTGTCTCACGCAGGCGACGAAGCCAGCGGGCATGATCTTCGGCATACCGTTTCCTCTGGGCCTCAAGGTTGCGGCAGATCGGGCGGCTGGTGTCGATAGGCTGGTCGGACAGGGGCGGCATTCACTCCTCCTGATCTTGTCAGACTAAACTGGCTGCTGCCTGGAATCCGGCTCGGGCGGTCTCCTTTTCGCTGCTCCGCAGGGTATTCTTCCTTACAAAGCAGTTTGTCACGCGCATCCGAAACCGGATGGAATGGGAAAGGACGATCGAACCGATCGCCCTCAAAAAGACCTATGTCAGTCAATCACGAGTGGGGAGTATGCAAAGGCGTCCGATCAAGGCCGGACGACATTAAGTTACTCGCCTCCAACGCGATTGTCCATATCCGGATTCAACTGAAAGTAAGTACGCTATCCCACAGGGGTCTGTCGTCGCCGTGGTTGAGGGCTGTGTTCCGACGACACCCTCATCCGGCCTTCGGCCACCTTCTCCCACAAGCAAGCGGGAGAAGGGAATGGTCGGAGAGATCAAATTCACCTGGCTAAAACGTCGCCGTCAGTCCCATCCTGACGGTTCGGCCGGGCGAGGGGACGAGGCCTGTCGACAGAGGATCGAGGTAATATTCATCACCTACATTCTCGACGGCGATATCGACGGTGAAGGTCTCATCGACCTTGTAACTGCCGAAGAGATCGTAGACGGTCTTCGCGTCATAGTAGATCGGCGAATTGACGGCGCCGGCGACGGTTTTGTAACCGCCATAGCGCTGGCCGAAGAAATAGGCGCGGCCGCCAAAGGTCAGCGCCTCCTCGAAGAGACGCACGCCGGCAGTGACGCTGCCTGAATATTTTGGCGGAATCGCCATCAGGCCGTAGTCAGTGCCGGCGACACCGAAGTCGCAACGCGGCCGGTTGGCCGGGACCTCGTCGCAATAGCTGATATGATCGTATTTGGTGAAAGTACCTTCGAGGAAGGCGTAGCCCGCATCGTAGGCGGCAGAGAATTCGTAGCCTCTGAACTCCGCCTTGTCGATATTGTCCCAGCTATAGAGACCGTCCGAGGGGCGGCGCTTGCGAATGATGTAGTCGTCATAGGTATTGTCGAAGCGCACCGCCTTGAAGCGGAACTTGTCGCCGTCGAAGAAGATGTCGTCGCGCAATGCATTAAGGCCGAACTCGAAATTGCGCGATAATTCTGGATCGAGTTCGGGATTTGGCACGAGATAGTCCGTCTGGCGCGATGCCGTCTCACGCAGGCTCGGCGGACGCCAGCCCTCGAAATAGGCGCCGAAAAGCTGAAAACCTTCGAAGGGCTCGACCGTGAGGCTCCCCGACGGATTGATGCGGCTGCCGTTCTTGTCCAGAGTATCGGCAAGGTCCTCCTTGCCCTCGGATTCGTAATAATCATAGCGCAGGCCGCCCGCCACAGTGAGCCAGTCGGTGACATCGAGCTTCGACTGATTGAAGGCGCTCAGCAGCAGGCGGTCGCCACTCGGATTGACACCGAAAAAGCCGGATGTAGCGGGATCGTCCTCGCGCGCCTGCTCGAGAACGAACTCCGTGCCGATGCTCATGCTCAGAAGGCCAAGCGGCGTATCGAAGCTCGACAGATTGGCAGCATCACCGCCATAGTTCTTCGCACGCGCGCTGTTGGCGCCGAAGAGCAGCAGGGTCTCATCGAACTCGCCATATTTATTGTTGTAGAAAGTGTAGCCAAGACCAAGCGAATGACCGTCGCCCCACTTGTAGTTGCCCTTGGCGAGGAAGGAGGTGATGTCCTGCGAGGTGTTGAACACCTCATCGCCGGGTCCAATCGGCGAGATGTTCTTCTCCTTGGGCCTGACCCACGGATTGCGGTCGTCGATAAAGGTGGATTTGCCCTTCGAGCCGGCGAAATAGTTGCCGGATTTACGGCGCGAGAAGCCGGCGACCAGCTCATAGTCGTCCTTGACCGTGGCGATGACGGCATTGCCCATCCAGGCCTCGCCGTTGAAGAATTCCGAGCCGTCATTGCGAATGCCGGTGGATTCCGCGTCGTTCGGGGCGATCGTGTTGTTGCCGATGGCGGTCTTGATGCGTGCGGTGTAGCTCTCGCCTTCGCGCACGATGTCACTCGCTTCGAGGAGGCGCATATTGACGACGCCGCCCATGGCGCCGACGCCGCCGATCCCGCCCGCGGGACCCTTGGCGATATCGATGCCGCCGACGAAATCGGGATCGACATAGACTTCATTGCGGCTGCCGCGATAGCCGCGATAGGAGTTGTTGGTCTGGCGCGTGCCGTCGACCATGACATTCACGCGGTTCTGGCCCTGGAGGCCGCGGATATTGACATCCATTGAGGCGCCGACCCGGTTGCCGGAAGGCATAACGCCCGGCGCCGTCTTCAGCATGTCGCCGACCGACGTCGGCGGCGTGCGCTGGATATCCTCCGCCGAAATATGGGTCGAAGACCCTGGCGTCTCATAGGGCGCATCGGCGGCCTTTGCCTCGCCGTCCTTGGCGACGACCACAATCGGATCGAGAAGCCCGGACCCATCTTCCAGCACCGTGGCGGCGAAGATCTCGGGCACCACCAGGGCGACGCTTCGCGGGCCGGTCATGCGCAGTTCGAGCCCCGTTCCGGCAAGCATCGTCCGCAAGGCCTGTTCCGGCGGCATCAGGCCCGAGACGGCGCGTGTCCTGGTCGATCCGAGCGCGGCGCTGGCATAGCCGAACTGCCAGCCGGATTGGCGCGCGAAGTCGTCGAGTGCGGCCGCAACAGACTGTGACGGTATCGAGAAGCGCAGATCCTGCGTCTTCGTCACGGCAAACGCACCGGGACAACCCAATAGAGCGGAGCCCAACAGCAGCAGCCGCAGATGCCGCCTGATCTGAAACAAGTTCGTCTTCGTCCGCCCGGTCATCATGCATGCCCCTCACGCCGCAACAGTCCTCATGGACCTGACGCGCCAGCGGGCAGGGCGTCACAAAAATAGTTGAGTGTTTCAGTAAAGAATTATCAGGCCGCCGGGAAACCGTGCTTCCTTCGCGCCGATGGCTGCCGCGAGCGTGAGGATGGCAGTCCGCGGATCATCGATGCGATAGCTGCCGCTGATCTTCATCGTTTCAAGCTGCTCATTGGCAATGACGACGCTGCCGACATAATAGCGGTCGAGCTCGGACAGGGCTTTGGCGAAAGCCTCCTCGCGAAACACGACACGGCCGTCGCGCCAGGCGAGCGCCATGTCGAGCGCGGCGGTCCTCACCTCTGAAATCGCCGCGGCATCGGCGGTTACGAACTGACCCGGATCGATCTCGACCATACTGGATCTGTCGGCGAGGCGGCTGACCGCGACACGGCCATGGGCGAGCAGGATCATGTCCTCGTCGTCCCCGGTTCGGATGGAGAAGGCGGTGCCCTTGACGGTCGTTTCGCTGAACCGCGTCGTGACGGTGAAAGGGTGGGCGGAATCGGGCTTCACGTCGAAGAAGACTTCGCCGGCGAGCAGGCTCAGACGGCGCCTGCCTCCGGCGAAATCGAGCGCCACAGCCGATGACGTATTCAGCTCAATGAGCGATCCGTCGGGCAACGTCAGAATCTTCCGTTCGCCGGGCGCCGTCATGTGGTCGGCCTGCCAGCGGAGCAGGAGAGCCGGATACTGGAGATAGCCGACGACGATGAGAAGTGCGGCCGCCATTGCGGCGGCATATTTCGTCCAGGAGCGGCGTGTTTCGGGCCGTGGACTTTTCGCCAGTCGCGCGGCATCGCGCCGGCTCGCTTCGTGCAGGGACGGCATGGCCATCAAGCGTTCGATGCGGCGGAAGGCCTCATCATGCGCGACATGTGCGTCCCGCCACCGCGCGAAGTCATGTCTCGTTCGGTCATCGTCCGGCTTCGACTGGAGGCGGATGAACCAGTCCATCGCCTTTTCGCTCGCTCGATCCGCAGTTCTGTTCTGTCTCACGCGGGCCTTCGCCTTCACCTTTCGGGGAACTCACTCGTTCAGACGTTCGGGCAAGGCTCGCTTCACAAAGAAATATTTCATTCCCGGTCGAAGCGGGCCAGCGCATCGGCACAATGGCCCATGACGAGCTTCACGTCGTTGTAGACGGTGTTGCGCGAAACGCCGAGGTGCCGGGCAATCCGGTCATAGGACCAGGCCGAGACCTGCGACAGGGCCCAGGCGCGGCGAGCGCGCAGGGGAAGCGACTGGAGCGCCGCCTCGAACAGGCGCAGACGCTCACGCTCGATCAGGGCCGTCTCGATGCTCGGTATGTCGGCCGGGATGGCATCCAGCTGTCCGTCCGCCGCTTGCGGATCCTCATAGCGTTCACGGGTCCTCAGCCGGCGCAGGTGATCGAGCGCCAGATTGCGGATCGTGCGGTAGAGATAGGCCTCGATATGCTCGATAGGGGCACTTTCGCTGGCCTGAAAGGCGCGCAGATACGCTTCCTGCGCCAGGTCCTCGGCGATCTGGCGGTCGCGCACGATACGCAGGGCGGCGAACCACAAAGCGCGGCGATGCTGCAGGAAAACGCGATTGAGCTGGGCAAGCCGGTCGCCGGCCGCGCATGCCGTCATGTGCGGCGACGTGAGTGACGTCATTGCTGGCAAGGATGAGATAGAGGCGACCCGCTCGGTTTCCCGATTTGCGGGTGGGGGCTACCTGCGCGCCTGATTAGACGATGCGAAAAAGCCGCGCAACGTCAATCATTTAGAGTAATTCTAAGAACATGCCGGCGGATGGATGACCAGCCAGGCCCTTCTCGCCAATAGCGGCTTACGGCGAAATTGGGAACGGTTTCAGGTTAGTGTAGCATGTCCGGTGGTAGTCAGAGACGGCAGGCGGCATCATGACCGGCAAAGCGTCTTCCTTCGTGGTGAAGCTCTTTCTGATTCTGCTGTGCTGGGCTTTGCCCGGCACGGCAGGCCAGGCGCAAACCACCGATCCCGGCATCACCCTCATCGTGCCCTCCGGCCAGGATTCGGCGCAGGTCGAGGCGATCATCAAAAGCCTCAAGGACGGCAGCCGGCCGGTGACCATTCGCGTCGAGAGCGGCAAGGTCGCGGCCGAGCCCGAGGCGCATTCGTCCATCGCGGTCACGCGCGACGGACTCTATGCCAAGCTCATCGCGCTGCGTGACAAATTTGGCGACGGCGTGGAGCAGGGCTTCCGCGGCATCGGCAAATTGGGGAGCGTCCCCGAAAAATTCTCGACGGCCTGGAACGCGAATGCCCCGGGCTTCTCGCCCCTGTTCCTGCTTATCGTCATCGGTTTCGTGATGGCGGCCGCCTACTTCGTGCCGCTGCGCTGGCGGCGAAATCTGGTAACCCCGCCGGCGGCTCGGGAGTCGGATCTGGGCGTCCGCTTCCTGTGGCGCGCGAAGGTTCTGCTGATCGATCTCCTGGCGCTGGCGGCCATGGCCGCCGCCGGTCTGCTGGCGGTGCGCTTTCTGCTGCCGCATCCGGACTTCGCGCGCGCCTTCGCCCACAGCATCATCCGATTCGCCCTGATCGTCGGGCTCTATCTCGCTGTCGGGCGTTTCCTGCTGGCGGCCGACAATACGGGAGCGCCACTCCTGCCGGTGCTCAAGGCCGATTGGCACCGGCGCAATCTCCTGATCTATGCCGTCTGTGTCGCGCTCATCATCGAGAGCATCAACCTGCTCGACCAGGTCAACGCCGATCTCGACGCGGTCATCGGCTGCCTGTTCATCACCAGCACGCTGACGGCCGGTTTCGCCCTATGGTGGGTGTGGAGCGCGAGGCACGATGTGCGGCAAGCCATTCGCCACGCCAATCCGGAAGGGTGGGGAAGGCGTGTGGTCGCGGCCATCTTCCCGGCGATGAACATCATCGGCGTTCTCATGGTGTGGAGCGCCGCGCGGGTCTCCGCCGGGGCCCCGGAAGAAAGCGACTGGTCGACGGCCGCCAGCATCATGCTGCTGCTCATCGCGATAAGTCCCATTCTGGGCTTTGGCGTTCCGGCGCTCGTCGATGCGGCCATGGTGAAGCGCCATGATGATGAACCGGCGAGCCCGGTGCGCGCCGCCAGCCGCTCGGTGGTCAGGGCAATCGCCAGCGCCGGCAGCTGGATCGCCGTCATCTATGCGGTCATCTATATCTGGACCGTCTATGTGGCCGGCAACGACCCGCAATCGGCGCTCGCGCGAATGAGCATCCTGGCACAGGCCGGTATCGCCTTTCTCGTCGGCTGCACCATCTGGGTATTCTTCAGATCCTATTTCGACTCCTATGCGCCGCGAGCCCCCGGGGCGCCGCATCTCGCCGGCGCCGACGATGATGTGGGCAGCATGGGGCAAGGCCGTCTCGCCACCGTCCTGCCGCTCATCCGCGACATCGTGCTGGGCGGGATTGTCGCGCTGACGGCGCTCGTCATCCTCTCGGCGATCGGCGTCAATATCGGGCCACTGCTCGCGGGTTTCGGCGTGCTCGGCCTCGCCGTTTCCTTCGGGTCGCAGACGTTGATCAAGGACATCGTGTCCGGCGTCTTCTTCATGGCGGACGACGCGTTCCGTGTCGGTGAATATATCGAGACCGGCAAGCAGAAGGGCACGGTCGAGAAGATCCATCTGCGCTCGGTGCGCCTGCGCCACCAGAACGGGCAGATCCACACCGTCCCCTTCGGCCAGCTCGATGCGGTCACCAATTACAGCCGCGACTGGGCGACGGTGAAATTCGAGATCCGGCTCGACCGCGACGCCGATATCGAGAAGGCGCGCAAGGTGATCAAGAAGGTCGGCCTGGCCATGCAGGAGGATCCCGAGCTTGGACCGGATCTCATCGCGCCTCTCAAGATGCAGGGCATCCAGGATATCACCGATTCCGCCGTGGTGGTGCGCCTCAAGTTTACCGCCAAGCCGAAAAATCCCAGCCTGCTGCAGCGCGACGCGCTGAAGCGAGTCTATCGCTCCCTGCAGGAGGCCGGCGTGCCGCTCGCGTCCAATGCCGTGACGGTGCGTTCACCAACGTCTACGTTGGCGGGCGCGGCGGTCAGTGCGGCGATGGCGCCGCCCGCGGTCGACCCGCGCGCGGCGGAATAGCTGTTCTGCTTGGTTTCCCCAGGGCGTCGAAAGGCGGTATGTTCCGCCCGTCTTTAGCAGTGCGGAAGCGAGGAAGATGAGCGGGCAGGAAGATCATCGGCATGGCGAGGCGGCCTGGAAGCATGACGGCGTGCGCGTCATCCCGGCCAATTCACTCGACACCAACACGGCGCAGACGCCCGGCATGGACCGGCGCACGGCGATCAATTTCGCCCGCGTGGGGGCGCAGAAGCTGTGGGCGGGCACTGTCACCATCCATGCCAATGCCAAGACCGGCGCCCATCATCATGGTCCGCTCGAAAGCGTGATCTATGTGGTCAAGGGCAAGGCGCGCATGCGCTGGGGCGAGAAGCTCGAATTCGTGGCGGAAGCGGGGCCGGGGGATTTCATCTATGTTCCGCCCTTCGTGCCGCATCAGGAGATCAATGCCAGTCCCGATGAGACGCTCGAATGTGTCCTGGTGCGCAGCGACGGCGAAGCGGTCGTCGTCAATCTCGATATCGAGCCAGTCGAGAAGCCGGAAGCGGTGCGCTGGATCGACCCGATCCACAAAGCCTAGAGCCTTTCCCATTTTGATCGAATCAAGAGATTCGATCAAAACGGGATAAAAAGGCTCGATTACATATATTTGGAGCGCTTCCTTCTCGCGAAAGTCGAGCAACTTTCGCGGGAAGCGCTCTAGGGCGTGAACTCATAAACGCGGATGCTTCGACTATGGGCGAATGTCTGCTCCCGAGACGAAAGCAGCCATTATCAATAACGGTCGCCATGTCGCAGAAGGGCCAACAACCGACTTGAACATCGTCAAGGGCTGACACGATCCTATGGCAGGCTTGGAGTTAGTTGTCCGAAATCCTCATGCCTCAATTCAATCGGTTGGCCATGAGGAGTTCTATCTGCAGCAGCATCCCACGCATCGTGATAATGCCTGAGCGTCGCATCGGTCGTAATGCCTTTAGACGTTACGATCCGTTCTAACGCCGCGAGCCAGTGGTGGTAGTACGTTTCGCCAGTGTCCGGATCCCCGGCAGCCTGCGCTCGGTTGATCTCCTCGGCAAGTGTCGCTGTCCACTCCTTCCAGCTGAACACACCTTTTTCGCCCAATGCAAGCGCGATGGCGAAGGCTTGCGCTTCCCAAGGCTCGCGGAATACTGGTCCGTCCCCATCGCGTGGAATGCTTGGTCCCACATTCGCGAGGAGCTGCACCGGGTTGGGTTCTGTCAGGCTCATGCCGGCTCCAAATAGGGCTCAAATGCCTCGATAGAGACCTTCAAGGCAGGGTCTCCATCCGCTCCCCATAGCTCGCGGCCAGAAATAACTACCGTGTATAGCCATTGTGGGTCGTCTCCGCGACCGAGGGCCGAACTATCCGGATAAACGTGACATCCGTGAATTCGTTCGATCGTCCCCACCTTATCACGGGCGTAACGGGGCAACCGCGTGTGGGTTGCAGGATTAATATTTCTGGTTCGAACCTTGTCACCGATTTTGAATAAGGCTGCCTTTGGTGCGGGCCTGCCATAGGAAGCGCGCTTGAGGCATTGGGGGACGTCTTGTGGCTTGACTGAAGGCCGATGCAAAGGCTTTGGTGGATGCAGGGAGTGGCCAGACTTGATCTCTTCGGCAGTGACCAGTCCGTGATCTAACAGAAGTGTCTCGATGGTCTTCTCCCAGCTCTTGTAATAGGAAGCCGTTAGGTAGTAGGCGGCAGGCTGGTGTTCGCGGGCGTCGCGAAACATGTCGAAATTCCAAGCTCCTGTTGCCCCCATCGCGCGCATCATGGCAATGACGCGGCCTTCCCATGGTGTGTGGAATGCGGGCTCATTGGCCTCCGGTTCGACCTTGCCGAAGCCATCCATTCCACCCATGTCGTGAACGCCATTCATGAGCCCAGGTCCTCAGGCTTTTTCGGGAGGCCTGTTCCGATCATAGAGTCCCGCGTCACCAGAGCCGCCAATCTCTCTTCATCCCATCCGTCTGTCCCGCTGGGGCGCATGGGAACAACAATAAAACGGGTTTCAGCAGTCGAATCCCAGACCCGGATTTCTGTGTCAGAGGATAAACTCACTCCAAAATCGGCCAATACTCCACGTGGATCTCTGACCGCGCGAGATCGATAGGGAGCCGACTTGTACCAAACAGGCGACACACCAAGAAAGTCGGTCGGATAGCAGGAGCAAAGTGTGCACACGACCATGTTGTGCAGCTTTGGGGTATTCTCGACAGCTACAAGATGGTCACCGACATGGCCAGCGTGACCAAACGACGTCACTGCTCTGGTCGCGTCTTCGAGTAGGGATCGCTTAAATGCAGCATCGTTCCAAGCTCGCGCTATTACCTTTGCCCCGTTGCGCGGGCCTATCTTCGTCTCATAGGCCTCAACGATCGAATCGAGTACCGAGGGATCGACATAGCCTTTTTCGGTGAGAATTGTCTCCAATGCACGGACCCGAAGTGTCATTTCGGACAGCTCTGAACCGTGGCCTTCGTGCTCGTCGTGCTGCGACATTCCATACCCCCGAAAATTTACAGGATGGCTACGGCCGTCTGATCCACCCACAAACTGGTGCCCACCCACCTTATCTCACCATTTAAACGAGGTATAGTCATCGGCACTCGTGATAGCTGCCCTCCACCCCCAGGTTCATAGGTCGGCATTGGCAGCATTATGTCAGGACAGATGCCCGCTTTGGGTCATCCACGTCGGTTTTGCCGAGTCTCTGAGATGTCCGGTTAGGGGATACTTCCGGACATGCCGGTTTGCCATTGAAAGTATCGGCCCGGACGTGATTCAAGCTCCCAAACTGGAGCTGCGAATCATGCGCTATGAACTCAGTGACTATGAATGGACGGCGATCAAGCCGATGCTCCCGAATAAGCCGCGCGGCGTGCGGCGTGTGAACGACCGGCGTGTCCTCAACGGTACTTTTGGGTCCTGCGCTCAGGTGCGCCTTGGCGTGATCTGCCGGAAAACTATGGACCTCGCACGACCTGCTACAACCGCTTTGTCCGTTGGCGCCGTGCAGGGGTTTGGGACCGGATCATGGAAGCACGGGCAACCGCTCACGATAAGGCGGTGCAGATGATCGATACATCCATTGTACGGGTGCACCAGCACGGAGCCTGCATTGCCGGGAACCGAGAACAGCAGATGGGCCGTTCGCGCGGCGGACTGACCAGCAAGGTGCACGCGGTAGTGGACGCCAATGGTCTGCCGGTGCGCGTTGGGCTGTCGCCGGGCGAGGCTCATGACAACAGGCTCTGCCCGGTACTTCTGGCCGGATTGCTTCCAAAGACGATGGTGCTTGCAGACCGTGGCTATAATGCGGACTGGATCAGGACGCTCGTTAGCGAGCAAGGCGCATGGGCCAACATCCCGCCCAAGCGCAATCGCAGGGACCCCATCTGCTTCAGCCCTTACCTCTATCGCTCGCGCAACATTGTTGAGCGGTTCTTCAACAAGATCAAGCAGTGCCGACGGATCGCTACCCGATATGACAAGATCGCAGCAAACTATCTTGCCTTCATAAAGCTAGCTTCGATCCGCATTTGGTTACGCGCTTATGAGTCCACGCCCTAGATAACGATGAGTTTGGATCGAATCGATCCAAACTCATAAACGTGATCGATTCTTATATGTTAGCGCGGGATTCTCGCGAAAAACCGGTGCCCACTTTTTCGCATCCCGCGCTAGAAGCTCCGGACGCGCCACCTCGAGCTCTCACGAAGCCGGCCTTATCAGATACAGGGTAGATACAGGGTAAGATGTGAAAAGCGCTCCTTTTCGAAGCTTTGTCTATTTTAAAATCCGCATCCGTCAGGAGGCCCGGGCGTGCAAGGTCACGCTCGGACGGCCGAGACGGAGATGATCCTTGCGGGTGATCTCCTCCTGCAGCCAATCGCGGAAGTAGGAGACCTTGGGCAGGTTGAGCTTCGCTTTCGGCGCTACGAGGTAATAGGCGAATCCGACCGGGCTGTGGCCGGGCAGCGGCCGCACCAGCCGGCCGCTGGCGATATCGGCGGCGGCGAGGGTAGATTTGGCAAGAGCTATGCCGCGTCCGAGCATCGCGGCTTCGAGCACCAGGCTCGACTGGTTGAAACGGGGACCGCGATGGGCGTCGGGCATGTCCACCCCGGCGGCGCGCAGCCACATTTCCCAGTTCGGGCAGGAGGGGTCATTATCCGGACTGTCGTCATGAAGCAGGGTAAACGCCTTGAGATCCGCAGGCGCACGCAACAGTGGGCCGGAGCTTAGAAGATCGGGACTGCAGACGGGTATAAGCGATTCCTGGATCAGCTTCTCGGCGACGAGGTCTGGATAAGCGCCGGCGCCGTAGCGGATGGCGACATCGATGCCCTCCCTGGCGAAATCACACAGCTGCATCGAGGCATTCACCTTCACGTCGATATCCGGATGGCGTGCCTCGAAGCGCGAGAGACGCGGCAGAAGCCATTTCGCCGCGAATGACGGGGTGACGCTGATCGACAAGGCGCCGGTCTCGCCCAGCGAATCGATCGCGTCCATGGCGGCGGAGAATAATGCGAAGCCCTCGCGAATGGCGGGAAGACCGGCCTGGCCGGCATCGGTCAAGGCAAGGCTGCGGCCATTGCGCTGAAAAACCGGCATGCCGAGATGATCCTCGAGATGCCGGATCTGATGGCTGACCGCGGCCGATGTAACACTGAGCTCGTCAGCGGCGCCGGCCACGCTCAAATGGCGCGCCACGGCTTCGAAAGCCCGCAAGGCATTGAGAGAGGGCATGGGACGGGACATGGGGCGTCTCGCAGAAAATTAATCTCTACTAATTTTATAGAGTAAATATAATAAGACGCCAACCAAAAAAATGCACCCGGCCGAGGGCACGAACCGGGTGCAAGTCTAGGGAGGAATGACCCGCGGGAAAGCGCGAGACATTCACCGCAGGACCAATCTAGTCGGTCTGCTCCCCATGCGCTGTGAGGAAAGTCACAACGGGGCTCAGAAGTCCCATAATATTCTGATGGCGGGGATGGATTAAGCTCGCTGAAAATCTCCCCATCTCGCCCCAATTCTGCGCGCGCCAAACGACCCACAGACTCAAGCTTCGCTGGCGATGTAATGGGGCGTCGATGATCCGGATCGTCAGACATAGGGCGATCCTCGGGCCGGCGCGTTGGACATTTGCGGTTTTTCGCCCGATACTCAAACCGTCTCGGAGAGAGAAACGATGGCCCGGCAGGATTTCAGCGCATCGTCCATTGGCGTCTGGTTGATCTTTGCGGCTGCTCTCGCCGGTCTCGCCGTATCGAGCTTCAATTACCTCGATCCGCAAAGCGGTATTGCCGGTGAGCCCGGAACAATTCTGGTGATCGTATCGACCGCCATCCTGACCGTCCTCGCCTGGCTGATGAAAGGTGGCGGGCTGCGCTCCAGGTTCCTGCGCCGCTTCATAGCGCTCGCGGCCATCCTCGATATCGCGGGAACCGCGCTCGCCGGTTATCTGCTGCACAGCCAATCCCTGGTGATCCTCATGTTCCTCGCGTTTCTCGGCTGGATTTTCTACGCGTTCTCGTCGAGGCCCGCCGTCGCATGATCGAAGGGAAGGACCCAATCGATGTGGACCAGATCGCTACCAGTCTGCCTCTGTTTGCTCGTTGCCGCGATGGTCGGCACTCGCGCTCATGCCGAGGATGGCTGGACGACGTTCAACGGTGATCTCGCGGCGCAGAAATATTCACCGCTGACTCAAATCACACCGGATAATGTCGGGAAGCTGAAAGTCGCCTGGCGCACACATACGGGCGATGTCTCGTCCGGCGGGCCGCCGCCCACCGGCATGCATATGAAGCCCGACGCCAATGGCAAGATTCCAAATATCCCGGCGACGGTGTGGTCGGCAACGCCGCTCTTCGTCAATGACACGGTCTATCTCGGAACTCCCTTCTATCGCATTTTCGCGCTCGAGCCCGATACGGGAAAGGTGAAATGGACCTATGACACCAAATCGACGCTCGAGGCGCTGACGCAGCCCGATCTCAAGAATCGTGGCGTGGCCTATTGGCAGGCTGATGCGCCGGTCCCAGACCAGGCCTGCCAGAAGCGTGTCTATATCGGGACGATGGATGCGAAGCTTCATGCGGTCGATGCCGATACGGGTGCGCCCTGCGCCGATTTCGGCAGCAATGGCGTGGTCGACATCAACCAATGGAATACCCAGAATGCCAAATGGCCGCTGTCGATCCTGCAGCCGCCGACCGTATTCGAGGATTACCTGTTCGTCGGCTGGGCCGGTAAGGACTGGGCCGAGAGCCAGGATTCACCGGGCACGATCTATGCGCTCGATGCCCGCAGCGGCGCCCTGCGCTGGACATTCCATTCACTGCCGCCCGACATCGCGCCCAAGACCGGCACCGCCAATGTCTGGGCGAGCATGTCGGTCGATCGCGAGAGGCGCATCCTCTATATCCCGGTCAGCTCGCCGAGCCCGAATTTCTTCGGCGGCGCCTATCCCAATGATCTGCCGATCGTCACCTCGGTGACGGCTCTCGATGTCGGCACCGGCAAGGTTATCTGGAGCCGGCAACTCGTCCATCACGACATCTGGGATCTCGACACCAACGCGGCACCGACGCTGGTCGATATCAGCAAGGACGGCAAGGTGATACCGGCGCTGGTCCAGACCTCGAAGCAGGGCTTCCTCTATGTGCTCGATCGCAGCACAGGCGAACCCGTCTATCCGATCGAAGAGCGCCCGGTGCCGGCCTCGACCGTTCCCGGCGAGAAGGCGGCGCCGACCCAACCCTATGTCGCTTTGCCGAAACCGGTCACTGAAGATGAATGGCCGGGGATATTCGATCTCGCTGACTTGGCCAGCTTCGGCTATTGCAGCCGGACGCTGAAGAAACTGCGCTATGAGGGCCGTTTCACGCCGCCCAGCCTCGAAGGCTCGCTCATCTATCCGGCGACGATCGGCGGCACCGAATGGGGCGGTGGCGCGGTCGATCCAAAGACCCAGATATTCATCGTCAACAGCTCGAGCGCCGTACAGATCTATCAGCTGCTGGCGCGCGCCGACTACGACAAGGCGGCGAGCGGCGGATCGGAAACGGGCGGCTTGTTTCCGATGTCGGGCGGACCCTTTGGCCTCAATCTGACGACCTTCCTCAACCCGCTCGGCATGCCTTGCTGGAAACCGCCCTATGGAACGATCGCGGCCTATGATCTCAAGACGGGAGAGCGCTTGTGGAACCGGCCCTTCGGCCAGGTCCAGAAATGGGGATTCTATATGCCCGAATCCTGGGGAACGATCACCATTGGCGGACCCGCCATCACGGCGAGCGGCCTGATCTTCATCGGCGCTTCGATGGATTCAATGGTGCGGGCGCTTGATGTGAAGACCGGCGAGGTCCTGTGGAAGGCGTTGGTGGCGGCTCCCGCCGTCGCCCTGCCGGCAATCTATCAGTACAAGGGCAAGCAGTATGTGGTGTTCACCGCAGGCGGCAATTCGATCCTCACACCGAGGGTGAGCGACGAGATCGTAGCCTTCACCTTGCCTGATTGAGATAGTCGGCCTCGTTGCGCATCCGGAATGTCCGAAGGCGGCTTCGAACCCGTCGCTACGATGCTCCGTTTGTGCATCGGATTGCCTGAAAACCGCTTCACACTTCTCGGGCTCGCCGCCACGTTCTGGTTCATCGAACATGCGAAGCACTCGGTCTTCCACGAGATCGCTTCTCGCTAATCGCCGACCACGCGGGTGCCAATATCGCGACAGTTGTGGCGGCGCCCAATCGGCACGGCGAATGTGGAGAGCGTTTCAGGCACCAGGAGTTGATCTATCCCTGCCCCGATCTCACGGCGAGCTATCTTTCGCTTCGCGAGGTGGCGGAAGGATGCGTCCTCACCCGCGAACTCTATGCGCGGTATCGCCGGAACCACATTCGGATCACGATTCGACCGACTGGCGTCTCGCCGTTGTTCGCGTCCGCATCAAGGGAGCGGCGCCGGCCGTCATTCTGCGCGCCCGCTTCGATCCACTGCGCGACGAGGCCCTCGCCTATGCGCGGTGCTCCGGCGGAGGAGAGCGTCTTTCCCGAGATGTTACAGGCTTCGTGATTATTGGGAGTGGTGATTTCCATAACCCGACAGCGCTGTCGAAGAGATAAGATGGTGTATCTGCGGCCTAGTGGCTTAGGAGCGCGCTCAAGTTCTGAGCGCCTTCAATGGGGCCTGTGCAAGTACCTTAAACCAGCCGTCTAACTGCCATTCTGGTAGACCGCCGAACGCATTCAACGCTGTCCATCTCTCGATGACTGTTCGACCTCTTGTGTCCTCTATTTTGGCTACAAATTCCTCCATCCGGTGAACAATTACGGCGGTCTCCACCAAAAAGATATCGTCGGAGGGACTTGCATCCTTACTACAGGTACCAGGAGGGCCAACTATCAGTACCCCCTCGCATTTGTGTTCGGGATATTCGTCTTTTAGCCATTGTTGATGGTTGTGGACTTGCCCAACATCTTCCTTCTTATAGTTGGCTGGCGCATCCTTCTTGGTTTTCATCTCAAAAGGTATCATGTACTTTGTATGTTCATCTAGCCACATTACATCCGGCCCGGCGCCCACCTCATTATCTGGCCTGCTAGCGCTAAAGCCCATCAACTCGCCAAACATTCGGAGGGCTTCTTCATGTTGGTTTGAAGAGGCTCCTTGATCCCTTAGTATTTTTGCTTGGCCACGTAGCTTCGTAATTAAATTGCCTAACGATTGAGCGCCATGGTGGTTTATTGTAAGTAACTGTTCCTGGAGTTTTGTTTTGGGGTCGCCCCTAGTGGCTTGCAAATCACCATCGCTTCGGAATGGGATATTGAGCCAGTGAGATAAGCGTGATCTCGCTCTTTTGTAATGAGCTATAGCTGTTTCAGTGTCTCCTTGAACATCGTACGTCATGCCAAGCCAAAGCGAATACCATCCGGCCAATCGCGCGTCCGCAATAGCCGTGCTATCGAGGACATCTAGTAGGGCTTTTCGCGCCTCTTCAATATCTTCTTGCCATAACCTGGTCATGAATGAGCATTCCGCAATCGCTGAGGTTGCAAGGGTCGCTTCGCGCTTGCGCACTCTGTCTAGCGCTTCCGACGAAACCTCTAGCCCATCAATGGTGTCGCGGTAGAAGTTTAGCCATCCCTCGTCACGTGCCAAGACTTGGTCCACAAGTCCGGCGACATCGCTCGACTTACTCTTCCCAATATCCTTCTGCAAGGACTGACCAAGAATGATCTGTTTACGTATCAGCGGAGGCAAAAGAGCGATATTAGCCTCACGCTTGATCCAGACGTTGATGTCTTTGCCATAAATGACAAATGCGCCGTAGTCGCTCCGCCCTCGATTTATGCGGCCAAGAAGCTGTGTTATTCGTCCTGCCAGTTTTGTTGAGAATAAGTTGCTTAGTTGCAACTGATAGAGTAGGTACTTTTCCATTAAACTGGATCCGGATGGGGCGCCATCGATAATCATAACTCTGCATGTGTCTTGCGGGAGATCGATGCCATCAATTCTGGACACGAGAATGAATGCTCCGGAGCTCGCCTGTCTGAAGTTGTTCAATTGCTGGCTGAATGTGGCCTGATCAGGAGGCGTTGCAGTTTCTTCCCAGGCTTTGGCCTGGTGTATGATGGGACCGAAATTAGCAGTTTCCGCTTAGCCAAGATCGATTTTGCCACAGAGAGTTTAGTCGACTTCTCATCGAAATCACTTGCCAGCAGAACCAGCCGCTCTCCGTTGCCAGCATCATTATCTGGCACAATAGGATTCGGAATTTTTCTTCCAAACCCCCGAACGAAATCAGTTTCATATTCCAAGGTTGCCGACAAATACACTCGACGTACTCCTTCGCCGAGAAACGGAAAGACGCCAGTTGGAATGAACGGGGGCGTAATCTCTATGTGAGTGGAGGAGACAAAAATGGCGCAATAGTGAAGGTGTTCGTAAAGCTGGACGGTGGGGAAGAACAAGGAGCTAGCTTTGTAGTTTGCATCCTTTAGGGCTTGAATTATTTGTTCTCGACAGCGGTGTGATGTGGCCAGCGGACAAAGAGTGACTGATTGTTGTCCTACTTCACTCAAGATGTAGCTCAGATGCGCACCTTTGCCTAAGGCTTGGAACTCGGGCCTCACAATCTGAGTAATCTTGTCGAACAGATCTGGAAACTTGTGCTTCGAAATGCTCAGAGTGAAGGAGTCCCGTATGAGCCTTTCAGCAACATGAGCGTCATCAAAAATAAGGCACTTGGGGGCGTTCTGTCCCTTGAATGTGCTTATGGATGCAAAAAGCGCTTGATAAGTGGTTATGCAGAACGCACGACCCGTTTCAAATAGGTCGTTGCTGAATTCCTTCTGTATGCGAGTTGAGTATTTTATTCCAATTCGATCGCACTCTCTAGATGTCTGAGAAACGAGATCAATTGTGCTACATGCGAATACAACAGGGCCAATTTGCTCGTTTACTAGACTTTGCGCTACTAGAATACCGACAAGCGATTTCCCAGCGCCCGTGTTTAGGATAATAGCGTTATCGCTCGCATCACGGTTGTTATGCCACCTCGCCAGCGCTTCTGCTTGACCTTTCCATAAGTCGTTTGGTGCGTCTTTGAGATTGGGTGTTCTCTTGAATATTTCAACGGGATCTAAGGGGGCAGAGGTTGAGGTCGGCCGCGTTAGCTTGTCGAAGTTGATCACATACCGCTCCGTTGAAGTAGGACGATTCCTCCGATATTTACCGAATCTTGCGTGTAGTCGCTAGGACTACGTATTGGTTCTGCTACTACGATGTTGGGTTGTGTGTACAGGAATTAAGTCATCTACAAGCCGGCTTCCAGTCGATCGAGCAGGCGATAATACTGGCTCATCGCGAAGACCCCGATTTTGCGGAACTGGTGGAACGGGAAAGCGTTCGGCACCGTCACCGGAAAGGCGAGATCGGCCGGCGCCACGCCGGAAGCGAGATCGGCGATGATCCTGCCCATCATGGTGCACATGGCGACACCGCGGCCGTTGCAGCCAAGTGCTGCGATGAGGCCCGGGCCCAAGAGATGCAGATGCGGAAGCGAGTCCCTGGTGATCCCGACCTTGCCGCTCCACACATAGTCGATATGGCTCGGATCGATCATCGGGAACAGGCGCCTTATCGCGGCTTGAAGCGGCGCGCCATCGGCTTTGCTCGGATTGTCGTCGACCGGCGAACGGCCGCCCATCACGAAGCGGCCCTGATGATCGAGCCGGAAATAGAGCAACAGGCGTCTCGTATCGGCGACGCCCTGACCGCCCGGAAGAATTCGCGCCCGTGTCTTCTCGTCGAGCGGTCTTGTGGCGATCTGGAAACTCGAAACCGGGATCACCGTCTGGGCGAGGCCCGGCCACAGGTCGCCCGTATAGGCATTGGTGGCCATCACCACCTGCCTCGCGCGAATGGCCGTCTGCGCGAGCTTCAGGATCCAGTGATCACCGTCGCGCGACAGGGACAAAACGGGGCTGCGAGCGCAGACTTTCGCGCCCTCAGCCAGCGCCGCTTTGGCGAGGCCGCGGGCGTAGCTCAAGGGTTGCAGCAGGCCGCCGCGCGGATCGAACCAGCCGCCAAAATAGGCCTCTGGCGCCGAGCCGATCATCGCCGAAATCTCAGCGCGATCGAGGAGGCGGGCATCGACGCCGCGCGCCTGCCATTGCCGGCAGCGCGGCACGACGAGATCCTCATAGGGCTTCGGCCCGTGGGCGGCCTGGATCCAGCCGCTCTGCTGGGCGTGACAGTCGATGCCGTAGCGGTCGATGAGGGAGAAGACGAGATCGGCGGCCCCACCCATGGCGCGGATGACGCGATTGCCCATCTCGTCGCCGAGAGCGGCGATGAGGTCGTCAGGATTGTGCTTGAGGCCGGTGATGATCTGGCCGCCATTGCGCCCCGAGGCACCCCAGCCCGGCTCGGCCGCATCGAGGACGATGACCTTGTGGCCGCGCTCAGCCAGGTGGATCGCGGTGCTCAGGCCGGTGAAGCCGGCGCCGATGATGGCAACATCGCAGGTCTCGGATTCCGACAGGCGGGAGTAGTCCGCGGGTGCCGTGGCGGTCGCCGCCCACAGGCTTTGCGGCAGAGAGGAGCTCGTGAACGCTGCGTCAGTAGAGCACGAGCTGGTTCCGTTTTTCTTCATAGTCATCATAGCTGCTTATTGGCTTCCGTATCAGTGAGAATGCGCGCCATCGTCACAGCCACTCGCTGAAGACACCGAGGCCGCGTTTGCGGATCTGGCCGGCGATCACGACGCGCTGGATCTCGGAGGTGCCTTCCCAGATGCGATCGACGCGGATGTCGCGATAGAGACGCTCCACCGGATTCTCGCGCATATAGCCGCGCCCGCCCAGCACCTGCAGCGCCTTGTCGATGACGCGGCCGGCCATTTCCGAGGAATGAAGCTTCAAGGCGCTCGCATGGGCATGGATCTGCTTGCGGTCGAGGCCGTTGTCGATCTCCCAGGCGACACGATAGAGTATCGTCTTGGTGGCGAAGATCTCGACCGCCATGTCGGCCAGCATGAATTCCACACCCTGGAAGTCGCGGATCGGACGGCCGAACTGATGGCGCGTCGTCGCATAGTCATTGGCGAGCTCGGCCGCGCGGATGGCGGCACCCAGCGCATGGGAAGCGATCTGCAGGCGGGCCTCGACGAACCAATCCTTGGTGAGCTCGAAGCCCTGGCCGATCTGGCCCAGCATGCGGTCTTCCGGCACGCTCACGTCGTCGAAGCGCAATTCCGCATGGTCGAAAGCGAAATTGTGCATGAATTTAGGCGAGCGGAGATGCACGAGATTGCGGGCCGGCTTGTCGACGAGGAAAAGCGTAGGCTTGTCGGGGTCATTGTCGACATGGGCGTGGACGATAATGAAGTCCGAGGCGTTGTAGGACGTGACGAACCACTTCTCACCGTTCAGCTGCCAATTGCCGTTCTTGAGCGTGGCGGTGGTCTTGACCTGGCGCGGATCGGAGCCCGCACCTTCCTCGGAGATGGCGAAGCAGCCGCGACGATGGCCGGCGCAAGATGGCGCCAGATAGTCATGGATCTGTTGGGGGGTTCCGAATCTGAGGCTGACGGGCGGGCGCCACACGCAGCTCCACAGGCCGTTGGTGACACGGCCGAGCTGCTCCTCGATGGCGGTCTGCTCCAGCATCGTCAATCCGAGGCCGCCATGCTCCTTGCTGTGATTGATGCCAGCGAGGCCCCAGGCGCGCACCTGATCCTTTACCGAATCGCGCCGGTCCATCGGCAATTCGCCATGCTCGTCGGCAATCTGTTCGAGAGGCACGAGGACCTCATCGCAGAATTTGTGGCCGAGTGCGGAAAGCTCCTTGAGCCGGGGTGTCAGCTCGAAATTCATGATTTCCTCTGTTTCTTAATTGCGCGCTTCCTTATCGCCAAAGCCGGGTAACTTCGGCGGGAAGCGCTGTGTTACGACGAGCGCATCGACGGCGAAGGCGCCCGATGCGGAAACGATCAAAGGATTGACGTCCATCTCGGCGATGAGATCGCCGAGCTCTCCGGAAATGTCCGAGAGGCTCAAGATCGCGCGCGCGAGGGCGTCGATATCCGTCGGAGCGGCGCCGCGCTTGCCGTCGAGCAGGGGACGGATGCGCAGACTGTCGATGAGGTGCTGCGCCCACCTATGATCGAGCGGCGCCACGGCGACGGCGCGGTCCTTCAGCACCTCGATCCAAATGCCGCCCGAGGCGACCATCAGATAGGGGCCGAATTGCGGATCGCGGATGAGGCCGAGAGCGATCTCCACGCCCTTGGGCGCCATTTCGGCGACGAGCACGGCGGGACCGAGGCGCGAAGCCATGTCCTGATAGGCCGCACGGAGCTCGTCTTGGTTGCGCAAGCCCAGCAAAACGCCCTGCGGGTCGCTCTTGTGCTGAATGCCGGGCGCCGCCGTTTTGAGCGCCACCGGGAAGCCGATGGCGCCAGCAGCGGCGAGAGTGTCTTCGAGAGTTTCCGCCCTGTAGTGGCGGGGCACGCGGATGCCGTAGTCGGCCAGGAGAGCGAGGCCTTCGCTCTCGTTCAATGCGCCCTTGACGAGACGGCTGCGCCATTGATCGCGCTTGGGGTTCGCCGGACGGAGCAAGGGCGCAACCGGCGCGTGATCGCGAAAGGCGAGGAGATTGCGGATGGCGCCAAGGCCTTCCTCGGTGCCGTCGATGACCGGCACGCCCGCCTCGGTCACCTTGAGCGCGACGTCGCGGTGATCGAGGGCGGAATAATTGGTGACGAGCGCCACCGGCTTCGCGCTGCGTTTCGCCACGCGGATGGCGGCGGCGGTGAAGCCTTCCGTGATATAGGAACCGTTGCGGATGTCCTCGAACATCACGCCGATGGCGGTGTCGGGGTCATCGACCAGCGCGTCAAGGCAGGCTTCGACATGAGTTTCGAAGTCGCGTCCGGTGCCCCAGACATCGAGCGGGTTGTCGGGCTTCAGCCCATCGTCGAGATGGCGGGCGAGGCGGTCTTGCGTGTCCTTGCTGATGCGCGCGAAGGGAATGCCGAGCTTCGTCGCGAGGTCGGCCACCATTTCGCGCTCGCCGCCCGAGTCATGGATGCTGGCGAGACCGCCTTGGCCGGCGGGTTTGACAGTCGAGAAGAGCAGAAGATTGGCGGCGAGGCTGTCGAGCGTCTCGACGGTCAGCACGCCGTGCTTGGCGAATAGCGCTTCATAGGCGGCGTTGTCGCCGGCAATGGCGCCGCTGTGGCTCGCGGCGAAGGCGGCGCTCATCTCGGTGCGGCCCACCTTGAGCACGACGACCGGGATACGGAGCCGTTCCGCCTTGGCGAGGCTCGCTTTGAAGGCTTCCGGATCCCGCGCGGTTTCGAGAAACAAGCCGATGACGCGTGTCTCGGGCTGGTCCAGCGCCCAGTCGATATAATCGGCGGTGGTGACGGTGAGCTCGCGTCCGCTCGAAATGGCAGCCGAGAATTTGAGACGCTGGTCGTTGTAGGCAAGCGCGCTGAAGGCGGAGCCCGACTGGGTGATGAGGGTGGCGCCGCCCGGCGCCAGGCGGTGCCTGGCCATGTAACCCGAGACGACGAGGCCAAGGGGCGGATTGACGAAGCCCATGCTGTTGCCGCCGCAGATGACGATGCCGGCTTCGCGCGCAACGGCCTGGAGACGGTCGGCAAGCGTATCATGGGCGCCGGGCAGGTTGCAGCTCGCAAAAATGGTTACAGCCGCGGCGCCGTGCCGGATCGCGTCGTTCAGGCCTGCTTCCAGATGCTCATTGGCAAGACCTAGGACAACATGGTCGACGCGTTGCGGCAGGGCGGCGAGATCCGGAAAGCAGGCGACGCCCTCGACCTCATCGTATTTCTGATTGATGGCATAGAGGGCGCCTGAGAAGCCGTCGCGCCGCGCCGCCCGTATCATCGAGTTGCCCGGCGTGTTGGGGCGGGTAGAGGCGCCGACAAAGGCGATGGAGCGCGGCTTCAGCAGTGGATCGAGACGATGCGCGGGCGCAGTCTGGGAAAGGCGCGCAGTCATCGAGTCAGGCGTATTCAAGTCTGTCCTCCCGGGACGGCTTGTGTCTTTGCCCGGAGAGTAGGGGCTCAGGGTGCGCGACGCACGCACGCAATGATCAAGTCGGCATGATCTGCGGGAATACCCCTTGCCGTAAGGAGAGTGCGCTATTTCTCGTCTATGCTACTGATTTTCATGATTTAATTTAGGCTGAACTGGGATTTCCCCCAGCACTTCGTGGCGCAGGCTAGCCATTTCGCCGAGCAGCCAGTCGCGCACCAGCGCGGCCGGCTTGCGCAAGGGCCGGCGCGATGTCGCCACGAGATAGTAGAACTGTCCGGTCTTCAGCGGGTTGCGAGCAGCCGGCACCAGTTCCTTCTGAAGCAGTTCGTGAGCGACGACATGCCACCAGCCCAAGGCGATGCCGCGGCCGGCGACAGCGGCCTGTATCACCAGCGTGTAGTCGGAAAAAGTAAGGCTGCGGCTGCCGGCGGGCGAGGGGTAATTGAATTCGGAGAGATAGCGCGACCAGGGAATGCGGATCGAGCCCGAGAGATGCGCCAGCGTGTGGCCGCTCAGGTCGGGGCAGTCATCGAGCCCGCCATGGGTGCTAAGATAAGCGGGGCTGCAGACGGGAACGACGAGTTCCTCCATCAGCGGCCAGCGCTGCTGGTCATCGTCCTCGGAGAGATTGTAGCGGATCGCGAGATCGACATCCTCGATCGGGCCGGTCGGTTCGCCGCGCACCAGCTGGAAACGCAGATCGATATTCGGAAAGCGACTCTGGAAGCGATCGAGGCGCGGCATGAACCAATGCATCGCGAAGGCCGATGAGAGCGACAAGGTGACCGTGCCGGCGTCGCCATGACGGGCGCGGATGTCCTCGATGGCGATCTCCATATGCTGGAAGCTGCCGGTCACCGCATTGTAGAGATGGCGGCCGTCCTCGCTGAGCTCAAGGCCGGTGGTGGTGCGGATGAAGAGCTTGGTGTCGAGATGCCCCTCGAGCCTGGCGATCATTCGGCTCACCGCCGATTGCGTGACATTGAGCTCAGCCGCGGCACGGGTGAAGCTCAGATAACGCGCCGCCGCCTCGAAGACGAAAAGCGCGCCGGCGGAGGGCAGGAGGCGGCGAAGCGATGTCATGGTCCGGGAGGATAGAGCCAGGAGAAACGAAAGGGTAGCTGCTGTTTACGCCGTCGCTAGATCACGTTGAGTTTGGATTGAGTCAATCCAAACTCATAAACGTGATCAGCTTCAATATTTTAGCGCGTGATTTTTGCGAAAAACCGGTACCCACTATTTCGCATCACGCGCTCGCAAAGCGCCTCGATCAGAGATAGGGCGGGGTGCAGGAGGCCACCATGACGCAGTCGACGTCGCCGACGTTGCGGAAACGATGCGGCTGATTGGAGCGGAAGAGATAGCCGTCGCCGGGCCCGAGGATCTCGGTGCGGTCACCGACGGTGAGCTCGATCTGGCCCGACAGGATGACGCCGCCTTCCTCCGCTTCGTGCTTCAGCATTTCAGGGCCGGTCTCGGCACCCGGGCGATAGCGCGTCTTGAGGACCTGCAGCTTGGCGATGCCACGGCCGGGACCCACCTGCATGATCTCGCAGTCGCCGGAGGCCAGCTGCACGAAGTCGCTCTTGCGGTAGAAGACCTTGTCCATGCTCGGCAGGTCGGGCGTGAAGAATTCGGAGAAGGTGAGCTTCAGGACGTCGAGAATGCGCGCCAGCGTCGCCACCGATGGAGCGGTGCGGTTGTTCTCGACATTGGCGATGGTTACGTGGGTGAGCTCGGCAAGTTCGCCGAGCTGTCGCTGTGACAGTCCGGCCTGCTCGCGCTTGAGCCTGAGCGCCGTCCCGACATCGAACTCACTGTTGATCAAGGGCGGTGTCATCCTCGCTTACGATCCGGCCGGCGTGCACAGGCCAGGAGGCCCGCACAACGGAGCCGGGAGTCGGTTTTATGCCCAGCCGGCTGGTCGGCATCTCGGCCCGCAAGGGACCAATGGCCGTCCTGAGATCGAGCGCCGTGGTCCCCCCATGATATACACAATTCTCGATATGAGCGTCCATGGCGACATGCCGTCCGGTTGCGCCGTCCTTGTCCGTGGCCCCGATCTCGATCATTTCGGGCCGGAGCGACAGAGCCGCCTTGCCGGTGATGGCGGGATTGCCGGTGACCGGCAGCCATTTGCCGGCGATCAAGGCGGAAGCCGTGTCGCCTTTCGCCTCCAGCCGCTCGATCGCAACGACATTGCTGCGGCCGATGAAACGGGCGACGAAGCGCGTCGCCGGATTCTCGTAGATGTCGTCGGGCGTGCCGTATTGGACAATCCGGCCACCATTGATCACCGCAATATGGGTGGACATGGAGAGCGCTTCGTCCTGGTCATGCGTGACATTGACCACGGTCACGCCGACCTTCTGATGCAGACTCTTGAGCTCGTCCTGGAGGCGGGCGCGCAACTGCCGGTCGAGGGCGGAAAGCGGCTCGTCGAGCAGAAGGAGGTCGGGCTGGTAGGACAGGCAGCGGGCCAGCGCGACGCGCTGCTGCTGGCCGCCCGACAATTGCGCCGGGCGGCGATCGGCGAGACGGGCGAGATCGACCATCGCCAGCGTCTCCTCGACCCTTCTGGCGATGGCGTCGGGCTTCCATTTGCGCAATTCGAGCGGGAAGGCGACATTCTGCGCCACCGTCATATGCGGAAAGAGCGCATAGCCCTGAAACACGATGCCGAGGTCGCGCTCCTCGGGCTCGAGCGGCACCAGATCGCGTCCCGACAGCACGATCTCGCCCGTGGTCGGCTTCACGAAGCCGGCAATCGCCATGAGGATGGTCGTCTTGCCCGAGCCCGAGGGCCCGAGCAAGGTGAGGAAATCCCCCTTGGCAATCGACAGTGAGGCACCGTCGACGGCGACCGCCGACCCATAACGCTTGACCAGGTTGCGTATCTCGAGGAAGCCCGTCGACACGGTCATGCTGCTCCGCTGCGCCGGAAGACCGGTTCGCCGCCGACATAGGTTTCGCGAATCTTCAGTTGATCGAGTCGTTTCTTGTCCATGGTGAAGATGTCTTCCTCGAGGACGATGAAGTCGGCGAGCTTGCCAAGGCTGAGATCACCCTTCATGTGCTCTTCCTTGCCGCAATAGGCGCCGAGCGTCGTATAGGCCTCGATCGCCTCATAGACGCTGATCGCCTCGCTCTGGTCGAGATCGGCGCCGCTGTCGGTCACGCGATTGACGAGCGAATGGATGGCGCGCAGCGGATTGGGATGGCAGACGGGCGAATCCGAATGGCCGGGCGCCACCACGCCTGCATCGATCATACTGCGATGCGGCCACATATAGCGCATCGCCTCGGGCCCACGATTGCGGCGATAGGCGTCGCCGAGGTCATAGGCGAAGCCGGTGGCGGAGGAGCAGATGACCTTGAGACGCTTGAGCCGCTGCAGGATCGATGGCGTCACGTTGCAGCAATGCTCGACGCGCAGGCGATGATCCTCGACGGGGTGTCGATCGAGCGCGTGCTCATAGGCGTCAAGCACGAAATCGATGCCGCGGTCACCGACGCCGTCGGCGCCGACCAGAAGTCCGGCCTGATGCGCCTGCAGGACGCGCCGCTTGAAGTCCTCGAGCTCGTAGAGAAGCATGCCGCGATTATCCTCGGGCTCGCCCAGCACCTTCGGCCCGACATAGGGATCGTAATAGGCGGCGGTGCGGCCGCTGGTCGAGCAGTCCGGGCACCATTCGACGCCGGTGAGCCGCACCCATTCATCGCCGAAGCCGGTGCGCCAGCCGGAGCGGATGATCGCCTGGATGAGCTCGTCCTCGCGACCGGAGGCCAGCAGGCCGACACGCATCTTGAGATTTCCGGCCTCGCGCATCTTCTGATAGGCGACGATGCCGTGGGTCGAGCACAGGCTGTTGTGCACCGACGTGATACCGTAGGTGGCGAAATCGGCGAAGACCTTGACGAGACCCGCGGCGAAATCGTCGGAGGTGAAATCCGCCTGGTTGTAATTAACCACCTCATGCGCGGCCGTCTCACGCAGCAGGCCCGTCAGCTCGCCGGTCGCAGGGTCGCGGTCGAGGCGGCCGAAGGGCGGATCCTGGCTATCCTTCGTGTAGCCGACGATCTTCAGCGCGGCGCTGTTGGCAAAGCCCAGATGCGCATCGCGGCGGTAGAGGAAGGCCGGCCGGCCACCCGCGGCGGCGTCGAGCTCGTCCCGCGTCGGATAGCCGCCGAGGCGCAGATCGTCATAGCGGAAGCCGACGAACCAGCGGCTTTGCGGCGTGCCTTCGGTCGCCTTGCGGACGAGTTGAAGCACTTCCTCCTTGCTCGAAAATCCCTCCGACAGATCGGTCCAGCGGCCGAGCCGGGCACCATGCATGTCGGGATGGCAATGGCTGTCGATGAAACCCGGCAGAACGGTGCGGCCGCCGCAATCGATCACCTCGGCATGCGGCGCCAGAGCGCGCATATCGGCCGTCGAGCCCTGCGCGGCGATGTGGCCGTCACGAATGGCGAGCGCCTCGACGAAGACACCATCGCCTTCCATGGTGGCGATCTTGCCATTGATGACGATCTGCTGGATGGGCCGGCTCTTGACCATTTGGCGCTCCTAGTTTGGTTCTCAGGATTGTGCGGACGCTCGCCTCGCGAGCATGAGCTTGATGATGACGGCCGCGAGCGTCGCGGCGATCATGACCGAGGAGACGGCAGCGACCGCGGGATCCACACGTTCCATGATGCTCGACCATATTGTCTGCGGCAATGTGCGGATCTTGCGGGCGGTGATGAAGAGGACGACGATGATCTCGTCCCAGGAGGTGATGAAGGCAAAGATGCCGCCTGAGACCACACCGGGGATGATATTGGGCAGGATGATGCGGCGCAGCACCGTGGAAGGGCGGGCGCCGAGCGAGCGGGCGGCATATTCGAGCCGGTAGTCGAAGCTCGACAAAGCGGCGGAGACAGTGATCATCACCAATGGCACGCAGATGGTCGTATGGGCGATGATGACGCCCCATATGGTGTCGAGCCAGCCGAGGTCGATCCAACTCTTGTAGAAGGCCAGCGCATGGACGATCGAAGGAACGATCAAAGGCGCCAGGATCATCAGGCGCAACAGCTGCATGCGGCGACCGCCGATGCGCCACATGCCGACGGCGCAGAGGGTGCCGATGACGACGGAGAGCACGGTGGTGACGCTGGCGATCAACAGGCTTGTCAGTATCCCGCCCGACCAGCGCCGGTCGAAGATCAGCGTTTCGTAGTGGCGCAGGGACAGCGCCTCATCCGGGAAAGACAGATAGCGCTCGGGCGTGAAGGAGACAGGGATCACGACCAGAAGCGGCGCGATCAGGAACAGGACACCGGCCCAGGCGAGGCCGCGCAGAACGTTGCCGGGAAGAGACTTGGGCAGTGTCATCGACGGGAGCCTCCGAGCACCGCATCCCAGTCGGCGAAACGGCCGGCGATGAAGACGACGGCGAAGACGACGGAAAGGAGCATGGTGGCAAGTGCCGCGGCGATGCCCCAGTCATAGCCTTGCGAGATCAGGAGCGCGATATATTCCGCGATCATCACGATGCGGCCGCCGCCCAGAATGGCGGGCGTGACATAGAAGCCGAGCGAGAAGATGAAGACGATGACGAAGGAGCTGTAGAGGCCCGGTATGCTGAGCGGCAGGAATACCCGGCGGAAGGCAGTGAAGGGACGAGCGCCCACGGCGCGTGCCGCCGAGATGAGCCTGGGATCGATGCCCTTCATCGCGGCATAGAGCGGCAATATGCCGAAAGGCAGCATGTAATGGACCATGCCAAGCATCACGCCAAACTGGTTGCGCACGAGCTGCACCGGCTCATCGACAAGGCCCGACCATTGCAGCAGGCCGTTGACCGGGCCGTTGTTGTTGAGAACCGCGATCCAGGCGAAGGCGCGCACCAGCACCGACACCCAGAGCGGCACCAGGATGCAGAGCATCATCCAGGTGCGCGTGCGCTCTGATGCCTGCACCAGCACATAGGCGATGAGATAGGAGATAAGAAGAGTCGCCGCGGTGGTGATGGCGCAGATCTCGATCGTCGTCCAAACCATGCGATGGATGGGTTCTGAGGTGAGCACCGCGCCGTAATTGGCGGCGAAGCCCTGGCCGTCGGTGGCGCTGATCACCAGGATGCGCGCCAACGGCACGAGATAGAGAAAGAACAGCAGGAACGCCGCCGGCATTACGAACAGCAGATACATGGCGGCGCTCCCGGGGCGTTAGAGCCTTTCCCGTTTTGATCGAATCAATAGATTCGATCAAAACGGGATAAAAAGGGCTCGACTACATATATTTGGAGCGCTTCCTTATCGCGAAAGTCGAGCAACTTTCGCGGGAAGCGCTCTAGATCAGGAAGAAACCACGTCGAGGAAGCGCTTCTCCGCTTCCTGATGGTTCTTGGCGTACCATTCCTCATTTTCGAAGACCTGGATCGCCAGATTTTCGGGCGAACCCGGATTGCGGGAAGCGAGCTCGGGCGCGAGCTTGGCCGTTTCCGGATTGGCCGGCCCCTGGCTCAGTTCCTTCAGGAGGATGAGCTGCTTCTCGGGGTCCTGCATGGAAGCGAGGAAGTCGAACACCGCTTTGCCGGCGGGATTGCCCTTCGGCACGGCCCAGACGCCCGGCTGCACGACCCCTTGATTGAAGGTGTATTTGAAACGGCCTTCCGATTCGTCCGCCAGCATGGTGGAGCGCGTGTGCCAGATCTGGCCCATCGTCACCTCACCATCGCGGAAGACCTGCTGGCTGCTGGCGCCACTGTCCCACAGAACCAGATGCTCCTTGATTTCCTTGATCTTGTTCAAGGCGCGATCCATGTCGATCGGATAGACTTTGTCGGGCTCGACGCCATCGGCCATCAGGGCGGCCTCGAGCACGCCGACCATGTATTTCCACACGACGCGCTTGCCCGGGAATCGCTTCAGGTCCCAGAAATCGGCCCAGGTCTTGGGTTCCTCGCCGCCAAAGGCCTTGCTGTCCCAGGTCAGCACCGAACTATAGATGTAGCCGGTGGGGCCCCATTTATAGGCGAGGCCGGGAATGATCTTGTTCTTGTCGACGATCGAGTAGTCGATGGGCTCGAGCATGCCCTCGAGGCCGAGAGAGGCCTGGGTCCCGAGACCACTGTCGCAGACGTCCCAGGTGACGTTCTTTGATTCGACCATGGCGCGGATCTTGCCGCGGGTCGGGCCCGAACCGTCGAGATGGATGGCGACGCCGGCTTTCTCCTCGTAGGGAGCGCCCCAGGCCTTGCGGTAGACTTCCTCAGCGTCGCCGCCCCACATAGCGAAGACGATCTCCTTGGTCTGGGCATCGGCCTCGCGCCAGGTCGGCAGGGCGCCGGTGGCGCCCAATGCCGCCAGGACCTGCATGAAGCGCCGGCGCGACATCTTGCCGGTCCGCACCTTTTCCGCAACGATCGCCAGACTGTCTTGAATAAATGATGTCATTGTTTGCTCCCTTGCGGCCCTGTTGGCGGGCCGTCTTACCGTCACCTTGACCAACAAGCCGGTGACTGGCAAGTATAATTACCAATTGGACACTAAAATGTCCGCAGGAAACGGCATGACTCTACGGAAGGGGGCTGGGAAATCACTCTGTATCCAAAATGAAACAGATGTTTCCTCGTTGTTTTCCTTAATTTTCCGGAATCAGACGGAACACATTTTAACCGGATTTTTGCCTCACCGTACTATGGCACACGGGGAAGTAAGTGAGTGGGGCGTTGTGCGGGCTGATAATAAATTCAAGAGCAATCTCTGGGTGTTATTCACCGCGAGTGCGCTCTTCACGGGTTTCATGGCTGCCCCCGGGCACAGCCAGTCGTTTTTTGATGGAATAACCTCCTGGTTCACGGGGAAAAAGGCCGATGAGCCGATGGTCGATGCGCTGCCTTACAAGGTTACGATCAAGGTCGATCACGGCGACAGCGACCTGCGCTCGGCGATCGAGGACAGCTCCAATCTGGTGACATTGCAGGAGAGTTCGGCTCCGGGCGTGGCGGGGCTCGTGCAGCGGGCGCTGTCGGACCAGGAGCGAATCACCGCCGCGCTCTACGAGAAGGGCCATTATGCCGGGGAGATCGACATTCTGATCGCCGGCGTCGATGTCAATGATAGGGGCGTCTACGATACCGCAGAGGCGGCGCGCAAGCGCGGGCCTGTGCCGGTGCAGATCAATGTCGATGTGGGGCCGCTGTTCCACTTCGGCGATATCCGCGTGCTCGACGCCAAGACGCGACGGCCGTTGACGGATGTGCCCGATCTCGAGGAAAGCGACCTCGTCGAAGGTGAGGTAGCGGCGAGCTCGGCCATTGCGCGCGCCGAGCGCCTCATCGTCGCGGATCTGAGAAAGCGCGGCTATCCCTTTGCCCGGATCGACGGCAAGGATGTCGCCGCCAATCATATTACGCGACGGCTCGAGGTCTCGCTCTTTGTCGAGAGCGGGCCCAAAGCAGGCTTCGGCCGCTTCACGGTGTCGGGGACGGAAGGACTCGACCCCGAATTCGTCGAAAGCCGCATCAATATAGAAGAGGGCGACCCCTATACGCCGGAACGCCTCGACAAGCTGCGCCGGCGGCTCACCTCCTATCCGATCATCGCCGGCGTCAAACTGCTTGAGGCCGAGACGCTCGATCCGAATGGACGGCTTCCCGTCGATGTCGAAATCAGCGAGCGCAAGCCGCGCTATTTCGGCTTCGGCACCAAATATTCGACGACCGAAGGCACCGCCGCGAATGCCTATTGGGGGCATCGCAACCTGTTCGGCGGTGCTGAAACCTTGCGCATCGACGGCCAGGTGTCGTGGTTCGGCGGCGAGCCGGACTCGGTACCCAATGCCGATCCCTTCGGCTACATGCTGAAAGCCACCTTCACCAAGCCGGGCATATTCACCGTCGATGACGACTTGCTGGCCGAGGCGGCGGTGCTGCGCGAAGTGACGAATGCCTATGTGCGCGACGCCGTGACCTTCAATGCCGGCGTCAGGCGCCGGATCAGCGATACGCTCTCTGTGCAAGTGGGCGTCGACTTCGAACAGGGCCATGTCGAGGACGCCGACGGCAAGCGTCGCGACTTCGTGGCTGGCCTTCCGATCGATGTCATCTATGACACAACCGATTCACTCCTCGATCCGACGCGGGGCATCCGCTCGTCCGCCCGTATCGAGCCATTTGCCTATCTTGGCGAGGCCGGCGCGGGACCGGTGCTCGCGCGGGGATCGCTCGCCGCCTATCATGCGGTAGACGACCGCAACCGCTTCATTCTTGCCGGCCGCGTGGCGAGCGGCAGCATGATCGGCGCAAATCTCAGCGACGTGCCGGCGCAGCGGCGCTTCTACGCCGGCGGTGGCGGATCGATCCGTGGTTATGAATATCAATCGGTCAGTCCGCGCAACGACAACGGCGATATCATCGGGGGCTTGAGCTTTTTCGAGGCCTCGGCCGAGTTGCGCGTGCGCATCACCGACACGATAGGGCTCGTGCCCTTCGTCGATATGGGAGCGGCCTTCGAGGACGAAGTGCCTGATTTCTCCGGTCTCAAATATGCGGCGGGCCTCGGCTTGCGCTATTACACAGCGATCGGGCCGATCCGCTTCGATGCGGCGGTGCCGCTCAATCCACGCGACAGCGACATAGGCTATGGCATCTATGTCAGCGTCGGTCAGGCTTTTTGAACATGGCGCGCGGAATCATACGTTATACCGCCCATGGGTTGCTCGGTCTTGCCGTCCTCGGCGGGGGGCTGTTCGGCTTCATCCAGACGCCGCCCGGCAAGAGCCTGCTTGCCAGCACCGCGAGCTGGCTCGCTTCCGGCAACGGGCTCGAGGTCAGGATCAGTGACATCGATGGTTTCGTGCCGTCGGACTTGAAAGTCGGACGCATCGAACTCGCCGACAGCAAAGGCACTTTCGCCACGATCGAAGGCATTGATTTTACCTGGGCGCCCATGGCGCTGATCAGCGGTCTCGTTTCGGCGGACAATATCGCGGCGCGCAAGATTTCGCTGCAAAGGTTGCCGGAATTGCCGCCGGCGCCAGAGAACGCATCGGGCTCGGCCTTGACGCTGCCGCGAATTGATCTGAAGCGGCTTGCCTTCTCCGAGATCGATATCGCGGCCCCGGTCTTCGGACAGGCCATGCAATTGTCCTTCGCGGGCTCGGCGCATGTCGTCGATCCGGCGCAAGGCCTGGCACTCGACTTCGGGCTCGACCGCACCGATCTTCCCGGACGCATCGCCGGCAAAGTCAACTACATCCTGGATACGCGCGTCCTCGATATCGACGTCGTGGCCGATGAGCCGAGCGGTGGCCTCATATCCGGCCTGGCGCAGATCGAAGGCCGTCCGCCCGTCAATCTTGCCCTCAAGGGCAAGGGATCGCTTGACGACTTCAAGGCGACGCTTTCCTTGGCGGCGGGCGAAGCGATCACGGCGCAGGGCAGCGCCAGCATCGAGCGAGATCAGATGGGGCGGGCCGTCCTGCTCGATCTGAAGGGAGCGCTCGCGGGATTGCTGCCCGCCAATCTGCGTCCGCTGTTCGAGGGCGACACCACGCTGAACGCACGCCTCCATGTCGATGACGCGAAGGTTGTGCGCGTCGATGACGTGAAGCTGCAGGCGGCGGGTCTCGGCGCCACGCTCAAGGGCAGCGTCGATACCAACGGCAACACGGCTCAATTGCGCTTCAGGCTGATCGGCGGCGATGCTGCGCGCTATGCGACATTGGCGCCCGGGGTCCAATGGCAGGACTGGTTCGTCGATGGCTCGCTCACCGGGCCGCTCGGCCAGCCGGCGGTCAAGGCCGCCGTCACGCTGAACATGCCGCGCGCCGAAGGCTATGGGGCCGAGGTGGTCAGCGCGACGATCGAGGCCCTCCCACAAACGGACGGCGCCTTCGCGATCACCGCCGACGGCAATGCCAGAGGGCTCGAGGCCGCCGATCCGAAAGTGACTGAGGCGCTGGGCGACACGCTCGACTTCGTCATCGCGGGCGCGCTCGGCAGCGACGGCAAGCCGCAATTGACGGGCGCCACGATCAAGCTGGCACCGCTTGCCGCGGAATTCACCGGGCGTGCGACGCCGGTAACCGCGCAAGGCAAGCTGCGTCTGAACCGGCTCGATCTCGCAGCCCTTTCGCCACTCGCCGGACGCAGCCTCGGCGGCCAGATCACGGCCGAAGCCGATCTCGACATGACGGCCGATATATTACGCGTGACGGGGAAAGGCAGTTCGACCGGCATCGTTACCGGCATCGCGGCGGTGGATGGTCTGCTCAACGGAGCGACCGAGCTCACCGGCAGTGTCGAGCGCGGCAGCGACGGCGTGCTGGTGGTCAAGGACGCCAATCTCAGCGCGAAGAATCTGGCGCTCGCGGTGGGCGGGCGCATCGACCGCAGCACCGCCGATCTCAAGGCCGATCTCACATTGGCGGATATGGCGCTCATCGATCCGCGGGTGAGCGGCAAGGTGCAAGCGACCGCCGCCTTCTCCGGCACGCTCGACAAGCTCGCCCTCAATTCCAAGCTCAGCATCGCGTCGGGCACGGCGATGGGCAAGCCGGTCGAAGGCCTGGAGGTGATCGTAACCGCCGCCGATCTGACCGGCGCGCCGCAAGGCGATCTCAGTTTCGACGGCCGCGTCGCCGGCAAGCCGGCAAAGGGGCTGGTGCGCTTTGCCACGCTGCCCGAAAACGCCTATCGGCTCGATCCGATCGACATCACGGTCGGCGCCAATCAAGTGAAGGGCACACTCAGCACCGCCGGCAGCCTGATCACTGGCGATCTCGTCGTCGATGCCCCGGATCTCTCTGATCTCTCGGCCTTGGCGCTGACGCCGATGGCGGGTTCGCTCAAGGGCACGGTCAAGCTGTCGGCAGAGGACGGCAAGCAGGCCGCGGTCGCGAATGCGACGCTTTCCTTGGCGGCGGGCGAGACGATCACGGCGCAGGGCAGCGCCAGCATCGAGCGAGATCAGACGGGGCAGGCCGTCCTGCTCGATCTGAAGGGAGCGCTCGCGGGATTGCTGCCCGCCAATCTGCGACCGTTGTTCGAAGGCGACACCACGCTGAATGCGCGTCTGCATGTCGATGACGCGAAGCTCGTGCGCGTCGACGACGTGAAGCTGCAGGCGGCGGGTCTCGGCGCCACGCTCAAGGGCAGCGTCGATACCAACGGCAACACGGCGCAATTGCGCTTCAGGCTGATCGGCGGCGATGCCGCGCGCTATGCGACACTGGCGCCCGGCGTCCAATGGCAGGACTGGTTTGTCGACGGTTCGCTCGACGGTCCGCTCGGCCAGCCGGCGGTCAAGGCCGCCCTCACGCTGACCATGCCGCGCGCCCAAGGCTATGGTGCCGAGATGTTCGGCGCGACAATCGAAGCCCTCCCGCAAGCGGACGGCGCTTTCGCGATCACCGCCGACGGCAATGCCAGAGGCCTCGAGGCCGCCGATCCGAAGGTGGCTGAGGCGCTGGGCGACACGCTCGACTTCGCGATCGCGGGCGCGCTCGGCAGCGACGGCAAGCCCGCTCTGACCGGCGCCACGATCAAGCTGGCACCGCTCGCCGCAGAATTCACCGGGCGTGCGACGCCCGAAGCGACGCAAGGCAAACTTCGTCTGAGCCGGCTCGATCTCGCAGCCCTTTCGCCACTCGCCGGACGCAGCCTCGGTGGCCAGATCACGGCCGAAGCCGATCTCGACATGACGCCTGACGCGTTGCGTGTGGCGGGGAAAGGCAGTTCGACCGGCATCGTTACCGGCATCGCGGCGGTGGACGGTCTGCTTAATGGACCGACCGAGCTCGCAGGCAGTGTCGAGCGCGGCAGTGACGGCGTATTGGTGGTCAAGGACACCAATCTCAGCGCCAAGAATCTGGCGCTCGCGGTGGGCGGGCGGATCGACCGCAGCACCGCCGATCTCAAGGCTGATCTTACGCTGGCGGATATGGCGCTGATCGACCCACGCGTGAGCGGCAATGTGCACGCGACCGCCGCCTTTTCCGGCACGCTCGACAAGCTCGCTCTCAATTCCAAGCTCAGCATCGCGTCCGGTACGGCGATGGGCAAACCGATCGAGGGCCTGGAGGTCATCGTGGCCGCCGCGGATTTGACCGGCGCGCCGCAAGGCGATCTCAGTTTCGACGGCCGCGTCGCCGGCAAGCCGGCAAAGGGTATGGTGCGCTTTGCCACGCTGCCCGAAAACGCCTACCGGCTCGACCCGATCGACCTCACGGTCGGCGCCAATCAAGTGAAGGGCACGATCAGCACCGCCGGCAGCCTGATCACTGGCGATCTCGTCGTCGATGCCCCGGATCTCTCCGATCTCTCGGCCTTGGCGCTGACGCCGATGGCGGGTTCGCTCAAGGGTACGGTCAAGCTGTCGGCAGAGGGCGGCAAGCAGGCCGCAGTCGCGAATGCGACACTTTCCTTGGCGGCGGGCGAGACGATCACGGCGCAGGGCAGCGCCAGCATCGAGCGGGATCAGACGGGGCGGGCCGTCCTGCTCGATCTGAAGGGAGCGCTCGCGGGATTGCTGCCTGGCAATCTGCGTCCGCTGTTCGAGGGCGACACCACGCTGAACGCACGCCTCCATGTCGATGACGCGAAGGTTGTGCGCGTCGATGACGTGAAGCTGCAGGCGGCGGGTCTCGGCGCCACGCTCAAGGGCAGCGTCGATACCAACGGCAACACGGCTCAATTGCGCTTCAGGCTGATCGGCGGCGATGCTGCGCGCTATGCGACATTGGCGCCCGGGGTCCAATGGCAGGACTGGTTCGTCGATGGCTCGCTCACCGGGCCGCTCGGCCAGCCGGCGGTCAAGGCCGCCGTCACGCTGAACATGCCGCGCGCCGAAGGCTATGGGGCCGAGGTGGTCAGCGCGACGATCGAGGCCCTCCCACAAACGGACGGCGCCTTCGCGATCACCGCCGACGGCAATGCCAGAGGGCTCGAGGCCGCCGATCCGAAAGTGACTGAGGCGCTGGGCGACACGCTCGACTTCGTCATCGCGGGCGCGCTCGGCAGCGACGGCAAGCCGCAATTGACGGGCGCCACGATCAAGCTGGCACCGCTTGCCGCGGAATTCACCGGGCGTGCGACGCCGGTAACCGCGCAAGGCAAGCTGCGTCTGAACCGGCTCGATCTCGCAGCCCTTTCGCCACTCGCCGGACGCAGCCTCGGCGGCCAGATCACGGCCGAAGCCGATCTCGACATGACGGCCGATATATTACGCGTGACGGGGAAAGGCAGTTCGACCGGCATCGTTACCGGCATCGCGGCGGTGGATGGTCTGCTCAACGGAGCGACCGAGCTCACCGGCAGTGTCGAGCGCGGCAGCGACGGCGTGCTGGTGGTCAAGGACGCCAATCTCAGCGCGAAGAATCTGGCGCTCGCGGTGGGCGGGCGCATCGACCGCAGCGCCGCCGATCTCAAGGCCGATCTCACATTGGCGGATATGGCGCTCATCGATCCGCGGGTGAGCGGCAAGGTGCAAGCGACCGCCGCCTTCTCCGGCACGCTCGACAAGCTCGCCCTCAATTCCAAGCTCAGCATCGCGTCGGGCACGGCGATGGGCAAGCCGGTCGAAGGCCTGGAGGTGATCGTAACCGCCGCCGATCTGACCGGCGCGCCGCAAGGCGATCTCAGTTTCGACGGCCGCGTCGCCGGCAAGCCGGCAAAGGGGCTGGTGCGCTTTGCCACGCTGCCCGAAAACGCCTATCGGCTCGATCCGATCGACATCACGGTCGGCGCCAATCAAGTGAAGGGCACACTCAGCACCGCCGGCAGCCTGATCACTGGCGATCTCGTCGTCGATGCCCCGGATCTCTCTGATCTCTCGGCCTTGGCGCTGACGCCGATGGCGGGTTCGCTCAAGGGCACGGTCAAGCTGTCGGCAGAGGGCGGCAAGCAGGCCGCGGTCGTCAAGGCGACGGCATCCGCCGTGCGCGTCGCCGAGCAGGGGATCGGCAGAGCGACGGTCGACGGAACGGTCAGCGACGCTTTCGGTACGCCCGGCTTCGTCGGAACCATCGTGGTCGCCGATAGCACAGCGGGTGGTGTCCGGATCGAACGCGCGAACATCGACGGAAGCGGCACTGCCGCCGACAGCACGATCCGTCTCGCCGCGCGCGTCGAGGGTACCGACGTCACCAGCGAAGCGCGCGTCAGGCCATCAGGGGCCACGACGGTCGTGGATCTGCGCTCGCTTGCTCTGGCGAAAGGTGGAGTGCGCGCCAATCTCGCCGGACCATCCCGGATCGAGATCACGGGCAGCGATGTGGCGATAGACAATTTCGTGCTCGTGACCGGCAGGGGCCGCGCCGCGGTATCCGGCCGGGCCGGCAAGGACAGGCTGGCGCTCGATGTGAGGCTTGCTGCCCTGCCTTTATCTCTCGCCAGGCTCGGCGGCTATCAAGGCGAGCTCAACGGAACGCTTGAGGGCACGATCACGGTGGCGGGCTCGCCGACATCGCCCACCGGGCGCTATGACATCAGGATCGCGGGCCTCAGCAATCCCGACATTGTGCGCAGCGGCTCCGGGCCCTTTGACATATCGGCCAATGGCGATCTGCGCGATCAGCGCGCCATGATCAACATGACGATCAGGAATCGGCAAATCCAGGATGCACGGGTGACCGGGTCCATCTCGCTACCGCAGATGTTGCTCGACCTCAGAGTTGTGGGCGGAGTGCAACTGTCGCTCGCCAATCCTATGCTGGCCGCGTCCGGTAACCGGCTGGCGGGCAGGGCGCAGATCAATGCGACTGTGACAGGCAAAGCGAGCGAGCCTAATCTTGGTGGCACGATACGGCTCGTCGATGCGCGCTTCGACGACGTGGTCAACGGCGTCAGCATCTCGAAGATCAATGGCGACATCGTCGGCAGCGGGCGGTCGCTGGTCCTGCAGAATATCAGGGGCCAGACGGTGAATGGCGGCAGAGTCACGCTGACTGGCAGGGTGACCGTCGATCCGGCGGCCGGCCTTCCCGCCGATATCGCCATCGCATTCGACAAGGCCACCCTCATTTCGAGCGATACGGCGCGGCTGGTGGCCGATGGGCGTCTGCAGGCGAGCGGACCCCTTATGTTGCGTCCCAAGATTGCGGGCCGCGTTCAGGTGCGCCGTCTGGACATCAATCTCCCAGACAGACTGTCCGGCGCCGCCAGGCCGATCGAGGTGCGCCACATTGGCGCCCCACCCGGCAGGAGGCTCGCCGGCGCCAGGCCCGGAGCGGCGGCGAAGGCAGGGCCCGCGAGGCCGGCGCGGGCTTTTATCGCCGATCTCGACCTGACACTCTCGGCCCCCAATGGTATCTTCGTGCGCGGCATGGGGATTGAAGCGGAGCTCGGCGGCAATCTGTCGCTCAGGGGCACCAGCGCCGAGCCGCGCTCGCTGGGCGGCTTCGAGTTCCGGCGCGGCCGCTTCGACGGCTTCGGCCAGAGGCTCGATTTTTCGCGAGGGATCATTTCCTTCAACGGCTCGCTCGATCCCGAGCTTGATTTCGTCGCGCAGACCGTGAGCGGCGGCATCACCGCCAAGGTTCTGATCACGGGGCCGGCCTCGCAGCCCAGGATCAGCTTCGCCTCGACGCCCACCTTGCCGCAGGACGAGGTGATTGCCCGGCTCCTGTTCAATCGCGGCGCGAGCGAACTCACCATGAGCCAGGCGGCGCAGCTTGCGCAGACGATCGCGCAATTGTCGGGCTCCGGCCCCGGCATGCTCGACAAGTTGCGCCAGTCGCTCGGCGTCGACAGCCTCGATGTCGACACCGAAAATGGTGGCAGCGTCGGCATGGGCAAGCGGATCAATGACCGCGTCTATCTCGGCGTGAAGCAGGGGGCGCAGCCCAATTCGAGCAAGGTCACGATCGACCTCGACATCACCAGAAATATCCGCGCGCAAGGGGCGGCGGGGGCCGACGGCAGCACCGAGGTCGGCGTCGGCGCCGAATGGGATTATTGAACCTCATCACATGAATTGCGCGCCGCGATCGCCGTGATGAAGGCGGCATAGCTCCAGGCCAGCTTCTTGGCCGAGGTCTGCCGGCCGGTCTGGCGGTCGAATTGCTCGGAGAGCTCGCCGCTTTCGGGTGTGAAGGCGCGCACCGTTTCGAGAAAGGCATCGCCTTGCGCGAAATAACCACGGGCGATCTCGCCGGTGCATTCGGAAGCCAGGCGGAAATAGAACTCGGCGGCGGCCAGTGTCGAGAAGTAATAGGCGCCGCCTGAGAAATAGATATCACCGGCATACCGCCCCATGGCCGGGGCGCGTTCCCTGGAGCGCCCGTGATTGATCGGATAGTCGCGATCGAACAGCGCCTCGAGCTTGCTCTGCGTCGCGAGCATGCGCACATCTCGCAGCGTGTGCAGGGGGCCTTCATCATCGGCGTGGATGACGGCGAAGATGACAGACATGTCGAGATACTTGCCGGGATCGCCGTCAAGCCTGGACCGATAGAAACCCTCCCGCTCAAGCCAGAAGGAGTCGAGCTCATCGTTCAGGCCGGACGCCGCCCGGCGGCAGGCTGCAGCCTTTGCTTCATCCTTGCTCCCCAGCCAGGACGCGGCTTTGGCGAGCGCCGTCGCTTCCACCCTCAGCGTGTAATAATGCTGACCCTGTTCCTCCTCCCACATGTCGAAGGCCGGCTCGCCCAGATGGCGCAGGAGGAAATCGACATCTTCGAGCAGGAGGCGCGCCGCGTCTTCGCGGCATGCGGCAGTGAGCGGAGCGTCGCTCGAGAGCCAGCGCAAGACAGTCAGGAGGCGCAAAGCCGGTCCGTCATGCTGCGGCCTGGACCAGCGCGATATATCGAGCGTGCCGTCCGGATTGACGCGCGTCTCGGCGGCGACGTCCTGCGGCCGGACCGAGGCGAGCTCGGTTTCGGGTCTCAGATATTGCAGGAAATCGGGACGCGTCTTGGCGCGGTCCGTCACCGGTGTCCGGCGCGGCAGAGACAGGGAGAAGCGGACGAAATCGTGAAAATGGCTGAGGGCCTCAGGCCCGAGCGTGCCGTCCTCGTGCAGCAGTCTGAGGGCATCGATGACGATCGCCGAATCTCTGAACCAATGGAAGAAATAATCGGGATCCGGATCCCAGGCGGCGAGCACGGGCGACGCCACGACTGAGCCGGGCACGGGCGTCACACTCTGGCCGAAGCCCGGACGTATCTGGGTGATGTGCGACGCGGAGACGACCTCCAGAATGGACCGGGCAGAGAAGCGATATTGGCGGGAGATCCAGTTTTCGAGTGTTTCAGACATGAGCGCTCCAGGCAGGATCACGTGCCAGACGAGTTCTCTCCCTCATTTCCCTTCTCCCGCTTGCGGGAGAAGGTGCCCGAAGGGCGGATGAGGGTGTTCTTGCAACGTCGGTGATTTCCCAGAAAGTCGAGGGATCCACCGTGCTGATATCGGAACTCGTCAGCCGAAGCTTGTGATCGTCGTCCCAACACCCTCATCCGGCCTGTCGGCCACTGCCGGCCTTCGCTTGCGCTCCGGCGCTCGTCGCTCAAAAAGGACCACTGGACCTTTTTGTCGGCTTCGCCGCCGCGCCTCGCCCCGCAAGCGGGAGAAGGGAAAATCATTGGAAACCGGTTCATGCAATCTTGCCGTCGCAATGCGGGCTCTCGAAGCCGAGCTTCCGGAGGCCCGTCTGGATCTCCGGAATGCTCATGAACAGGTTCCACAGGAGACCGCTGCGGTGGTTCTCGATCATGACGATGATGGGGCCCTGGTCGATCGCGAGGAAAGTGTCGGCATACCAGTCGCGTGTCTCGTTGAAGGCGTCGACGAAGCCGAAGCGTCCCCACAGCCTGTCCCTCGCTTTGAGGAAGTGGCGCAGTGCCCGCATCGATTCCTTGGGCGTGTAGGGCATGCTGGCGAGCGCCGCGGTCGGTGAGATCGTGCCATTGTCGTTCTCGGGCGCATGCGCGCTGTAGCCGTCTGGGTCATCGCTCGCGGTCAGTCCCCAGCTCGAGGGGCCATAGCCCTTGTGACCTTTTGGATTGCGCCGGCAATGCTCGTAATTGATGCGGACATGAGCAAGGTTCTGGGCCCAGTAATCGGCATAGCGGTCCTTGAGTCCGCGGGGATCGAGGCCGCAGAAGGAATAATGCGCGAAGAACAGCGGGCCGCCATAGGAAGGCCCCAACGGCAACTCGATGCCGTAATAGCTTTTGCCGTTCAGGAAGTCGCGGCTCGCGGCGAAGCCCTCGTGATAGGTGTCGGGCGAAATCGCGTAGCGGGGTGCTGAGACCGCCAGCACATAAGTGATGAGGCACTCGCTCCATCCGCGGATGCCGTGGTCGAGAGCCCAGCCATTATTCGGGCTCCAGTGCCAGTAGAGCAGCTTGCGCCCGTCGCGCGTATACCAGTTCCACTCGATCTCGCTCCACAGCCAGGTGATGCGTCCGCGCAGGCGCCTTTCCACCGACGTGTCGCGGCTAAAGTATTGCCGGGCGCATAGCAGGCCCTGGAAGAGGAGCGACGTCTCGACCAGATCGCCGCCGTCATCCTTGCGCCAGAAGGGAATAGTGGCCCCCGTGCGGCCGTTGATGAAATGCGGCAGGGCGCCGTGATAGCAGGGGCCGCGCTCCAAGATCTCGAGCATGTGGCTGAGTCGCTCGATCGCCGCTTCGCGCGTTACCCATTTGCGCTCCACCGCCACGATGATCGCCATGACCGCGAAACCGGTGCCGCCGATCGTTACCTTGTCGTCGTCAGGCGTCCTGTCGCGGTAGGTTCGGTCGAGCGCCATGAAGCTCACCGGATGAGCGCCCTCCCAGAAGTAGCGGAAGGTCTCACGCTGGATGGTTTCGAGCAGTGCCTCATCGGCGAGCTTTCGGTCGGGCGTCGTGTCAGTCTTCTTCATTTAACGGCTTCCAGAGGGCGAACGGTCTTGGGTCTGATATCGGGCATCTGCTTGCGCGGCGCCAGGCAGCGGGTCTCCGGATCCTTCACCAGATGCAGGACGCGCGTGAAGACATGGTCATGCGCTTCGGCCTTGCCGACGTGGATGATCCCGGTTTGCTTCAAGTCGCGGGCCAGCATGGCGACGATGCGCTCATGGGTTTCGTCATCGATCGAATCGAGCACTTCGTCGATCAGCAGCCATTTTGGATTGTGCAGCCGAACGCGGGCGAAGGCGAGGGACTGCTGTTCGTCATCGTCGAGCTTCTTCTCCCAACGTTTGCGCAGATCGAGCTTGGCGACGAGATTGTCGAGGCCGACGCTTTTCAGGGCCTCCTCGAACTCTTGGGGCTCGAAGTCGCCGACGGCAGAAGGATAAGCGAGGACTTCGCGCAGGGCGCCGGGCGGCAGATAAGGGATGCGCGGCATATATTGGATGCTCTCGCCCTTGGGCCAGGTGATGCGCCCATCACCCCACAGCCACAGGCCAGACAGGGTCCGGAACAGGAGCGTCTTGCCGGCGCCGGATTCGCCCACCATCAGGACGCGGTCGCCGGCTTTGATCTCGACATGGCGCTCCTGGAGCATGGTGCAGCCGGTCGGCGAGGCGATCTCGAGGTTGTCGATGGTCAGTTTTCCGGGCGCGCCCTCGGAGAATTCGATGCGGCTTTCGACGGTGTGCAGCACATCGGTCCTGAGCACGGCGCTGCGGAAACTCGCGACACGCAGCAACGTGGCGCGCCAGTCCGCGATGGCGCTGAAATTATCGATGAACCAGCGCAGCGAGTTGTGCACCTGGTTGAAGGCGCCGACCGCCATCATCAGGCCGCCGAAGGAGAGATCGCCGGCGAAATAAACGGGTGCCGCCACCAGGATCGGCGCCACGATGGTGAACCATCCATAGCCGGCGGTCACCCAGGTGAGGCCGGTGATACGCGCGATGATGGCGCGCGTGGCGTCGAGCACCGACTGGAGGTCGACCTCGACACGGCGCTTCTCGTCGGCCTCACCCCTGTAAAGAGCGACGGCATCGATATGCTCGTTGACGCGCATCATCGAGAAGCGCAGGTCGGCCTCACGGGCATAGCGCTCGGCATTGCGCTGGACGAGTGGCCGGCCCACCCAATAGCTGATCAGCGAGGCCGAGCCCGCATAGATGATCGCGGCCCAGACCATGTAGCCCGGAATGTCGAAGGTACGCCCGCCCAGCGTGAAGATGAAGCCGGAAGAGAGCGACCACAAGACGCCGATGAAGCTCGCCAGCAGGATTGTCGCCTGGAACAGCCCGATGCCGAGATCGGCCGAAAGCTCGCTGAGATGGCGGGCATCCTCATGCAGGCGCTGGTCCGGGTTGACACCGATCGGGCCGGCGCTGGCGAGGCGGAAAGCGCGCAGAGGCTGGAGCCATTGTCCGACCAGGTCGAGAACCAACCCCTCGCGGAGCTTGAGCTTGATCATCTGGCTGAGCCAGGTCTGCAGGACGTTGAGGACCAGGAGGCTACCGGCGATGATGCCGAAGACGCCGAGCTGGGTCATGAAGTCGCCGAGGTCGCGTCGCGCCAACGCGTCATAGAAGGGCTGATTCCAGCTGTTGAGGCGGATCTGCCCATAAGCGGTGATGAGGATGACGGCGACGAGACCGAAGCCCAGGAGCAGCAGGGTGTTGCGCACCGGGGAGGCAAAGAGCGCGCCGATCATCATGGAGAGCTGTGGGACGAGGCCCTGATGGGCCGCCTCGTCAATGTCAGTCGCGGCATCGGCGAGCTGGGCGGACTGATCGGTCATGGCGGACTAACCTTTGGAATCTAGAGGACGAAACACCATCCTCGCATTCCTGACCGGCGGGCGGGAGTAAAAATTATTCGGCGGCTTCGAGGCCTGGCCGCGGACGCGCTGTCCCAGCGTCAGCTGTTCCCGCGTCATAAGTCACCGGCGCTGGGGCGGTTTCAAGCCTGCGCGACAGGCGCAGCTTGCGGCCGAAGAACCCATTGAGGGCGGTGCAGGCGCCGATGCCGATGACCGACGTGCCGACAAGCTCGCGCGCGAAGATTGAGCGGAACAGCCGCAGATCCTGATCATTGGCGGTGGCGGCCATATCCTCGAACAGCACCCAGGCCGGGCGGTGGAGAATGAAACGCGCCAGCATCAGGCGCTGCTGGTCGAGGACCGGAAGCGTCCGGTCCCAGCGCTCCTTGTCGTCGAGCCGGCCAAGCAGATGGATGAGGCCAGCGCGCACGAGCGCGGCCGAGACCAGGGTGTCGTCGAGCTCGGCCGGACTCGCCGGATAGATCAGCGCCTCGCGCAAGGTGCCGATGCGGAAGTGGAGCCGCGCCGGGACGAACATGACATCGGCTGCCGCCGGAAAAAGAATAGTGCCCGAGCCTTGTGTCGAGAGCCCGACGAGCGTGCGCAACAGCAGGGAGCGGTCGCCATCGGTGGCGGCGTCGACCGAAACGCGCTCACCCGACCTAATCTCGATTGATGCCGTGGCGAAGGTCAGCGGGCTGTCACTCGGGCCGATCGCCACATTGTCAAAGCTCATGGCGCCCTGCGGGTGCGACTCGAGGACAAGGCTGCCCGGGCCGGCCGTTTCGGGAGCGGGATCGAGATGGGACAGGCCGTTGCGGAAGCGCGATACGCGCAGCAGCGTTGCCCGCCAGTCTGCGATACCTGGGAAATTGTCGACGAACCAGCGCAGCGAGTTCTGGACCTGGCTGAAGGCGCCGACCACCATCATCAGGCCGCCGATGGTGAGGCTGCCGCTGAAGAAGCCCGGGGTGGCGAGAAGGATCGGCACAAGCAACGCCAGCCAGCCATAGCCCGAGGTTATCCAGGTGAGGCGCGAATGACCATTGGCGAGCTTTTGCCCGAGATCGATGACGTGGACGATGGAGCCGTTGGCGGTACGCCGTTCATGTGCCTCGCCGCGCCCCAGCGCGACCGATTTCACCGTCTCGTTGATGCGCATGATGGTGAAGCGCAGATCCGCCTCGCGGGCATAGCGCTCGGCATTGAGCTTGATCAGGGGCCGGCCGATGAACCAGGTAAGCCAGGACCCGGTGAACGCATAAGCGAGCGCGCACCAGACCATGTAGCCCGGGACGGTGAAGGATGTGCCGCCATGGCTGAACACGACCTGGTTCGAGAGGGTCCACAGCACGCCTACGAAGCTGACCAGCAGCAGGGACGCATGGAACAGGCCGATGGTCAGGCTCGCCGACATTTCGGCGAGATGGCGGGCATCGGCCTGGATGTATTGATCGGGATTGGCGCCGTCTTCGCCGGCCTGAGAAAGGTGATAGGCACGCCCGGGCTTCAGCCATTTATCCATGAGATCGTGGGTCAGCCACTCGCGCAGGCGGACCTTGATCGTCTCCTGGAGCCAGGTCTGTGCCACCACGAGACAGAGCAGGCCGCCGACAATGATGAGGAAAGTCACGACCTCATTGACGAGGAGAGAGACCGATCGCTGGAGCAGCGTGTCGTAGAAAGCGCCGAACCAGGCGTTGAGCTTGATCTGTCCGAATGTGTTGACGAGAATGACCAGGACGAGGCCACCGACCATCAGAAGCAGCCTGTTGCGCTGGGGCGAGATGTTGAGGTCTCGCAACAGAGGCAGTGCTTGCGCCCAGAAGCGGCGCTGATTATTTTCGACACAGAATTTCTTCCACGCCGGAGTCTGTGCCGTCTCCGACGTTTTATTAGCAACCATGGGTCCGTTACAGCCCCTTGTGCGTTTTCTGTCTTTCTTCTTGTCGTTGATTCCTGCCCATTTTGAATCTTAATCGAAGATCATCGGCCTAGCTAGTAAACGCTTTATGTAAATCTGGTGCGCAAGGCCAAAATCTCGATTATTCAAGCCACTGTGACGGTAAAGCCACAGCCAGACCGGTTCCATTATTGGAACTCTAGTATTTGTCAGGCAATTAGCATGCCGTAGTTGATGTGAATGGCCGCTGAACAACCCGGAGATATTATGTCAATGAGATTGACCGATCGCGTGGCGCGGCTTCTTAGCACCATGAGTGTCGATGAAAAGATCGGCCAGCTGAACATGTTGACCGCCGGCCAGGTGGTGACCGGCCCCGGCGACCCTGCGAATTATATGGCAGCGCTCAAGGCGGGGCGCCTCGGCGGGGTGTTCAATATGTTCGGGCGCGGGCAGGTGCGCGATCTGCAGCGCGTTGCGATCGAGGAGACGCGCCTCGGCATCCCGCTGCTCTTCGGCTATGACATCATCCATGGCCATCGGACGATATTCCCGATCCCTCTCGCCGAGGCGGGCGCCTTCGATGCCGAACTGTGGCAGCGCACCGCCCGCGTGGCGGCGCTCGAGGGCGCGGCCGAGGGACTGAATCTCACTTTCGCGCCTATGCTCGATGTGGCGCGCGATCCGCGCTGGGGCCGGATCGCCGAGGGAGCGGGGGAAGATCCCTGGCTCACGGAACTTTTCGCCAAGGCGAAGACGCATGGCTTCCAGGGCGACGATCTGAAATCGCCCCTGTCGCTGGCTGCCACCGCCAAGCATCTCGCGGCCTATGGCGCCTCGATCGCGGGGCGCGACTACGCGCAGGTCGAGGTCTCGGAACGCACGCTGCACGAAGTCTATCTGCCGCCCTTCAAGGCCGCGATCACGGCGGGCGTGGCCGCGATCATGCCGGCCTTCACTGATATGGACAGCATGCCGCTGACCGCACATGTGCCGATCCTGCGCGACCTGGTGCGCCAGAAGTGGGGTTTCGAGGGCGTCATCATCAGCGACTACAACGCCATTTCCGAGCTCATCCCGCATGGCATCGCAAGCGATCTCATCGAAGCTTCGGCGCTGGCGCTGAAGGCCGGCGTCGATATCGATCTTATGGGGCTGGCCTATGTGCAAGGCCTGGCGCCCGCCCTGCAACAAGGTGCGATTTCCGTCGAAGAGCTCAACCAGGCGGCTTCGCGCGTGCTCATGCTCAAGGAGAGACTGGGGCTGTTCGACGATCCCTATCGCGAGGCGGCGGCCACCTTCGATCACAGAGCGAGACGTGTCGAGCATCGCGATATCGCGCTCGATGCCGCCCGCCGCTCGATCGTGCTGCTCGCCAACCGCAACAAGCTGCTGCCCGTCACCACGCCGCCGCAGCGCGTCGCCATCCTGGGACCGCTCGCCAATGCCCAGGCTGAGATGCTGGGTCCATGGTCGGGAGCAGGGCTCATCGAGGACATGGTGCCGTTCCTGCCCGGCATCCGGGCCGCGTGGCCCAGAAGCGAGATCCTGCACGCGCCGGGTGTTGAGATCGAAGGCGGTGATACAAACGGTGTCGCGGCCGCGGTTGACTTGGCGCGCCGTTCCGACCTCGTGCTGCTCTGTCTCGGAGAGCAGCGCTTCATGAGCGGCGAGGCGGGGAGCCGGGCGGTGCCGGATCTGCCGGGGTTGCAGGCGGAATTCGCCAAGGCCGTGCTCGATACCGGCAAGCCGGTGGTCGTGCTGCTCTCCTCAGGGCGCCCGCTGATGGTGAGCTGGCTCTTCGAGCGTGCCGATGCGGTTCTCGCCACCTGGTTCCTCGGCAGCGAGGCTGGACATGCGGTGGCCGATGTGCTGACCGGCAAGTGGAATCCGTCCGCCAAGCTTGCGGTTTCCTGGCCGCTCGACGTCGGGCAAGTTCCCGTCTTCTATGGGCAGAAGCCGAGCGGCCGGCCGGCCGCGCCGGACTTCCGCTATTCGAGCAAATATCTCGATCTGCCGAACGAGCCGCAGTTCCCCCTTCGGGCACGGCCTCTCGTATACCCGCTTCACCTATGGCGATCTGACCGTCAGCCCGAGCGAAGTGCGCGCCGGCGAGAAGATCATCGTGGAAGCGACCGTTACCAACGATGGCGAGCTTGTGGGCGAGGAGACAGCACTCCTCTTCATCCGCGATCCGGTGGCGAGCGTGTCGCGCCCGGTGCTCGAGCTCAGAGGTGTGGTGAAGCTCATCCTCGACCCCGGACAGTCGAAGCGAGCGCGCTTCACGCTCACAACCGACGATCTGAGCTACCCGGACGCCGATTTCATGCCGAAGCTGGAAGCCGGCGTCTTCGAGATTTTCGTTGGACCATCGGCCAAGCACGACACGCTGCTGAAGATGCAGATCCATCTCGCCGATTGAGCCGCGTAGACCGGGCGCTTCGTCTTGCCTTGACGCAAGGGATCGGTCGCAGTCATGGGGGCGGGTCGATCCCGATAAGCGCAAGCACCATATCGTTGACCGTGTCGATGGTCTTTACGGTCTTGTTTTCTCCACTTTGATGGAGAAAGATAATTGAAAATTTCCGGCAAATTTGAGCGCGTACGGCAAGCGCCTCTTAAGTACGGACGTTCCTGCATTCGGGATTGCCTTGAATTTTAGCGGTTTTTCTAACTCCAAGTACCGACGGCGCGACTAAGTTTTGGCCCATTCGGAAGAGGGGAGTTGGATATGCTTTGTCATAGAGTCGTGCCTACTCTGCTATTCGCGGCCTGCGCCATGGCATTGGTCAGTGACTTGGCCATGGCGGGACCAAAAAAATATGCGAGCCTCGCGCCGAATAACGATCTGTCACCACGCACGGTGTCGATCGGCTCGGATCGGGGCGGTTATGTCATCAATTACGGCCTGCGCATGCTGCGCTGGCGCCAGAATGGCACACAGGTCAAGTTCAGCGGAAAATGCCAGTCGGCCTGCACGCTCTATCTCGGGCTCGCGTCGCGCCAGACCTGCATCAGTCCGGGCGCTTCCTTCAGCTTCCACCTGCCCTATGGCTCCTCGAAGCGCGGGAACCAGATCGCCGGGGACTTCATGATGCGGAATTATCCTGGCTGGGTGCGTTCCTGGATACGCTCGCAAGGCGGCCTTTCCGGCCGGATGAAGACGATGGGCTATGGCTATGCCAGTCGTTTCATCAAGCCCTGCGGATCGGTGGTCGCCCGGCGATAATCCCGCCCGGACGTGGACGGCTAACCAGTCCGGCAATTTCACGAGTGGGCTCCCGCGAGACCCAAAAGCTCGCGCGTTTCGCTTCTGGCCTGCTGCTTGCAGGGTCGGCCCGGTAACCATGACTTTACCTTTGGGTAGAATTTTGGTTAATAGAGGGTTAACCGGGCAGGAGTGATTGGCGTGACGGCGATGATGGCGAGAAATTCCACCCTATGGATACTCTGTGCGTTGACGCTTAGCGTCAGCGGAAGTGTCTTGGCAGCGCAGGCGGCGAAACGGTCCTGCGCGAGCGAGGAATGTGCCTGTGAAGAGGCGTTAAAGCAGAATACGATCGAGGCGCTGGAAGCATTTCTCAAGAAATATCCGCAAAGCACAAGCGCCGGGGGCAGCACCACCGCCTGCGCCGCTCTGGGTGTGCCCAACGAGGAAGGGGGGGCGGAGCAGAACAGCATGGACGATGCCGAGCCCCTGTCCGACGGCGTCTCTGCCGGCGGATGAAGCCTGCAGACTCCTCCAAGCGGCGGTTCTTCGGATTCCCGCGGGCGAGCGATCAGTGGAAGGTGACGACTATGCGACGGCCGTACCCTTTTTGACTTTCCATTGTGATTTTTTCGGCACCTATCCCCAAACCGGCCAGTTCCTTGGCGACCGCCTGCATACGCGCCTGCGAGAGAGAGTGACGAAAAGCTTGCGACGGACCGCCGCCGGTAAACGCCGTCACCCGCGCTCTGCACGACGTGCCCGCCAAGCTGCCCTTCAGCCGAGCCAGTTGCTCCCGCATGGCCTCCGAAAGCTCGCTTGCATTCTTTTCGAAACCGGCGAGTTCCAGCGGCGGAACATTACACGCCGCCGATGATTTCTCCGCCTTGGGCGCGTTCGCAATTTCCGGCATCTTGGATCCCGCCGCCTTCTCCCCCAAAGTCTGCCAACCACCGGCCGGCCGATCGAGTCTCAGCCGTCCATTCCTGAAAAGCGCCGCGTATCTGGGCCTGATCCTGGCGCCCTTGCTCGTTGGCATTACCGGTTCAAGTGCCGTGGGGCGGAACTCGTGGATCGTGACAATCGAGTCGGCCGGACCTTCAATCACGGTGCGGAGCGAAAGTGCCAGAACATAGAGATTCCTGTTGCCCGGCTTGCCGTCACCGGCGAGGGTGTCATTGATGAACTCGACATCGAGGCGGGAGACCGCGTCAATATTGGGGATGTCGAACGAAAATCTCTCGGAATTCCTGCGCTTGCGAAGCTTCTTGAGATTCAGCTTCTCGCCCTTGGCCGTGTCGAACGCGCGGGTAAGTTCTCCCGATCCGATCAGCTGATCATCGGCATAGAGACGAAATTGCGGCGCTCCGTCATAGGCCTCGCCAGCCATCGTGACGACGACGACAGCATCCCTTGCCAGTGCCGCCTGGCCGAGCAACACAGCGAACAAGAGCAAAAATGTCACGCGCAGGCAGCTATTCATTGGCGCGTATCTACAACCTGTGAGTTTCAGGGGCGTAATCGCCGCAAACATCTCCGCGAGGCTACTGAAGGGGCAGAGCAAAATCAATCGCTCAGGCATATTGGCTGGCTAATGAGGATGTGGCCGGGGCATGGACCTCGGCCGAGCGTTTTGCCTCGCGCGCTTTTGTTCTTATTCTTCCGCCGCCCGTCGGTTCATCACCCCCTGCGGTTCTTCGGCGGCCGCCGGACCGGGTGGTCGAAGACGTTCGCTGGCGAATGGCCGAACGAATTCACTATTTTTAACAGTGGCTTACACGGGTGGCCGAAAGGTCACGCTGAATTCGCGGCCCAAGTATTTACTCGCAAGTATTTACTCGGATGACGGCCTTGCCGGGACGACAGAAAATCCGGCAGCCAGTAGCCCAGATATTACAATCTGAGAAAAACGTGCCAAGCTGGCATGGGACATAGCCTCAGGATGTCTTCGCGGCAATGCAACTCCAGACAAGCATGCTTGAGAATCAGATCGGCGCGGTGCTCTTCGGCAAAGGCGATGGGCCCCGGCTCGGCAACCCGTTCTGGCTGGTCTGGCGGGAAAACGGCAGGGCACTGCAATCGGGCTGGCATGAGGTCGAAACGCTTCGCGCCGCCATCGCGCAGGCGGAAGAAGGTGTTCGCGCGCAGGCGACTCATCTCGAGCTCTGCCTGACCGATGGCTACCGCGAGGTATCGGGTAAAGATTTTGACGTCCGATTTCCGGCAAGCGCGCGAGGTCGTCTTGGGCTGGAGATCCGACACCGCGAGGCGCTCCTTCGGATTGCGCCCACCCGGACTATCGCAACCAATCGGGGTTTCCGTCGAGAGCTTGATCGCTTTGCCATGCGATCCGGCGAAAGTTCCGCAAATCTGCTTCAGGCAGCGCGGATCCGCAGTTTCGAAGCAAGACAGTTCCTGATTACGCTCTCGGCACCAGGCAAGGTACATGAGCTGTATCGGGGAAGCAGGATTGTTGCCTTTCAGGAGGTCGATCGCGACTTGCTGCAGGCGACGATTTCGGATCTTTGCACATGGCTCAGGGAGAACCTGAAGCGCGATGGCCGGATGACCTATAAGTATTGGCCAAGCAGCGGAGAGGAATCTCAGGCCAATAATACGATCAGGCAGTTCATGGCGACGGTTGCCTTGGGCAGGATCGCCGCGCGATCCCAGAGTGCATCTGATGCCGAAGCGGCGCGGCGCAATCTTGGCTATAATCTCTCGGCCTTCTATCGCGAAATCGAGGGCGTGGGGGTGATCATCTGGGACGACAAGGCAAAACTCGGTGCCATCGCCTTGGCCGCGCTCGCGATCCTTGAATTTCGTCAGGCCGGCCTGATTGATCCCCGACATTACAGAGACGAGTTTGATGGGCTTTGCCGGGCAGTCGATGCGCTATGGCAGGCAAACGGCAGTTTCAGAACTTTCCTGGTTCCGGCTGAACGGAACGACAATCAGAATTTCTATCCCGGTGAAGCGTTGCTGTTCTGGGCCAGTCTGTACAGGGCCAACCAAGATGATGCGCTCCTCGGAAAGTGCATTCGAAGTTTCAGCTATTACCGGGACTGGCATCTGAGGGAGCCGAACCCGGCCTTCGTCCCGTGGCACAGTCAGGCTTATGTCATGCTGTATGAAGATACCAGTAATGCGGAGCTGGCGACGTTCGTGCTCGACCGGAATGAGTGGCTTCTGGCGATGCAGCAATGGGATATGACGATCGCGCCCGATTTTCGCGGGCGATTCTATGACCCCCGGCATCCGGAATACGGTCCACCTCATGCCTCGGCGACCGGCGTCTATATGGAGGGGCTCGCCGATGCCTGGCGACTTGCCAGATCCCACGGAGACAGGCGGGAGGAGAATTTCGCGCTAGCCTTGCGGCGTGGGTTACGGAATGTCAGGCAGTTGCAGTTCGTGGATCCCGAAATTGATGCATTCTACGTGCACCGTAAGGCGGCTGTCATGGGTGGGCTGCGAACGGAAACCTACAACAACGAAATTCGTGTCGATAACGTCCAGCATTGTCTCATGGCATTGCTGAAGATTGAGCACGAATCCGATTTTCCCTGGTGAGGTGGCGCCGATCGTCAGCTGGCGAGCCGAGCCCCAGTGCGCTTCCCGACCCGCTGCCTCATCGGCTTCGCTTCTTTCCGGTAATGAGTGGTGGGGAGTTTGGCATAAGGCCGTATGCCAGGAAGGACGAAATATTGTGTTGAATATAGTCGATCCGTACCTCGTTGCTGTCGCTGCCCCGGGCAAATCCGCCATCGGACAGCCGATAGGCCAGTTGAAGCTGCAGGTTGTCGCGCACTACCGCGAGGCACTTCTCGATCTCGTCCTCCGTCGATGCGGATGCCGGCAGGTGACGGCAAATCCGCACATAGGCCAGAAGACCTGCCGAACGGCAGGCGAGCGGCGTGCTGAGACGGGTGTCACGGTAGCCGGGCGAGTGAATGATATTGTCGACGATCCGCCGAGCGTGCTCGCGGTAGACTGGCTGCGGATCCATGCGGTGAAACTGCTCGAGCGCATAAAGCATCCAGTGACTGTGCTGCGCTACGCCATAATCCCGTTCGGCCAGGCGAAGTTCACTTGATTTCGCTTCGTCGAACCAGCGTCGATCACCGGTCGCTTCACAGAGCTTCAGCAGCCCAAACAGCGCCTCGCCGGTATAATGGTCCGAAACGAAGGCATCGGGTTTATCGGTCCAGTAATTGCGCTTGTGGATGAAATCCCCGTCGGCCTTGCGCTGAAGGAGAATATAATCGCCGAGGTCGCGCGCCAGTTTGATAAAGCGTTCCTCGGACTTCGCTTTGGCAAACTCGACCAAAGCTAGGATGGCGAGGCCGCCGCCGCCAAGCTTGACACTGTCTTCTTCCACCATGCAGCGGGCCTGCCCGTCACGATAGGGCAGAATCTTCTCGGCTATCAGCCATTCCATTGCCCGGGTGGCGGCATCGACGACATGAGGCATCGGGCCCAAACTGTTCGAGACCTCGGTCATCGCCCAGATCGCCCCGCAGTGACGCAGCAGACTGTAGCCGCTGGACACTTCCATCGTGTCCGACTGGTAGCGATAGGTGAAGCGGCCATTCTTGCGGGTGAGCTGAGCAAGGCGGTCAGCGGCTCTGCGTGCCACCGACAATGGGTCTATTGTCGTGGGGTTGCGCACGGCTGGAACCATGGGTTTTACCTCATAGAACGAAGACACTCCGTAACAGCCCCAGGGTCCCGAATCCAGAAGGAGGGTCTTGTTCAGTTAAGGACTGGTCAGCCAGAGCCTTTCCCATTTTGATCGAATCAATGGATTCGATCAAAATGGGATAAAAGGCTCGACTACATATATTTGGAGCGCTTCCTTGTCGCGAAAGTCGAGCAACTTTCGCGGGAAGCGCTCTAAGGACGAAATGTACATTTGCCGATGTTTGCTATGGGACTGGCAAGATGGATGGATCCCAAGTCGAGATCATATGGGGTGGTGACGTCAATCTGGGCAGGCGTCAGCATTTCCGTGCCGTCGAGCTCGGTTTCGAGAATGTGATCAGGATCCCCCGGCTCAGAGAGGCGGATCTGAGAATTTTCAACCTCGAATGTGTGGTGGCACTTGCCGGTGAACAGGGCAGTCCGAAGGGGGAGGGCGGACCCTTCTACTTCCGCGCCAGGCCGGACATGCTGCGACTTCTGGAGTTGGCGGAATGCAACATCGTCACGACGGCGAATAACCACAGCGGCGATTATGGCCCGGACGCCATCGCGGAACAAAAGATGTGGCTCGATTCCGTCGGTATCGGGTCAGTGGGCTCGGGCGAAACCCAGGAAGAAGCATTTCGCCCCATTGTTCGTCGTGTCGGCAATTCAAGGATCGCCGTGTTCTCGGTTGATGCCACTCAGCCGCTCTTTGCCGCATCCGCGACGCGTCCGGGAAACGCATTCCTTCCGCTGAAGGATCCGGATGCATGGACCAAAGTTTTCGTGCCGCGCATTGCCTCAGTGCGCAGCGTCGCCGACCATGTCCTGGTCGCGGTCCATTGGGGGGCGAACGGTGAGGAGGTCCCGGGAGCCGCAGAGGTCAAGGTAGGTCACAGGCTGATCGATGCCGGGGCCGACGCCGTTCTTGGCACGTCGGCGCACAAGCTGCAGGGGATCGAGGTCTATCGAGGCCGCCCGATCATTCACGATGCCGGCGATCTTCTGTTCGACCGCGTCAGTCAGTCACTGGAACCGAGCGGCATCTTCGCGTTGCGCCTGGGAGCGGGCGGGGTAAACAGCGTGGAATTCGTTCCCGTCGGCGCGGGTTACGGCTTCTGCAAACAGCTGGAGGGTGCAGAGGCCACGGCAGCGACCCGAGCCTATGCGGAAAAATGCGCGAAGTTCGGAACGACCCTCGCGGTGACGCCGGAGGGACATGGGCTCGTAGAGGTCCGCCCGGATGCCCGCACCGCAATCAAACCGTCGGCTTTGCCGGTCGGATGCACGACAGACAGGGTACCGCCGGATGCCGAAATTGAACCCTTGAGGCTCGGGCCGCTGCGGCTGCTGGGGATACGGCTCAATCCAAGGCGAATGACCGAACGCCAGATGCTCTGGGTGGAGAGTTTCTGGGATGCTGCCGAACGGCCGGATGCCGACTACAGGATCGGCTTCCTGGCCGAGCCCGTGATCAAGGGAGCCATGCCCGCCTGGGGGCGAAGCATGGACCATGATCCCTGCGATTGGCGGGTTCCGACCAGCGGCTGGTCTCCCGGGACGATATACCGCGACTTCTATGGTCTGCGCCCGCCGCCCATCTCGCAGCTGAAGAATGTCGAACTTCAGCTTTCGGTGATGCTACTCGGTCCCGAAGGTAAGGTGGCGCGGCATCGCCTTCCTCATTTCACACTGCTGATCCTGCAATCGAAGAGTGCGGCTGCCTTCTCGAGCGAAGCTCCCCATGGCACATGAGCTTCACGAACGCCCTGCGGATCTGGTCCTGACGAACGGAGACGAGATGTTGCACCTTCGCGCGCGCCTTCCTGGGAATTTCCTGGGGCCTCATTTCAGCGATGCGGCAGAACTCGCCGCGCATCTCCTCGCGATTGCCCGCTCGGGTGATGTCGTGTTGGTGAAGGGATCGCGTCGGGACACGGATTTCGGAGAGATATGCTCGCACCTTCGTCGCGGGCAAGCTCGGTCAGACGGGCTGGAAAGCTGAACTCTGCCATCCAGGACAACTATCCATCGGCGAGTGGGGCGAAGTCGTCGTCGCTAAACGTGCTTCTTTGCGATTCCGGTGTTCATTAAATGAAGAAGCAGGCCCCGATCTTACGCAGGGCCTGCTCCAGGTTCAAAAGGCGCCAATCAGTTCTGCTGACGGCATTCTAAAACGTTCATTACTACGAGTTGCCGCCGTCGCCGCCGCCGCCGCCACCGTTGCCGCCGCCTTCGCCGCCGCCGCCGCCGTTGCCGCCGCCCTTGCCGCCGGAGTTGCCGCCTTCGCCGCCGCCCTTGCTGCCGGAGTTGCCGCTCTCGCCGCCGCCCTTGCTGCCGGAGTTGCCGCTTTCGCCGCCGCCCTTGCTGCCGGAGTTGCCGCTTTCGCCGCCGCCCTTGCTGCCGGAGTTGCCGCTCTCGCCGCCGCCCTTGCTGCCGGAGTTGCCGCTTTCGCCGCCGCCCTTATTGTCGGAGCCGCCGCCTTCGCCGCCGCCCTTGCTGCCGGAGTTGCCGCTTTCGCCGCCGCCCTTGCCGCCGGAGCCGCCGCCTTCGCCGCCACCCTTGCCGCCGGAGCCGCCGCTTTCGCCGCCACCCTTGCCGCCGGAGCCGCCGCTTTCGCCGCCACCCTTGCCGCCGGAGCCGCCGCTTTCGCCGCCGCCCTTACTGTCGGAGCCGCCGCCTTCGCCGCCACCCTTGCCGCCGGAGCCGCCGCCTTCGCCGCCGCCCTTACCGCCGGAGCCGCCGCCTTCGCCGCCGCCCTTATTGTCGGAGCCGCCGCCTTCGCCGCCGCCCTTATTGTCGGAACCGCCGCTTTCGCCGCCGCCCTTGCCGCCGGAGCTGCCGCCTTCGCCGCCGCCCTTGCTGTCGGAGCCGCCGCCCTTGCCGCCGGAGCCGCCGCTTTCGCCGCCGCCCTTACCGTCGGAGCCGCCGCTTTCGCCGCCGCCCTTACCGTCGGAGCCGCCGCCTTTGTCGTCAGAACCGCCGCCTACGCCGCCACCCTTGCCGTCGGAGCCGCCCTGGTCGTCCTTGCCGCCCTTGCCGTGGTTACCGGAGTCGCCTTGGCCGGAGTGTTCCGAGTTCTCGGCGTTGTTGTGGTCGCCTGATTTGCCCGGCGCGTCCTGATCGCCGTTGCCGTGGCCATTGTTCTTGCCGGATTTGCCGTGGCCGTCTCCGTCGCCGTCTCCATCACCGTCGCCGTCTCCATCACCGTCGCCGTCTCCATCACCGTCGCCGTCTCCATCACCGTCGCCGTCTCCATCACCGTCGCCGTCGCCGTCTCCATCACCGTCGCCGTCGCCGTCTCCATCACCGTCGCCGTCGCCGTCTCCATCACCGTCGCCGTCGCCGTCTCCATCACCGTCGCCGTCGCCGTCTCCATCACCGTCGCCGTCGCCGTCTCCATCACCGTCGCCGTCGCCGTCTCCATCACCGTCGCCGTCGCCGTCTCCATCACCGTCGCCGTCGCCGTCTCCATCACCGTCGCCGTCGCCGTCTCCATCACCGTCGCCGTCGCCGTCTCCATCACCGTCGCCGTCGCCGTCTCCATCACCGTCGCCGTCGCCGTCTCCATCACCGTCGCCGTCGCCGTCGCCGTCTCCATCACCGTCGCCGTCGCCGTCGCCGTCTCCATCACCGTCGCCGTCTCCATCACCGTCGCCGTCGCCGTCGCCGTCGCCATCACCGTCGCCATCACCGTCGCCGTCGCCATCACCGTCGCCGTCTCCATCACCGTCGCCGTCTCCATCACCGTCGCCGTCTCCGTCTCCGCCGCGGGGGGTAGCCGGAGTGCGATCATCGTGATCACTGGTGTCATTGCCGTCCGGCGCTGTCGCCGGCGCCTGCGCCATGGCGTAGCAAGCTATCTCGTTGCGATATTGTTCATCGGGAGGAAATTCACGGAGAAAGGCCTCGATCGCCTCCACGGTATTTGCCTTCAAGGCATCGTCGCAAGCCTTCTCAATCTGGGCGAGAGTTACCTCCTTCGCCTGTGCAGGCATCGCAACCAAGCTTGCACAAGTGAATAGGCCCGCGGTCAAAATCCATTTTTTCATCGCCGTACCCTTGTTGGGAAATTTCAGTTGAATGGTGAAATCCGCTTCGTTCCGGGTTCTTAAAATTGTCCGTTTCTGGAACGGATAGGAGATCGAACACCGGTGTCGCCTATGGGCTATTCAAGCGCTGTGCCAATGCGCGAGGCGCGGCGTTTCACCGATGTCGAGCAGGATGGGGGAAGCCGTTTTCCGGAAAGACTTTTCTCGCGCGCACATAGACCGTCGGGGTCTGACATCGCGAAAACCTGTCGTGTAACGAGCCGACAAGTCTTATTTGGCTAACACACATTACCTTACCTTCCCGCGAGGGACACTACCCAAGGTTATTTCAAAATTCAATAAAAATTAACGAAAATAAGACCTTTAGGCTACAAATTGGGACTTCGGCTAAAGGCATTCTGAACTGAGTGTTTTAGGTAAATCACTTAATTTTCAATAAGATAGAATGATCGCGGCGTGCTTCTGTCTCATCAGGTGGCAGGGGGCATCAGATTAACTTTTTGTAACATCCTTGGATTGCGACATAGTCGGGACCAATTCGGGAGAAGGATTCGTCCGAACTGGCTGGACAGAGGACTTCAATGAATGGCTTAGGCGCTGGACTGGTGGGTGTGGCCGTTCCTTTCGGGCTAATTTGGCTCAAACTCGGCATTGCTTTCACGCGGATGGCGCAGCGGAAAAGCACGAACACCAAGTTGGCGCTCATCGGCGCCTTTCCCCTTTGGGCGTTACCTTTTGGGGTATGGCTGTTCATGCGCTCAGATGCCTCCATTCAGGCTGAGGAGGAATCGTCTGATGACGCGGTAGACCCCTTAGCAGCGGATAGCGCTGTTGGACCTGTGTCGGGCGCAGTTGGACCTTTGGCAGACTAATGTGTCAGACTGAAACGACACGAGGGGGAGGCGCAAGCGCCAAGGCGCGAAGCCTCGCCACTGGGTTAGCCCTGTCGAGAAATTCGGCGTTGCCTGCCCTTCAGGAAAGTCCCCCTGATTGAAAGTTCCCGGCCTACGGCAACATGGCAATGCATGCAGGAACCATGACCCGAAGGCGGTTGGACGCTGGTGCTAATCCTCCTAGTGTTCCGAATCCTGTCAGGAAGTTCGCGTTCCGCACACTAGCGAGTTGGTGCTCTAAACTCCACGCAGGCGATCATCGATTTCCGAGTATCCTTGCCGAAGCAGATTGGACAATCTCAGGAACTTGTCCGTGTCGCCCGCCTCGATCATTCCGTTCCGTCTGAGCTTCCGGGCATGAAAATCGAACAGGCCTTCATAAAAGGATCTGAATTCCTTGAGTTCCGCCTGATAGATGCCTCTGGCGATCATAAAATCCTTGATATTGTCGATGGCGAGGAGGAGGTCGATCAGATGCTTCTTGCCGCCCGAATTGGTGATCGAACCGCTCCGGTTGAAGTAGTGGTAGAGTATCTGACCACAGCATCTCACATGTCGCGCGTGATAAAGCAGCGAGGGAATGCTGTGGACATCCTCCCAGTAGCAGTTGGTCGGCAGGGTGATGTTGTTGTCGACGAAAAGCGACTTCCGCCAGATTTTATCGCAGAAGTGCGGGTGGGTGGTGCCCCATAGCATCGACTTGCGGGTGGAATTGTCGACTAGCCGATCTTCCGGCGAATACTCCCACTCGGTCAGGCCGGAGTCATCGAGCACCCGGTAGCCGCAACTGGCGATGTCGATCCGACCACCATCCGTCGCCTGGCGAAGGGTCTCAACAAAATTTGGATCGACATAGTCGTCGCTGTCGATAAAAACCAGATACTCGCCTCGGGCGATCTCGATTCCCGAGTTTCGAGCGCCGCCAGGACCGAGATTGGTCGCGTGACGAATGAGCTGTATGCGCGCGTCGTTGCGAGCGAATGCCTTCACGACGTTCGCGCTCTTGTCCGAGGAACAATCATCGATGCAAATGATCTCGATGTCCGAAAAACTCTGGCCAATGATCGAGTTGAGACTTTTCGCGATGTACTTTTCCGTGTTGAAGATGGGGACTATGACACTGATCTCTGGCATCATATTGCTCCCGCAACCTTGGGCCGGGCCTCGCTCCGTGGCAGCAGCCGGTCCGCATCCACCCACTCGACACCCTGCGCATCCAGGGCGCGGATGACATCGGCCAGCGTCTTCCAGTCATCGTCTGAGAAATAGCGATGATGGGTCACAAGGCCGATGTAGGAAGAGCCGAGTTCACGAGCGGTATCCAGTTCGTCGGCAATGTGCGTTTCTATCTGGGTACGGCCGAGAACCTGCCGGTTCGTCCACCAATCGACGAGATCCACATGAGTATTGATCCGAGGTATGGCCTCGTCCATACGTGTCCAGCCATGTGTTGAAAGGCCCTCGAAACCCAGGCTCTCGGATCCGTCAGCGACCGCATCCGAAATCTGATTCCATGGTGGAACCAGAAGTTTCGAGACCCGGCCACCGAAGACGTCGAGCAGGATATCGCGGCCCTTGGCTAGCTCGTTGAGCACGACATCAACCGGCCGATCGCTGCCCAGCTCGGATGCGTCGTTGCCTTCCGGCGCATAATTCCTATGGCTATAACCGTGGACAGCTCCAGTGACGAGCTCTGTCATGCCAAGCGTGCGGGCGAGCGACCTGTCGCACCGCTCAGGTATGGTTGCCAGCAGCAGGGGCACCGACAGCCAGTGGCTCATACCGATCAGGCTGCGCAATGACGGGTGGTCGATATCGGCGTCATCGTCGCGGATGAAAATCCTTGGACGCAACCCATTTGCTCGCCAATCCTCCAGGGCACGGGAAACGTCCGGGCCGAGAGGCCGATAGGTCACTGAGATCTGCCGCAAGGCGGAGGGTGAGGCGACCCTGCTCCTGCGGGGAAGACGCTCGCCCGGGACTGGCTTGAGGACGGTCACCTTGTTGGGTTCATTCCTTGGCTGCCGGGCGAGTTCCGCGCGTAGATCCTGCACGAGCTGATTATGCGAAGGGAATACCTGCTTGATGCCCAGGAACGGCTTGATCGACCCGAAGAAATTCCGATCGCCACTGAAATCTTCCACGATGCGGTTGATGGCCTTGAGGAAGTTGGCTCTTTCGAAGACAAGGGACCGAATCAGCTTGTTTCTGACATCCAGTGCCGAGTAATTGCGTTCGATCAATTGCTGCACCGCCGCCGCCACGGCATCCTCGTCATCCTCGACGATCCGGCAATATTCGTTCCCATAGTAACGATCCCTGCCGCCTATGCTGGCCGTAGACACGACGGGCAGACCGCACAACATGTACTCGGTCGACACTCGTGAATAACCTTCTTCTCTTGAGAGGCAGAGTCCTACCCTCGCGCGAGCGTAGAGTTGGGCGATTTCCGCACTCCTCAATGGCGTATAGGTGCCGGCCCCCTTGATCTCGTTGGCGAAATGAGACCCGGGCAGGATGATCCGCATTTCCTCGGTTGCCTCCGCTATGGGCTTATGGATGGTCAATCCGTAAATCAGCAGGAGATTGCTGACCTTGCGCGCAAGCTCGTGCCTTTTCATGGCGTCGAAGCGGGCATTGTAGACGGCATCGAATACCCGAAGGGTCTCGATCGTGGTGCCACCCGGCCGCCAGACATTCTCGTCAATGAACATGCTTTGGTGCGCGAGAAGGGCCGGAATCCCCTCAAGACCCAAAAGATGGGTTTCATATTCGGTACTGCAGATCGCCAGAAACTCATGCCCTGGCATGCCCGTGGAGGCCGTCTCGAGCGCGTTCCGCAGTTGCGTGGCAAGCGATCCTTCGAGATTCCAGGTCGGCAAGAGGAGATGGAGTCCCTTTCTGCCTTTGAATATCTCGGGTAGGTCCCGCGCAAGATCCGCAATGAAGATCATATCAGTCTGACATCCGCTGATGGTGATGAGCGGATCGAAGGAGAGGATTCGAAAGGCGTAATTGGGATTCTCGTAGGTCATGGTCGGCATTCCTTAGCCGCTGCAAAGTCGTTCTCAGTCATCCCAGCAGAAAACCAGCTTCCGGAAGAACGCGTTGGCCGGCGCTGCTTTCGATCGGCGGGGCAAGCGGACGGCGAGGGCAATCGACAGCGCCTCCGGGACCTTTTCCGGAAGTTTCGCCACAATGTCCTGCATGGTGAAGCGCTCCGATACGGTGACCCAGCCCGAAAAGGCGAGCGCGTTGCGCGGGCCTGAGTTCTGCCACTGCCCTTCTGTGCCCGGCAGGCAGGCGGCGACGGCGAATTCGAAGGGACCTGCCTCATCGTGGCAGATTTCCACGCGCGCTATGACAGAGCGGCCGAATGCCGGAAAGGCTCGTTCGAGCGTGGCGACCACAGGGCCAGCTTCCGACGGACGCAGGAAGATTCCCTCGTCAACCTCGTTGGGCAGGAGGAGCAATGGAAGGGTCGAAGGATAGGCGGTGGCAAGCCTGGCGCTCCGGCGCTGCGCATCCGTCCAGGCCCTGGCACGCTGACTCTGTGACGCGGCGCGGTTTGGCGGGCGCCTCATCACTTGATCCTGCGCCGAGATCCGGACCGCCGTCTTCGTGAAGCTGGTGAGCACCGTTCGGCTTTGCCCGCCGGCGGCACGGACGGCGAGAACTAGATTCATGGGGCGCTGGCTCGGCGCAGCGAGCTTCGCCTCAATCGCAAGTGGTGCCTGCGAGCGGGGCACGGCCGTCCAGCCGCTGGAGCCTTCATTCGGATCCCGGCCCGCCGCCAGAACGGAAATGACAGGGTCATCATGCATCGGGCACAACATGAGCATGAACTCCGCTGCCGCGGCGTTGCCCTCCAGGAACGTTATGTTGGTCACGGCCGACACAGTGGATGTCGGACATAGGGCAGGAAGCACCGCAAGACAGACAGACTCTCCCTTTGCTTCGAGAACCAGGGTACCGTCTTTCTCGATGGCGGAAACCGGTCGTTGCGATACGGGCGGTGAGCTCGTGACGAGCGCCAACTTCAGGTCGCATTCCTTGACAACCCGCGTCGTCATCAAAGTCGGGCTGAGCTCGAGCAGGCCATTCGCGTGCTGATCCGCGATAAGCGCCTGCTTCGTCAGATCGGCGAAACCGGCAAAGCGGCCGGCGGCCAGAAGGCCGATGGCGGTCTCGGGCCGGGCTTCACTTGCCGCAATCTCGGCAAGCAGCTGCAGCGCTTCCTGGCTGTTCGGCTCGAGGTCGCAGAGCCTCAGATAGTCGTGGTCGGAAGGGGAGTAATAGAGGTTGGAACGGAAGCTCTCGGCCTGCCACTGGCCTATATTCTGGCCCAGGAACAGATTGTAAAGATGATCGAGCCCCTTGTAGCCGTGGCGGCGATAGGCGTCGATGATGGGGATCTGATTGTCGTAATAGTGCGATGACCTGTATCTGCCACGCGTGCTCACCCGGTACCAGAAGAGGCACTCCGGGATCAGCCGCATCTTCAGTCCGGCGAGAAGGATGCGGACGAAGAATTCATGATCCTCAACCATGTATCCGAATTTCTCGAACTGATAGCCGATCGTGTCGAAGATGCTTCGCCGGTAGATGGAGATCGTGTCGCCGAAACAATTGGTGAGGAAACCCATGTCGAGGGAGCCGCCGAGCGGGACATAGGACACGTAGGCGTCGTCGGGCGCGCTCGGCACATGAACGTCGTAGAATGTCTTGGCCAGTGCCGTGCATACGTCCGATCGGGAGTGCTCGATCGCGTGGACGAAAGTGGATATGGCATGCGGGAAGAGGGCGTTGTCATCATCGATGAAGATGATGTATCCACCGCGCGATTCCTTGACGCCGCGGTTGCGGGCCGCTCCGACATAGCGGTTTTCACCGCGGATGATCTTCCAATCCTTTTTGACGAACGGTTCTTCGAGACGATCGAGGGTGGCATGCGACTCGGGAAGCTTGCTTCCGTCATCGACGAGGATGACTTCGAAGTTCCGGTAATCCTGCTCCTCGAGGGAAGCAACGAGCTGCATCAGATATTGCGGCCGGTCATGATGCGCGATGATGACGGAGACGAGCGGCGCCTTGTGACGGACGGGCTTGCGCCCGGCCGTCGCGAGTTGCTTGGTACATTTCTCGTGATGGATCAGCCAGAGCGACACTTTTTCATGCTCATCGATACGCGTGGTGAGGCGATCCGTACTGGCGAGGACATGTTTGATGCGGGCGGCCAACTCCTTGGCGTTCGGCGGTGCGAGCAGCGCTTTCTCCTGGTCGGACCGCAACTGGCCGAGATTGCCGCCGACGGATGTGGCCACGAAGCGAGCACCGAGATGGAGGCACTCGCTGACAAAGAAACCGGTCGCCGATGCAAGGCTCGGAATGATGGCGACGCCGCCCGTTACAGCGGTCTGCCGGATTCCCTCGAGGAGCGTCGTTCTCGGCTTCATGTGCAGCCGGAACGGCCAGTGCCGCGCCCGGCGAACGAAAAGGCCGCCCGAATGCTCGCCGAGAATCTTGCCGAAGCCGCCGACGATTGTCACGTCGAGGTCGGCCGCTTCACTCTTGGCGAGCTCGTCCAGCGCATCACAAAAGAGAGTGACTCCGTCGCGGTAGCGGCTACCGGCGATCAGCACGAGCTCACGCTTTCCCAAGACGGCGGCATTGGCGGACGGGTTGTCGGGTCGCCATTCCTGCGGCGCCAAGGCGGGCAGGACCGTCGTGGCCTTGGTCAGATTCCAGCCGTGATCCTTGAACCAGTCGAGCAGAGCCGCATTGGTGCAGATGAGGCTGTCGGCCTGGCCGGCGCAGTATTTCTCCATGAAGGCGGCTTTCGCCTCGTCAACGCGGCGGAAGAAGAAACGGTCGGCCTGTGACGCCCATTCGAGAGGGGAATGGGCGATGACGACCAGCTGCGATCGCAGGGTCGAAAGGCCGGTTTCCTTTGCGAGCAGGGAATAATAAGCCAGGCCGCCTTCCAACGGGAAGTAGACGACGTCGAAATCGCTGCGCTTGAAATAGTCGTATATGCCGAGAGAGCGAGATTCCATGCCTTCATAGCGATGAATATTGTCACGCGCAGGCTCGTACCTCTCGACCTTTATGTCGTGCATCTCGGCAAAGTGGTGCGTGAGCCGGGTCAGATCTTCGGGACTATCGCCCGACGCCGTCAGATACAAGGTCACGTCGAGGCCGGATGCCGAGAGCCTCTGGGCCAGGCCAATCATGGAAGAGCATGGCTCGCGCAGTATATGATCGAACGGATCGACGCTATCCGTCACGACGCATACTCTGCTGGAGCCAGACTTCCCGATATTGGGCGTAACGCGTTTTAGCATGGTCCTATGGCCTGCTGTTCGGTCTCAAGTTTGAGTAGCTGGTAAAAATCGGCTGCGCCTGAAAGAGGCCAATGAACCCAGGAGTTTGCCTTCTCGGCTCACCCGATTCAGATGAACGGCATTATAACCGTTCGGAAAGCGGGCGAGCCGAAGGATGCTACGGTCAGGACTGAATTCGATCAGCCGCCATACCTGTTGTCGTCGTTGTTGCGCGGAATGGGGTCGGCATTCTGATTTGCGCCGAACTGCTCGAGCGCGCCCAGCGCCAACGCGTAGCACGGCGTATCACTGCGATATTTCGTGGCCGGGTACTTGTGAAGGAAACTCTCAAGCGCCTCAATGCTGTTCGCAGCGAGCGCATTATCACAGGCGTTCTCAATCTCCGCCGTCGTCACCTTTGCTTCTGCTGGAAGACCCTGTACAAGTCCTCCGAAGGCAAAGACGCTCAAAGTTGCCAGTAAACGTTTGATCGCCGTCATTTTTCACTCCATGCCATTATGGATACTAGACGAGGGAAACAGTCTGTTCTGAGCTCAATTGAATTGCATTGGCGTTTCTCCCTTTTAAATCTCACGTCAGCGCCTCGCTCGCATTGGTCTTCATGCTCGCGGCAAGGATCGTGCTGAGATACGGCATGCGTAGGGCGAGCGCGGCCGTTGCGTAGGCTTCCGCCGGAACCGGCCGCCTCAGAAGTGAGTCGAAGTGGGAAATGGTGCGCAGCACGCCGGCCTCGACCGAAATGGTGGGATGCCAGCCCAGGAGGTCGGCCGCGAGGGTGATGTCGGGACGGCGCTGCCGCGGATCGTCGGTCGGCAACGGCCGATAGACGATCGATGACTTCGAGTTGGTGAGACGGAGGATGAGCTCGGCGAACTCCCGAACAGCAAGTTCCTCCGGATTGCCGAGATTGATCGGGCCTGTCACGGTATCGGGCGCGTTCATCAGGCGGATGATGCCATCGACGAGGTCGTCGACATAGCAGAAGGACCGGGTCTGTGCGCCGGTCCCGTAGAGGGTGATCGGCTTCTCTAGCAGCGCGCTGACGATGAAGTTCGATACGACTCGTCCGTCGTTGACCGCCATGCGCGGTCCATAGGTGTTGAAGATACGGGCGACGTGAATTTTCACGCCGTGAACATGGTGATAGTCGAAGAAGAGGGTCTCGGCGCAGCGCTTGCCTTCGTCATAGCAGGCGCGTGGACCGATGGGATTGACATTGCCCCAATCAACTTCGTTCTGCGGATGGTGAAGCGGGTCGCCATAGATCTCGGAGGTCGAGGCCTGGAAGACTGTCGCATCGTGCTCGCGGGCGAGATCGAGAATGTTGATGGCGCCCAAGACGCTCGTCTTGAGCGTATGGATGGGGTCCGCCTGGTAGGCCGGCGGCGATGCCGGACAGGCGAGGTTATAAATCTGGTCGAATTTGGCCACGAATTTCATCGGCCTGACGACGTCGTACTGCGTCAGCGTGAAGCGGTTCGTGTGCATCAAATGCGCCACATTGGCGAGAGAGCCGGTGGACATGTTGTCGACGCAATCTACGATGTGGCCGTCCGCCAGCAGCCTTTCGCAAAGATGCGAACCCACAAAGCCGGCGCCACCGAGCACCAGAATATTGTGCGGTCGGGAAGAGTTCCGGTTCTCCGTCATCCAGGAGTTTTCCGGGTTTTGCGTGCGGTCGAGCATGGGAACGCGCCTCTGCGAGATCATGCAAATTTGAAGCAGTCAATAATTGTCGAATGGGGAGTTGAAGCATCTGTGCCGCCGCTTGGGGGCAAGCCGCCGCGTTTGTGAAGACGTCTGTTTTTAACGGAGCTTTGGTTCGGTCGAGTGGACTACTCGAAGGAGCCGTTACCAGATCAACGGCAAAACAAACACACGAAGCACATGTACGCTTACGAGCCATTCCGCCCACAGGCTACGCCGAGGCGGCGCGAATTGTTACTCAATAAAAGTTAAAAATCGATTCGATAGTCAGGTTTCCTTACATAAAATTATACTTGTGAAAAGTCGGGCGAAGGGGAGCCGTCGAGACGAAAGGTCAGGCGGAAAGGATACGGGCGCTCGCGTATGGGGCGAGTGCAAACCGTGGCGATTTCACCTTCATGCCCCCCTTGTCGAGATACTCGGCTCTCTCGGTAGCCTCGATGAAATGGTCTTCATCCAGGATCGTCATCCGGCCAGTGACGAATCGGCGCCCGATATCGACGGTAATGGCGTCGCCGGTGAGATTAGCCAACCACAATTCGACCTTGCCGTCGGCGCGTCTCGTCGCCAGTGCCTGGACATCCCGCGGCCGGCTGATGCTCGTGTCGAGCAGGTCAGCATCTTCGAGCCGTGCCAGCCCGCGCAGGATGTGAAAAACCGGATACAGACCCTTGTTGCCGTCGAACCACGCCTGCGGCCAGGCGCTTTTGCTGTACAGAACGCCAAACGGGCCGGTCAGGCCGCCGAGCGCGATCGCTTCCGCCCCATTGCGGGCGAAATGGGCGAAATAGGCGAAGGCCCACGCTGCGCCGAGCAGGCCGCGCTGGCGGGGATCGTTCCGGTTCATCGCCTGGCGCCGGTCCCGCGGATTGGCCTGCGGGGCGGCGCCATAAGGATTGAAGCGCATGCCGATGGCGCTGGGGCCAACGGCGAAGGGCATGCCGCCGACGAAGGCACGCACGCTCTTGGCCATTGATGGCAGTGCCTCGAGGCCTTCGGTCACCGAGCGGTCGTCGCTCGCATGGACAAGGGCCGAGTTGGTGAAGGTGATGAAGTCGGCATCCGCGGCGGGCGGACGCTTGCGGTTGAGCTCGGTGAAATAGCTCATCATGCCGCCACCGATACGCGCGCCCGGAAAGAGCTGCCGCGCCAGCTTGTAGATATCGGCCAGAGGCGGGCAGGGCGGCCAGGGGCCGGTCGGTTGCGTGCTTTTCATGTCGGAGGCGGGCGACAGCAGCACAGCCTTGAAGGGCGATTGGGACTTCGCCACCTGTTTGGCGAGGCCGGCGATCTCCTCCTCGAAGCCCTCGACCCGGGTGACGACGGCCTCGAGCCAAACTTCGGCTTTCAGCGCCCGGGCGACCTTCGTCATCGCATTGAGAGAATTCTGGTTGTGGCCAAGCCGCGTGTCATAGTAACAAATGACATAGGCGGGCCTGATCTTGCCCAGGAGCGCTGCCGATCGTAAGGCCGATGCCGCATCTTCCGGCGCGAGGCCTACACCTAAGGCCGGAACAGCGCCTATCTTCTTGCCCACCCGTATCGTGACCGGCTTTGCCTTGCTGCTCTTCGCCGGCGGCTTTCCCTCGATGCGCAGCGATACTTTCTGGGCCAGTTTCTCGCCCGCCTTCAGCGTATAGGGCCAGGGCTTGGCCAGAGGGCGGACATAGGTCTTGTAGGACGCGTCCATCCAGTTGCGCTGGTCCTCCATCTCATAGACGTCGCCCTCCATGCGGCAGACGACACGCGCGCCCGGCGCGAATTCATGGGCAATCGCGCGCATGTTCAAGATCGGCTGGGCAGGCGAAATGAGATCGGGGAACTCCGTGTCGATCGTCCCGCCGTCCGCCGTCTCGACCCGCGCCGGCCGGCCGGCGACACCGGCGATCGGATGCAGCACCACGAAGCCGGTGCGGTTGGTGATGAAATCCGTCACCGCTTCGCCCGCAGCCGAGAATTCGACAGTGCCGTCGGCTGCGCCTGTGATCCTGGCCGAGTAACGGAAGGACTGCTCATTGTCCTTTGTCTCAGCGTCGTAGCTGATTGCGAAGCTGTCGTCGTCCTCCTCTATGAGCAGATTGGAGAGGACGGGTGTGTAGGTGGCCCAATTCTTGTCTCTGACGATAAAGGAGATCGCGCGGATCATCTCGATGCCGCCATAGCGTATGTAACGCAGATTGCCCGTCTCGAATTCGGCGCTGAGCGCGCCGGCCCGCAGGATGCGGGGCGGTTCTACCGGTTCATCGGTGCCGAACAGGCGTACCGCGCGCGAGGCCAGCGTTCCCTTCATGACGGTTCCCCCAATACGTTGCCGCTCTCCGGATCGATCAGCATGAAATGGGTCAGGTCGAATGCAACGGCAATCTGATCGCCGGGCTTGCCGGCATCATGGGCATCGAGCTCGGCCATGACCGGTTCCCTGGCGACCCGGAAAGTCGCATAAGTGCGGGCACCGGTCGGCTGCACGATATCGATGGCGCTCTTGAGATGCGTCGCCTTGGCATTGGGCGCGCGATCTATGTGCTGCGGCCTTATGGCGAAGACGACCGCTTTGCCGATGTGGGAAGCGTAACGCCAGTTTTCCTCAGCCGGCAGGCGCAGAATCTGGCCGTCGGCGAAGACCAGCCCTGACTTATCGAGCCTCGCATTGATGAAATTGATCTTGGGCGAGCCCAGAAAACCCGCGACGAAACGCGTCCTCGGCCTTTCGTAGAGCTCGAGCGGCGTTCCCGACTGCTCGATCTGGCCAGCATTCATGAGCACGATCCGGTCGGCGAGGGTCATCGCCTCGATCTGGTCATGCGTCACATAGATCATGGTGGCGCCGAGCTCCTGATGCAGGCGCTTGATCTCGCTGCGCATCTCATCGCGCAGTTGCGCGTCGAGATTGGAGAGCGGCTCGTCGAACAGGAAGATCTGCGGGTTGCGCACGATGGCGCGGCCGATGGCGACACGCTGGCGCTGACCGCCCGACAGCTGGCGCGGCAGGCGTTCGAGAAATTGATCGATGTTCAGCATCCTGGCGGCGCGTTTGACCCTGGTTTCGATCTCGGGTTTGGGGAAATTGCGGGCCTTGAGGCCGAAGCCGATATTCTGCGCCACCGTCATATGCGGATAGAGGGCGTAGTCCTGGAAGACCATGGCCACATCGCGGTCGCGCGGACGCGTGTCGTTCACAACCTTGCCGCCGATCTCGATCGTGCCTTCGCTTGCCTGTTCGAGCCCGGCAATGGTGCGCAGAAGGGTCGACTTGCCACAGCCCGAGGGACCGACCAGGACAGCGAATTCGCCATCGGCGACGGCGAGGTCGATGCCCTTCACGACATGCACGGCTCCGAAGCGCTTGTGCAGTCCCTTGATAGTGACGTGAGCCATATCTTTTCCTTCTAGCCGCGCACGGCGCCCAGCGTCAGGCCGCGCACCAGATGGCGCTGAACGAGAATGCCGAGGATGATGGAGGGCACCAGCGACACCATGGCGAGCGCGCTCGCCTCGCCATACTGGGCGCCCTGGAAGCCGAGAAAGGCCCGGAAGACCGTCGGCAGCGTGAAAGCGGTGCGGCTGGTCAGGATCAGGGCGAAGAAGAATTCCGTCCAGCAGGCGATAAAGGCGAAGACCGCGGCGGCGACGATGCCGGGAGCGGCCAAGGGAATGGCAACGCGCCGCAACGCCTGCCAGCGCGTGCAGCCATCCACCAATGCTGCCTCCTCGAGCGACCTCGGCATCTGGCGGAAATAGGCGAACATCATCCACACCGTCACCGGCAAGGTGAAAACGGTGTAGGCGATGATCAGGCCGAAATGCGTGTCGTGCAGCCCCACGAAGCGGTAGATCAGGAATATCGGCAGCACCGTGGCGATGGGAGGCAGGAAGCGCTGGGAGAGGACCCAGAAGGAGAGATGCTGGCCGCCGGTATTGAAGCGGGCGAGACTGTAGGCCATCAGAGTGCCGAACACGGTCGAGAGCAAGGTCGCGGCGAACGCGATGACGACGCTGTTGATGAGGCCGTCGAGGCCGCGATAGGCGAAGAGGGCGGCCGTGTAATGCAGCAGCGTCGGCTTGGTCGGGAACCAGACCGGCGGCACCGCGAGGTAGTCATCGCTCGGCTTGATCGAGGTGATGAACATCCAATAGAGCGGCACGAAGGTGAAGAGCAGGAACAGGCCGAGAAAAAGCGTGCGCACGATATTGGCGCGGGTGAACATGGCGCGGGTCATGTCGGTTCCGCCCTGAGCAGACGGCGCACCAGGAAGGTGATCAGGATGGCCGTGAGAAGCAGGAAGATCCAGGCGCCAGCGGTCGCCTCCGACAAATGGAACTGGGTGAAGCCCAGCGTGTAGAGATAGAAGGAGCTCGAATAGGTATTGGTGCCGGGACCGCCCCCCGTCATCACGAAGATCGTGTCGAACAGGCGCACCGCATCGAGAATGCGGAAGGTGATGGCGAGCAGGATCATGGGCGCGAGCTGCGGCAGGGTAATCCACCAGAAGGCCCGCCAGCCATCGACGCCATCGAGCTCGGCCGCCTCATAGAGATTGGGCGGAATGGCGGTCAGGCCGGCAAGCAGGATCACGAACATGAACGGCGTCCATTGCCAGACGTCGGCAAGGACAAGGGCGATGAAATTCCATGGTGCCTGGGTGAGCCAGCCAATCGTCACCTCATAACCCAGTATCTGGCTCAAGACGTAGTTGGTGGGGCCAAAGGGGCGCTGCAGCAGAAGCGCCCACGCCTGGCCGACGATGACCGGGCTGATGAACAGCGGAATGATCAGGATCGACATGATCAGGCCGCGGCCGCGGAAGTTCCTGACCATGGCCAGCGCCAAAGCGAGGCCGAGCAGGAATTCTAAGGTGACATTGATGGTGGACAGCAGCACCGTCACCCAGAGCGACCAGCGTGCGACCGGGTCGGCGAGCACGCGGGTGAAATTGCGAAAGCCCACGAAGGCGTGGCCCGGCACGGTAAAGTCGTAATTGACGAACAGCACCCAGACGGAGAAGAGCAGGGGATAGACCGAGAGCGCCAGGATGAGGAGAACGGCCGGCGCGACCAGCAGCCATTTGAAATGGCGGTCGCTCCATTCCGACAGCGCATCGAAGCGATTGGTCGGTACGGCGGTCATCTCGTCGCCATACAAAAGCTTGACGGGGTTTCCCTTCTCCCGCTTGCGGGAGAAGGTGCCCGAAGGGCGGATGAGGGTGTTCGTGCATTCGGATCGGAGGCGAACGCGTTACATCGGGCTCGCCGCAACAGCGCATTGAGAACTGCGAGGTCATTCATTTGCATTCAGAACACCCTCATCCGGCGCTTAGCGCCACCTTCTCCCGCAAGCGGGAGAAGGGGAAATTATAAGAAGCGCAACGGAGGATGGTGAATCCATCCTCCGCTCAGTTCATGTTAGAGCTTCACCGCCAAGCCCATCTTCTCGACCGTGTGATCGGCGGAGGAGCCCGGGAGCTTCTTGAAGTCCTCATAGTAGGCTTTCTGCTGATCGACACCCAGGCGCTCCGTCGTCTGGTCCCATTCGGCGGCCGCCGTTTCGAGCGCCGCCTTGGGATCGGTGCCGGCCCACACCGACGTGCACATGCGGTCGAGACTCAGGAAGTAATCCTGGGCGCCCGGCATGATGATGTCGAGGAGACCGACATTGGCGGAGTTGTTGAGGTTGATCAGATACTCCTTGGCGCTCGGGAACAGATCGCCATAGAGCTCCGACTTGAAATGCGACAGGCGGTAGGGATCGCGCAACGCATAGGGCAGCATCACGCGGGCGAGCGACACGGGTGGCGATGTCACCCATTGCATGAAGAGATAGGCAGCGTCGGCGTTACGCGAGTCGGCCGAAAGCGCCTTGTTGTAGCCCGTCGCATGCTCCGGATTTCCCGGCACCACGGCGTAACCCACTTTGCCGGCAATCGTGGACTGCGGGACAAAGTTGATCGCCTTTGCGCTTTGGGAATAATTTGCCGCCATGCGCCCGGTCGGTGGCCATGAATAGATCATCGCCACCTTGCCCTGCAGGAACGCCGCCCACAGCGAGACGGCATCGAGCTCGTTATTGCCGGGGATCGAGGCGGCATTCGCCGCCAGCATGTTGGTCAGCGTCTTCATGCCGGCATCGGAGCTAAGTCCGGCCTTCATGTCGTCACCGAACAGCACGCCGCCATTGGCCCTGAATTGCTGCAGGAAATCGAATTGGTTGCCAGGGCTCCCTGCCTTGCGGAAGTGCCCGGCGCCGTAGACATTGGGCGCCAGATTGTCGGTGATGAACTGGGCGATCTGCGCATATTCTTCCCAGGTCTTGGGAGGTTCGAGCGCTTTCGAGAACTTGGCCTGATAGGCCTCCTTCAGCTTGGCATCCTCGAAAATGTCCTTGCGATAATAGAGAGCGAACATGTCGCCATCATCGAAGAAGCCCCAGATCTTGCCCTTGTAGGTAGGCAGCGCCTTGTAGAGCGGATGCACGTCGTCGAGATCGGCCTGATTCATATATTTCGCGATATAGTCATCGAGCGGCGCGATCACGCCGCCATCCGCCATCGACGGCGTCCAGGCGGGTGAGATATCGAGGACGTCATAAGCGCCGGAGCCGGCAATATGCTCGGCGACGGCCTTCGAATACTGGTCCGGATTAGTCAGCTCGACGACGTTCGACTTAATGCCGGTGAGCTGTTCCCAGACGGGCCCGGAGAAGTTGCGCGGATCAAGCGCCTGAAGGCCCGTCTCATAGGTCATGTTGATGGTGACGCCGCTATATTGCTTTGCCGCCTGGACGGCGCGATAGGCGGAGCCGTCGGCCGGGCCTTCTGTCGAGGCCTTCATCGCGGCGGCTTGCGCCTTGCCGAGCGGCGTCGAGGGATCGGCAAGATCGACGGCCGCCTGCGCCAGGGCGTTCTCCGTCCAGGGGCTCAAAATGCCGCCCGAGGTGGCCAGCAGGCCGGTCATCAAGCCGAATTTCTTGATGAAGCTGCGGCGGGTGTTCTCGCCTCTGAGCCAAGCATCGAGCTCGGCATTGAGGCCCGCTTCGAAATCACGCTTTTCACGATTATTCATTGTCGTCGATCCTCCCAGTTACTTGTCAGCCTGCACTTGACAGTTCACCGGCTTCTGTCGGCCGGACTTAGTTCTCGGAAACGCCTCTTCTTGTCTTAGATCACGATCACTTCAGTCAGTTCGACCTGCACGCGCTACCCTCCAAATCTGCGGGCGAAGTCGGCGATGCGCCTTTGCCAGTCGGGATGGTTGAGCACATCCCGGTTGACGATGCCGCGCGGCTCGCGGCCGTGCTGGACGTCGAGCACGGCCTTCACATCGGCGGCGCCGTTGCCGGCGAAGCACTGATCGGTCCAGCACAAGGCATGCGGCGCCAGGATGACATTGTCGAGCTTGAGGATCGGATCGTCGGAATCGGGCGGCTCCTGCTCGAGCACGTCGAGCCCGGCGCCGGCGATACGGCGTTCCTGAAGCACTTTCGTCAGCGCCTTCTGGTCGACGATGGGGCCGCGCGCGGTATTGATAAAAAAGGCCGTGGGCTTCATCAAGGCGAGGCGATCGGCATTGACGAGATGATGGGTCTCGGGACTCAAGGGGCAACTGACCGACACGATGTCGGAACTGCGGAAAACCTCCTCGAGCGGGACGAGCTCGATGCCGAGCTCAGCCGCGACCTTTCTGTCGGCGAAGGGATCATGGGCGATGAACTTCATGTCGAAGGGCTTCGCCATGCGGAACATCTCGGCGCCGATATTGCCGATGCCGATCGAGCCCAGCGTGCGACCGACCAAGCCCATGCCCATATGGTCGGAGCGCCTGGCGAAGCCCGCCGCCGCCTCGCGCGTAAGGCCGTCCTTGATCAGGAGCTTGCCGGTCAAAGCGAGAATGAGGGTGATGATCGATACGGCGACCGGGCGGCGCACGCCGTCTGGCGTGATCACCAGTGCGATGCCGGCCTTGCTGCAGGCGGGCACATCGACAGTGTCATAGCCGACGCCAAAACGCGCCACCGCGGCGAGCCGGCCCGATTTCGGCACGCTGTCCGCCGCGAAGCGATGCGCCAGCAGGATCAGGGCGTCGAAATCCTCGAGCTGATCGGCGCGAAGCGGATTGGTGGAATCGAGAAAGGCCATCTCGACACCGGGGGCGTTCTTCAGCGGCGCCAGGTCGAAATCGGGATAGGTCGGCGATCCATCGGCCTTCTTGAAATCGCCGGAAAGGGCGACGCGAAATGGTTCAGGCATCTACGCCTCCTAATCCGCGAGATCTTCTACCCTCCCACAGATGGTCATCTCGGCGAAAGCCAGGACCCATTAAATTCACGCAATGCGGGCAGCGCTGCTCGCGTGGAGAGGCTTTAGTGGGTCCTGGCTTTCGCCGGGATGACGGAAGATGGGGTGCGTGTTGATCGCGCATGTATGTTCCGCCTATTTCTTCTTGCAGCCGGCGCGCAGCTTCTTGATGCCGTCCTCGATCGCGGCGTGCAGCAGCCAGACATCGCCCGAGTAGCAGACGAAGTCGAAGCCCTGCTTGTTGATTTCGATACCGGCTTCGACAGTCGGCACCAGCCGGCCCAGCGCCTTCTTGTGCTTCTTGGTGGCGGCGATGGTGCGTTCGATGGCGCGCTTGAAGTCCTTGTGCTCGAACTGGCCAGGTATGCCGAGCGATACCGACAAATCGAAATGGCCGACCCACAGGCAATCGACTCCCTCGATCGCCGCCATGGCGTCGGCATTCTCGACTCCCTCCACCGTCTCGATCTGGCAGAAGAGGGTGGTGCGTTGATTGGCGGTGGTGAATTTGTCGGCGACCGTGCCCGGCCGGTAGCGGTCATGCGCCACCTGGAGCGCCACGCCGCGCTTGCCCTGTGGATGGTATTTCATGGAGTTCACGATGTGGCGCACCTCGTCGACATTGCCGACCATCGGCAGCATGAGACCTTCGGCGCCCATATCCATGGCGCGGGCTATATGGTGGTACTCGCGCGAGGGCACGCGGACGATGGCCGGCAGATCGGCGGCTTCGAAATAGCGCAATGCGCTCTTCACCGTCTCGAAGCCGAAGCCGGAATGCTCGAGGTCGAACAGAGTGAAGTCGCAGCCCGCCGACTTCATGATATGGCCGATGCCGGGGGTCGCGAATTCCACGATGAAATGCCCGAATTTCGGCGATTTCGTCTTCGACATGGCTTTGAGGCCAGAAGCACTCATCGACGTCCTCCCATCCTTCACCGGGCGTCTTGCTGGCGCCCTAAATCTTCGATCCCTCACAGACGAGATCGGCTGCGATCACGTTCTTTTTCGTCACAAGGTGACTGCTCGCCGCTTCGAAGGCGGCAAGATGCGGCGTCTTCAAATGTTCCTCGAAGGCGGCGCGGTCGTCATAGATCTCATAGAGAATGACGCGATCGGGCTCGTCTCTGGGCTCCACGACATCGAAATGGCGGCAACCCGGCTCGGTCTGGCAAGTGGAGCGGGCATTGGCATCGATGGCGCGGCGGAATTCCGATTTGCATCCCGGCTTCAGCAGGAAGTCGACCAGGATGACATAGCCGCTCACCGATCGTACTCCATCGCTTCCCAGAACACACTGGCGACATGAGCGAGATGGCCGCGCATGGCCTTCTCGGCGCGCTCGGGATCGCGCGCGGCGATCGCTTCATAGATGGCCTTGTGCGCCTGATAGGCCTGCTCGGCGGTGCCCTTGCGACCGCGCCAGTTCAGCGTGATATGGCGCTGCTGTACCAGCCATTCGGCGATGGCCGCATGGATGGCGGGAAAGATCGGGTTGCGCGGGATGACCGCCAGAACGTAGTGAAAGGCGACATCCGTCTTCTCGAAGCGGGCGAGATCCTCGAGGGCGGCGTGATTGATCTCGAGCGCCGCATGCAGCTGCTCTATGTCTTCCGCGGTCGCGTGGCTGGCGGCATGACGCGCCAGGCCGACCTCGAAAAAGAGACGCGCATTCTGAAAATTGCGCACCCCGTCGGTCGCGGCCAGCATGTGCCGGGCGACGCCGGAAAGCGCATCGACCACCACTTCCGGTGTCGGCCGGATGACCAGAGCGCGCTCACCTGAGCGCAATTCGACCAGTCCCATATTGCGCAAATGGATGAGCGCCTCGCGGATGGCTGGGCGCCCGACGCCGAATTCACGCATCAGGTCGCGTTCGGAGGGCAGGAGATCGCCGATGTCATAGGTCTTGTCGAGGATGCGGGCCTCGAGGCGCGCCGAGACCTGCTCAAAGAGCTTTTGCGGCCGGATGGGCCGGTTCTCGACTGGTATACCTGTCATACCACTAAGTTAGCCCAAGCCGGCGCAGCGTCAAGACCTGAAAATGCGTTGTCCCCCGCTACCGAGTAGAAAATGAATGTCCACAGCTCAGTCTCCGAGGGCCCGCTTGAACTCTGCGACCATTTCCTTGTCGGTGCGGCGATGGCTCGCCTGCGCCAGGTGAAGTCCTACCGCCCGCTCATTCGCCGTGGTCCGGGCCGCCGAACAGGAACTATGAACCTCCGTCGCCGGCACGGCCTGCAGGAGGTGCTGGACATTCTGCGGCGTGAGGCCCGAGCCCGGCATGATGGAAATGCGGCCCCGCGCGGCGCTGTTGAGGGAGCGCAATTGCGCGATGCCATCGGTTGCGGTTGCCGCGCCGCCGGAGGTGAGAATCCGCTCGAAACCGAGTTCGATCGCGGTTTCGAGCGCGGCGGCGAAGTCGGGTACAATATCGAAAGCACGGTGCAATGTGGCGCCGAGACCCTGGGCCCTGTCGCGCAGGCGGCGCAGGAGGTCCGCATCGAGCGTGCCGTCAGGCCGCGAGGCGCCGACGACCACGCCCTTCAGCCCGAAGCCGCGAATGGCATCGATATCGGCGAGCATGATCTCCATCTCATCGGCCGTGAAGACGAAGTCGCCACTGCGCGGGCGGACCATGGCATAGACGGGGATGGGCGCCTTGGCCGCAAGCCGCATGAGGCCGGGGGCGGGGGTGAGGCCGCCCAGTTCCAGTGCCGAACAGAGCTCGATGCGATCGGCACCGCCCGCGACGGCGGCGGCAAGGCTTTCGGCGTCGGCGACGCAGACTTCGAGCAAAGGACGGGTCATTTCATCTGTTCCGAGAATCCGAGGAGAGCCGCCCCGACAAGGCCCGGATCGAGCGAAAGCTCGCCGGGCACGACGAGCGGGGAATCGAGCCGGCGCAGGATACGGCGGCGGACTTCGGCATCAAGCCTGGCGATGAAGCGCGGTTCGCGCGCGAGACCACCGCCCACCGGCACCTTGCCGGCGCCGACAATATTGATCGCAAGCGCCAGCGGACTCGCCAGGAGATCGATCTGGCAGTCGATCGTGTGCTCGGCCAAGGGATCGCCGGCGAGCCACGCCGCCATGACGACGGTGCTGGGCAGATCGATGCTATGGAGATGGCGGTGCAGAAGCTCCATGCCGCGGGCGCCGCCAATGGTGTTGACGCAGCCCTTGCGGCCGCAGCCGCAGGTGAAATGCGGAATGGCGACGGGCGGCGTGCCGGCCCGGGTCGCGGCGACTGGACCGTGACCCCATTCGCCCGCAAAGCCGCCTGGTCCGGTAACAATGCGGCCGTCGATGACGAGGCCGCCGCCGACGCCGCTGCCGAGAATGGCGCCGAAGACGATGCGGTGGCCGCGCCCCGCACCTTCGAGCGCCTCGGCAAGCGCGAAACAGTCGGCATCATTGGCGATGCGCACCGGGCGGCCCAGTCTGCGAGCGAGGTCGGCCGAGATATGGCGCCCGTCGACGCAGGGGATGTTGGCGCATTTGATGATGCCCGTGTCGGGATCGATGACACCGGTGATCGCAATCGCAACAGGCGCGTCCGCTGGGGCAGGCGCCTGCGCAACCATGCCGGCGATGGTCGAAACGAATGCGTCGTAGTCCCGTGGTGGCGTCGGCCGGCGGTCGAGCGCGGTCAATGCCGCGGGGCCGCGGGCGAGGGCGCCCTTGATCGCGGAACCGCCTATGTCGAAACAGATGATCATCCTAGTGTCCCGAATCCGAAGTTCGCCACAGTCAGCGGGACCTTCCGAGCGAACTTCGGATTCGGAAGGACACTAGAAATTCAGAGATTCTAGTGTGCTTTTGAACGCGAAGTTCCTGTCGGTGCAAGCCGCCTGGTGTCAGGAACTTCGCGTTCAGCACACTAACCTATCGATTCGAGCATGATACGGGACTAAAACAACAAGAATGAGCGCAAGGCAGCGGGCGACCCCGACGATACAGGATGTGGCGGATCTGGCGGGAGTTTCCCGAGCGGTGGCTTCGCGCGCCCTTTCGGCCGAAAAACGCCCGGTTTCGCCCGACAAGCGCGAGCGCGTGCTGAAGGCCGCCCAACAGCTCGGCTTCCGCGTCAATCTCCTGGCGCAGAGCCTCACCACCAAGACGGTCAATCTCATCGCCGTCGTCGTCAACCACATCCATGATCTTTCCGACCTCGATCTCTTCGATCTTCTCCTGGCCGAGACCCAGGCCATCGGCAAGCAGGTCATCCTCATCCGCGTCGGCTCCATCGACCGGGTGGAGGAGTTCCTGCGCCAGGGCATTGCCTATCATGTCGACGCCGCCCTGGTGTTCTCGGATTTCGCCGACGCCGCGACGGTGCGCGAGATGTTCCGATCCGATCTGGTCGTCATGCTCAACGGCCGGCACGATCGGCAGTCGCCGGCGGTCATTCCCGACGAGGCGATGGGCATCGGCGAGGCGGTGGCCGACGCGGCACGCAAAGGGGTGAAGACGGCGGGACTCGTCACCGGACGCGCCTCCTCGCTGGTCGAGCAGGCGCGCGCAGCCTTCTATCGCGAAGCATTCGAGCGACATGGCATCAGGCTCATCAGAAGCGTGCAGGGCGACTACTCCTATTCCAGCGGGCATGATGCGGCGAAGAGTTTTGCCGGTGAGGATTGCCCCGATGCCGTCTTCTGTACTTCGGACGCCATGGCGATGGGTATCCTCGATGCCTGCCGCGCCGATTTTCCCGAGAACCGGCCGCAACGCTTCCGGCTCTATGGTTTCGACAATCTGTCGCTGCTCGATTTCGATGCCTATCCGATCGCGTCGATCGGCTATGACAAGCTGGCCTATGTGAGGCAGGTGGTGCGGTTTCTCACCACACCGGAAGCCTATATATTAGGCCAGAAGCCAGTCGCCATACCGACGCGATTCATTCCTCGTTCAACGGCGTGATTCTTGATTACCAGAGCGGCGTCAATGCCGGCGGGTTGGCGGTCTCGCCCCACCATTTTTTGTAGTTGGCCTCATACGCCCCCGACTGAATGTAGTCAGAGACGAACATGTCGATCCAGCGCACGAATTCCGGATCGCCCTTGGCGACGGCGATGCCGATCGGGTCGTTGGAATAGAGGCCGGACAGCGTCACCAAAGACGGGTTCTTGGTGGCGAGGTAATCGAGCAGGGACGAATCCTCGATCGCCGCATCGACGCGCTTCTGCGTCAGCTGCAGGACGCCATCGGGCGCGAACTGATCGACATAGACGAGCTCGGCGGTGGGAACGGCCTTCTTGATGAAGGTCTCGCCCGTGGTACCGCGGCCGACCACGACCTTCTTGCCGGCGAGGTCCTCGAGCTTGGTGATCCCTGAATCCTTCTGCACGATGACGCGCAGGCCGGCCCGGTTATAGGGAATGGAGAAGTTGACGGTCTTGGCGCGCTCCAGCGTCGCCGAGGTATTGGCGACGACAATGTCGAGCTGACCCGACACCAGCATCGAGATACGGGCGTCGCCCGAGACGTCGGTGAACTCGACCGGCACGCCGAGCTTCTCGGCCAGGCGCGTGGCGACATCGACGTCATAACCTACGGGATTGTTCTGGGCGTCGCGGAAGCCGATCGGCTCGCCGCCGAGCGACACACCGATGCGCACGGTGCCGCGCGAACGGATATCGTCGATGGCGCCGGCCAAGGCGGAACCCGTCAGGCCGGCGACGAGCGCCAGCGCGGCGAAGGCAGTCATTAGGCGTTTCATCATCAGTCCTCCTCTAGAATATCGTAGCTGCACGCAGTTCCGGCTGGGCCATGTTGTCCTGCCAGATCCAATAGCGGATCTCGTCCGCGCACTGGAAATTCGCGACCTCATGATTTCCGTGGGCGTCGACGGCATGAATGACCACGCCGCCCAGAAAGCCGCCCGACAATTCACTCAGTTCCTCGACCGCGAGTTTCACCGCATCGCTCAAGGAGCGGCCAAGCTTCATGGCGAGCACGATGCTGCGCGCGGTGGCGCAGCGCATGGTCATCTCGCCTGTGTGGGTGCAGGCGGCGGCGCCATAGCGGCTGTCGGCATAGAAGCCGGCACCGGGAATGGGGCTGTCGCCCAACCGACCGGGATATTTCCACGCCCAGCCCGATGTCGAGGTGGCGACATGGATGCCGCGCTCCGGATCGGCGCTGACGAAGACGGTGGTGTCGCGCACCCTTTCGGGATCGGTGATGGTGCGGCTCAAGGGCGCCAGGGGAATGTCGGGGAATTTGGCGAGCGCCTCGGGCGACAGTTCCTTCTCCAGCCTCTCCCACCAGACGCGCTCGCTGTCGGCGAACAATACGTCGTCGAGCGAGAATCCGATCTCGCTGGCGAAGCGGCGCGCTCCGTCACCGGTCAGCATCACATGGGGCAGACGCTTCATCACCTCAAAGGCGAGCCGGACCGTCTGGATGGTGTTGGGCACGGCGCCGACGGCGCCGACCTCGCGCGTGGTGCCGTCCATGACGCCGGCATCACATTCCATGACGCCAAGCATATTCGGCCAGCCGCCATAGCCCACGCTACGCACGCGCGGATCGGCCTCGACCATGCTGATGCCATTGACAAGTGCGATCAGACTGTCGGACCCCGTCTTGAGCATATCGACGGTGGTCGCAAATCCAGGCCAGGCTTCGGCATTGGCAATCAACAGCATGGGCAATCAGTCTTTCTTCATCTTGGAGAGGAACTGGGCGATGCGCGGCTGGGCGAGGCCGCCCGAGGAATCGAAGAACTCCCGGGTCGGCAGGTCGACCAGCAGCACACCCTTGTCGAGGAACACGATGCGGTTCGAGATCTGGCGGGCGAATTCGACCTCATGGGTCACGAAGAGCATCGTCGTGCCTTCGCGGGCGAGCTTGGCGAGAATGGCCAGAACCTCGGCGGTCATCTCGGGATCGAGCGCGCTCGTCACCTCGTCGAGCAGCAGATAGCGGGGCTTCATCGCCAGCGCCCGGCAGATACCGACACGCTGACGCTGGCCACCTGAGAGATGTGCCGGGTAGGCGTCCGCCCTGTCTTCGAGGCCCACCGAAGCGAGAAGGGCACGCGCCTCTCTCTCGATCTCGGCGCGTGGGCGCTTCAGCACCTCGACCGGGGCCAGAGCGATATTCTGCAGCGCCGTCATATGCGGATAGAGATTGAAGAGCTGGAAGACGGTGGCCGAGCGCTTGCGCGCCTCGGCGAGCTCCTTGGGTCTTGCGACGTCGAAATCATCGATGGTTATGCGGCCCGCGGAGAGCCTCTCGAGCCCGTTGATGCAGCGGATCAAGGTCGATTTGCCCGAGCCCGAGGAGCCGAGGATCGAGACCACTTCGCCAGGCGACACGGTGAGATTGACGCCGTCCAGCACGGTCGCGGCGCCAAAGGCTTTCTTGACGTTTTCGACGCTCAGCATTCAGAGCCCCCGGAATTCACTGTGGGCGCGCAGACGCATCTCGTAGCGGGCGCCAAAGGTGGCGATGAGCTTGGCCGTCAGATAGTAGAGAAGACCGACCACCGCCCATACGATGAAGGGCTTGAGCGTGCGCAGATTGAGAGTGGCGCCGATCTTGGCGAGATCCATGACGCCGATAACGGAAATGAGCGACGTCACCTGCAGCTGGTTGACGAGAAGTGCTGCGAGCGGGCCGATCGAGAAGGCGGCCGCCTGCGGGGCGATCACATGGCGCAGGATCTGCCAGCGGGTGAGGCCAAAGGCGCGCGCCGCATCGATCTGGTCGCGCCCCACCGACTCGATAGCGGAGACGGCGATTACATAGAGGAAGGCCGCCGTATTGGCCGAGAGCGTAACGATGGCCGCCTCGACCGGCGTGACATTGAGATGGAAGAATGCGGGGAAGCCGAAGAAGACGAGAAACAGCTGAACCAGCACCGGCGAATTTTTGAGAAGCTCGGCGATGAACGTAATCAGCGGCGTGAGGAGCGGAATGCGATAGAAGCGGACGATGCCCCAGAGCACGCCGATCGCCAGCCCGATGAGCGAGGTGACGAGAAACAGGCCGATGGTGACGCCGAGGCCCTGCGCCAGGAGCAGCAGGTCGTAGAGTGTGAAATCGCTGTAGCGCATCACACGGCCTCGCTCGCGAGATCGCGGTTGAGGCGCCTGTGCAGGCCGGCGATGCCGAGCGAGACCAGGTAAGTCAAAGCGGCATAGACGATGAGCAGCACGGCATAGACCTCGAAAGGCCGGAAGGTATCCGAGGCGACGATCTTGGCTTGGCCGGTGAGCTCGTTGACCGTGATGGTCGAGAGGATGGAGGAGGTGAGGATCATGTTGATCAGCACCGAGCCCAAGGGCCGCACCGAAGTGCGCAGGGCGATGGGCAGGACGATGCGTGTGAAGGTCACGCGTTTCGACAGGCCGCTCACCTCGGCGGCTTCCAGAATGCCATTGTCGATGGCGAGGATGCCGGAGCGGATCGCGTCGGAGGCATAGGCGCCGCCGGCGATCGACAGCGCGATGACGCCGGTGGTGATGGCGTCGATATAGATCCCGATCTCGGGCAGGCCGTAATAGAAGAAGAACAGCTGTACGATGAAGGGAATGTTGCGGAACAGGTCGACATAGGCGAAAGCGAGCCGCCTGATCCAGCCGGTCGCCGAGGTGCGCGCGATAGCGACCAGCATGCCGAGCACGACCGCTCCCGCCAGCGAAAGCAGACAAATGACCGCTGTCAGCAGCGCGCCTTGGCCGAGAAAGCCCAGATAGGGCGCCAGAATAGTGAGATCGAGCCGCAAACTCCCCGCGCATCCCCTATTGTGAAACCGGTTTCACTTTGCGGGCAAGCAGAACAGGTGTCAAGCTTGGATGATGGGTAAGCGCCCATATCAGATCATCGCCCTGGGCCGCGCCGGATAAGGGGGAAGGGGCGGACTACTTCGCCGGGCTCTGCTGGCGCTCGCGCAGCAAGGTGACCAGGGCCTCCCCGGCAGCGAGTATGTGCTGGCGCAGCAGCTTGGCGGCCTTCTTCACATTGCCCGCCCGGCATTCGGAGACGATTTCCAAATGCTCCTTCTCGGCCCGGGCGCGTCCGTCGGTATAATAGAGCTGCATGCGGGCGAAGCGGTCGGTGCCCTTGAGCAACTGATCCGTCGTGGCGAGCATGCGCGGGCTTCCGGCGCGGCGATAGAGAAGGGAATGCAGCTCCGTATTGAGCGCGCCCCAGCGCCCCGGATTATGGGTGCGCAATTCGTCGCTATATTCGCGCAGGATCGCATCCAGCTCGGCATAGTCCGCCTCGGTCAGGAGCGGGGCCGATTTCTCGAGCAGCGCCGGCTCGAGCAAGGCGCGGAACTCGAACAGCTCTTCGACCTCCTCGGGCGAGAAGCCGGCAACGACGGCGCCCTTATGGGCCTCGAGCTGCACCAAGCCCTCGGCCTCGAGCAGAATGAGCGCTTCGCGGAAGGGAATGCGGCTGATGCCCAACTCCTCGGCCAGGATCGCCTGCCGCAGTGGCATGCCGGCCGGATAGTCGCCCTCCAGGATCCGGCGCCGCAATTCATCGGCGGCGGCGGTGGCGCGCGTCGGCGGCACTATCATTCTCTTGATCATCGTCCTCGCCATTGCTGATTCCGGCGCCGCCAGTCTAGCGGCTTTGGGCGAAGATTGGCATCCGCCCTGGACCCTGCGGAAAAGATGCAATAACGTCCCGGTCTAGAAAACATAATCGGGAGGAACTCACATGGCTTCAGTTGACGTCGTGGACGTGCGCAAGGCGTATGGCGCGCAAGAGGTCATTCACGGCGTATCGATCGGCATCAAGGACGGCGAATTCGTCATTCTGGTCGGCCCCTCGGGCTGCGGAAAGTCGACGCTGCTGCGCATGATCGCCGGTCTCGAGCCGATCACTTCCGGTGACATCCGTATCGGCGAAAAGGTGGTCAACGACCTGCCCCCCAAGGACCGCGACATCGCCATGGTGTTCCAATCCTATGCGCTCTATCCGCACAAGACGGTGGCCGAAAATATGGGCTTCGCTCTCAAAATGCGCCATGCGCCCAAGGCCGAGATCGAAAGCCGGGTGCGGCGGGCGGCGGAGATCCTCGACCTCGTACCCTATCTCACCCGCTACCCGCGCCAGCTGTCGGGCGGCCAGCGCCAGCGCGTCGCCATGGGTCGCGCCATCGTGCGCGATCCCAAGGTGTTCCTGTTCGATGAGCCTCTGTCAAATCTCGACGCCAAATTGCGCGTCCAGATGCGCGCCGAGATCAAGGAGCTGCATCAGCGCCTCAAGACCACGACGGTCTATGTGACACATGACCAGGTCGAGGCCATGACCATGGCGGATCGCATCGTGGTGATGCATGACGGTATCGTCGAGCAGTCGGGCTCGCCGCTCGAACTCTATGACCGGCCCGAGAACATCTTCGTCGCGGGCTTCATCGGCTCGCCGGCCATGAACCTCCTCAAAGGTCAGATCAAGCTCAACGGCAAGGCCTCCTTCGTCACCGAGGACGGTATCGCTTTGCCTCTTGCCTCCGCACCGCAGGGCTCGGACGGCCGGCCGGCGATTTACGGCATCCGGCCTGAGCATTTTACCCTCGGCGGTGAGGCGATGAAGGCAGAGGTTTCGGTGCTCGAGCCTACCGGATCGGAAACCCAGGTATTCGCCAAGGTCGGCGCGCAGAAGATCGTCGGCGTGTTCCGCGAGCGCGTCGCCGTCAAGCCCGGCGAAGCCTTGCCGATGGCGCCGGATCCCAGTCTCGTCCATCTCTTCGACAAAGAAACCGGACTCAGGCTCAACTGATGGGTGGGCGCAAAGGCGTCGCCATACTCGGCATCTTCGTCGCCGATCTGGCCTTTCGCGCCGGCCGGCTGCCCGGCATCGGCGAAACCATCGCCGGCTCAGGCTTCAAGATGGGACCGGGCGGGAAGGGTTCAAACCAGGCCGTCGCCGCCGCCCGCGCCGGCGCAGCCGTGACCTTCATCTCGAAGATCGGGCGCGACGAGTTCGGCGCCAATGCGCTTGCGACCTGGAAGAAGGAAGGGATCGCTCCGCACGTCGTCAAGATGGACGACCAGCCGACCGGCGCCGCCTTCATCTATGTCAATGAAATAACCGGCGACAATGCCATCATTGTTGTGCCGGGAGCGGCTGCGACCATCGTCGCGGCGGATGTCGATGCCGCTGCGGAGGCCATCCGCAATGCCGCGGTTTTCATCACCCAGCTGGAGCAGCCGGTGGCCGCGGCGAGGCGCGGCCTCGCGATCGCCAAGCAGGCCGGCGCCGTCACCATCTTCAACCCGGCGCCGGCCGAGCGCTTCGATGACGACCTCTATCGGCTTTGCGACTATGTCACGCCGAATGAGAGCGAAGCGACGCTGCTGACCGGCGTCGAGGTGAAGACGGTGGATGAGGCGCGCAATGCCGGTGACGTCTTCCTCAAGAAGGGAGCCGGAACGGCGCTCATCACGCTCGGCGAAGCGGGCGCGCTGCTGCATTCGAGAAGCCAATCTGTCCTCGTGCCGGCTTTCAAAGCGGGACCGGTCGTCGAGACGACCGGAGCGGGCGATGCGTTCAACGGCGGTTTCGCCGCGGCCCTTGCGGAAGGCGCTTCGCCCTTCGAAGCGGCGCGCTTTGGTGCGGCGGTGGCCGGCATTTCCGTCACCCGGGCAGGCACGGCGCCATCCATGCCGGCACGCCCGGAGGTCGATGCTCTGTTGAAAGCGCGAGTCTGATTGACAGCCTTCTTCGGCTGCGCATACTAACATGTTAGAGGCGGTCGACAATGAATCGGCCGATGGGGGCGGGAACCCAACATCCGCAAAGGGAGGAAATAGAAGTGAAGATCCAGCAGCATGAAATGCTCATGGCCATGCAGGCCAACCGTCGAACTGTTCTGAAAGGCGCCGCCGCGCTCTCGGCCCTCGCTGCGACGGGCAGTCTCACCGCCCTGGCGCCCGAGGCTGCCGCGCAATCCGATCTGCGCACCCAGCTCCTGCAGGTCCCTGGCGTCGGCAAAGGCTCCCCGACCGATGCCGATTGGCAGAAGGTCGGCGAAATGGTCCTCGGCGCGACCAAGGCCAATGTCAAGGAAGGCGAGTTCAAGGGTGTCGAGCTCACCTTCATGGGACTCAACAACCAGAATCTGCACAATCTCCTGTTCCGCGGCTTCCTGAAGCCGTGGGAGACCTATACGGGCGCCAAGATCAATTGGATCGACCTCGCCCAGGCCGACTACAATGCCCGCCTGCAGCAGTCGATCGCGACCGGCACGGTCGATTTCGACATCGTCGAAATGGGTGCTCCCTTCGAGGGCGATGTCTGCGGCAAGGGCCTCGCTTCCGAAATGCCCGACTGGGTCAAGGCCCAGATCGAGATGGACGACTATGTCGGTTATCTCAAGGCGCCGGTCGGCACCTGGAACGGCAAGACCTATCGCATCTCGATCGACGGTGATTGCCACACCTTCAATTACCGCACCGACGTCTTCTCCGATGCCGAGCTTGCCAAGGCCTGGAAGGACGAAGGCCATCAGGGCGACTGGGCCGTCCCCAATACGTGGCAGAAGGTTCAGGAAGTCACCAAGTTCCTGAAAGGCAAGAAGGCCGCCGGCCAGGATGCCTATGGCTATCTCGATCCGGCCAAGGGCTGGGGCGGCTTCGGCTTCTACTTCCTCGAAAGCCGCGCCACCGCTTACGCCAAGCATCCCGACGACAAGGCCTGGCTCTTCGATGTCGACACGATGAAGCCGCGCGTCAACAATCCGGCTTTCGTGCGCGCCATCCAGGACGTGATCGACGCCCTGCCGTCGGAGCCTGCCGATCAGCTCAATGCCGATCCGGGCACGACCGCCTTCCAGCAATTCCTCGCCGGCACGGGCTCGATGCTCGCCTGGTGGGGCGATGTCGGATCGATGGCCAAGACCAGCGACGGCTCGGTGATCGGTGACACCGTCGCCTTCTCCATTCTTCCCGGCTCGGACGATGTCTACAACGCCAAGACCGGCCAGTGGGACAAGCTCGCCTCGGGCCCGAATTTCGCGCCGAACATGGCCTATATCGGTTGGGGCGTCTATGTCATGGCCCGCGTCGACAGCGATCCGGTCAAGCAGAAGGCGGCGTGGAGCGCGGCGGCCCATCTCGGCGGCAAGGACCTGTCTTTGTGGACGGCGGCCTATCCGTCGGGCTTCCAGCCCTATCGCAACAGCCATTTCAATGTCCCGGAATGGGTGGCGGCGGGCTATGACGAGGCCTTCATCTCGTCCTATCTGAAGTCGCAGTCGGACTCCTATAATCATCCCAATGCGGCGATCGAACCGCGCATTCCCGGCATCTTCCAGTATTACAGCGTCGCGGAGGACGAACTCGCCAAGGTCTATGCCGGCGGCGCAACGGCACAGCAGGGCGCCGATGCGATCGCAGCCGCCTGGGAGAAAATCACCGACCAGATCGGGCGCGAGAAGCAGATCGAGCTCTACAAGGGATCGTTCGGCTCCTAGCGGCCGCCGAACTGCTCGTATTTGACAGGCATCATCCTGGTGGCGCAGCCTGCGCCACCAGGATTCTCGTCTCTATCCGGATATCCTGACTCTCATGAACACCGCACTGCCTCAGACCGCCGGGAAGATGCATGAGCCGCTCGCGCGCGCCGCGGATACACCGCGAGCATCCTTGGGACGCGCTCTCGTGTGGATCGCCTCGCTCGCGCTTGCTTTCATCGCCCTCTGGCAGGCGCTTTATTCGGCGGGCGTCACAACGATGGGTTTCGAGAACTGGCGCCCGGTGCTCTATGCCTTTCTCCTGTGGACGGCAGCGGTCGGCGTCGCACAGGTACTCACGCGCGGCGAACGCGGCAAGCATGCTCTGTTTGTGCTGCCGGCCGTCGCCTTCACCGTGGCGATGGTGATCTTCCCGACCTTCTTCGGTCTCTATCTCGCCTTCACCAACTGGAATCTGAGCTCCGTCGCCGGGCCACAGTTCAACGGGCTCGATAATCTTCGCTCGCTTTTCGCCGATGCCTATTTCTGGAACGCGCTCCTCAACATGGTCTATTACGTGTTGTTCGTGCTGGTCCAGTATACGATCGCCTTCGGCCTGGCGCTGCTGCTCAATGCCGATATTAAGGCGCGCAAGTTCTTCCGGGTCGCCTTCCTGCTTCCCTTCATGCTGAGCCCGGTGGCGGTCAGCTGGATGATCGGCAAGTCGCTGATGGAATATCGCTTCGGCCCGGCGGCGACACTTGCGCGCCATCTCGGCTGGGAGAATCCGGCCTTCTTCACGACGCCCTGGATCGCGCGCCTGAGCATCGCCCTAATGGATGCCTGGGTGTGGATTCCCTTCATCATGATCCTGCTGCTCGCCGGACTTCAGGCGATGCCCAAGGAAATCACGGAAGCGGCCAAGGTGGACGGCGCCAGCCCCTGGCAGTCCTTCTGGCAGATCACTTTTCCGCTGATGCTGCCGGTGAGCGTCACCGCCATCGTGCTCAAGATCATCTTCCAGCTCAAGCTCGCCGACATCGTGATCAATGTGACGTCGGGCGGCCCGGGCGGGGCGACCGACACGGTGTCGAGCTTCATCTTCCGCGAATATCGCGACCGCTCCAATGTCGGTTACGGCACCATGCTGGCCGAATTCTATCTGGTGATCATAATCATCTTCGTGACCTTGCTGCTCAAATTCGCGAGCCGTTTCATGCAAAGGACGAACTGACATGAGCGACAGCGCGAGAATAACAACCCGCGTCCTGGTCTATGGAGCGCTCCTGATCTGGACCTTCATCTCGCTGTTCCCGATCTATTGGACGCTCACCACCTCGTTCAAGACAGCGGTCAATGTCACGCAGGGCCATCTCATCCCGTGGCACGACTTCACGCCCGACTGGCGCGGCTGGCGTTCGCTCGGCCTCTCCCCCGACACGATCGGCCAGATATCGACGGTGCGCGACGAGTTCCTCAAGCGCTTCGCCAACAGCATCATCGCCTCGCTCGGCGCCTCGGCGCTGGCGGTGATCATCGGGTCGCTCGCGGCATACGGGCTGAGCCGCTTCGACTACAAATTCGGCTGGATGCGCAACAAGGACATCTCCTTCTTCTTCCTGTCGCAACTGATCCTACCGCCCGTCGTGCTGGCGATGCCCTTCCTCGTCCTCTACAAGGAGCTGGCGCTGCTCGACAGCCGCATCGGCCTCATTCTCGTCTATACGCTGATGGTGCTGCCGATCGTGATCTGGATCATGCGCGACCAGTTCGACACGATTCCGATCGAGCTGGAGCAGGCCGCCCTCGTCGATGGCTGCTCGGTCTGGGGGGCGTTCCTGCGCATCGTGGTGCCGATCGCCCTTCCGGGCATGGTGGCGGCTTTCATCCTGTCCGTCATTCTGTGCTGGAACGAGTATTTCTTCGCCGCACTTCTCACCTCCACCAATGCCAAGACCCTGCCGGTGATGGTGGCGAGCCAGACCGGCTCGCAGGGCATCAACTGGTGGTCGATGGCGGCACTCTCGACCGCGGCGATTGCGCCGTTGGTGGTGATCGGCGTTTTCCTCGAACGCTATATCGTCAAGGGCCTCACCGCCGGGGCGGTCAAGTAGAGGGGCCGGTCTTCCCCGCGAGCGGGCTGCGCTTTAAAATCATCAAGGGGGCGTCTACGATCCGACCTGGAGACCTCCCATGGCCGAGGTTCTGTTGTTCCACCACGCGCTGGGACTGACCCCTGGTGTGCGCGCGTTTGCAAACGATCTCAGAGGCGCCGGTCACATCGTGCATACGCCGGACCTGTTCGAAGGGCGCCTGTTCCGGAGCATCGACGAAGGGCTCACTTATATCGGCGAGGTCGGGTTCGAAGACATGCGGGAGCGCGGCGTCCATGTCGCCGATGGGCTACCCGCTGGCCTCATCTATGCCGGGTTCTCGTTCGGCGTGCTGCCGGCGCAGAAGCTCGCCCAGACGCGGCCGCGCGCGCGGCGCTCTGTTTTTCTACTCTTGCCTGCCGATCACCGGCGAGTGGGCTGTCGGGCCCTGGCCTGACGGTGTGCCTGTCCAGATCCATGGCATGGACAGGGATCCGATCTTCGTCGGCGAGGGTGACATCGACAATGCCCGAGATATCGTGGCGAAGGCCGGTGACGCGGAACTCTTCCTGTATCCAGGTGACCAGCACTATTTCGCCGACAGCTCGCTCCCGTCCTATGACGCGGATGCGACCGCGGTGCTGATGAGACGCGTGCTCGGGTTCCTGGATCGCGTCTGACCCGCTCAGACAGGCAATCCTGCTCTTGCGAGCACGAAGCGGACGCGCTCATCGACGGAGGCGAGGGGCAGCAAAGCGAGCTCGAAGCCGAACTCTCGATAGGTGCCCATGAGCGCCTGGCAGGTGCGCCGGGCTTCCTCAGGCGATTGCTTGCGCTCGCTGTCGGTGGCGAAAATCTCCGCCCAGAAGGGCGCCACGAAGACAAGGCGGTTGTACCGGAATTGCGCCGCGGCCCGCATCATATGGGCGGGGACAGGCAGGCCCATGAGACGTAGATAGCCGATCATGTCGGGAACACCGCGGTCGAAGAAGACTGTCCCCGGCTGCGTTTCGGCTATGCGATAGGAGCGCATGTCCCAGACCAGCATGGCCTCGGCGAAGAGAGCAGGATCGCGCCAGGGCAATATCGGCCCGTCGATCGCCATCTGATCCTGGATGATGGCGCGACCCGCCTCGACGGTGTGGTGATGACCCCGCACCGCGAGCGCATCGAGGAGCGTAGTCTTTCCGGCTCCCGGGCCGCCGGTGATGATGAAAAAACGATCGCTGTCCTGCGACATGGTGAGTCCTTTCCAAAAGGGTCCGTGATCCCGACGAAAGTCGGGATCCATCAGGCTGGTGAAGTGCTGGAGGGTCCCGGCTTTCGCCAGGATGACGATCAGCGGCGGGCTTCGCTCGCCATCTTGACGGCGAGGCCGGCGAGGACCGTGCCCATCAGCCAGCGCTGGACGAGCAGAAAGGTCGGACGGCCCGACAGAAAGACAGCGATCGAGCCCGCCATTACGGCGATGATCGAATTGACTGTGACGCTGACGGCAATCTGGGTCGTCCCGAGAACGACGGACTGCAGCAGAACGCTGCCGTGCTCAGGATCGATGAATTGCGGCAGCAGCGAGAGATAGAGGACCGCGATCTTGGGGTTAAGCAGATTGGTGAGGAAGCCCATCAGGAAGAGCTTGCGCGGGCTGTCCTTGGGGAGCGTCTTCACCGCGAAGGGTGAGCCGCCATTCGGTCTTACCGCCTGCCAGGCGAGATAAAGCAGATAGAGCGCGCCGCCGAAACGCAGGGCGTCATAGGCATAGGGGATGGCGATGACGATGGCGGTGATGCCGAAAGCTGCGCACAGCATGTAGACCACGAAGCCCAAAGCCACGCCGCCGAGCGAGATGAGGCCGGCCAGGCGCCCCCTGCGAGATCGAGCGCGAGACGAGATAGATTATGTTCGGCCCGGGGGTGAGCACCATGCCGAGCGCGATCAGCGCGAAAGCGAGATGGGTGGAAAACTCAGGCATGGGGGGGATGGTTCAGGCCGTGAGGGGATAATGGCAGGCGACACTACGCGTTCCGCCGTGAGCTGTCAAAACCGGGCGTTCCTGCCGGCATCTGTCGGTAGCGTAGGGGCAACGCGGATGGAAGCGGCAACCTTGCGGCGGGTTAATCGGGCTCGGGACGTCGCCGGTGAGCACGATGCGCTTGCGCTCGCCGGCCTTTCTGAGGTCGGGCTGCGGCACCGCCGAGATCAGGGCCTGGGTATAGGGGTGGCTGGGCTTGGCGAAGATGTCACCGGCGCTGCCGAACTCGACGATCGAGCCCAGATACATGACCGCGATGCGGGTCGAGACCTGGCGCACCACGCTCAGATCATGGGCGATGAAGACATAGGTAAGGCTCAGGCGCTCCTGGAGATCGGCGAGCAGATTGACGATCTGCGCCTGGACCGAAACGTCGAGGGCGGAGACCGGCTCGTCCGCGACGATGAGGCTGGGCTCGAGCGCGATGGCCCGCGCGATACCGATGCGCTGGCGTTGGCCGCCGGAGAATTCGTGCGGAAAGCGGTCCATGTGGTCAGGGGAAAGCCCGACGACATCCAGGAGGTTGCGCACCCGGTCGCGGATCTCGGCTTCACTGAAGCGCATATGCACGCGCAAGGGCTCGGCGATAAGGTCGCGTACACGACGGCGCGGATTGAGCGAGGCATACGGATCCTGGAAGACCATCTGCATGCGCCGCCGCAAGGGGCGCATCTGATGCAGGGTCTTATTGGTGATGTCGATGCCTTCGAAATAGAGTTCGCCGCCGGTGACGTCATAAAGGCGCGTCATGCAGCGCCCGAGGGTCGATTTGCCACAGCCCGATTCGCCGACAAGGCCGACCGTCTCGCCCGGCAGGATCTCGAGCGACACATTGTCGACCGCATGCACGGTACGCAGGCCCTGCGCCGTGAAGCGATTGCCGATGACGAACTGCTTCGTCAGGTTGCGGGTCTCGAGGAGGGGGGCGACGGTCATGGTCGCAGCCTCGACCTTATTGGACCGGACTCCGAATGTGCAGCTTTTTCCCTTCTCCCGCAAGCGAGACCTTTGCAGAAGTGGGGCATCTGTGATTCTCTGGGGAGAGGAACAGGGGGTCGACGCATGCCGACACGCGTGACTGGTCAGTTTAGCCTGGCTGATGCTCTGGCGAAGCAGCCGAGCCGCTCGGGCGAGACACTTGATCGGGTGCAGAGCCTGATCGATTGGGGCCAGATCGACACCTTGCTCGCGCCGATGCGCGGCTCGCCCTATGGCGCGCCCGGCTACCCGCCACTGCTGATGCTGAAGGCTCTTTTGCTGCAGCAATGGTATTCGCTGTCGGATCCAGGCCTTGAGGAAGCGCTGATCGATAGATTGTCGTTCCGCCGCTTTGTCGGCTTGGCTTTGGGTGAAGACACGCCGGATCACTCGACGATCAGCCGGTTTCGCACGGAGCTGGCGACGAGGGGCCTGAGCGAGGCGGTGTTTGAAGTTGTGAACCTTCAGATTGATGCCAAGGGACTGCTGCTGCGCCAGGGCACGATCATCGATGCGACGCTGGTCGAAGCCCATGTGAAGCGGCCCGAGAAGCCGAAGGAAGACAAGACACCGGCGCCGGCACCCGCCAGCGATCAAGCCCCGCAGCAGGACAAGGCCGGGCCCAAAGGCGAACGGCCGGCAAGCAAACTCATCCTCAGCCCGACCGATCCTGAGGCGAGCTGGGCCAAGAAGGGCCACAAGCGCTACTTTGGCTACAAAGGCCATGTGGCGGTCGACCTGGGCTCGGGCATCATCCGTCGCTGTGTTCTCACCACCGCCTCGGTGGCTGATACGACTATGGGTGATGCGCTGATCATGGGCGATGAGCGGGCGCTCTACGCCGACAAGGGCTATGACACCAAGGCACGCCGCGCGGCCCTCAAGGCTGCCGGGGCCAATGATCGCATTGCTCACCGTCCCAACAGGCACCATCCGCTGAGCAAGCGCCAAGTTCAACGCAACAAGGGCATCTCGCGTCGTCGTAGCGCTGTCGAGCGGGTCTTCGCCATTGCCAAGCGTCTGATGGGATGGCGGCGGGTGCGCTACATCGGGCTTGTGAGGAACGCTGGTCACTTCGCGATGCTGTGTACCGCGATCAATCTCAAGCGCCTGGCGGTGCTCAGTGCATGACCCCGGCAACCAAAATACCTCATACGGGGCATCTCCCGCCGGGCATTGCAAGTTCCCACCGCCCAATCGGGCGCGCGAAAAAACTCCATTCCCCTCTCCAGCCGCAATCCGACCACTTCCGCAAAGGTCTCGCTTGCGGGGCGAGGTGCGACGGCGAAGTCGACAAAAAGGTCCTGTGGACCTTTTTGAGCACCGAGCGCCGGAGCGCAAGCGAAGGCCGGGCTAGGTGCCCGAAGGGTGGATGAGGGTGTTGGTGTGTTCAAGCGAAGACCGGACTCGTTCTTCCCCGCCGGAGCCACACCCTCACCCGGCCTTCGGCCACCCTCTCCCGCAGGGCGCGAGAGGGGGAAACCTGGGAGCAAAGGGGCCGCGGTCATGACGCGGCCTTCAGGAAGCAGGCGGCGGCATGGGCGCCGCCTTCCAGCGCCGGCTTCTCGGCACATCTGTCGAAGCGCGAGGGACAACGTGGCGCGAAGGAGCATCCTTTCGGCAGGTCGAACAAGGAGGGCGGCGAGCCGGGAATGGATCTGAGACGGTGAGGCTTCTCGCCTTCGAGGGGCGGAATGGAATCGAGCAGCGCCTTGGTATAGGGATGACGGGGGCTGAGCAGGATTTCCGCCTTGGTGCCGCGCTCGACGACGCGGCCCGAATACATGACCATCACCCGGTCGGCCATTTCGGCGATGACGCCCATATCATGGGTGATGAACACAACCGCCGATTTGTGGTTTTTCCTGAGCTTGCGGATGAGGTCGAGGATCTGCGCCTGCACCGTCACGTCAAGCGCGGTCGTCGGCTCGTCGGCGATGAGGAGGGCGGGATTGCAGGACAGCGCCATGGCGATGACGGCGCGCTGGCGCATGCCGCCCGAGAGCTGATGCGGGTAGCGCTCGATCGCCTCGCGCGGGTTGGGGATGTTCACTTCCGCCAGCAGGTCGATGGCGCGGGCGAGTGCCGCCCGCTTGCCGATCCGCTCATGCACTATGATCTGCTCGGCGATCTGCCAGCCGATCGTATAGACCGGGGTCATGGCGGTCATCGGGTCCTGGAAGATCATGGCGATCTCCCGGCCGCGCAATTTGCGCATTTCGCTTGGCTTGAGGCCAATGAGCTCGCGACCGCGCAGTTTGATCGAGCCTTCGATCACGGCATTGGGATCGTTGATGAGGCCCATGACGGCCAGCAGCGAGATCGTCTTGCCGGAGCCTGATTCACCGACCACGCCCAATATCTCGCTCTCGGCCACGTCGAAGGAAACGCCGTCTATGGTCCGCACCTTGCCATGTTCGGTGCGAAAGGAGATCTTCAGGTCGCGTACTTCGAGCATCAGGCCGACCTCACGCGCGGGTCGAGCAGTATATAAACGACGTCGACCAGCGCATTGGCGAGGACGACGAAGAAGGACGCGTAGATGACGGTGGTCATGATGACCGGCAGGTCGAGATTCTGCAGCGCGTCATAAGTGAGCTTGCCGACCCCCTGCAGGCCGAAGACGACTTCGGTGAGCAAAGCAGCGCCGCCGACAAGGGCGCCGAAATCGAGGCCGAACAAGGTGACGAAGCTGATGAGCGAGGTGCGCAGCGCATGGCGTAGCATGATGCGTGTCTCGGACAAGCCCTTGGCGCGGGCGGTGCGGATATAATCCTCCTGCATCGCCTCGATGAGATTGGCCCTGAGAACGCGGCCATAGAGGCCGATATAGAGGATCGACAGGGTGATCCACGGAATGACGAGAGTGAGGAACCAGCCCTTGGGATCCTCGCTCAAGGGCTTGTAGCCGAGCGGCGGCACCCAGGAGAACGCCCAGGTGTCATGATAGCGGCTCTGGGTGATCAGGTTCATCACCTCGCCCAGCCAGAAGACCGGCATGGCGCAGCCGATCAATCCCAAGGCCATCAGCAGCTTGTCGATCCAGCTGCCACGCGTCGCGGCCGCGATCAGACCGACCAGCAGGCCGAAGACGACCCACAGGACAGCCGCCCCGATCACCAGCGACAGCGTCACCGGTATGGTGTCGATCACCGCCGGCACCACCTTCCAGCCGCGATTGACGAAGGAGGTGAGGTCCTGAGTGACGAAGAGCTTCTTCATCATGGTGTAATACTGGACCCAGACCGGCTGATCGAAGCCAAAGCTCTTGCGCACCGCCTCGAGCGTTTCGGGCGACGCATTGCGCCCGGCGATGCGCGCGGCGGGATCGGCGCCGGGCGTCACGAAGAAGATCAGGAAGACCAGCACGCTGATGCCGAACATCACGAAGAGCATCTGGCCGAAGCGGCGGAGGAGGGCGAGCAGCATCAGTCGCCTCCGATCCTGATTTTGGAGCGCGGATCGAGCGCGTCGCGCAAACCGTCGCCCAGCACATTGAGGACGAGCACCGTCAAGGCGATGGCGAGACCCGGCGCCAGCGCCACCCAGGGCCTGGTATAGAGCAGGCCCTGGCCGTCCTGGATGATGGTGCCCCAGCTTGCATCGGGCGGCTGGACGCCGATCGACAGGAAGGAGAGCGCCGACTCGGTCAGCATGTTGATGGCGAGCATCAGGGGCACGAAGACGATCAGCGTCGTCGAGACATTGGGCAGGATGTCGCGCAGAAGAATGCGGTGCTCAGGAACGCCGAGGCCGATGGCCGCGAGCACGAATTCGCTGCGCCGGAGCGCCAGGACCTGGCCGCGGATGGGGCGCGCGATATAGGGGATATAGATGATGCCGATGATGAAGATCGGCAGCCAGAGGCTTCCCGCCTCGAGCATGATGATGCCGAGATCGATGCCATGGGCGATGAGCACGATCGAGAGCGAGATGGCCAGCAGATAGACCGGAAAGGCCCACAGCACGTCGAGGATGCGCGACAGGATGGTGTCGGTGGCGCCGCCGAAGTAACCGGCGGTGAGGCCGATGATCGTCGCGAGCAGGATGGTTATGACCGTCGAGGCGCCGGCGATGAGGAGCGAGTTGCGCCCGCCATAGAGCAGCCGCGCCATGACATCGCGGCCCTGATTGTCGGCACCGAGAAAATAGTTGCCGAGCTCCCAGGTTGGGCCGATGGGCGTGTAGCCGAGCCCCAGACCCTCGGTCGACTGCTCCATCACCGGCACCTGCTGGCCGTTGATCTCGACGGTTGCGTCGAGGGTGGAGCGGAACGGATCGGTGTTGGCGAAGGACGCATAGGCCGGCGCCAGCAGCGAGACGACGACGATAAGGAGGAAGACCGCGAGACAGACCATGGCGGCCTTGTCGCGGGAGAGCCTGCGAAGAGCCGTGGCCCAGGGGCCACGGCTTACACGGAGTGACGCAACCGCGTCGGACATCAGGCTGGTGTCCCGAAGTTACTGAACCCAGGACTGGGTCACCATCCAGTAATACTGCGAGTTGAACTGGAAGTTGCCGACGCGCTTGGAGACGAAATCGAGATGCTTGGGCGTGAACAGGGCCGCGGCGGGCGCCTTGTCGGTGATCGCCTTATCGATCTCGGTCCACATCTTGTCGGCGGACGCCTGGTCGGTGACGCCCAGAGCGAGCGCCGCCTTCATCTTGTCATTGATCTCCTTGTCGCAGAAGCCGGAGATATTGACCGATGAATCGGATCCTTCGCGGAAGCTCTCGCAACCGAACAAGATGTAGAGGAAGTCCGAAGCGGCCGGATAGTCCTGATACCACTGCGTGATCGACATCTGCACCTTGTTGTTGGTGTTCTGGATGTAGGTGAACTGGATATTGGTGGAGATCGGCTTGACCTCGGCCTGATAACCGAGCTCGGTCAGCATGCTCTGCAGATAGACGCCGACCGCCTTGGAGATCGCCTTATCCTCGGCAATGATCGTCACCTTCTGGCCCTTGGTGCCGGATTCCTCGACGAGCTGCTTGGCCTTCTCCATGTCCGGCGCCGACCATTTGGCACCCGGGTCCTTGGTGAAGGGGCAATAGGGCTCATGCCCAGGGAAGCCCGGGGGCAGGACCTGGCAGACCGGGGCTGCGAGCACATTGCCGCCGAAGATCTTGACAAGTGCGCTGCGGTCGATCGCGTAGGATACGGCCTGGCGCGCTTTCTCATTGTCGAACGGTGCCAGCCTCGTATTCATCGGCAGATACCACCAGGCGGTGAGCGGCGTCACATGCACCTGGTCCTTGTTCTTGGTGCCGATCTCGGCCAGACGGTCGGAGGGGATCTCGTCGAATGTCCAGTCGGCCTCGCCATTCTGGATGGCGGTCACAGCGGCTTCCTCGCTCAGGCCGAAATCATACTGGACCTTGTCGGGATAACCGTCGGGCTGGGCCTCTTCGCTCCAGACCTTGAAATGCGGATTGCGCTCCATGACCAGTGCCTTGTTGGGGTCATAGGAGGTGAACATGTAGGGGCCGGTGCCGGGGATGGGCACGGAGCCCGCATCCTGGGTCGGCGCGTCGGCGGGAAGGATCACCGCATGCGGCAGTGCCAGCTTGTAGAAGATTTCGGCGTCGGGCTGGGTGAGATTGAGGGTGATGGTGCTGTTCGCCTCGTCGGCAACGATGCCGCCTTCGAGCGTGCATTTGGCCGGCTCGGCCAGGCATTTGTCGGCGCCGACGATGCCGGCGAAGAAGGAGCCGGAAGTCGGGCTCGACACTTTGTAGATGCGCTGGAACGACGCGACGACGTCCTTCACGCCGAGCTCGCGGCCATCCGAGAATTTGATGCCCTTGCGCAGCTTGAACACATAGGTCTTGCCGTCATTCTCGGGCTTCGGAATTTCCTCGGCGAGGTCGGCGACGACGTTGAAACCATCGGCACCCGCCGCCTTCTTGAAGGTGACGAGGCCGTCATAGGTCGGCTGGTAGAGCTGCCAATACTGCAGGGTATAGTTGATGTGCGGATCGAGCGATCCGCCGGCGGAACGGGACAGGAGCCGCATTGTGCCGCCCCGGTGCTCCGCCTTGTATTCGGCGAAACTGGGGGCGCTCAAGGCACTAAGGATCAGGGCCGCGGCACCTGCCAGCAACCATTTCTTCATTGGACGTCTCCCTAATTTATCGTTGTTTCTAGTCGTTCTCGTCGAGGAATGAAGCGACGGTCTTCATGCACTTTTCGGTTTCTTCGACATGCGGAAGGTGGCTCGATCTCTCGAAGATCACCCAGCGCGCGCCTTTGATATTGTCGGCGAAAGGCTGCACGACGGCCGGCGTCGCTTCGTCATAGCGGCCGGAAATCACAATGGTAGGCACGTTGATGGCATGCACCTTGTCGATGACGCTCCAGGTCCTGAGGCTTCCGATAACGAAAAACTCATTGGGACCGTTCATCGTATTGTAGACCGTCGGATTGCGCCCGATCTGGTCGAAGGAGCGCTTCACTTCCGGCGGGAAAGGCACGACGCGGCAGACATGGCGTTCATAGAAGGCCTGGGCCGCATCGAGATATTCGGGATCGGCCAATGTGCCGGCCTTCTCATGCCGGTCGAGCGCGGCACGGATCTTCTCCGGCATCTCGGCGCGCAGCCGGTTCGCTTCGGAAACCCACAGCTCCATGGAGGCCGGTGAATTGGCAATGGTGAGCGACTTCAAGCCTTTGGGCCGGGTGATTCCGAATTCGGCGCCGAGCATGCCGCCCCAGGACTGGCCCAGTACATGATAGGCGGACCGCAGCCCGAGGAAATCGATGAGGCTGTTCAGTTCCTCGACGAAAAGCTGCGGCGTCCAGAAGTCGACGCCCTTGTCGGGGAGCAGGGTGGACTTGCCGCAGCCGAGCTGATCATAGTGGATGACCTGACGGCCGTTCCGGGCAAGCAATTTATAGCTGTCGAGATAGTCGTGGGCAGCACCCGGGCCGCCGTGCAAGAGCACCACTGGCGGCTTTTTCGACTGAGGATCCCCCGTTACGCGGTACCATGTAACATAATCACGGAAGGGCGCGTAGCCTTCCTTGGAATATATGCGCATGCAAACTTCGTCTCCAAAGAGGGCACGACGCTATAGCGGATTCTGGCAAGTGGCAATGGCGAAGAGATGCAATTTCATAAACTTCCAACATTGTTCCATTTGCCTGACAAATATGCACAATAGGGGCAAGAGCTTTGTCCAATCTAAACGCGCAAATACGATCACATGACCCTTTCCCTGAACGATCATTTGACATCTGAAACAGTCCTGCCGGCCGATCATGCACAAGCGGCGCTCGCCGGACGTATCTGGCGGCCCGACGCAGCGGGGCCTTCCGTCGTGGCCATCAGAGGCGACAAGGTCGTCGATATCAGCGCAGCCTTCCCGACCATGCGTGATCTCTGCGAAGCCGCCGATCCGGCCAAGGCGCTGCGCCTGGCCAAGGGCGAATCCGTCGGCAAGCTCGCCGACATCCTCGCCAATACCGCGCCCGACACGCGCGATGCGGCGCGGCCGTGGCTCCTCGCGCCGGTCGATCTCCAGGCGGTGAAGGCGGCGGGCGTGACCTTCGCCATCTCGATGCTCGAGCGCGTGATCGAGGAACGCGCGCGCGGCGACTACACTGCCGCGGCCGAGATCCGCAAGAGCGTGAAGGAACTGGTCGGCGACGATCTGAAGAAGCTCAAGCCCGGCTCGCCGCAGGCGATGCGGCTCAAGGAGACGCTCATCGCGCAAGGCGCCTGGAGCCAGTATCTCGAAGTGGGCATCGGCCCGGATGCCGAGGTCTTCACCAAGGCGCAGGTCATGTCCTCCGTCGGGCCAGGTGCCGATGGCGGGCTGCATGCGATGTCGACCTGGAACAATCCGGAGCCAGAAGTGGTGCTCGCCGTCTCCTCGGCGGGCAAGATCGTCGCCGCCACGCTCGGCAATGACATCAATCTGCGCGACGTCGAGGGCCGCTCGGCGCTGCTGCTTTCCAAGGCGAAGGACAACAATGCCTCATGCGCGGTCGGCCCGTTCCTGCGCTTCTTCGATGAAAGCTTCAGCCTTGACGATGTGCGCCAGGCAACCGTCACGCTCGAGGTCAAGGGGCCGGAGGGCTTCACCCTCAAGGGCTCGTCATCGATCGCCATGATCAGCCGCGATCCCGCCGACATCGTCGGCCAGACGATCGGCAAGCATCATCAGTATCCGGACGGTTTCGTGCTGTTCCTCGGCACGATGTTCGCGCCTGTCGAGGACCGCGACACGAAGGGCAAGGGCTTCACTCACAAGGAAGGCGATATCGTCACCATCGCCACACCCAGGCTCGGCAGTCTCACCAACCGCATGCGGCGCAGCCATGAATGCCCGCCCTGGACATTCGGGGTAAGCCACCTGATGCGCAACCTGGCGAAGCGTGGTCTGATCTGAACTAGACTAGCGCGCATCACGGCGAAGTGGACTCACTTCGCCGAAAAGGATTCGCGCGGGATCAATATTTTGGAGCGCACCCGGATCGGCAAATGCATCCCGCGCTACGATGTCGGCATAGAAACGCGTGTATTCCAATTTATTCGTTGTTCGATTTTCGTTCTTCGTTTTCATTCTTCGTTTTTCGTTTCAATGCGTTAGGCTGATGGCCATGGCCATCGTTGTCCAGAAGTACGGCGGAAGCAGCGTCGCTGACTTGCAGAAATTGCGCCTCGTCGCCGAGCGTGTCGTGCGCACGAAGAAAGCGGGGCACGACGTCGTCGTGGTGGTGTCGGCGATGGGCGATACGACCGACGAGCTGCTCGGCATGGCCAAGCAGATTTCCGCGGCCCCCGATCGTCGCGAACTCGACATGCTGCTGACCGCGGGCGAGCGCATCTCTATGGCGCTGCTCTCGATGGCCATCCGTGAACTGGGTGGCAACGCCATCAGCTTTACGGGCAGCCAGTCGGGCATCATCACCAACGATCGGCACATTGACGCGCGCATCATCGAAGTGAGGCCGTATCGCGTCCAGGACGAGCTGGCACGCGGCAAGATCGTCGTCGTCGCGGGTTTTCAGGGCGTGTCGTACCGGAGAGAGGTGACGACGCTCGGCCGGGGCGGCAGCGATACGACCGCGGTCGCGATGGCCGCCGCGCTCGACGCGGAATATTGCGAGATCTGCTCGGACGTCGACGGCGTCTACTCCGCCGACCCTCGGGTCGTACCGGAGGCACGGCGCATCGGCACGCTCTCCTACGAGGAAACGCAGGAGATGGCCGAGTCGGGAGCGAAGGTCCTGAACGCCCAGGCCGTCGAATTCGCCAAGGAGCGAGGCATCGCGATATACGCCCGCGCGACGAGCGGTCCCTTGCCGGGCGCCGATCCGTCCGCCGATGGCACCGTTGTCCGAAAGAATCCGCCTCGGATGCCGGGCACCGTTGTCGGCGTCGCGAGCGAGCGAGACGTGCTCGTGGTCGAATCTGATGCAGGCGCCGAGAGTCTGCTCACCGCCCTCGACGAGCATCACGTGGCTGGAAAGCAGCTGCACGTGCCCACCAATACCGCCCACGCCGCGCTGGTCGTGTCGCGCGAGAACCTCCACGACGCCGAGGGCGTGCAACGGGCCATGCACGCACGCTTCGGCGATCGCGTCACGTTCATCAGCGGCCTCGGCGCGGTGAGCGCGATCGGCGCCGGCATCAACGCCACCTACGCGAACGTGCGTGCGGGGTTGTCGGTGCTGCGCCGTGCAGAAATCCCGCACAGCGGGATTTCAACCTCGTCGTTCCGCATCACGTGGATGGTGCCCGACGCTGACGTCGCCCGAGCCTCGCGCGCGCTCCACGCGCACTTCATTGAATCTGGAGCGCCACGCGTTCCTTGATCCGTGTAGGTTTTCTGGCAGGCGAGTTGGCCACGGTCTCCGCGCCAATAGACTCCACCTCTACGCTCAAGGGCTCGTCGTCGATCGCCATAATCGGCCGTGATCCCGCCGGCATCGTCGGCCAGACGATCGGCAAGCATCATCAGTATTCGGACGGTTTCGTGCTGTTCCTATGCACGATGTTTGCGCCCGTCGAGGAGCGCGACACGAGGGCAACGGCTTCACTCACAAGGAAGGCGATATCGTCACCATCGCCACGCCTGGGCTCGGCAGCCTCACCAACCGCATGCGGCGCAGCCGTGAACGCCCGCCGTGAGCCATCTGATGCGCAACCTCGCGAAGCGCGGACTGATCTGAACCTAGCGCGTAGTTTGCTCGCTCGCTTGCAATGCGTCATTTCCTTTGTTCGCGGCTCGCAGCCGACTGCCGAACAGGCGACAGATTTGCACCAATATGCCCGGCTGCTGTCTAGTCAGGTCTTCGAAATGCGATCGCTCAAGCACGAGGCAAGTGACGTTCCCGATTGCGATTACGTCGGCAGTGCGGATGCCATCGCCGAACAAAGCCATCTCGCCAAAGGCAGCTCCCGGATTCAACCGCGCAAACTCAACGAACCGCGAAGCCGCGGTGCTGCCCACCTTTGCGTTACCCTCGAGAAGCACGAAAAGCTGCTCACCCTGGTCTCCCTCTTTCATGATTGTCTCGCCGTCGCGGAATTTGACGCTCGTCAAAACCAGGTGGATCGCATAGAGATCATCAAGCGAGCAACTCTCGAAGACCGGAACTTTTCGCAAGAACAGCAAACGGTCGAGCAGGCCCAGTTCGTCGGACGACATGTGGGTTCCCTCCGATTCTGCCAGAGTGGCTGCACGCCGCATCCATGGAGACGGAGAAGTCTTCATCTGAGCGACAATCGATGTGAGGGGCAACTGCTTTGTGGGCCCTATTGTGGCTTCATCGAGCAGCGGCAGAAGCGGCGTCACCAATTTGCGCTCGTCGAAGGCTGAAATTGCCTCGGTCGCGCGCGCGCGCATGCGCCCATCACTCGCGTCCATGAATCGGCGGATGTATCGCACAGTCTCGTCGTGGCCCAGGGCCGCGAGTGTCTGCAGCACCTCCTCGACCGCCTGATGATCGGCTTCGGCCATGGCGAGTCGGGCAATTTCGATCCAAGTTGTGCTTTCTCGCGGCAACCACTTGCGCAACATCCGGTAAGCCGCGATCCGCGGAAAGGCACGGCTTTGGAGGTAATCAAACAAGACCTCCGTCGCGCCCTCTCGGCCCAGGCAGTCAATGGCCGCCAGTCGCGTTGGAGCACTTTCGTCAGATAATTTTTCACTTAGAACCGCGACGACCCCCGCTTGTCCATTAAGCGCCGCGATTGCAGACTGGCGAACCTGGGCATCACGATCCGAAAGCCCTTCAGCGAGTTTTCCGACCGGCCATTGTCCGAGTGCCGCCAGTCGGTATCCAATCGCTCTGCGGCTGGCGAACTTCGACTCAATGGCTGCCTCTATGAGTACATCAGGAAGACCAAGGCCGCTCGCACTCGCTATTGGAACATCCGCAATCGCCCGGATCGCCGCGTCTTCCAGCCCGGGATGGGTCCGCGCGATCGCTATGAGCACTGGGACGGCTGCCATATCGTGCCGCGCCGCGAGGACCGGGAGCAGAGCCTCTGCGACTTCCTGGGACGCGCTCGCCAGGTCTGAAAGCCTCTGCACACTTTCCGGCGAATGCCTGCTTTCTCCCGCCAGCGCCAGCGCGGCGGAAATCGGCGAGGCCTCGAGATCGGCCGGCAGATCACGGCCGACCGCGGTGAGATATTGGGCAATCCGCATGCGAAGCGGCGCATCGGCCTCGGGCCAGAGCGCAAGCAGCGTTTCGGCATGTCGATCACCCGCCCGCGCCAGCACAGTGACTGCTTGATCGCCGGCAGTCATCAAGCGCCTGACCAACGCATCGCGAAAAGGAGCGATGTTGGCATTGGCGACAATGCGCAACGCAAAGTCGGCGGTGGTCGGGTCGTCGCTTCTCAGCATTGCATCAAGCGCGGTCTGCTGCCGAAGCGCGACCTTGGGCGCTTCGTTCGCCATGAAGCTCGCTCGGGCGAGATCAACCGTGCCTTCCTTCAGGATGCCGATCAGGCCGCTCATATATCGCCGTCCCAGCGCCCAGCCGACGGAAACGAATACGGCGCTGAGGAGGATACCGAGAACGCCAACGCCGAAGAAACCCGTCTGCGCGTCGACCAGCAGGATGACCAGTCCAGAGGCGGCGAGCGCGATTGGATAGATAAGGCTATCGTTGAAAACCCGGATTTGACCCACGAAACGCGCCGGAACGGCATTGTAGTTGACCGCCATCACCGGCGCGTCGACATTGTTCGAGAAGCCGTCATAGACAACATGTGCGAACATCGCGACCACCAGAACCGGACTGGCCAGCATGACGATGAAACTGATCGCCAGCGAGACGGGAAAGAACAAGTTCATCCGGGCAACGCCAAGCCGACGCATCAACGGGCCGGTTAACCCCAATCCGATCAACACCGCGGCAAGATTGAGTGCGCCACTCATGAGACCGAAGAACGAAGCCAGCGCCTGCTCGTCTGGAAACTCCTTGGCGTAGATGCCGAAAACCATGTACTCGCTCACACACTGCGTGGCTATGTTGAGGAACACGGCCACCGACAACAGCGCGGCGATGCCCACTCTGCGAAGGATGCGACCGATGCCCAGCAGGCTGTCGCGAACCGAGCCTTCGCCCATTGCGGCCCACTCGCCGGCGGGCCGCCAGCGCCGCGCCAGCCACACAAGATGAGCGAAGCAGCCCATCAGCATGAAAGGCATGCCGAACAGCAACCAGAAAAGGATGATGCGATCCGCCAGCACTCCCGCGAGAAGGCCGCCCACCATGGCGCCCGCAGATAGTGAAACTGTCACGCGCGTCGAATAGCGAGTCATCTCACGCGCCGTCAGATAGTCGGTCAGCATCACCATGTAGAGACTGAACAGAAGCTGTTCCAACATGCTGATGCCGACATAGAGCGCGTAGACCGCAATCACTCCCCCCTGGTAGCTGATAGCGATCAGCAGCGCGGTCGCAAGCGCCATGACGAGCAGATAGCGCTGTAGCAAGGCGGCACGGCTGCCCCGGTCTATGAACCGAGAATAGATCGCCCAAGCCGGTATCGAAACCAGTGCGAAAACAATGTAATAAGTCGCAATTCCTTGCCCCCCTTGGGACGATAGGAACTGCGCAGCTGCCAGTGACGAACCAAATGTGTTGGCCGTGGCGATCAAAAATCCGCTGAGGACAAGGTGACCAATACGCGTCATGGGAACGGCGGATAGGAGTGCCCGTCCGCTAGCTCCCGAGACTGATACCATCCCTACCTCCAGCCTGGCTTGAATGCCCCCAAGCGAATGCAAGATCATAACACGATCTCGGCATCGACGGATGAACCTTCGTATTTTTATCGAGATCGCAACTTGAGTGAGCGGCTCTTCAATAAGATAAAGGACTGTCGCCGTGGGGCAACGCACTATGATAAGTTCGCGGCCAACGAACTCGCATTTGTCCAGCTTGGATCTATACGCCTACGGCTGCGCGTTAATTAGCTCAACCGGTGAACGAGGCGGCCTTCCACCCAGACCGAGGTGATGTTGGGCCGCCCGGCATTGCACAGGATCTTCTCAAAGATGTCGGGCGGGCCGTCATTGTCGGCGCGCGCGATGTTCGAGTGAGGGGCGTTGATATCGACCACCATCGCATCGAAGCGCAAGCCCTTGCGGAAGAGACCGATGGGGAGGTCGAGGGCCTCGCCGCCGCCGGCGGTGGCAAGCCAAAAGGCCTCGCTGGGCGTGATGCGTGCTGGTGCAGCACCACGCTTCGCCGCCGCGATCCGTCCGTCGACGCCATCATGAAGTGCGCGAGCGGCTGTCATTGCATGGCGGCAGTTGTCGAGGATCGAGGGGCTATGGCCGCCCGATATGTCGGTGCCGAGGCCGACATGGAGACCCTGATCGAGCACGCGGCGCAAGGGCAAGACGGCATTGGCGAAGTAGAAGTTTGAAAGAGGACAGTGGGCGATCCCAGACCCCTTGGCCTGGAGCAGATCGAAGTCGCTCCCGCCCATGAGATTGGCATGGGCGAGGATGCTCCGGCGCGTGAGCAGCCCGAATTCGGCGAGCATCTCGGTGTCGCTCCGGCCGAAGCGCTCTAGCACATAGCCATGCGCCCAGTCGCTTTCCGAGCAATGGGTCTGCATGTGGCACGCTTCCACCGACAGGAGTTCGCCCAGTCCCGCCAGCAGACGGTCGCTGCAGCTTGGAATGAAGCGCGGTGTGACGGCAGGCCTGACCAGCGCTTTCTCGTTGCCGGGAAGTGCCCGCAAGCGATGGATGAATTGCCGGGTGAGGTCGATGCCCTCATCGGGTGAGGCATCGCGATAATAATCGGGGCATTGCCGCTCGTCGTCCATGGCGACGCGCCCGACCACGGCGCGCTGGCCCTTGCCGAGGCAGGTCTCGGCGAGGACCAGGCTCCCTTCCAGATGGCGGGTGGCGAAATAGACCGCCGTCGTCGTGCCATTGGCGAGGAGGGTGCCGACGAGACTGTCATAGGCTGTGGCCGCGAATTTCCGCTCGGCATAGCGGGCCTCGAGCGGGAAGGTGTATTTCTGCAGCCAGTCCGCCAGCGGGGCGTCGAGCGCCTTGCCGAGCTGCGGGAATTGTGGGGCATGGATATGCAGGTCAACGAAGCCGGGCAGGAGATACTGGCCTTCAGCCAGAACGTGCAGATCACCGGAGCGGGCCGTGGCCGATTTTCTCTCCTGATAGTGCGGATGATCGGACTCTACGATCTCGGCGATACCGCCGTCGGCGCTGATTTCGATCAGCGCATCAGCCAATATCTCCACTTCGCCCCGGCGCGGTGCATGAAAGGCCGTGCCGCAAATGCTGAAAGGCGTATTCATTCAGGACTCCGTGGACAATCGATACTGCTTCATTCTCCACCCCGTGATGAGCGTGCTAGCCTACCCGGAGGGTAGATTGAGTCGCAGGCGAAGCGGCGATCTGAGGGGGAGATATCATGTCGAAGGTCGAGAATGAAATCGTGCTCGTGGCGCGTCTCCACGACCGGTTGCCGATGGGTCAGACGGCCTTGCTCGGTCTCCAGCATGTGCTGGCCATGGATGTCTATGTCGTCCCCTTCATCATCGCGTCGGTCTTGGGGCTTGCGGTCGCCGATTCCGCCGTGCTGATCCAGTCGGCCTTCATCGCCGCCGGCCTGGCGACGATCATTCAGTCGAAATGGATGATGCGCCTGCCGGTCGTCCAGGGTCCGTCATACGTGCCGATCGGCGCCATCCTCGCCATCGCCTTCGCCTCGGGCGGCGGCGTCGCCGGCCTCGCGACGGTCTTCGGCGCGCTCATCCCAGGCGCCGTCATCGTGGCCTTGCTCGGAACGCCGACCGGCATCTTTCACCGCGTCATCAAGAAGCTGGTGCCGCCGATTGTCGGTGGCACGATCATCCTGGTGGTCGGCATGGCGCTGATGCCGGTGGCGCTGAAGGAGAGCGTCTTCGCCGTTTATGGCGATGCGACCGTCGGTGGCAATATCCTGCTCGCCGCCGTTTCGGCCATCGTTCTCGTCGCCGCGACGATGGCGGGCATAACCATGGGAAAGCGCGGCATGTGGCTGAGGCTCGGCGCCGTCATCCTGGCGCTCGGCGCCGGCACGCTCGTCGCCTCGTTCATGGGGCGTTTCAGCGCGCAAGGGATCGCCGATGCCTCCTGGCTCACGCTGCCGCGTGTCGCCTTCCTCACGCTCGATATCAATTTCTCCTTCCCGGCCATCCTCACGATGCTGGTCGTCTATGCGGTGGTGCTTGCCGAGACCACCGGCACCTGGTTCGCGGTCGGCGCGGTGATGAACAAGGAAATCACCGACAGCCGGCTCGATCGCGGCGCCACCGGTGAGGGCCTGGGATGTCTGGTCAGCGCGCTGGTCGGGTCGACCCCGGTGACCGGCTATTCCTCCAATGCCGGCGTCATCGCGATCACCGGCATAGGGAGCCGCGCCGTCATCGTGGCGGCCGGCATAATGCTGGTGCTGTTCGGCCTCGTCGGCAAGCTCGGCGCGGCCATCGCCTCGATCCCGCAGCCCGTGATCGGCGGCGTCTTCGGCGTCTTGTGCGCCGTCATCGCCATGAACGGCTTCCGGGTGGTGCGCTCGAGCCCGCTCAGCGAGCGCAATATGCTGGTCGTCGGCCTGCCGGTGCTTCTGGCACTGTTCGCGACCCTCATTCCGCCCGACTATCTCAAGACCTTGCCGGACGTCCTGCAGTATCTGCTCGGCTCGTCCATCGCCTTCGGCGCGGTCGGCGCGATCCTGCTGCACCAGATTCTGCCGGAGAAGCCGGCGGAGACGGTGTCACGCTGAGGTGCCACCGTTACGCGCGCTGCTCACCGCGCCGGCGCTGGCGCAGATGACGAGCGCGATGCCGACCATCTGCTGCGGACTCAAGGGCTCGCTGAGGACTAGAAAGCCGGCGAGCGCGCCGATGCCCGGCTCGGCGCTCATCAGGATGCCGAAAGTCGACGATGGCAGGCGCCGCAAGGCCATCATCTCGAGGGCATAAGGCAGAAGAGGCGTCAGCACGGCGAGGCCCGCCGTCTGCCAGGCGAGGCCGCTCAACTGGCCGAGGTCGATGCCCCACAGGCCAAAAGGCGTGGCGATGAGGGCGGCCGCGACGAAGGCGAGCGCCAGGCCGTCGAGGCCCTTGAAGGTCTTGCCGACCCGTTTGCTCAAGAGAATGTAACTTCCCCAGCCGATACCGGCCGCGATCGCAAAGCCGAAACCGATGAGATCGATGCTGAAGCCTTGGCGGTCGATCACCAGCAAAAGCACCCCGAAAATGGCGAGCAGCAGCCACACCAGGCGCCAGCTGCGGGCGAAGCCGAGTGCCGCCACGGTGAGCGGTCCCAGAAACTCGATGGCGACGACGAGGCCGAGCGGCACGCGGGTGATGGCGACGAAGAAACAGAGTGTCATCATGGCGATGACCACTCCCAGAGCCACGGTGAGCAGGAACTCCTTGCGGGGATAGCGGCGTATATCCGGACGGACGACGAGGCCGAGGAAGATCGCCGCCCAGGCGAGCCTCCCCCAGGTGGTGGCGATGGGCCCATAGGCCGCCATGGTCGGATGCGCGAAAGCAGCACCCAGCTGCACCGAAACCATCGACCCCACCACCATGAGCACGGCCAGGCCCGTTTGCGATGTTCTATGGTCTTGCAAGGCCGCCTCTCCAGGGGAATGTGCTTTGAACAACCCCTCATAGGCCGTCCCGTTGTGGTTTTTTGTCAGCAGTCCCGGCACGGGATACGAAAAAGTGGACCCGATCTAGGGATCACTCCTCGTCCCGCTTGGGACCCGGCGACTCGTCGCCCGGATCCGGTTCTTCCTCCGCCGGAATGGCGTAGCGGCCGCCGAACCAGCGGTTGAGATCGACATCGGCGCAGCGGGCCGAGCAGAAGGGATGGTATTTCTGCTGCGAGGGCTTGCCGCAGATCGGGCAGGGGTGCCGGGGACGCAGGCGCACTGGATGCGTGTCGCCGGTCATACGCCGCTGAGCGGCGCGGTCAGCCAGGTGTAATGGACGGGATAGCCCGCGCCATGAAGGAGATGGATCGTCTCGTAGAGCGGCAGGCCGACCACGCCAGAATGAGAGCCGCTCATGGCGCGCACGAATGATTCGGCGCGCCCCTGCACGGCATAGCCGCCGGCTTTGCCGCGCCATTCGCCCGATTTGAGATAGGTGTCGACATCCTCGCGCGAGAAGCGCTTGAAGCGCACCTTGGTTTCCGAGCAGCGCCGCCAGGACTGCCCGCCGGGCGCCAGCAACGTCACCGCGGAATAGACCCAGTGCGAGCGGCCGGACAGCAGCCACAGGCAGGCCTCGGCCTCTTCGGGCGTCTCCGGCTTGGGCAGGATGCGGCGGCCGAGCCCCACCACCGTGTCGGCGGCGAGGATGAAGGTCTTGGTCCCGAGCTTCTTGACGAGCGGGGCATCCTGCGCGGTGCGGGCCTTCTCATTGGCCAGCCGGATGGCAAGACGGCGCGGGGTTTCGCGCTTTATCGGCGTTTCGTCGATATCCGCCGGCATCAGGAGATCGGGCCTGAGGCCCGCCTGTTCGAGCAGTGCCAACCGGCGCGGCGAGGCGCTGGCCAGCACGAGCTTGACGCGGGCTTCCGTCATGCTTCAGCCAGGCTCCTATTTGAAGCGATAGTTGATGCGGCCCTTGGTCAGGTCGTAGGGCGTCATTTCGACCATGACGCGGTCGCCGGCCAGGACGCGGATACGGTTCTTGCGCATCTTGCCGGCGGTATGGGCGATGATCTCATGGTTGTTGTCGAGCTTTACGCGGAATGTCGCGTTGGGCAGGAGCTCCGTTACCGTGCCCTCGAATTCAAGCAATTCTTCCTTCGCCATAAGGTTCCCTGGCTGGTTGACGATCGCGGCTACCCATGAACCGGTTGCCGGGCAAAATCAAGTCGGTGGGGCAATTTACACGCCGCGCGCCCCGTGCACCCCGAATCGGCCCCGAATGCGGCGCATCAGCACGTCGCGGACGTCGCGGTAGGCGTCGAGAATCTGCTCGCGGCTGCCCATGGCGGCCGAGGGGTCCATGGTCGGCCAGTATTCCGCCTCGATGGCCATGGTGCGGGTCATTTCGAGGGCCCGATGGTGAGCTTCGGGCGACAGCGAGACGACGATGTCGAAGCTCGAATCCTCCAGATCGGCGAAGCTCTGTGGACGGTGCTTGCGCATATCCATGCCGATCTCGTCCATGATTATGTCGACGAAAGGATCGGGCTCGCCCGGCTTTACCCCGCAGGACGCGATGAAGACACGGCTGCCGTAGAAATGCCGGGCGATCGTCGCCGCCATCGGCGAGCGGATGACGTTCTGGGTGCAGGCGAAGAGCAGCGCTCCCGGAAGGTCAGCCGCCATCGAAGAGCCCGCTCAGCCGCGCCAATGCAGCACACATAGCAAGGTGAACAGGCGGCGCGAAGTCTGCGAATCGACTTCGATCTTGCCGTCCAGACGCTCTTTCAGAAGATCGCTGCCCTCATTGTGAAGGCCGCGCCTGGCCATGTCGATGGTCTCGATCTGGCTTGGCGTCGCGGTGCGGATCGCCTTGTAATAGCTCTCGCAAATCATGAAATAGTCCTTCACGAGACGGCGGAAAGGCGAGAGCGACAGGCCGATCATGGAGACGCGCTCCTCTTTGGCGCTCCAGATGTCGAAGACAACGCGGCCGTCGGCGGCCGAGAGCGCCAGGCGATAGGGGCCGCTCTCATGGCCGATCACCGTGAACCGGTTGTCCTCGATGAGATCGTAGATGGCGACGCGGCGCTCGTGATCCGCGTCAGCGCTCAGCGCCGAGCCGATGCTGTCATCGATATCGACGGCGGCGAGGCGGTTGCGATCACAGACGTCCTTGCTGGCCATGGAATCAACCTAGCGCGCTTCCCCGCCAAGGGGAATCACTTCGCGGAAGCGGCGCATAACGAGTTTGGTTCGATCCATCACCCTCATGGGCACATGAGGGACGCGGAAGGTCGGCCTTGCAATTGCGGGCATATCCGCGCCATGAAACGACATGATCGGCGGAACCGGAATAACTCCCTGTTCTGCGCCCTTCGCGAGAAGTCCCTGTAGTTCCCTGTAGACGCCTGTAATTTCCCTGCAAACCTGCCTGTAAAATAACAGGGGATTTTGGCCGGCGCAGCTTCCGCCACTAGCGCTCATGCGAGGGGAGGTTCGGTGTCTCCCAGGCGGGGCCCAGATCCTCGAGCCGCGCCTCGATGCATTCGACCTTGAGATTGATGGCGCCGTCGCCCGAGAAGGTGAGCGTGATCGTGCCGGAAGGCTCCTCATCGGGCGTGAAGGAGATGGCGAGGAGCGACAGCACCGCGTCATCGGCGCCCTGGAGGATGCGATGCGACTTCGCCGACAGCACGCGGTCGAAGGAGAGACCGGCGCGCCGGCGCTCATAAGGCGGTTTCTGCGTTTGCCACAGGAAACGATTGCCGATGAGGGCGAATATCCCGGCGGTCTTGAGATAGCGGATGTCACCGACGGTGATGACCGCATCCTGCATGTGGGCGGAAATGATCTCCAGATCGGCCGTATCTAGGGCGGTGAGCTTGAGCATGGATCAATGACTGGACAGGCGCTCGATATCGGCGCCGCACGCCTTGAGTTTCTCTTCCAGCGTCTCGAAGCCGCGGTCAAGATGATAGACGCGGTGGAGCATGGTTTCACCTTCGGCGGCAAGTGCTGCGATGACGAGGGAAACGGATGCCCTGAGATCCGTCGCCATTACGGGAGCGCCGGTGAGGCGTTCGACGCCCCTGATCTCAGCGGTGTCGCCATCGAGATGGATGTCGGCGCCCAGCCGCGCCAGTTCCTGGACATGCATGAAGCGGTTTTCGAAGATCGTCTCGCGGATGATCGAGGTGCCCTTGGCCCTGGTGGTGAGCGCCATGAGCTGGGCCTGGAGATCGGTCGGGAAACCCGGATAGGGCTCGGTCTCGACCCTGATGGCGGCAAGACCGGCGCCATTGCGCTTGATCTTCAGGCCGTCATTCTTCGCTTCGATGTCGACGCCCGATGAGCGCATGATCTTCATGACTTCGCCGAGCGTGTCGGTGCGGGCGCCGGCAAGCTTCACTTCGCCGCCGGTCATGGCGGCGGCCATGGCATAGGTGCCGGCCTCGATGCGGTCGGCGATGACGGTGTGCTCGGCGCCGTGCAGGCGCGGCACGCCCTTGATGCGGATGGTGGCACTGCCGATGCCGTCGATCTTGGCGCCCATCTTCACCAGACATTCGGCGACATCGGCGATCTCGGGCTCGCGCGCCGCGTTCTCGATGAGCGTGTCGCCCTTGGCGGTGACGGCACCCATGAGCGCCGCATGGGTGGCGCCGACCGATACTTTCGGGAACTTGATATGGCCGCCGATGAAGCCGTTGGGCGTCCTGGCCACGACATAGCCGGCGTCGATGGTGATCTTGGCGCCAAGTTTCTCCATGGCGAGAATATGCAGGTCGACCGGTCTGGTGCCGATCGCGCAGCCGCCGGGCAGGGACACGCGCGCCTCGCCGCAACGGGCGAGGAGGGGGGCCAGCACCCAGAAGCTGGCGCGCATCTTGGAGACGAGCTCATAGGGCGCCGTCGAGTCGGCGATGGCCTTGGCCGAAATGCGCATCGTCTCGCCGTCATGGCCGTTCTGGCCGGCGCGCTTGCCGGCGATGGTGATGTCAACGCCGTGATTCTGCAGGATGCGCTGGAGGAGCCGGACGTCGGCGAGCCGCGGAACGCGGTGCAGTGTCAGCGTCTCATCCGTCAGCAGCGAGGCGATCATCAACGGCAAGGCCGCATTCTTGGCGCCGCTGATATGTATGGTGCCGTTCAGCGTGTTGCCGCCCCGGATACGGATACGATCCATTTTTACGCAAATTCCCCTGCAATATTCCCCTGCACCACAATGACTTGGATTGAAGCAATCCCAGGCCACAACGTGGTTGATTCCATATCTGGAGCGGATGGTAGAACCAGGTATCCCCTTCCTCGCATCCCGCTCCTGGGCCCGCCGCTCCGGTGCCCACAGAAGGCCTAACAAGCATAAATGGCAGGGTCAGGGCAACCCTATCCCTTTTTTGCTCCCTCTGACCTGGGGGCGGTCTCGGCGCGGTTCCTGGCCTGGGCCTTGCGGCGCTTGAGATTGGCGCGCAGCGCCTCGGCGAGGCGGGCTGGACGGCCGGTCGGTTTCGGGGGAGCGGGCGGTGGCTTGGCCATGGCCGAAATTAGCGCGCCGAGCTGGAAAATGTGAAGGGTTTTCGAAGCCGCCGTTGCGAAGACGACTCTGGGTCTCGATCCGGGCAAACCAGCAACACTCCAGTCGATCGAAAATCGCTTCGAGGCGACTTGCCCTTTTCGGACGGCTCTCATAGTCTCCAACAAATCCGGGACTCGTCCGAAGCTGAAGATGCGGCGATCGGTCGGAGGTGAGCTCTCGTCGAATAGCCTTGGGTACACGGAGGCTCCATGCCCCTCGGCGCGAGCATACTCGACCTGCTGCCCATTCCGCCTGGCGCACAGTCGGCCATTCCTGCCGGGCTGCGCAGCTTTCTCGAGCGCTTCACCGCCGTCGACCTGACCTCGTCGACGACCTCGGCGGCCACATTCCACTACGGCACGCTGCTGCCGACCATCGAGGACACAGGCATCGAGGATGCGATCCGCAGCTGGTCGATCGAAGGCGCCGGCTTCGATCGCGGCGTGCGCTTCCAACTCGCGGCCACGCGCGTTCAGACGGTCAACAATATCGAGCCGGCGCCGGCGCCGCTGCAACTCGACCTGTTTCTGGAGCAGGTCAGCATCGTCGTGCCATCGCTGAAGGCCGCCAAGTTGATACCAGGCAGCGGCACGACGCCCGCGCATCTGTTGCCAGACCCGGCGTCCCCTGATGTGCGGCTGAGCGGCAGCGCGATCCTGCGCATCACCAACGGGCCTGGCGGCTGGGGCGGCCCGTTCCTGGTCGACTTTCCGGATCCGCTGGTGCCTAGCGCACCGACCGGCAGCGTTGCGTCCATGCAATTCGTGCCGCCACATTTCTTCGTCGCCAACTCGGCGATCGGGCTCACGGTGCGCCAGCTCACCTTCGATGCTTCCGGAACCTACACGCCGGCCGACATCTTGGCCCGCAGTCATGGACCGGACTGGACGGGCCTCGCGATCAACGAAGCGCTTCTTTATCTGCCGCACGAGACGCCGTTAGTGGGCAGTCTCGTGCTGGGCGTGCGCGACGTGCTGCTCGGCGATCCGTTCGGCATGCAGGGCGAATTGCGCGCCGAATGGGGCGCCGACGCGGCGACGGCGACGCCGGTGCAAATCAGCCAGGCGACAGACGCAAACGGGTACGCGCCCATCCCTGTCGCATCGGCCGACGGCGAATTCGACCGCACCGTGGTGATCGACCCGGGTCGTCCCTTGCGTTTCTTCGCGCAGGTGACCTCGGGGCCGGGCACCGACGTCACAGTACGCTGGATCCTGCCGGATCGCTCGACCGCCAATGGTCTTCTGACACCGGAGTTCCGTGCCCGGTCCGGCGACACGCTGGTGTGTATCCGCAGCGCGACAGCTGAAGGTGGCTCCACGCCGGTCGACGAACCGGAGATCCGTCATCACTTCACAGCCGGACGGGGTGCAACGGCAAAGATAACCGTCACCCATGGCGGGCTGTCGCATGACAATGTCGTGCACGTGTCCGGTTCGCGCGAGGTGATCGCGGCCGCCGGCTTGGTCTTCGCCGTCGACCCGGCGCCAGCCGATCCGGAGGCGATGACCTGGCAACTCGGCGACAGCCCTACGGCGCCGGTGGCGAGCGGCGCCACCTTCGCCTTGAACGGCACCTCAGGACTTCCGGCCTCAGGCCGCGTCGATCTGGTGCTGGACGACAATAGCGGCGGTGTGCGGCGCGTGCGTATACAGTGCCTGGAGCGGGCCGCGCTGCTGATTGGCGTCGAGGCTGGTGTATTCGACGCCGATGGCGCGTCGCTTGTCGTGCAAGCGGTCGAGCGGACCGTCGAGTTGAATCTGTTCCACGATGACGGCAGTCTCATCGCGGCGGACAATCCGGCGGAGCTGGAGGGCGGCAATCTCGTCGTGCCGACCAATGCGCTGGCGCAGGTCACAGTCGACAATGTCGCGCCGGCGGCGCCATTACCCGAACGGCATGTTCGGGTGCGGATGGTGTTCGACGAGGCCAACCCATCGCATGAGGGCGAGGATATCGAGGCCGTCGAACAGCTGCTGGCCGACTTTCCCGGTGCTCGCCTTGTGTTGATCGGACGTTGCGACGACGTGGGGGATGCGGCCTACAACGCGGTGCTGGCGCGCGAGCGCGCCGCGGCCATGGGCGATCGACTGATCGCGCTTGGCGTGGCGGCCGGGCTTATCATTTATCGCGGCGAGCAGGACGACCCGGCCACAGGCTGGGTAGGCGAGGGTACTGCGCCCGATCTGACGGAGCTCGGCGTTCCGGCCGACCAGCAGGGCGACGACTGGTACGCGTTCGAGCAGGAGGATCCAAATCATCCGCTGCCCAACACGCCGGGCGAAAGCGGCGAACTGCGCGCCCGGCGCGAAGAGTACCGACGGGTCGACATCTACGCCGAAGGCGATCCCGCGAATGATATAAAGCTGCCGCCTGCTAACGGCGCATTCGGCTCCACGCGGCGCCGCGCCTGGGTGCCGGGGCCGGACGGCGAATCCCCCGCACCGCCGGTGGCGAGCTCGCCCGAGCTTATCCACCGCGTCAGCGTGCGTGTGGCCTGGGACAGCCCGACCGCCACCACGCTGGCCGACTTCGTGCCCACGCTGGCCGAAGTCACGGTGGCCTATGAAAGCGAGCGCCTGTCGGAACCGGCAAACATGCCGGCCGAATTACCGGGCACCAGCATCGGCACCGGCAGCGGCGCGGCGAATAGCGCCGAGGTGCTCACCGTCACCGGCCGGTGGACCTATGACGCGCGCTCGGGCGAGACGCTGTTTGCCGCGTCGGTCGACTCCACCGGTGACCCGCTCGGCCTGTTCTATGCCGATGGCGATGCGGCAGCGCTGGCCTTCGCCTTCGGTCCGGCGGTGGTTGCGACTGTGAGCCCGGCCTTCCCTGGCGCGGACGCCGTCGGGATCGCCGGAGTCGCCACCGCAGCCATCATCCTTCAGGGCGCCGTGAAGAACGGCACAGGCCGCGTGGTGTGCACCGGGCTCTCCGTGGAGCAGAAACAGCGCGCGCTCGACACACTCGCCGGCAGCCAGCAGCAGATGCTGTTCGACTATGAGAGCTCATTCGATGTCGACCTGAGCGTCTTGAACGTGCTGCATCTGAGCACATCCAAGCCGCTCAAAGTGCGCTATCGCAATGTGGGCATTCGGCTCGACTGGTCGCAGACGGGCTGGTGGAACATCGCCTCCTTCGTCTACGAAGGCATCAGCATGGAAGTGGTCGAGCCCGGCCAGTGGCAGATAGACGGGCCGCTCGGCAAGTTTCTCGGCATTGTCGCCGTCCGGATGGGGACCGGCTCCACCTGGTTCGAGGTGGACATGGCGTTCAACCTCGATCTGGGCGTGGTACGGCTCACCTCTGCGACGATCCGCATCGTCGCCGAGAGGAATGCACCGCTTTCGGTCGAGATACGCGGGCTCGGCGTCGCGCTCTCCATACCCGGCGTGCTGGAAGGCAGCGGGATGGCGCGGATCAATCCTGATGGATCGGTCGCGGCCACGCTCGATGTGAATGTGGTCGCCGCTGGGCTACTGGCGCAGGCGGAGCTGGAGCTCAAGCCCGAGCTCGCTTATGTGGCCATCAGTGTGAGAGTGATCCTCCCGGTCGGCATCCCGCTGGCCAATACGGGTCTCGGCATCTTTGGCTTTGTCGGCCAGTTCGTCTCGAATGGCGAACGGACGTTTGCCATGCCACTCGACCCGGATCCGGTGCAGGCCGAGCTCGACTGGTACGAGCAGGCCTTTGCCGATAAGTGGGGCCCGGCGCCGGGCCAGTGGGCGCTGGGGCTGGGCGTGATCATCGGCACGCTGCCGGACATGGGCTTTACCTTCAATGCCCAGGGCATGTTCGTCGTTGCCTTCCCCGACCCATCGGTGATCCTCGGCATCGATGCCAAGCTGCTGGCCAGCCCTGGACAAGCCAGCGATGATCCCGAACCCCTGCAAGACGAGATGCGCCTCATTGGCCTCGCCGTGATCGACCCCGAGGCGGTGCTGATCGGCGTGCGCGGCACTTACGAGATCCCCAAGGTGCTGACCGTCAACGTGCCGTTGTCGGCTTATTTCCCGCTGTCAGGTGACCCGCGCGGCAGTTTCGTGCATCTCGGCTCCGACAACATCACCGCCGAGAGCAAGGTCGGAATCTTCACGCGCGCCGGTGATCCGGTTTCCATGTCACTGCTGCCCGGCGTGCTCGATGCCAATGTCTGGGCGTATTTCATGCTCGAGGAACGCGAGCTGCATTGGCTGGGCAATGAGGACGAATTTTCCTTTGATGGCTTCGCGGTCGGCTTCGGCGCCGGATGGAACCTGACCTGGAAGGCGGGACCGCTCACGCTCGATGCCAGTGCCGAGCTGCTGGTGGGACTGGGTACGTCACCCTTCAAGCTGGTGGGCGGCATCTGGGTGGATGGCCTGCTCGACGCCAAGATCGCTTCGGTCGGCGTGTCGGGAAACCTGATCGCCGAAGTCATCGAGCAGAATGGCGATATGCTGACCCACTTGTCCGGCGAGTTCTGCGGCGAGATCGACCTGCCGCTGGCGCCGCCGATCAAGAAATGCATCGAGATCGAGATCGGCAACAAACTGGTCGATGACATCCCGACGCCGGCTCACCCGCTGAAGAGCGTCGACCTGACCGGCCGGCGCGGCAATCGCGTGGCGACGGCCACCGACGGCACGCCCGGCACGGATCACACGGTGTGGCCCGATACAGTGCCGGTCTTAAGCTTCTCGCATGTGCCCGAGATCGGTCCCGATCTGGAGGACGACTGGACACTCGCGGCGCGTCCGAACAATCCCTCGCCCTGGGCTGGCAGCTCGGAACTGAAATACGCCTTCCGGCTTGACCGGGTGGAGTTGCTGGAGAAGACCGGCGAAGGCTTCGTCAAGGTCGACGGTCCGCTGGACGCGGTGTTCTGGCTGCCCACCCACCGCGGCGGCGTGATGAGCGAAGACGCTGATGCGATCTGGCCCTCCGAGCACGAAGGCGCCGCACTCGCGCTGCTGTCATGGGTGCCGTTCACGATCTTCCGTCACCTTACGAATGGTGGCGAGGGATTGCCGGCTGATCCCGTAGAGACGTTGGAAGATGTGTGCGACACGATCGTCGTCGGTCATGAAACCTGTGCGCCGGGGATCGACGCTGAACGCCTCGAGCCCGGCCGCATAAAAATCCGCTCGCGGCGCGGCAAAGGCGATCCGGTGGCAACCGTCTTCACCGTCTTCGGCACCACCACGCTGGGAGGCATGTCGTGGCGCGAGCTGGGGCTCGCCTTGGCGTGTCTGGGCCTGCATCCCATCGCCGAGGGTATCGTGGACCTGGATCTGCCGGTGGTGTTGCCCGACGGGCGTCGTATGTTGCGCGGCTATGAACTGCCGGGTGTCGCCCAGGCCGGGCCACGCTATGCGTCGCTCGGATGGGAGGGGCGCTTCGAACCGGCCATTGCCAAGGGGCAGGCCGTGCTGGAGGTCTGTGACCAGGGGCATGGCGTGATGGCGCCGACACGCTGTTTTCCCTTCGATGGCGTGAACAAAGTCGATGGCGAGGATCGCTGGGACGCCGGCGGCCTGCGCTTCGTCAAGACCCTCACGCCGGATGGTTCGACCGTGCTGGTGGGCTCCAACGGCGCATTGATCGTCGGATTGGGGACGCTGCGCGTGATCTTTCCGTTCCCGGTGAACTGGGCGTCGTTGAGCGTCGTGCATCCGCTCGCCACGGCGACGCTGACGATCAAGGGGCTGGGTGGACAAAGGCTGGGTACGCGCGTCATTCCCCGTGATAGCGCGCCACAGACTGTCGTCATCGAAGATGTCGGCCCGTTTTCAGAACTGGTCATCGTCAGCCTCGACGGTCGACTGGGCATTGAATCGGTGTGCGTTCGCGCCGGTTTGGGTGAACCCGACACGCCGCTCGCGATCCCGCCGCTCCTCGGCCAGAAGCTCGATGGCGAGTTCGTACTCTGGGATGCCCAGGTGCTGGTCGAAAAGGCGCCGCGCCGCGGACAGCGCTGCCGCCAGATACTCTACACTTCGCCCGATGCCGGCGGCTGGCAGGCGATCGGCGTGCCGGCGATGCAAAGCGCCACGATCCGCCTCGTCGGTGTGTGCGGCCTGACGACCACGCTGGAGCAGGTGCGGATCCGGGATCAGGACGCGCGTGACACCTTGCGGGAGGGCTGGAACGTGAAGGCCGGGCTCACCTCAGAGACACGACCGCTGCTTAAGCCCGACACCGAGTACAGGCTTCGTCTCGCCATGAGCTGGGCCGGCTGGCGGCCGGCCAATCCGGGCGCGCAGCCTCCGGCCACGGTGGCCGACTCGTCTTGGCAGGTTTTTCCTGACGTCGAGTTGAACTTCTTGACCGCGGCTGAAGGCGCCCTTGATCACAGCGCGCCGCCCTTGGTTCCTCTTCAGGACGAAACGAGCTTCGACCCGCGCGCCGTCGCGCGCTACCTGATCGGCTTCGAGCCCGAAGGTGCGATGAGCCCGCCACACTTCCTGGACGACGCGCTACTCGCCCATTTCGAGGTCGACCATGTCGAGCAGCTGCTTGCTCAATATGACCGCGCTCTGGTGATGACGTTGCGTCGCACCAATCCGTCAGCCGGCAGCGCGATGAACGGACGGCCGATGGCGATTGCGCTGGATGTCGGACGCAGTTCGCTCGAACCGGCTCGTCTCGACAAGGTGGATGCGCGGGTGATCACGGCACTGCGCGCCGATCCGCGCTGTCTCAAGACCGATGTGAATACGGGCGGCGTGACGCTGTCGATCACGGCGGATCTCGAGCCCGATGCCGAATATGATCTGGCGCTCTTCGCCCCGCCGGTGGATGACGAAGACGACGAAAGCCTGCTCGTCGCCCGCACGCATTTCCGCAGCTCGCGTTACCCCGATGTAAGCGCGCTGCTCACAGGCCTCGGCTTCGGCCTGTCCGAACGCGCCGTGACTATCCCCTTCGACTTCGTCATTGCCAATGGCGCGACGATGCCCGCGCCCGATACGAGCGCCAGCGATGCGGCGCTGGACGATGCGTTGCGTATCATCGGCATGGATCCCTGGCCGGTGGTCGGCGTCGGTCGGACGGTGGCGATCTGGCGCCCCGGTTCCGCGGCGGGAGAATATCTGCTGGCCGGATTGCTGCTCGAGAGTCCAGAGCCGATCGAACGCGGTGCGCGATGCGGCATTGTGCAGGCGCTCGTCACCGGCGGCGCCTCGGACGTGGTATTGACCGCGTGCCGTGTCAACAGCGCTTGCACAAGGGTGCTGCTGGCCACCGCTACCGCGCAAGGTCTGCCGCTTCGATGACGTTGCGCTGACATTGGCCGTGCAAGTGCTCGACCGGCTCGTCACCCGTAGCGGCACGCGCGCGATGCGCGCGGTGCCGCGCATCGTTTATCAGGAGCTGTTATGAAGGGCTTCGCACCACGCGCGCTGCTGGCGGCCCAGGGGATCCTGGCCAAGGGCGACTCGCATGCGCGCGACGGCTATCACCTGCGGCTTCATCCCGCGATAACGCTGGGGCTGCCGATCGCGCCGCTGCTGGTCTACCGCCTGCCATTCGAAGAGCCGTCCTGGCGCACAGAGGTGACTTGGGTCAGCAGCAAGGGCGAAATCCTCACGCCGCCCTTCGATGTGACAAACGGCAACCCGGTGCACGGATATCTGCCGCCAGCGAGCGAAGGCGTGTGCGGCTGGTTCGGCGTGGAGGGCGCGGTTTCCATCGGCGGCGGCCTGCCGGGTGTTCCGCGGCCGGCGCCGCGTAGCGCTATGGCAACGCGCCGAAGACGCGCCACGCCCACGGGGGACGTGGTTGCGAATTTCCCCGGACTCAAGCTGGAAGCAGAAGTGATGACGCCGCGCGGCTGGGCCTGCGTGGCGTCGCGCTCGGCCCCGCCATGGGTCGTCTCGGCCACGCCCATCGAGCGCGTCACGGTGAGCGGCAGCGGCCGCATCGATCTTGCGCGCTGGATCAGCGTGCGCGATCTGCCGGAGAACATCGATAACGCCATCGCGCGTCTCCATTTGCCGGTGCAGCAGGCCACGCGCTACCAGGCCATCGCGGCCGACGCGTACGCTTTCGCTTTGGGCCAGGCCACACGGGTCGCCGCCACGCGCCGCGCCCTTCAGGAGGTGCCTTGGGTGGCCGACCCCTTTGCCGCCCCGCTGTGGACGGACACACAGGAAGGTGAGCGTATGGAAGCCCTGGCCACCGATCTGGTGACCGATCTGCAAACGCTCATGGACGCGACCCTTCGCCAGATCGATGTGAGGAGCGAGGACGCGATCGAGCAGAACGGTGCGCTGCTGCCAGTGCCGAGCTCGATGTCGCGCCCGCTGCTCGCCGGCGTGATGGCTGCGGCGCAGGAGGCGAGCATAGCCCGCTTCGTCGGCCTGATGACATGGGACGACTTCCCGCCTTTCGGCAAGACGACCGCGCTTCCCGATAACGGGCTCGTCTATCATGTGCTGGGGTACTGGGAAGTGGAGGAGCGCGACGGCGAGTACGGCGTTGTGCAGCCGCTCGACGAGTCCGAACGGCTGCTGGAGGGGCGCACCGACATCTTCTGGCCGGTGCCCGCGGATACGAGGATCTTCACGACCGAACGCGCACTGGCGGCCGACCTCAAATCGCGCGGCCTCGTCGCCCCTGAAGGCCCGCTGGGGCCGGTGGCCCGACTCTATACAACGCTGGTCGTGCTGGCGGAGGATCCGATGCCAGACTCGCCACCGGCCCCGGTGATCGACGCCATCGCCGCGGGTGATCCGCCCTGGTTGCCCGGAACGGCGCCAGAGGCGCGCCGGCGCGCCGCGATAGAGCTGTCGGGACTGGTTCCCGGCACGGGCCTGGCCTTGGCGCGCCGATCCGACGCGCTGCCGCTCTGGCTGCCGCTGAACCCGGCGGAGCAGGGCTGGCGCACGGCCATCGGCCCGGGGGTGCCCGCCAGCGCCGATGAACCAGGCCATGGTTTGCTTGGCGACCGTGACGCCCCTCCGATCGCGGCCGATTATCGGCTGGCGCAGAGCAACGCCTTTGGGCGCTGGAGTGCCTGGGCCACCGGTGAACTCGCCGCCGGCCTGCGCCCGCCGCCGCCGCGGCCGGTCATCGAAGCGAGCTTCACGCCCGCAGCGCCGCCGGACCCGCCGACCGACGCCCCGCTCGCCGGCACCATTCGCGTGTCGGTCGCGGTGCCTGTGCCCTCCAGTCTTCCCCCCGGCGGACATTTGCTGGCGCGGGCGCGCATCCTCTTCGATGGTGTCGAGGTGGCGAGCCCCCCGCCGGGCAGCGAGCCCACCGTGGTGCGCGAGCGCCCCGGCCCGCCGCTCGCGCCGACGGCCATGCGCACTGTCTTGGTCAGCGCCGTCTGGATCGACACAGCGGGGCAGTCATCGCCCGAGTCGCAGGCAGTGGCGGTGAACTGCTACGACCTGCGCGCGCCGCCGCAGGTGGTGATGACGCCGGGGCTGCAATATGCTTCACGCGCCGATGCTACCGGGCATTGTAGGGCGGAGATCGTCTGGCCGGTGCTGGCGGGGCAGAGCCGCTTTCGCGTCTATGTCGCGCATGAAACCACGCTCAGGACGCAGCTCGAGGACCTTGGCGAGGACGAACTGCTGGGCGAACTCGCCAGCCTCAGCGCCCCCGACCGCGCCGGCCGACTGCGCGCGGCCGATGTGCGGTCGTTGTTTGCGCGCAACAACTTCGAACTACTCAGCGACACTCCGGTCGAGGCGTCGGGCGGCACCGCGCGCTTTGAGCATGCGCTCTCGGCTTCGCTGGCGGGCCTGACCTTCTACCGCGTAGTTGCGCTCGCCGGCACCAATGTCGAGGCACCATTCGAAGACGCCGCTCTGCTGCCCGTGGCGGTGCCCAATTCACCCGTTCCCGGCCGTCCGACGCTGGAGCTCGCTTCTCTGGACGTGCCGTTGGCCGACGGTCGATTCGTGCCGGGCATCCGCGTGCGCATCACCGTGCCGGCAGGTTTGCGTGCGGCAGTCGACTATCGCTTGTTCCGCAGCACCGAGGAGACGCGGGATGTCCGCCGCATGCCGCAAGTCGCGGCCGGAGCGCTCGCCGCGCCCGCTATGCCCGGCCAGTCGCAAATGCACACAGTGTTACTGGTGGGCGATCCGGCGCCCGGCACGCCGGACAAGGCCGTCGTCGGCGACTATGACGAGGTGTTGCCGGCGGATATCCGCATCTGGATGCGCTACCACTTCCGCGCCGATGTGCGCGCCGCACCCGAACCCGGCTCCGGGTTGGATGGGGTGCCGCTGTTCACGGGCGACTGGTCGCCCGCGGCACTGCCCGTGGCCGTATTGGTGCTGCATTCCGACGCGCCACCGGCAGCGATGAATCTGAGCTTCGCCACGGCGGGAATGCTGTTGCGCTGGAAGCACCCGGACGCCTTGCTCGGCCGCCACGCCGGGCGCTACCTGTTCGATGTCTATCGCAGCGCACCGGGCGAGCCTGAAGCCTGGTTTGCCAGCGTGGCCGCCGACGCGCCGCCGGGCGAGGGCGGGCGTAACCCGAACGGCAGAGGGTTTTTCCATGTCGACGACCCGAACTCGCTGCCCGGTACGCGCTATCGCGTGCTGCTGAGTGATCCCTTGGGCCGGGCGAGCGCCTATGCCGAGCTGACGAGGAGGCGCTAGGAGCATCCATGGCCAACCTCAACCCCGCTCCCGCAGCGCTCGGCCTCGCATCGCCGGCACTGGGCGCTTGGTTCGATGATGCCAGTCTTTCGCTGGCTGCGCCCGTATCGACATTGGCCGTCCCACATACCTTCGCCGCGAGTGGCGGCAACACCGTCACCGCCTGGTGGGCGCCTGCCGGGGGCACGCTCACTCTGGCGGTCAGCACGCCGACCCGTCCGTCTGTGCTCAGCGGGCTGACAGATGCAACAGGTGCGCCGGCTTTCGCCGACAACATGTTGGTCGCCTTGTTCAAGCTGTTGCCGGAGGTGGAGGAACGCCTTGAGGTGCTGACCGCCATGCTGCCGCGCCCGGATGGTGTGGGAAACGCCGCACTCCTGCGCTCCCGCGCCCGCGTGCGCGCCATCGCCATCGAATATCCCGACGCGGCACCGGCGCGGCTGAACGACTTCGTCAACCCGCTGGGCGGTGATGCCCCCACGGCTTTCGGCCTGGTGGACCCCGGCAGCGGCACGCTCGCCAACGGGCCGTTGCCGATGAGCGACCTGAAGCGGCCTGGGCAGATCTTGAATTTGACGCGCCAGGTCCTGGCCAATTTTCCGGATGGCCTCGCGGTTCAGGTCTGGGCCTTCGATGCCGACGGCCAGGCCATCGATCCCGGCGCCGTGGCGGCTTGGTGGGCTGCCATCGCCGGCGGCAGTGTGGCGCCGTGGAACGGCAATGCGTCGAACATCTGGGCCGAAAACGATACGCAGCGCACCTGCGTGGTGGCGCCGCATCTGGGAGTCCTGATCGTCAACCCGCATCGCGGACAGATCGACACCAATCTCCAGGGCCGGCTGACGCTGCCGCCGGCGAACGCCACCCAGATCGGCACCAATGCGAGCTTGTTCACGGCATCGCAGACGCAGGGTGCCGGCATCAGCTTCACGGTCGCACCCACCGGCACCGCCCCCGATACGGTGCCCATTCCGCGGGCGGCGCTGCTGCCGATAGGCAACTATCGCGCGGCACCGGCAGGCGGGCCGCTCAATCTGTGGGGCGGCGGTCCCGTCACACTGCCTGCGCATGGTGGCGGCCAACTCACCCTGACGCGCGACTTCGTCGAGGTCGCGGCGGTGGATATCGAATCCTTCGTCTGCGGCATTGTGCGGGGACCGAGCGACAACAGGGGCACGCCGGCCGAACGGCAGTCGTCTGACCAGAACCGCGTCAGCACACGCATCAACGTGACGCGCAGCACGGTGGCCTTGCAGCCCACGATCGACACTGTGGCGACTGCGTTCAATGCGCTTCCCGACGGTGTCAATCCGGTGACGCTGATTGCGCCCGCCTATGACCATGACTGGGGCGGCCGCGTCGTCGAGAACCTGCCGAACGCGCCGGCCCCGCCGCCGCCCTTGCCGGCACCGCTTCCGATACCGCTACCGCTGCCGACGGCGCTGCCGGCGCTCGAGTGTTTTGCGCTCACTGGTGGTGGCGCCGCGTTGGACGACACAGCCGGTAGTCAGCAAGTCGTCATCCGACTCACGCTCCAGGGCGCCAACGCGCTGAACGGGACGTGGGTACGCATTTATCCGCAGAAGATCAATCTGGATACGGGCCGGCGCGAAGCGCAGCCGGGCGGCGCCGGACGTTTCGGCTCGGCGGCAACGACCGGCCCAGAGATCATTGCTCATGTCGTCGTCACGCTGCCGCCCGGCCAGACGGATGGCAGCGTGCAATTGGGCGTCGATGTGATGCTCTATGATGGCGGCAATCCCCCCACGATCTATGCCGACCAGCGCATTACGCGTCCGGCGCCAGTTGCCGGCAACGCAGTCACCTTCGCCAATATCGCCACCCAGCTGGGCGCGAGCGCGCTGGTGCTGGACTGCGACCAGGGTGTGGAATTCGGCCCCGCGGTCGTGCCGCAGGGCGCGTTCCGCTCGGGCTCGACGCTGGTGGTGCGGGTACCAGGCACCAATAATGCGCTGGACAGCTTCACCGCCATCAATCGCGCCACTGTACCGCTCCAGTGGTTCGACAATGGCCCGCTGGCCAAGACGTTGAGCGCCAATGACGTGATTTCCGTCACCTCGCCGGCCTTCGTCAATCAGGCGCCCGGCAACACAAATCCCTTCAATGCCGCAGTAGCCACCGCGACCGGCTTCACGCCGCAGGTTCAGATTCAGCCGCGCAACGGCATATTGAGCGTCGGCACGCCCGGCGCTCCGCTGCCGACTCAGGAGCGGCTGGAACTGGTCGGCCTGCTCAATGCGGGTGCCGGCGCCGGCGCGGTGAACATTGGCGTGGTGGGCAGCGCGCCGGCGCTGGCATCCTGGCACGAGCTGCTGCCGGCACTGGCGGGCAATCCCACGGCACCTGGCGGCAGGGAAGTACACGGCGCCGGCGTCCAGATCACCGGTGGTGCCATCACCGACATCGCCGATGTGATGCGCGACCGCCTGTTCGCCGGCACCCCGGCACTCGCCAGCGATGCCGGCAGCAATCCGCTGCCGGCGCAGGCGATCAACGCTCCGGCGCAGTGGGCGGCGGTGCTCAAGACCGTGGCGCGCGGCGTCGAGGGCGAGCCCCTGGTGTTCGATGCGCTCGACCTTGCCGACGGCACGCTGTTCGACGCCTATGATAATGTCGCCGCGGCCTTGCCCAACCTGCCGCCGGTCGGCGCCGTCGGAAACGCGAACGCGGCCCTGCGCGCGGTGTGCCGCCGCATTCTCAACGCGCTGGGCCGGCAGGAGGCGCTGTTCGCACTTAACGCCGCCATCGGCCGTGCCGAACGGCTTATCTATATCGAGACGCCGGCCATCGACGGCGAGTCCGTCGACGCCGACGGCGCCAATCTCGCCTGGCTCGATACGTTGATTGCCCGGCTGGGGGCGCGGCCCGGACTGCAAGTGGCGCTGTGCGTGCCGCGCGCGCTGTTGCCGGGCACGCCGCAGCCTCTCACCTGGGTTCGCAACGAGCTCTGGCAGCAGGCACTGGCGCGCCTGGTCAAGGACAATGGTGACCGCGTCGCGGTGTTCTCTCCCGGCGCCGGGCCTTATTCGCATGTCCGCATGGCCTCGACCGTTGTCGTCGTCGACGATGTATGGGCGCTGGTCGGCAACACGCATCTGTGGCGTCGCGGCCTGTCGTTCGATTCCTCGCTGGCGGTGGCGGTGTTCGACGAGATCAACCGTTTCGGCCGGGGGCAGGTGGTGAGCGCATTCCGCCAGCTGCTCGCGGCGGACCGGCTGGGCGTGGCCATTACGCAGGTCCCGCTGGTCGGCCATGAATTCGTCGGCTCGATCAAGCGCCTCACCGAGGGCGGCGGCGCCGGGCGGCTGGCCTTGGGTGCAATTCCGCGCGCGCCCGTGGCCGAGCGGCCGACCGAAACCGACATGGTCCTGTGGAATCGCGATGGGTCGGTATTCGATGTTCTGGGACTGGAAAGCTGGCTCGCCGGCATTGCGGTGCATGTGACACCGACCTGATCGGGCAGGAGGCTGCCGGTAGTCTTGACGGATGGTTTGGCCATGGCCGATGCTATGGGCGGGGGATAGGCAATAGCGGGCCGGAGAATTGTCGCCCGTCTACGAGGAGGGGTCCGCTTTGCGCCGTCAGCCGCCCACGTTACCACTGCCGCAATTCACCTGATCATATTCCCATGGCCCTCCTCCTCAAGGAAATCCGTGGCAACCCCATCCTCTGGCTGTTGGCCTTCGTGCCGGTGGTATTCGTCGCAAATCAACTGAGACCGGAAGCCCATACGCTGCTGTTTGTGCTGTCGGTATTGGCGATCGTGCCCCTGGCCACGCTGCTGAGTTCCGCGACCGAGTCGGTGGCATCCAAGACCGGCGATACTGTCGGCGGCCTTCTCAACGCTTCGCTGGGAAATCTGACGGAACTGGTCATCGCATTGACCGCGTTGCATGCCGGCCAGCACACTCTCGTGAAAGCCTCCATGCCGGAGCGATTGTCACGAATACGTTGTTCATGCTGGGCGCGTCGTTCCTGCTCGGCGGCCTCAAGCACCATGTGCAGCAATACAACCGGACCAGCGCCCGCCTCCAGACCAGCCTCCTGTTCATTGCCACAATCGCGATCATGACGCCCTCGGCGGTCTTTGATGCAGAGTCCACATCCGGATCGGAATTCACGGGAAAATTGAGTGTGGCCCTGTCGGTCCTGCTGATCTCCACCTATGCATTGGGCCTGGTCTTCTCACTCAAGTCGCATCGGGAGTTCTTCGGCGGCGTGGAGCACGGGGAGCCCGGTGAAGCGATATGGCCATTGAGCCTGGGACTGTCGGTGCTGGCCGGCGTCACCGTGCTGGTCGCACTGGTCAGCGAAATATTCGTCGAGTCGGTGCAGCAGGCGGCCGAGACCTTCGGCATGACCCCGGCATTCGTGGGGTTCATCGTGGTGGCGTTGGTCGGCGGCGCCGCCGAGATGGCTTCGGCGTTTTCCGGTGCGCGCAAGAACCACCTCGATCTGAGTGTCGGCATCGCGCTTGGCAGCGCATCACAGATCGCGCTTTTTGTCGCCCCGGTTCTGGTGCTGCTCAGCTATGTCATCGGTCCGTCGCCGATGGACCTGCAATTCTGGCCAGGGGCGGTGGTCATGGTGCTCATTTCGACGATAACTGCTTTCCTGATGACCAGTAGCGGGCGCTCGGCATGGTTCGTCGGCGTGTTGCTGCTCATGGTGTATCTGATCTTCGCAATGACCCTCTATATTTTGCCGCCTCGCGTCTAACCTCCTAACGCGATGGTGACGGCCACCAGGACGGCGCCGATCGCCGTCATGGCCAGCGCCATCGGCCACGGGCTTCTGCCCATGTATTTGCCGAGTCGGGCGCCGATGAGGAAGAGCATCACCAGCGCGATCGCGTTCGACATGCGCATGGCGGCGGGCAGATGGTCGATAAACAGGAAAGGTATGCTGGGCGGGAGCGTCGAAGCGACGACCAGGCCGAAGACCGAAATCGCGGCCCTGAAATCCTGGAGGCGGACAATGTTGCGGTGCTTGCCCGCCGGCGAGGACTTGATGCGCGTGAGCAGCAACTCCGCATCGGTTTCGGACGTGATCTGCTGAACCTCCTCGGGCAGGTTCTGAAGCAGAATGCGACGCGCCTCCGGCACGGGCGCTGCGCGGACGGAATCGATGAAATTGAAGCGCCTGGCCCGATCCGCGGCGGTCGTCAGGACGAACATCACGGCGTCCACAATGCCCCATGCCATGTTGCATCCAAGGGCCGCCATGAGCACGGTCCGGACCTCTTCGCCTCCCGCCACGGCGACGCTCATGGTGCCGGTAAAGGAAAGCGCCATCAGAAGTCCGAATATGATCTCTGACAGACGATCGATTGGATCAAGGACAGATCCGGTCCGCTCGGGCTCGTTCATTGCGAAGGTCCCCGCTTCGTTTCGACAAGGAGACATACGCTATCGCAAACTCTTCGGACAGGCGAGCATGGGCCGGTCAGGCGGCTCAGACGGGAAGCTTCGCCTCTGCTGCCGCCAGGGCCTCGTCCTCGATCTGGATGGTGACGTGGTCGAGGCCGAATTTCTCTTTCATGAGCTTGCGTGCTTCCGCCAGAACACGCCCGGCTTCCCGCATGTCGTCCACAACGATATGCCCGCTCATCGAATCAAGCCCCGAAGTGAGCGTCCAGACATGCAGGTCGTGCACAGCGGCGACGCCTGGAATCTCTTTCAGCACGCGCTCCAGCAAGGTGAGGTCGATTTCGGCGGGAACGCCTTCCAGAAGAATATGGACGGCATCTTTCAGAAGCCGCCAGGTCCTTGGCACGATGAAGAGGCCGATGGCGGCGCCGACGATGGGATCGGCGAGCGTCCAGCCGGTCGTCATGACGATCAGGGCGGCGATGACGACGGCAATCGACCCCAGAAAGTCGCTCAGCACCTCGAAATAGGCGCCGCGGACATTGAGGCTCTCAGCTGAGCCGCCCGCCAGCAGGCGCATGGAAACGAGGTTGACGGCCATGCCGACGAGGGCGACGGCGAGCATCGGCCCGCTCAGGATCTCGGGCGGTTCGAAGAAGCGCTTATAGGCCTCGTAGAGGATGTAGATGGTGAGCAGCAGCAGGACGACGGCATTGGCGAGCGCCGACAGCACCTCGGCGCGCACATAGCCATAGGTCTTCTGCGGCGTGGCCGGGCGCTCGGCGAAACGGATGGCGATGAGCGCCAGAGCAAGGCCTCCGGCATCGGTCAGCATATGCGCCGCGTCGGCGAGGAGGGCGAGGCTGCCGGTCAGGAGACCGCCCACTACCTCGGCGACCATATAGGTTCCCGTCAATGCGAATGCCCAGGCGAGCCGGCTTTTATGCCGGCCGGCGGCCGAGCCGGCCTTCAGGGAACCATGTCCGTGTCCTTCGTGCATGGCCGCCTATATAGTCCGGACGACAGGGCGGCGACAGCCAGGCCAACTTCCGCGTGGGAAAGGCGTGGCTCAGTCACAGCATGAACTGGGTCAAATTATTGATTTATGTGGGAAAACGGATGCTGCCGGGCAAGCTTCCAAAATTGGCGGAAATTTCTCAGGCCGGGATTGACAGGGGAGTGGCCCGGCGCGCGCCCGGTGACCCCTATCGGCCCACCCCGAGGTGGGTGGGGCACGGCCACTTTCTCTTGAGAGCCCTCAAAGCAATGGAGGCAGCCGAGCTTGCGCGCGCTTGTGGTTGTACCTCCAACTCCTTCAAGACAACTTTTCGGAGCTTCTCCACCTTTGCTCTGGGAGGGAGGCAGATCGCCAATTTTTTTGTGTGGCAATCACCGCAGCCTCATTTGCTGTATCAACAACTGCGGCAAGATAGGACGCACAGCGAGGGCTTGACCGACTGCACTCGGTGAAAAGCTTGTCACTGTTCCACATGCTTTTTGCTGCAGCGGGTGGTGCCAGCGCCAGACACGCGAGCACCCCAGCAGCGGCGATTGCATTGACCCACGGCATGCGACGCCCAACGTACCCCATGCCACAGAGTTCCACCGAAGCAGCATGGACGCAAGACGTGTCTTGTCCGGGTGTACCCTCAGTGAGCGTTCACCGACGCGTCCTGAGACCGTGCACTATGGGTTGGTTTCGATCCTTGCGCGGTTTTGCTCAAATCGACGGGCACTCGCCGCCTGAGAAAATAGGAACCCGTCTGGGGATGTTTTCACGCGCCGGAAATAGTAATTCTCATGTGTGCCACCTCTGTGTACCAGAGCGATGGCCAACACACTAATATTTTCAATTAGTTGAGCCGAATCAATGGATTGGAATGGTGCTGCCAGAGAGGATTGAACTCTCGACCTCTCCCTTACCAAGGGAGTGCTCTACCACTGAGCTACGGCAGCGCCGGGGCTCCGTATGACATTGAAGGTCCACGTATTCAAGGGCTTTTCGCGCTCGGGCTCGTTTCGTGCCCAAGGCGCCAAAAAACGTGCCAGACCGAGAACATTACGCGAAACCGTGTCCGAATCCGTAAAAAATCCGTGAAGTGGTTTTCCGCTTCTGTTCCGGCGTTTTTGTGCACCGCACGGCTGCAGGACCGGTGACATGACGAACAAGAAGAATGGGTCTTTCAAGCTCTTTTCGGGACTGGGGCTGATTCTCGTTCCCGATGTCAAAACACGCGAAGCTGCGCGCTCGCGCTCTAAGTGCCGGAACAAAATTTCGCTGTATCTACTTTGCAGGCCTTTGCGTTCTGTCGGCAAAATGAGGTGGCTTTCGCTTCAGCCACATCTAGCGAGGGTGCCCAGGCGCTCCCCCAACCACCCTGTCCGATTGCCAGTGCGGCACATCCATTTCTTACAAATACGATAATCCGACAATCGTTCGAATACTGGCCACACGCCCTCAGAGCTTTGGTCTCCGCCTCTTCGCGAGAGCTATCGTTCCAAGACATACCCGACTGGAGAGTCCGCTTTGATATTGCAATTGCTCCGTACTTTGGAGTTTTGGAATTGGAAATTGGATCCAAAGAGGATGGCCCGCCGCATCCGGCAAGCAATAGCAGCAATGAAACAACTATTCCAATTGGGCGTATTACCATGGTTACCCACATGGATACCGAGAGAAAGTCCTGACAGCGCCGGAACTCTGGCGAGTAGGCATCCTACGCCACATTCACCGAGGTTGACAAAGGATAGCGCTGGCGCGTGAGGTCGCCATGCAAGCCGCCCGCGCCCTTCCCGGCGAGACAACCCCGCCCGGAAAATCAAAGGAGGAGAACCATAAGCAAATACGCTGATCTGATACGGCGACTGGAATCGGGCGAAGGTGCAGACCAGAACCTTGAGGTTGACCTGTGCGAAGCGCTCGACTTAGGGCCCGAGGAATATTGGGGGCGCCCGATTGAGCGTCAGAGAAGCCGGTCAATCTTTGGATAAAGCAGGCTTGACGAGGTGCTTCGTCGTCAGCGCATATCGAGAGGCGTTGAGAACGTCGTCACGCTCCGTGACGATCCTGCCGTCCTTGCGGTGATAAAGGCAGAATTTCCCGAATGACTCGCGACAGGTCGAGAAGACCTTCCAGCGGCCGATCTGCATTTTGCGCGAAGATCGGCCCGCCCACCATCGCGATGACTCCACTCGACGTGTTTTAGTTAGCCGAAATGGCGCTGCGGCGAGTTGTTCACCGAGATCCTCAGGCGATTGATCGGCTCAGGCCGAAACCATTTCCGGCATGACCGCGAGGTCTCCAGGTGTTAACATCACGCTAGGAGAGGTGCGCCCGGAGATCGCTCGTTCGATCCTCGATACTTTGGTTGGCGGCTGCCGTGGCGGCATAGAACAGCTGGAGCGCTCTGTTTCTCCTCTTGTGGGCCGCGAGCGCTTTTCGCGAGGGGTCATGGAAGCATGATCGCTGTCTTGAATGGGGTATCTGGCCGGTTGGAATCCCAAGACGCCGCGTCGGCGGTGAAAATTATGGGGAAATCATGACGAATTCGCATTCGGACAATGACGGCGACGACAGCACGTTCGACGCGCTGGTGAACGGGATTGACCCGCGCACGGGGAAGTGCGCCACACAGCCACTCTCCCCCGAAATTCTTTGCGCGATTGCTGAAGGGCGCCCGCTGTCGCAGGCGGATCTGGACGTCATCGCCGACGCGCTGCACCGCCGGAAGGCACACCTCGGGGTAGGGTACGAGGTCAATGAGAACGCGCTTGATGAGTGTGGCTGGGGCATCGTCTTTGCCGCCGATGATCCGCGCGTCAATGACAAGAAGGCGAGGCTGGATCGTCTGCTCATGCGGCGCCGTGAGGAATCGGGCGCGCTCTACCGCGAGTTTATTGGAACTAGCGGCTGGCAGCCGGGAGAGTCGGGACGCAAGTTCTTGAATAGGCACGGCGCGGCGGCGGGGCCGGTACCGGTAGAAAAAGTCCCGTACTATCTGCTGCTTGCCGGGTCGCCCCACGAAATACCCTTTGAACTGCAATGCGCGCTCGACTCGCGACACGCCGTCGGACGCTTGGACTTCGATGCGCTGGACGACCTGGAACGGTACGCCGAGCAACTCGTTGAGCACGAGGAGGTGGCGCAGCCAGCGCCGCGTCGAGCGGTATTCTTCGCCACAAGTAATCCGGCGGATGTGAACACACGCCGCAGCGCAAAACGTTTGGCCATGCCGCTCGCCGACACGCTGACGAAAAAGCGCGACACGTGGCGCATCGATCGGTACCTTCAGAAGGACGCCACCAAGTCCGCGCTGGCGAAAGTGCTGAGTGGCGCGGAACCGCCCTCGCTTTTGTTTTCAGCGACGCACGGACTCTCATGCGCGCCGGACGATCCGCAGCAGCGGGAACGGCAGGGGGCTATAGTAACACAGGAATGGCCGGGCCCAGCGACTGATGATCGCGAAATGACGCCCGACGAATACTTTGCCGCGAACGAGTTGGCGCCGGGCGTGAACCTGCGCGGCATGATGATTTTTCTCTTCGCCTGCTTCGGCGCAGGTACGCCGCAATACGACGAGTTCCGGTGGACACCGGGTGCCCCACGAATCGAACTCGCAAGCGCTCCCTTCGTTTCGCGTCTTAGCGAGCGGATGCTCGCCGCTGGCGCGATGGCGGTGGTCGGGCATGTTGACCGCGCGTGGTCGTCCTCGTTCCTCTGGCCCGGTGCCGGGACGCAGACCGGTGCCTTCGAAGACGTGATGCTCAAGCTCGCCGATGGAGGTCGCGTCGGCGCCGCGGTCGATGTCCTGCATACGCGCTGCAATGATATCGCGTTCGAGCTGGCGGCTGCCTTGAAGGATCGACGGTTTGGCAAGCAGAACGACGAGGAGGTCGCGGGTCTGTGGCTCGCCCAGACCGATGCTACCAACTACGTGGTGATCGGCGATCCGGCGGCGCGCTTGCTCGTATGAAATCCAGATCACGATGAGTTCGGATTGGGGAAGAGGGAGGCCGACCGATGCTGATGTTTGGACAACAGGCGGGGCTGACCGTCGCCGACCCTGAAGGGGAGTATGTCGCGGTCGAGCTCCGGCTCTTCCCCGCCGACGAGCAGGGAACGCCGGTGGAACTCACAGTATCCGGGGTGCGGCAAGACTTCCCGCGGGTCCGGGTGCCATTGGCCTCCAAAGAGCTTTCAGCGCTCGTAACCAGTCCGCATGCCTATGGCGAAATGTTAGGCAAGCAACTCTTCGAGGGAACTCAGTTGGGCGAGCAGCTGGCCGACCTGCGCACGGCTCTCGACGCGAAAGGAGCGCGCTGGCGGCTGCGGCTCAGACTGGAAGACCCGCCACTCGAGGCGATGCACTGGGAGCGCTTGTGCATTCGCGAAAATGGTGCCTGGGCCCCGATAGGCTCGGCTGCCGATCGGCCGTTCTCGCGCTACGTGCCGGTGACCGATTGGAAAATGGCGACGCCGATTGTCGAGCGCCCCGTTACCCTTCTTCTGGTCTTTGCGTCTCCGGCGAACCTGGCCAAGGCGCGACTGCCTGCGATCCCGGCCGCCGAACGCGATTCAATCCGTGCTGCAATCGAAGCGAGCGCGAGAGGCCAGGTCCGCGTGGAGGAGCTTTCCAGCGATGTTAATGTCCGACCCACCCTCGCGGCGTTGCGCGAGGCGTTCACTCGGGGGCCCGCAATGGTGCACGTGCTATGTCACGGAACTTCAGGCCCGGCCGGGTCGGCGCTGGTGCTCGAGAAGGACAACGGTGACCCGGACATCATAGAGGCGGCTTTGTTGGTCGACGCCGTCCGCGGGGCGGCAATGCCACCGCGCCTAGTGGTGTTCTCAGCCTGCGAGTCGGCTACGGCCAGCGCCGCGGCAGGGTTTGTCTCGCTAGGCTCGCTGCTGGCGCGCGAACGCGTTGATGCGGTACTCGCGATGAGAGAGGCGGTGAGCGTGGACACGGCGCGCGCCTTCTGCGCGCATTTCTACAGGCGTCTCTTCGCCCATGGCGTGCTCGACCGGGCGGTGAACGAAGCGCGCGCGGTAGTGCGAGACAATATTGATTGGGGATTGCCCGTGCTTTTTGCACGAATGCGCGATTGCCAGTTGCTCGACTTCGCGCCTGCGCGGGTGGACACCGATTATCTCGGCATATCCAGTCGGGTGGTGCGAGCGGCTGGGGCGGCGCGCGCCTTCGGCGAGCAGGAACGAGCCGGCCAAGAAGCAATTGGCGCCATGACCGCCCTCATCGCAGAGCTCGAGAAGAGCCACAAGGTGCTCGTCGGCGTGACAAGCGGTTTCCGGAGGACGGGCAGCGACCCCGCAACGTTCCCGAAGCAGTTCGAAGCGTTCCTGCAGGAGTTCAAGGACTACTATGACAAAAAGAGCTGGAGGGAGGAGAGAACCAGATGCGGCAGGGTCAAAGATCTTACGGAACCGGCCATGATGAACCTGTTCAAGGGTGCCCTTCCAAATGACCAGTTTGCCCAAGTGGAACAAGACCTCAACCGTTTGACCCACCTGGACGACGATATCATCCGCCACTTGACCACGTTCCTTGAAACGATGGACGGGGAGGTGGAAACCATCAACAAGCTGCTCCGCCAGGGCAACGTGCCTGATGCGATCGCCAGGAAAATCGCGTTCGAAGACCAGATCAGCCCGACGTTCCGGCGGAGCAAGGAACTGCTCGCCGAGATCGGCGAGCGCTCAGACGCCGTGCGTGCGGCCTGATGATAAGCAGGAGACCGCCATGCCACTGCAACAAGTGCCCGCCGCAGGCCTCGAATATCACCTCATCTGCTACGACAAGGAGGGCCGAGAGCGTCCCGAGAACGGCAAATATCTGTCCAACCAGGTTGTCGACATCGTACGAGACGTTAGCCGCGGCATTACGGACGTCTTCGTGATGAGCCACGGCTGGAAGGGTGACGTGCCAGCGGCGATCGACCAGTATGATCGCTGGAGTACAGCGATGGCCGCCTGCCAACAGGATCGGAAGCGCGTCCGGGAACGTTGGCCGGACTTCGCTCCGTTACTCATCGGCTTTCACTGGCCGAGCCTGCCTTGGGGCGACGAGAAGATGGCCGACGGCTCCTACGCAGCGGAGCCGATCGGCGGGGAGGAACAATTCGTCAGGCAGTGGGGCGACCGCATTGCGGACTCCGACGCGGCGCGGACAGCTCTGCGCCTCCTCTTCCGGGCGGCGCAAGAGGACATCGAGCCGGACGTGCTCCCAGCCGAGGTCGTTGATGCCTACCGCACGCTGGAACGCGAGGCCGGCCTCGGCGCAGACGGCGTGGCGGGTTCCCCCGACGGCGACCGCGAGCCCACAGATCCCCAGCGATCTTACGAGGATTGGCGAGACACCGACGAGGCGCTTTCGTATTCTGGTGGATTGATGGGAGGACTATTGTCGCCACTACGCCAACTCTCATTCTGGACGATGAAAAAGCGGGCGCGTCTCGTCGGCGAAACGGGAGGTCACCAGCTGCTGCGTCAACTTCTTCAAGCGCGAGACGGTCTACGCATCCATCTCATGGGCCACAGCTTCGGCTGCATTGTCTCGTCCGCTATGCTGCGGGGTGCCGCCGGCGAAGGGGCGGTGGTATCGTCCGTGTTCCTTGTGCAAGGGGCAATGTCGCTCTGGTCATACGCCAAGGAGCTGCCGGGGAAGCCTGACATGGGGGGATATTTCCGCCCGATTGTGGACCGCCGCTGCGTACGCGGCGCTCTCGTCGTCACCACTTCGAAGTTCGATCGCGCGGTCGGCATGTTGTACCCCAAAGCGGCGGGGCTGTTGCGGCAGTCGGATTATGGAACTGCGCTGCCAGTCCAGCAGCTCCCGATTTATGGCGCAATAGGAACGTTCGGGCTGCAGGGAGTGGAGCGCGGCGCGATGTCCCGCTCAATCAGTACGGATCTCGACCACAGCTATAAATTCGAAAGCGGCGGCTTGTACAACGTAAATGCAGACACCGTTATCAAGACGGGGGGCGGACTGTCCGGCGCACATAACGACGTGGCCCACCCCGCGCTGGGGCACGTATTCTGGGAAGCGGTGCTGACGACGCCAGACTGAACTCGTCTGGCACGGTTCGGACGCACTCAGCGTCCTTTGTCTAGCGCAAGTCGACGATTTGAAATGGCCCCAACGTACAGCGCGGTTCGTCATCGGATTGGATTGTGACGAGCTGGATCTTCGAACCATGCATCGTCGTAGACTCTCCCTGCGAGCGCTGGCCGAAGCAAAACGTCATCTTGGAGGCGTATTCGGTCCCTGGGACGTCCTTGAAAAACTCGCTCACGCGCACGCCGGACGGAATCCCGACTGCTAGATAGGTCCTGTCCTCGTACTTGAACATACCGAAGAGCTGATCGTCGCCGTCTGAATCGAGGGTTTGGAGGTCCATCTGGAACGGTTCGGTGGATGGCGCGATCTTCAATATGCTTCCGCTGACTTCCGCGCTCGCAAGAGAAATTCCGCCGTTTTCATCTTTGCCAAGGTAGCTGGCGCCGTCAACGAGGGGTATGGTCCTTCCGGACCCACCGTCCAGCAAAATCGCCCACGTTCCATCCGGCAAGGATGGATATCTTGGCGCCGGCGGTCGAAAGAACGGAAAGTAAGAGCGCTCGATCGTCGAGAAGCGAAAAACAGCATAACCGGCGATTGCAATCAGGTCTCCGTCCACGATGCTGCGATCATGGCCGTACTGCAGGAATCGGCCATTGATGGTGGTGCCGTTGAGGCTTCGCATGTCGAAGGCCTGGAGACCTCGCGAGACCACAAGGTGCCATCGAGAGACGACGGTCGGTTCCAGATAGATCTGGCTCTTGAAGAGTTTCTCAAAGCCGGGTTGGCTGCGTCCAATCGCGATGAAATCGCCGCCCAGTTCGTGCGGTTCACCGGTCCTGAGATCGGTCCAGTTTCCCCAGGGTTGCGCCTCCAACAAACGCCGATAGCCCTCGAACAACACGACAGCCAGTATCGCCAGCCCCACGGCCATCGCGGGGATGAGGCGCCTGTTCCGCATTCGGCGCCGACTGCCCACGCAGGCTGCGAGGAAATCCCGCTCCGAGGACGTAAGCTCACTATCGTGCTCCTCCGCCCAATACTCCGCGGTCCTAAGGGTCGCGCCGCGCAATTCGAGATGGTGGGGACGTCCTTGCCTGTCCCACAGCAGGGCCTGGCGCTGAAACGGGGTGAGATGCGCGTCGCGCCAACTGGCATTGTCGGTGCGGATCGGCTGGACCAGTCGGTCATGGGTCAGCTCAAGCCAACCAATTCCGCGCCGCCGTTCCTCCCGCAGCAGATGCCTTTCGTCCAGGAGCGAAATCGCCTGGGTATCCACCTTCCCGCCTCGCAACGCTGCCTCTTTCAGGATTTGATTGCGAAGCCCCTGCGGCGTGATCAACTCGTCTTCGATCCAGTCGCGCACGAACCGCTCGCGGCTTCCCAGGCGCTCGACGGTCTCCGCGAAGTAGTCGGCCAAAGCCGTATCAGCGCTGCCGATTGCTTCGACATCATCCTCCTCTATCGTCGCCTGATCAGGCCCAAGCTTGCTCCACAGCCGCAAGCAGACGACCTGAAGCTGCGTCGGCTCGACGGTCGGACCGAGCTGCTCCTCGAGCGCACCGCCTGACCGCTGGACTTGAACGCGGCGAAGGTCGTCGACGAGCTTGCGCGCCGCACCATCGGTGAACACGACGCCAGCCTGCGCAGAAGCTTCCTGCATGATCTGGCGTGCCTGCTGCTCGTTGAGGAGCTCCAGGCGGAATGTCGAGGCGAGCCGAGTAGGGATCATGTTTCGATAGGGATCGAGTCCGGCCAGGTGCTCTTCGCGCATCGAGAGCAGCGCCCACCGGTGTCGGCTGCGCAGTGCTGCGCCGAGTTGCGCGAAGAACTCCCTCTTTTCGTCCAAGTCGGTCGGATCGATGGTCAGAATTTCCTCGAACTGATCGATGATCAGGACCATTCCGCCGGCCGGCTCGGCCCAGCGCGCGTCCAGATAATCCGCAAGCGTCATTTGCGTGAGCGCGGCGAGCGGGCACTGCCGTTCCTTCGGCTGGCTCTCCTCGAGCGAAAGCAGCACGGCAAAGACGTAGCGGTTGGCCGGCTCCGACACGCCCATCGCTTGCTCGAATGTGACGCGCGCGAACGTCGGCACCGTGAAAGCCTCATTACGCAGGGCGGGCGCCAGTGCCGCCTGTATGAGCGATGTCTTGCCTGCGCCGGATGCCGAATAGAGAAGGACGATCCGTTCCGCGATCAGGAGATCAAGCAGCTCAAGTCGCTCGCGACCACGGCCGAAGAGCTGCTCGCCGAGCTTGTACGGGCGAGGCCCGACAAACGGCGCCGGGCGGGGATGGTCGCCGGGTGTCATGTGGACGCCTCCCAGCGCTTGAGGAGATCGCGTGCAAAGTCGTCGGGACTACCCCAGTAGATGCTGATTGCCGACTCGGTGAAGTAGCTCTCGAGATAAGCGCGGGCGCGCTTCGGCTCGAGAATCCGTCCCTCCTCGGGATCGATCTGCGCCGCGATATGCGCATACATCGATCGCCGTCCCCGCCCTCCTTCCTGGTCCATGATGGCACGAAACATCACCCGGAAGTTCCAGTCGTCGAGCTGGAAACCCAGAAAGGCGAGGCCGGTATCCGCAAGCGCGCGCTTGACCATTGCGGGGATGAGGTCCTTGTTCTTCTTTATCCCGATCAGAAAGTCGAAATAGTTATCCTCGGTGAACACGAGCGACTCGGGCTGATCCAGACGCCCGAACAAATGATAGACGAGCGGATGCTGCGGATCCGGCCGGAAATCCGGCTCGATTGTCGGAAGTTCGATAAGACCGTCGTGCCAACGGCAGAGGTCGACGCGAGGTTCCTTGCCGGCCTCGCGCAGCGCATCGTAGATGAGGTCGTTCTGCGCCGCCGTCACATAGATCGGGATTGGGAGCCGGGCCAGCACGGCGAATGGCTCCGCTGGAATGCGCTTCCGGCGCTGGGAGCCGATCGTCGAAATCAGCTTGCCGAGGTGATCGGTGGGCAGTTCGTCCGTTTTCCGTTCGCGAAGTTCTTCCGGCAGGTCGTCGTGATAACGCGCCAGCAGATCGGCGCGCAGGTAGTTGATCAACTCGTTCTGCGGAAACATCTTGGCTTTCTGATTCACCGCGAGAAATTCCGCGACCTGCGGCAGGTCCTCCCGATTGTGTGGCGCCATTGGAAAATGGAACGTTTCCGCCCATCGCCGTGCAATTTCGCGGCGCGAGCCGAGCAGCGAGTCGGTCAAGCCGGGTCCGAGAATTGGAGTCAACTGGCGGCTTTGAATCTGGCGCAGCACAGCCGGCCAGTTCTCGAGATGCGCTCCTTCCTCAAATCCTGGCTTGTACCAGAGCGAGCCGCCGCGCAGTCTCATGAACAGGACCGGCACATACCAGTCGGCACGGTCGCGGATCGCGCCGCGCGCAACCGCGACCGCGCGGTCGATCTGCCCGTCGCGCTGCAGCTCACGGAAGAATACGGGCATGAACTCGGCTATCGTGGCGATTGTCACGTCGCCCTGCATGGCCAGCACAGCCGGGATACCCGCCTCCGCCAGTCCCGGTCCGAGTGCGGCGAGCGCGCCGGCGTCGGAGGTGCGCGCATCATCACCGCTACCGGCGCTCTGACACGACGCCAGCACGACGAGTGCCGGAACGTTGCGCAGCTCGCGCATCTGCTGGATCAGCTCGCTCGCAGCGACCCGGCGCGTCTTCCCCGTAGCGTCCTCCAACCAGAGCCAGGCTTCGCTTTCGATAAAGGCGCCATGGCAGACGATGTAGAGGACATCGCACCCGTCGTGCAGTTGATGCACCAGCTCGTCAAGTGTGGCGCGTCCGCCGGAGGCGAGCACTGCGCACTCGACACCTTCGAGCCCCGCTTTAGCGCGAGCCAACTCCGCCGCGACGTCGAGAGATGCCAAGGCGCGACCGCCGGGACGATAGGTTTCCACGTCGGTTGGATTGGCGATGACAATCAGTCCACGCAGAGCGGCCTTTGGACGGCGACGCACCGGCCGCCAGTCGGCGCTGCTGAGATAGCGCGAGAAGAGAATGCGCTCGCCGGTAAAAAGCGGCTGGCCATCGTCCAGACTGCGGAGGGCTTCCCAAAACAATACGTGCAACTCCGGCGCGCTAGGGCCGACGAAAAGCCGCAGCCGCAGCGTTGCATTGCCGGCGTCTGCGACGGCGCGCGCCTCGGCGAAAGCGGTACGCAGCTTGTCATCCTTAAACAGACACTCGGCTAGCAGGTGCCCGAGGGCCTCGACGTTGAATTTCTGCCGGCGAATGGCTTCGAGATCGATATCGCCGACAGGAAAACGCGAGCTCACCCGCGTGTCGGCGTCGCTATCCGGCCTGCTGATGCGGAGTTCGACCGTGTACGTCTCGGCGTCGCGCTGGTGCAGGCCGAGCTGCAGTTCAACAATTTCCATGCTTCGCACCCGCCTTTCGACACTGGCCGGATGTAAGACACTAAATTAGACACTAAATGAGTTCGGGTGGGATAAGCAACTTGTCACTTACGCGCTGGCTGGGCGCATCTGACGCCAGAAGTGGTTTCCCCGCCGGCGAACCTGCCCGTGGACGGTGCATAAGCCCTGCGCTGCGCTCGCGCTCTTCCGTAAGCGCCCGGACTGAGCATCGCCATCCCACGCTTCGCGCCATCTTCTCCTCTCGCAGGTGGGAGAAGGGGAGGCCGCTCTAATCATGCGGCGCGCGATCGAAATGCGGACGGTGAATCTCGCGCCAGTCCTCCGGCAGGTCGAAGCTGCCGCGCCAGATGCCGCGCCGTTGGCGGCGCGCCTCCGCCTCCTGATCCACATAGTCGTCGCTATGTCGCGTATAGGCGATAGCCCAGCCGAGGCGGACCATTTCGGCGTTGAGGTCGATGCGGCCGGCGGTGCAGCGCGAGACGAGGCGGCCATACCGGTCGGCATCGAGACCCGTGCAACCGACCTCGCGACCCGTCACGAGCCGGCGCAGGGCGTCCGTTGCGGCGCGCCCGCAATTCCACTGGCGGTCGCTGCCGTCCCGGCAGACCTGGCGATATTCCGGCGCGTCGATGCCATTGAGCCTGATCTCGTCCTTGCCCAGTCGGAAGGAATCACCGTCGATGACGTCGGCGGTGCCCGGGGTGAGGGTCACCTGATTGAAGATGCGGATAGCGAGCAGGACGACAACGGCGGCAAAGACGAAAATGCCGATGTCGAGCAGGCTGCGCCACAAAGGGCGCGGCGGCTGCGAAGGCCGCCTGCGCCAAAGCCGGCGGTAGTTCACGGCTTGTCCCAGCGCCGCGCCGCCTGATCGTCCTTGTCCTTGGCATCGACCCAGCGCGTTTCGCCGGCGGTCTCTTCGAGCTTCCAGAAGGGAGCCATGGTCTTGAGCCAGTCCATCAGGAACTCACAGGCCTCGAAGGCGGCCTGACGGTGAGAGGAGGCGGTGAGCACCAGGACGATATCATCGCCCGGCTCGAGCGGCCCGTAGCGATGGATGACGAGGCTCGCTTCCAGCGGCCAGCGCTTGCGCGCCTCTGCCTCGATCCCGGCCAGCGCTTTCTCGGTCATGCCCGGATAATGCTCGAGCGTCATGCGGTCGATGCGGGCGCCCTCACTCAGCTCGCGCACCGTGCCGATGAACATCACGGTGGCGCCGCTCGAGCGGTTGACGGCCTGAAACGCCTTCAGCTCGGCCGCCGCATCAAAAGCTCTGTCCTGCACTCGGATCATCGTGGCCCCAGTTTGCCAAGAATGACTCTGCCGTTCAATCCGGCGAAACGAGACCCAGCTTCCTGAGCGCCGCATAGGCGCCCGCCGGATCCTCCAGAATGCCGGGCATGTCCGGATAGATGCGCGGCGCCGTCCACGGACCCTTGACCTGGATGGCGACCGGGAAGGTGGCGCGTTGCGGGGCAGCCGGAGCTGTCGCCGAAGGCGAGGCGGCAACCGCCAGTTGCGGATCGACCTTGAGATCGAGCGCCTGACGCAGGAGATCCACTTCGCCCTTGCCGGTAAAGGTAAGCGTCGGGCTCGTCAGGACCAGATTGCTGGTCTCCGCAATACCGTCGGAAATGGCGAAAGTAGCCGACAACGCGTCGAAAGCGGTGCTCTGGCGGTCGTCACGGTTCCAACCCTCGATAATCGCCGTCGAGACCTTGCCGAAGACGCCGGACAGATCGACGCCGGCGAGGCTGCCGCCGACGGTACGGAACGAGGCGTGGCCCTTGAGCGTCGAAACGAGGTCGGCGAGCGTTTCGCCGCTGGCCTGGAGCGAGAGGCTCGGAGACAGCCGGCCGTGCATGTCGCCGAAGCCCAAGGCGGCGAGCAGGGCCTTGTCGGCGGCGATGCCTTCGCCATTGGCGCTGAATTCGATGGCGGGGGTGTCTGCCTTGCCGTCGATCTTCAAGGCGATATCGAGGGTGCCTTCGGCGTATGTCGCCTTGGCGATCTTCAGATCGAGAAGGCCGTCTGTGACATTGGCGCTGAGCTCGGCCGGACCGGTGCGAAAGGCGCCATAGGCGAAGGCATTGGTGCCGACCTTGAGGATGGCGTCGAGGCTGCGCAAGGCGGAGAGATCGAGGCGCGCCGACGACCAGGGGTTGGCGAGGAAGGCCGTACTCGCCGCCGCCGATGTCGCGCTGTAGCGGGTGAGATCAATCATGTCGACGACAACGTCGGCGTCGAGCTTAGGTCGGCCCTTGCCAAACGCCAGACCGACATCGCCCTGGCCGCGCATGTCGTCGAGCATGAACTGGGCGTTGGTGAAGAGCAGCCCCCGCGCCGATGAATCAATCGCTCCCGCCAGGTCGAAGCGGGCGCCGTCCATGCCGGCCGGCAGCGCCGCGCCGAACCAGGATGCGGCCATGGCGAGGTCGGTGCCCTTGATCCCGGCCTGGCCGTCGAGCTCGAAGCCTTTGACGAGGGCGGTGCGGCCGGAGAACTGGAAAGAAAGTCCGGGCGCCTGCAAGGTGACATCGGTGGGCGAGCCGTCCTCGGCGATGCGCTGCGGCGATTTGACGAAGAGCGTGAAGCTGGCCCGCCGCTCGTTCCAGACAAAGGCGCCCTTGGCCGTCAATTCGTCGGCGGGACCCGACAGCGCGGTCTGGGCTTCGACATCAGCGAGCGCCACCGCGGTGCCGGTGCGCTCGTCGAGAAAGGCGATGCGGCCATTGACGATGCGCAAGGGAAGGCCGTCCGGCGCTCCCGCGCTGGCCTTCGCGTCATAGTTCCAGTTGGCCCGCCCATCGGCGCTAATGATCAGGTTGATGCTGGGATGTTCGAGGACGATCTCGGCGATGCCGTTTTTTCCCCAGCCGAACAGGCCATCCTCCGGCACGATATGCATGGCCTCGATCGTGGCGAGCGGGCCGGAGGTCATGCCCTTGGGCGCGGGAAGGACGACATTGTCGAGGGTGACCGCGAAGCGTGGCCAGAAGGAGACGCCGGGCAGGCCGGAAGAGGCTACCGCCACGCCGGTGTGGCTCTCGACCCGCTCGGCCAGATCGGCGGAGACCGTCCGGATCCGGCTGGTCAGGAAGGTGCCCGCCGCGACGATGAGGACGGCGGTGATAGCGAGGCAGGCCAGTATGATCTTACGCATCGTTTCCTTGCAGGAAATTGCGGCGCGCAAGTCAAGGGTTGACTTGCGGGCCGTATTCGGCGCCTTGGGAGCACGGAAATGCGGCATGATCGTGCCGGATAATCAAAGGGAGGTGATTGATGCCGACTGCCGAGCCATTGTGGACACCGGATGCGGGGCGTCAAGCGGGGTCCAATCTCGCGGCTTTCGCAGCCCATATGGCGAAAACCGAAGGCTCGGGCCCGTTCCGGACCTATGCGGATATCCACGGTTTTTCGGTGCGGCAGCCGGAGAAATTCTGGAGCGCGGTGTGGGATTTCGCCAAGGTCAAGGCTTCAGAGCGCGGAGACCGGGTGCTGGTCGACGGGAATAAGATGCCGGGCGCCCGATTCTTCCCTGACGCCAGGCTGAACTATGCCGAGAACCTCCTGGTCAGATCCGACGACACGCCGGCGCTGATCTTCCGCGGCGAGGACAAGGTCAGGAAGACGATGAGCTGGCGCCAGCTCAACAACGCCGTGGCGCGACTTCATCATGCGTTCGCCAAGGCCGGCCTCAAGCCCGGCGACCGTGTGGCGGCCATCGTGCCGAACATGCCTGAAACCATCGTCGCCTTCCTGGCGGTGGCCTCGCTCGGCGGCATCTGGTCGTCCTGCTCGCCCGATTTCGGCGAGCGCGGCATTCTCGATCGCTTCGGCCAGATCAAGCCGCGCTTTCTCGTCGCCTGCGACGGCTATTACTACAACGGCAAGACGATCCCGATCGCCAACAAGGTGGCAGCCGTCCTGAAGGAGCTGCCGAGCGTCGAGGAGACCGTCATCATCGACTATATCGGCCAGGCGACCGACATTTCGCGCACCATGCCGCGTGCCGTCGCCTATGAGGACTATATCTCGCGCAAGGAGCCCGAGCCGATCAAGTTCGCGCAGCTGCCTTTCGATCATCCGCTCTATATCCTCTATTCCTCGGGCACCACTGGCATTCCCAAATGCATCGTGCACCGGGCGGGGGGCATTCTGCTCAAGCATCTCTCGGAGCTTCTGTTCAATTCCGACGTGAAGGCGGGCGACCGCCTGTTCTATTTCACCACCTGCGGCTGGATGATGTGGAACTGGCTGGTGAGCGGGCTCGCCACCGGCGCCACGCTGCTGCTCTATGACGGTTCGCCCTTCGCGCCCAGCGAGCGCGTGCTGTTCGACTATGCCGACGAGGAAGGCATGACGCTGTTCGGCACGTCAGCCAAATATATAGACGCGGTGAAGAAGTCAGGCCTCAAGCCGCGCGAGACCCACAGGCTCGACAAGCTGCGCACGATGTTCTCGACCGGCTCGCCGCTCGCAGCGGAGAGCTTTGATTTCGTCTATCGGGACATCAAGCGCGACCTGCATCTCGCCTCGATTTCGGGCGGCACCGACATCTGCGGCTGTTTCGTCGGCGGCAACCCGCTGTCTGCGGTCTGGCGCGGCGAGATCCAGGGACCGATGCTCGGCATGGCGGTCGATGTCTATGACGATGAGGCCAGGCCCATACGCCGCGAGAAGGGTGAGCTCGTCTGCACGAGCCCGTTCCCCTCGATGCCGGTGATGTTCTGGAACGACGAGAGCGGCGAGAAATATCACAATGCCTATTTCGCCCGCTTCCCCGATATTTGGTGCCATGGCGATTTCGCCGAATGGACGGCGAATGGCGGCATCATCATCCATGGCCGCTCGGATGCCACGCTCAATCCGGGCGGCGTGCGAATCGGCACGGCGGAACTCTACGCGCAGGTCGAGCGCATCCCCGAGGTCATCGAGGCGCTGGCCATCGGCCAGGACTGGGACAATGACGTACGCATCGTGCTGTTCGTGCGCCTGCGCGAGGGAGCCGCGCTCGACGATGCGCTCGTCCAGAAAATCAGGCAGCAGGTGCGCCAGGGCGCATCGCCCCGCCATGTGCCGGCGAAGATCGTCGCGGTGAAGGATATTCCACGCACCAAGTCCGGCAAGATCACCGAGCTCGCCGTGCGCGATGTCGTGCATGGCCGTGTGGTCAAGAACAAGGAGGCGCTCGCCAATCCGGAGGCCCTCGATTTTTACAAGGATCTGGTGGAGCTGAGGAGCTGAGGAGGCGGGGCTCGACGGGCTCTCTCTTTCTCACATTGTAAACGGGCTCGTACAAGCATCACCGTCCCCCTTGCGGGGAAGGTGGCGAGCGCCCCTTTACGCAGGTGAAGCGTCGCTGGTCAGCGCTATCGTCTGGTGTCTGGTCCGGCGCTTCAGAGCGCCGCGTCGCCCTCGCGGCCGACGATCCGGGGCTGCGGCAGCGGAATAATGAAGGTGCCGCCGGCATCGACATAGGCCTGATTGCGCTTCAGGATCGGCTCGGCGTAGGTCCAGGCGAGGATCACCACCACATCGGGTATTTTCGCCGAAAGTTCGCTGGAAGGCAGCACGGGCAGGTGTGCACCCGGGCTGAAAAGTCCTTGCTTGAGCGGATTGTCATCAACGATGAACTTGATCCGGCCTTCCAGTTCGAAGTGATAGAGCAGGGTCGTCGTGGTGGTCGAAGCGCCATAGGCGGCAACCGTCTTGCCCGCGGCGATCGCCTCGTCGAGATAGGCCAGAACCTTGCGTTTGCGCTGCTCGATCGCCACGAACCAGTCCTGATAGATTTTGGGCTTCGTGATGCCGCGCCGCTCCTCTTCGGCAAAGAGCTTCGACAGTTCGTCGGAGCGCGGCCGCGCGCCGGTCGATTTGGGTTGCGCGAAGGCGCGGATCGAACCGCCCTTGGTAGCCGTGCGCTCGACATGAAACAGCGTCATGTCGTGCTTGTTCAGGAACGTCTCCAGCGGGATCAGGGCATGGTGCGAGACATGCTCGTGATAGATCGTGTCGAACACCATGTTGTCGATCATGTCGACGATATAGGAGACCTCGAACACGAAGGCGCCGTCATTGGCGAGCAGCAGGCGGATGCCTTTCGCGACATCAGACATGTTGTCGATATGGGCGAAGACGTTGTTGGCACAGAACAGCTTGGCCTCGCCCTGTTCGGACTTGATGCGCGCCGCCAAAGCGCTGGTGAAGAAGTCCGGGAGCGTCGGGATGCCGTCCGCGGTTGCGGCGGCCGCGATGTTGCGCGCAGGGTCGATGCCCTGGACGCGCATTCCCTCGTTCCCGAAGGCCTTCAGGAGCGATCCGTCATTGCTGCCCATCTCGACGACAAGACTTTCTTTCGGAATCGAAAGACCGGTGACGACCGAATGCGCATAGCGTTTGAAGTGCTCAACCAGGCCCAGTGACACCGATGTGCGGTAGGTATAATCGCGGAACAGGATGTCGGGATCGACGACATCAAGGTTCTGCAGGTGCCCGCAATCGAGGCAGAGGTAGCAGTCAAGGGGGTAGAGGTCCTGCGGTTCGTCCAGGCGGTCCGCCGGGATGAAGGCGTCGCCGATCGCCGACGGCCTGATCGGCAGGACGTGGTCGAGCGAGCTCGATCCGCACAGGCGGCAATCTGTCTTGTGCTTGACGTGCTGCATAGCTAGGTAATCCTCACAGGAAAATTCACAACCGACAGGGAATCGCGGGCGGGTTTTACAGGCCTGCGAAGGACTTGGCGACCTCTTCGGGCCAGACCACGGAGACCCCGCCGTCGAGAAACAGGCATTGTCCGTTGATGAAGGAGGCGCGCTCGCTGCACAGGAAATTCAGCGCATCGGCCGATTCCTCGGCGGTTCCCAGCCGGCCCAGCGGTACCAGGCGACGATAGGTGTCCATGAGCTTCTCGTTCGTTTCGTAGAAGGTACGCGATTCCTGCTTCAGATAGGTCAGCGGCATGATGGCGTTGACACGAATGCCGCGCCGCCCAAGTGTGGCGGCGTAATGGCGGACCATGGCGTTGAGGCCGCTCTTGACGACGTGATAGCCGACCGGCTGGGAGCTGCCGACGAATTCGGCATAGACCGAGCTGACAATGCCGATCGCGCGATCGCCGGTTTCGGTGAAATGCGCGGCAAATCCTTCGATCAGGTCGCGCGAGGCGGTAAGTCCGACCTGGATCTCACCGGCCCAGGGGTCGCCCTGGCCACGGAAACGCTGGCTCAGCACCAGATAGTTAACGGGGCCGCCGGCCTCGGCGATCCGGTTCCAGAGCCCGGCAAATCCCTCGGTGTGTTCCAGATCGGCCGCGAAATGACGAAAGCCGGTCTGTTTGGGAAAGTCGGCCGGCCGCTGCCGCGACACGACGCTGACCCCGCAGCCACGGGCCAGGAAGCGTTCGACGACGACCCGGCCGAGGCCGCGGGTGCCGCCGACGACGACGGCGTGCTGCACGCTCATGCCGCGGTTCCTTGCAACGCAGCGACGCGCCGGATCAGGTCGCCCTGATACGCCTCGGCCCCGTCGGCATCGCGCTCGTCGGGGGCGAAATCGGCGAACACGGTGGCCTCGGGCCGGAACGGACCATTGGTGATCTCGTGCACGATCAGGAGATCGCTGCGGATGATCAGCGTGTGAAAGAAGGCATGCGACATCCGGTAATAGAAAGGGCGCGTGCCTCCGGGAGGTCCGAGCGCAACAATCCGCTCGATCTCGCCATCGTCCGCGAACACCACGATATCGACCTGGCCTTCGACGACGTGGAAAGCTTCGCTTTTGCCGGGATGCTTGTGCGGGCGGATGTAGGAGCTCGCATCGATCGCGATAATCATCTCGTGCAGCGTATCCTCGCCGTCGACATGGGCGTTGATACGGGCGCGCCGCTTGGCGCTGGCCTTCACGGCGGCCTTGAGCGTCTCGAGTTCCGCCGGTCCGACTTCGGAAATCGGACCCTCGGCGAGGAAGACCTCAGGAGATTTCTGAACCAGGGCCATGGGCCAATTCCTTCACGATCGAATCGTCGAGCGCCGCATAGATAGAGTGAAATCGTACCCCACGTGCGGCGAGGGAGGCGAGCTTATCTCGTACCTTGGCCTGGATATGGGGGGCCACCGCAAACAGGCAGGTTTTGATCCGCCCATCAGCCAGCAGCCGTTCGGAACTTACCACGGGCACGCGGAAGCCTGGGGGAAAAAAGCCGGCCTTGTCGGCATCGTCGTCTACCGCCAGCGCGATGTCGGGAGCGACCCCGAACGCGTTGGCGAACATTATCGCGTGGTGCCCGATGCCGAACAGGGCGATCCCGTCTCGTTCAGGCCCGGCGGCATGCGCGAGCCTGGTTTGCAGAGCTGTCCGCGTAGACGCAAAACCGTCGCGATAGACCTGGAACAGGCTGGAGGGGCCGACAGCCGGGCGGACTGGGGTAGGCGCGTTTCCGGCCTCCATGACAGCCACCAGAACGTCCTCAAGCGCGCCGGGGTAGCGCAGCAAAGCAATGATCCGGCAGCCGGCCGCCTCTCCGAGGCGCCGCAGCGTTTCTTTCACGAAGTAGCAACTGTGTTCTTCCCATAGGAAGCAATAGTCGTTTGCGGCAAGGAACTTGCTGCTATCGGGGACCTCGATCAGAAGAAGACCGTTCAGGCTTAGAAGCTGCTTCAGCGCGACAAGTGCCGCCACCGGCGCGGGAGAATGCTCGACGATGTAGCGACAGGAGACGATATCGAAGGTTCCAAGCTGTGCGGCCGCCGTCGAAAGACGAGACTCGTTCAGACTGGCCTGCCAGCTTTCCAGATAGGGATATCGTCCCTCGGCCGGGGCCGCATCGAGCGCGAGTTCTTGGGTGGTGAGGCCGCGCGCGGTCAGACGCGACAAGAGCGGCTGCTCGAACGGACCAGTGCCCAGAGCACGACGGGCAATCGGGCGCAAAGCCAGCAACTCGCGGACCAGCCGGTCAAGATGGCCTTCGGGTTCTCGATAGCGAATCCAAGGCAGTCGCGGGATCAGCGCATCGATGGGGGGCGTCTCGCTCAATTGGATCAGGCCGCAGCTTTCACATTCGACGATGTCGAGATTGACATGTGGGCCGATATCACCCGATGCCGTGAAGCGATTGCAGACCGGAAGCTGACCAAGCGATAGTGCCGGCGCAATGATCGCATGGCGGCACAGTCGACACTGACATGATTGCAGCGCCTGCACAGCAGCGAGATCAGTCAAATGAGATGGATCTGTCATCGCCGATTTGGACCGGCTCGTGGAGCGCGAACCCCTTTCTGCTCTGTTTGTGAAATGGCCACCATTTGAGTTGCTGCAACTACACCATTTGAGTTGCTGCCACTACACCATTTGACCGGTTGGCAGCGCACAATATGTCCGCATTTGATGCTGTGGACGGCTCCTCCACCTGGTGCGCAAGTGCCATAGGATTGGTGGCCAAAAGGTGACCACGATTCGGAGGAGCTCGATATGCAAGCGGTGACGACAATCGGTTTCGACATTGCGAAGTCTGTTTTCCAGGTTCACGGCATTGACGCAGACGGCCAGGGGGTTATTCGCCAGCGTCTCAAGCGGTCACGGGTTCTCGGTTTCTTCAGGAAGCTTTCGCCTTGTGTGGTTGGTATCGAGGCATGCGCGTCCTCGCACCACTGGTCGCGCGAGTTGCAGGCACTCGGGCACACGGTTCGATTGATGCCGCCGGCCTATGTGAAGCCGTATGTGAAACGCCAGAAGAACGATGCGGCCGATGCCGAGGCCATTTGCGAGGCGGTGCAGCGGCCAAGCATGCGGTTCGTGCCGACCAAGACACCCGACCAGCAAGCCTGTCTGATGCTCCACCGTACGCGGCATCTGTTCATTCGCCAGCAGACTGCGCTGATCAATGCGATCCGCGCCCACCTTGCCGAGTTTGGCATTGTCGCACCAGTCGGCCGCAATGGCGTCGAGAAGCTGCTCGATGTGGTTGCCGATCCCGACGATGGACGCGTGCCCGAGATTGCGCGCGAGTGCCTGGAGGCACTGGGCCGTCAACTATGGCAGCTGAAGCGGCAGATCCTGACGTTCGACCAGCATATCAACGCCTGGCATCGCTCAAACGAGACCAGCCGTCGGCTCGACGAACTCCCCGGGGTCGGTCCGGCGCTGGCAACCGCGCTGGTCGCCAGTATTCCCGATCCGAGGGCGTTTCGCTCGGGACGCGACTTCTCAGCCTGGATTGGGCTGGTGCCGAAGCAGAACTCCAGTGGAGGCAGGGAGAGGCTTGGCAATATCACCAAACAGGGCGATCGATACCTGCGCTCGCTGTTCTGTGCTGGCGCGTTGGCGGTGATCCGATACGCGAAAATCCACGGCACCAAGCATCGGCCATGGCTTGCCAAGCTGCTGGAGCGGCGGCCGACAAAGGTGGCCGCGATCGCGTTCGCCAACAAGATTGCCCGCATGGCCTGGGCGATGATGGCCAAGGGCGAGCGTTACAGGGAACCCGTCGCGCTGGCTCGCTAGGGCACGGCGACTTTGGACGAGATCGCGCCGGCAACGGCGTGATGTGAAGGCTGGAAAGGACTGACAGCAGGTAACGCAGAACCGGTCGATCCGGCGATCAGGACAACCCACATGGGCCACAGCATTGTCGAATGCGAGCTTTTGACCGGGACCTGATCCGCGGAAGGCATTATGGCCAGCGGCCCTATGAGCCGCGCTCAAAGGCCGAACACATGGCTGCTACGACCAGCGCTGCGACATGCAAAAGAACCTTGACAGCCCGGAGCCGTCCACACATGGCCCCATCGGGCCTCGATCAATGTCCGCTCCATGTCGGTTATCGGGGGGAAAGCCGACGTGCCGAGGTTATGAGTGCACGGCCTATAGCCTTTCCCGTTTTGATCGAATCAATCGATTCGATCAAAGCGGGATAAAAAGGCTCGATTACATATATCTGGAGCGCTTCCTTGTCGCGATAGTCGAGCAACTTTCGCGGGAAGCGCTCCAGGTTCTGTGGACTCTTGGGATTCTCAAATCATTTGAACTGTGATTCAAGACTGCCTTTTGGGAGATAATCTTGGGCATCACGCCGTGGCGCGATCTACAGCCATCATTCCCAGCAATCCGCCGCGACGCCACCCGATACGAGAAGATCGCACGAAACCATATCGCCGTCGTTACTCTCGCTGCAATCGCCTTGTGGCTGCGATAAATGTCCGCAGAACCTAAGCCGCGAGGACGCGGGTGGTCGGGAATGTGATCTCGACCATGGTGCCCTTGCGTGGCTCGCTCGATATCTCGAATTGGGCGCGGTTGGCTTCGGCGAGCGCCTTGGTGAGCGGGAGCCCCAGGCCCGTGCCCGGCACGTTGCGGCCATCGGTGGTGATGCGGCGGAAAGGCTCGAGCGCTTCCTTGATCTCGGCTTCCGTCATGCCGAGGCCGGTATCTTTCACCCGAAGCTTCAATTCGCCCGCCTTGGTCAAATGCGCCGAGATGATCACCTGGCCGCCCGGATCGGTGAACTTGATCGCGTTGCTCAGGAGATTCAGCATCACCTGGCTCATCGAGCGCTGATCGGCGACGACATTGGGCAGATCGCCGGGAATCGTGCGGCGCAGGATGACGCGTCCCGCGGTCGCCTGTTCCTGCACCATCTTGACCGCCTGGTCGATGACCTCGGTGAGGGCGACCGAGGTGAAGTTCAGCTCGAGCTTGCCGGCTTCGACCTTGGAGAGATCGAGCAGATCGTTGATGAGTGAAAGCAGATGGGCGCCGCTCGCATGGATATCGTTCACATAGCCGCGATACTTGTCGTTCTTGATCTCGCCGAAGCGCTCCATGCGCATGACTTCGGAGAAGCCCAGAATGGCGTTGAGGGGGGTTCGCAGTTCATGGCTGATCTTGGCCAGGAACTCGGACTTCTGGCGGCTCGCCTGCTCGGCGGCATCCTTGGCATCGCGCAATTCCGCCTCGGTGCGCTTCCATTGCGTGATGTCGCGCAGCACCACGCAGAAAGCGGCGCCGTTCTCGCGCGTCGAATGCAGGCGGCCGATGGTGAGGAAGAGGGGAACGTCACCACCCTGCTTGACGACCGCCGTCACCTCGCGCCCGTCATTGAACACGGCGGCGAGGCCCGGTCCCTGCAACGCGGACAGGTAGTCGCGCAGCACCCGGCGGCTGTCGGGGGCGAGCAGCGTGGCCAGCGGCTTGTCGACGATCTCGGCGGTGCGATAGCCGAAGATCGCCTCCGCGCCCGCGCTGAAACTGCGGATGGTGCCGTTCTGGTCGAGGGTGATGATGCCGTCGGCCGCGGTGTCGAGGATGTTGCGCAGTTCCTCGTCTTCGTCCGACAAGGCCTGGGACGCGGGCGAAGGCTCAGGCGCCGGCGCTTCCGCTTTTCGAGGTTCGGGCGCGGCTGCCGCCGGCTCGGGCGCCGGCGCGGCGAGAGGTGACGGGGGAACCTCGCGCGGCAGGTCGATGACAAGTTCCGCTTTGGGCTCGTCGCGCAGGGGCTTTGCGACAATGGTGGGGCGGGCCGGCGGCACCGCAGCGAGACGAGGAGACGGGGGCGCTTCCGCCTTGGGTGATGAGGACGGGGCCACAGGCGCCGGTTCCGCCGGGACTTCGACGGCCGGGGCGATCTCGGCGAGGGTCAATTGCAAGGCCGGTCCGCTGCGCCAGGCGATGGGAAGGATGGTCAGATCGACGGTGATGGCGGCGCCATCGCCGGTCACCAGTTTCGCCGTGCTGGTGCCGCGCGGCGGCAGGCCGGAAAAGACGATCTTGTCGCGCAGGCTTTCGACGCCGTTGTAGCGCAGGAGCTTCAGTGCGGCCGGGTTGGCGTATTGGATCTTCCCGTCCTGCACGATGATGACGGGATGGGCGAACGAATCGATCTTACGGGTGACGACCGGTGGCAGCCCCGGGGGCATGCGGATCGGCACGACCTGAACATTCACCGGGACGGGTTCGGCGGATTTCTGCTTCTCGGCGCGCAATGATCTGCCGAGGGCCTCGAAGGTCTGGGCGTCTTGCGGCGACAGCATGGACTCGCCTGCCGGCGGGGCAGCCGGAACAGCCGCGGCCTCGGCGCTACCGCCCAGATGACGCTCGAGCGCCCGGCGATCGGTGACATCCTCGCAAATGAGCAGGATAGCGGGGTCGGCGCCCTTCTCGGCGGGAAGCATCTTGGCGGTCAGGCGGATCTCGCGCTCGCCATAAAGCGTGTCGAGCCTGCGGGTCATGCCCAGCGTGCCGGCCGAGGTCACGCGCTGCTGGAACTCCTCCGCCGCTTCGACGCCCCCCAGAAGCCGGTGGGCGAAGCGGCGCTGCTCTGGCGCAAAAAGACGTTCGGCGGCGCTGTTGGCGAAGACGACGGTGCCTTGCGAGAGGAGCAAGGCGGGGAAGGGCAGGTCGCTGAAAGCGCGGGCCAATTCGCCCGACTGGCTGGCGGTCCCTTCGACTTCAGCGAGGCCGGCGACCAGAATGCCGGTGCGCCCGTCGGGCAAGGTGTGCAGGCCGCAGTGGCAGGACAAGGCCGTGGCGCTGCCGGTCGAGGGGAAGTGCAGGAGCGCCTTGCGGAATTCGCCGCGCTTCAGGCGGCGGGAAAGGGCGGTGAGATTTTCGACCCCGGGCTCGGTGCGCTCGAACGGCCGGTCGAGAAGGTCGAACAACGTCTCGCCGCCGAAATAAGCGATACCGGCCTTATTGGCCCAGACAATGCGCGCGCGATCGCTGTCCCACAACCAGGATGGCTGGGAAATGGCCCGCAAATCTTCCAGCGTTGGTAAGACCGCCTGATTCACTCATTTCGCCGCAGACATGGCAGCCTGCGACCCCTTGCTCGACACCGTGCACGCAGAATCGCACGCCCCGGCAGTTTGTCTATAAAGCAATGTTAAATGAGTACAATTCATCCATCATTCATTAAGCTTAACGGGCCTCCACATAGTGTAGCGGGCGACTCACTTGGGTTCACGTCCCGTCTGGCAGTTCTCCACAAGCTCCTGCTGCGTCGCAAAATTATATTGCGCCGCACAATGATGAGGCCTATCATCCTACCATCTCGAGCGTTTCCCGCCAGGGTTGCAATCCAGATTACATGTTTTTGAGCCTTTGTGCTCACTTTGATCGAATCAATTCGCTTCGATTGGCGGCACAAAGCCTCCAGGTCACTGGCGGCCCGCAAGCCTGCCTTAAAGGAGATGTGACATGAGCAAGAAGCTGAAGATCGTGCAGACTCCCGCGACCGAAATGCCGGCCGAGGTCACGCAGTTCGCCCAGAACTCGGTTGACCAGGCGCAGGCGGCCTTCGACAAGGCCAGCGATCTCGCCCATTCCAACATGCAGTATGTCGATGCCGTCGCCGGGGCCTTCAAGGCACGCGCCGCCGACATCCAGCTGAAGGCCATGGAAATCGCGCAGACCAACATGAATTCGGCCTTCACCTATATGCGCATGGCCTTCGCGGTGAAGGATCCGAGCGAGTTCCTGACCCTCAACCAGGAATTCACCCGCGACCAGCTCGCCGCCTATTCGCGCCAGGCAAGCGAACTCACCGAGCTCTCGCTGCGCCTCGCCCAGGAGACGGTGAAACCGGCGCAGGAGAGCATGCTGAAGTCCTTCGGCGATCTCGGCAAGGCGCTCGCGGCCTGATTTCAAAGGCTATTTGCAAGCTTCAGGCCTGCTCGCGAGAGCCGGCCTTTTCCTGTTGAAATACAAACGTCTTCAGACTAGTTTGCGCCCGTTTCGAGGAACCGTGCAGCTGTAGCTCAGTTGGTTAGAGCGTCGGATTGTGGATCCGAAGGTCCCTGGTTCGAGACCAGGCAGCTGTACCATTCTTCTTTTCCCACTGTTTTCCATCAAGCTGGCGAGCGCGGCACATCGCGAAAAGGTGATGTGCCATAGGCTTCGCCCTCAGCGCTCGGCGTCGCGATCACGCGGTTGCTCGCCGATCCCGCCGGCGCGTCTATCGTGGTTCTGCAGGGTCTTCGTCCATCCCGGCGAGGTCCGCGGCCTGACGTCATAGTTCGCGACAGGTGCAGTCCGTATAGGGCGTCGGCATATTCGCTGATGATCATCGGCCCGACACACCGATCCTCCGGTACGTGCATCCACGGGCAAGGAGGTCGAGCTTCAGTCCATTGCGCCTCGCGCGGCATAACAAAAAGCAGGCTCGCGGGGACGGGGCGTCAAATCGCAAAAGATTGGCGGCGAGGCTCAAGAATTGCCGGGGCGGCGCTCCTAATTAGGCCTGCTGTGCCGTCCGTGAGGCATGGCCACTAGCAGGAGAATCGACCGTGAAATTCCTTGCCTTTTTACTCGTGACCTTCGGGATCTGTTTGGCAGTCGGGCTCATGACCGCTCATGCGTCGCAGTTCCTCGACGTCTTGGTGAGTTTTCTCGCAATGTGCCTGGTGATCGCGCTGACATTCCTGATCATTCGCAGCGCCCGCGCCACGAGCAAATAACGTCAGTGACTCATGACGGAGCGATCGCCATGCGACCGCGGGCCGTGTAGCGTCACCGGCGCAGGATAACCCCGATCGCTAGTGCGAATATCACTGTGCCGATGGCCAGAAACTGTTTCAAAGTGAGAACAGCGGCCAATTCGGTCACTACCCAGTATATGGCGAATGCCCAAGCCGCCAACATTGCCAGAAAGAGCAGTCTCTGCCAGTCAAAGCGCCCGGCAGTGTCCTCGGCCTGAGACGTCTTATCCATTCTGAACCCGAAGATGCCCAACACGGATTCCATCCCTCCACCGTCTGCGTGGAGCCGTCCGCCAAAGCTACCTGGTTTCCCAGTCTAGGGATTCTGGCGCAAAGGAGTCGGGCAATCAATATATCGAATGGTCTAGTTGGGATAAGCCGACGTTAACCGCGATTTCAATGATGAACGAGAAACATCCATGAAACGGCGCAGATTCAGATACAGCGGTGGAGCGCCGAACGCTCTCATAGAATCGATTCGGTAATCTAACTCTTTGATTTGCTATCAGATTATCCGAAAGCCGCTTCGCACTTATTGGTCGAATGCTCTAAGATAAAGAATCTTCCCTCTAGGGAATGGCGAGCGCTTGGTGTGCCTCTCGCCACGCGGCTGTTGAAGTAATGCGGCGGCGCGGAGCGCGTGCTCACATTCCGTCGTGGCGGTCGAGGAACGTCGTTCCGATGATCAAGTCGCGCCGGCTCGTCACGTCACTCGAAATAGATGAAGCCCCAGTCGCCGCGATAGCCGCAGGTCTTGAATATCCATTCCCATTCCTGCGGCGTATGGAAGGCGCGGCACGTCAACTGCCAGTACATGAGATTCACCTTTTCCCGCTCGTTGCGGTAGGCCTCGACGGTGATATGGCTGTTGCCATTCTTCGAAACGCGCTCGATCTCGCGGATGGCGGCGAACAGGTCATTTATGTAGAGATTGTGCAGCGTGTTGATCGACACCACGAAATCGAAGCTGCGATCCGGATAGGGAAGGGTCTTGGCGTCGCCCACGCGCAGCCGGCTCTTCACCTCAGGTTTGGCGTTCTCGACGGCATAGGCCGAGATATCGATCCCGTCCACAGTGATACCCGGGACGGCTTCGGTGAAATCATGCAGGAGGAACCCTTTGCCGGCGCCGACATCGAGTATCCGGTCGGACGGCTTCAAGCCGTAATGCGCCACCATCGCATCGGCGACCTTCCGCCAGCGTCCGTCATAGCGGTATCCGCCATAGCCCGACAGGCGGTCGCCATCCCAGTAGTCGCGGCCAAACTCGATGGCTTTCTCCGCGACGACCGCCTTGTCGACTTCGACAACGCGCTGGACATAGTCGCGTTTGGTGGATTTATGCACGAGCGTTACGAAATCGACTTCAGACATCAGTCAAACTGCCTTCGAGTTGATGAAAATGGTGCGCCCTTTGCAACTGCCGGGCAGCCCGGTCGAGGCTCTGCCGGAATATCACATCCATGTCGTGTCCGGCAAACTGCCGTCGCGCCGCTTCCGTCGCCATGAACGGATTGAGCGCGATGCAGCACCACTTCACGGCATAGACCGGAAGGAGAGCGCGCATGCGCCAGGCGAGGTCGCGCGGGTTCGAAGAGAGAGCCGTGAAAGAAGCCGCCACCGCGGGTAGAGCCTCATACGGCACCGGCATTTCAATCTGGTTGAAGAAATCGCCGAACAGCTTTGCCGGATCGTCCCATCCGGCATATTCGAAATCATGGAAGCAGAGGCGCCCGCCGGTCGTCCTTACGATGGCATTGTGGAAGCCGAAATCCGACGGCGAAATGATCCTGTCGCGCTTGTCCAGAGGCTGCTCTTTGTCGATGCCACTCTCCGTCGCCGTCCGCGCGACCTCCTTCTCTACCGCGGACCACAAGGGGAGAAGCTCGGCCCTCAACCAGCTGAGAGCCGCCTCGTCGCCGGTGGTGTGCAATAGCCGGTCGATCCGCTGGCGAACCAGCGCGATGTGCTGGGCGATGGAGAAGCAGGCTTCTGATCCCGCAGGCAATATGTCGGCCGCGGGGGAGGATCTGCCCCGATTTACGTCCAGGACGAACGCCACGGCCTCATCGATCATCGCGGCGGTCGGTGGGTACGACGGCTTGTTTCCTTCGACGAATTCGAAGAGCGCGCATTGATGCTGGGGTTCGGCATCGATCGGCTGGGGCAAAGTGCGCAGTCCTTGCGTCCAGGCGAAGGTGGCAAAGGAAAATTCGTGCCGCAGCCGGTCGCGGGTGTCGGAAACACCCTGGAAGTAGACTTTGAGGACGAGGCGCCGGCCGGAATCGGAAGAGAGGCGGATCACCCGATTGTTCTTGCCGCCGCGCAGCAGCTCCGTCGAGGCGACGGTGGAAAGGCCGTTGCGTTCCAGAAGGGCCATGACGCCCGGCATTCTGTCGTCGCCGGCCAGAATGGCGAGCTGAGCGGAGCCCTCGCGCGCGCTCATCGTTCAGACACGCGCCAAAACGCCCGGCAAATCGCGCCAGGACCGCACGCGCTCCAGATGCGGCTGTCCGGCATGGGCATCATTCGGGTCGAACAAGAGCGGCCGCACAGCCTTCGGAAATTTCGGATGATTGAGGAGCTCGGGCAAGTCGTCGAGGAATACTGTGCAGCCTTCCGTTTCAATGCGCGCCAGCTTGGCCTCTATGGTCGGCTCGAAGAATATCTCGGCCGCCTGCAGAAGCGATTGCGGCGTGCCGGTGATCTCCCGCTCGACGAGGAAGCGGCGCGCGGCATAGTGCAGGTCATAACGCGGACCCAGGAACGGAAAGCGCGTTTTGTGGCTGATGATGCGCAGCGCCACACCTTTCGCCTTGAGTTCGCGAACGGCTTCGATGCTGCCGTCATAGAGCGCGGCCAGATCCATGCGGGCGCCATAGACCTCGCCCTGCAGGGCGGTCCAGTCGTCCTCCCTGCCGATCGAGCGCAAATGATCGCGAACGTCGTCCTTGCTGCGGCCGATTTGCGACGGGATCAGCTTGAGATCGCTCGCGGCGCGATGAAAGACACCATCATAAGAGACGATCGTATTGTCGAAATCGATGCCGAGTACGATATTGCTCATGCCTTGGAAGCGATCCCTAGATCACGTTATGTTAGCGCAGGATTCTCGCGAATAACCGGTATCCACTTTTTCGCATCCCGCGCTACAGCGACATGTCGATGAGCGGCCGCCCGATACGTCCCTCACGGAGATCGGCGAGGGCCGCGTTGATGTCGGTCAGCGCATAGCGGTCCTTGAGGAGAGGCGTCACATCGATCCGGCCGGTCACCATCAGGGACGCGAGCTTGGGAAAATCGCGATCGGGAACACAGTCGCCGCCCCAGGTGCCGAGCAGACTCTTGCCCTGGTTGAGCGAGCCTGGCGATATGGAAAGCTCTTCGCCTGCCTTGGCGTTGCCGGCGATCACGGCCCGGCCGCCCTGCGGGCGCACGCAATCCAGCGCCAGACGCATCACGCTGGGCTGTCCTGTCGCCTCGACGGCCAGGTCGGCGCCACGGCCGCCCGTGGCGGCCTTCACCGCCGCGACGATGTCCTCGGCCGCGGGATCGATGACGATGTGGGCGCCGAACGCCTTCGCCATGGCGCGCTTTTCCGGCGATATGTCGATGGCGATGACCGGGGCGAGGCCCATGGCGGCAGCGGTCATGATGGCCGACTGTCCAACCCCGCCGGCGCCGAACACGGCAACGGATTCACCGGGAACCGCCCTGCCGGTGTTGAAGACGCAGCCATAGCCCGTCGGCAGCGCGCAGCCGAGCATGATGGCATGCTCGGCCGGCACGTCAGGCGGGAGCGGCGAAAGGCGATTCTCCGAGCAAACCGCCATCTTCTGGAATGTGGTCACGCCCCCGGCATTCACCGTCTTGCCGTCGCAAGCATATTTGGCGCCGCCCGCTTCGATACCGGTGCCCTTCAGCCAGCTCAGCACGACCTGATCGCCCGGCCGCACATGCGATACTTCGGGACCGATTTCCAGAACGCGCCCGACACCCTCATGTCCAAGGCAATGGGGCACCCACCTGTCTTCGCCCTTCATGCCCCAGGCCTCCAGAACCTGAGTGCGGCACGCCCCGGAGAACAAAACGTCGACCAGGACCTGGCCGCGGCCAAGCCGTGGAATCTCGATGTCCCACAGCTCAAGCGGTTGTCCGGTCTGCACAAGTATCGCGGCGGTTGTCTTCATTTCAGTGTTTGCTTTCAGCCGAGACGGTCGGCGATTTTTCTGGCCACGGAAACAGCGTCCAGGCCCAGTTGCTGGCGCGCATAGGATTGCTTGCCAGACTGCGTGTAGAATGCGTCGGGGGTGGCGATACGCATGAACTTGGTCATCGCCGAGGGATCGTGGTCGCTGATCCATTCAAGGATGGCGCTGCCGGCTCCTCCCGCCACGCTATGTTCTTCCAGGCTGATGAGGAGCTTGCTTGATGCGAAACTGCGCGTGAGCATTTCGCCGTCGAGCGGTTTCACCGATACGAGCGAGACGACCCCGGCATCGATCTTTCGCTCGGCCAGCAGATCGGCAGCTTTCATGGCCTCCGGCAGCAGGTTGCCGACCGCAAGAATCGTGCAGTCCGATCCCTTCCGAAGCGTGAGGCTCCCGCCGATGCTGATGACAGGTTCGGATTGATGGACGACAGGCTCGCCCTTCTTGCCGAGGCGTATATAGAGCGGGCCGTCATGCCGCATCGCCGCCTTCAGGCAAGCGCGCACCTCGAGCGCATCGCCGGGGCACAGTACCGACATGTTGGGCAGCACGCGAAGGAGGGCAAGGTCTTCCAGGGCATGGTGAGTAGGGCCCAGGGCCGCGTAGGAGAGCCCGCCGCCCACACCCACAACCGTTGCCGGGACATTGTGATAGCACAGATCGACCCTGATCTGCTCAAGCACGCGCGTCGTGATGAAGGGCACGATCGTGTAGGCGAAGGGGCGGTAGCCGGACATTGCGAGGCCCGCCGCGACACCGATCATATTGGCTTCCGCGACGCCGCAATTCAGGAACTGATCGGGAGCCGCTTCCTTGAGCTTGTCGAACAGCCGGTTGCCTATATCGCCCGACAACAGCACGGGCTTCTGGTTGCCCGCGCAGAGCCGGGTCATCTCGTCCGCGAATGCGTTTCTCATACTAGTGCACTAGCCCCAGCTCACGTTTCGCGGCATCGGTTTCCTCGCGCGTGGGAACCCGGTAGTGCCAGTTGTTGTCGTCTTCCATGAAGCTCACGCCCTTGCCTTTGACGGTGTCGGCGATGATCGCCAGCGGCTTGCCGGATCGGCGCGGCAGTTCCGTCAAGGCCGCGTGAAGCACGCCGAGGTCATGGCCGTCGAGCCGGACGGTTTCCCAGCCGAAGGCCTGCCACTTTTCCGGCAGCGGGTCGAGGGCGAGGATCTCCTGGCTGCGTCCGGTGGCCTGCCATTTGTTGAAGTCCACGATGGCGCACAGATTGTCGAGCTTCTGTTTTCCGGCAAACATGGCGGCTTCCCAGACACTGCCTTCGTTGCATTCGCCGTCGCTGAGGAGCACGAATGTCCGGTTGTCGCGTCCGGCGAGGCGCGCGGCGAGAGCCAGGCCGTTGCCGATCGGCAGGCCGTGGCCAAGCGAGCCGGTCGCGGCTTCGACGCCGGGAATGCATTGCGGTCCGGGGTGCTCGGCAAGCTTGCCGCCATTGTTATTGAAGGTCCGCAGGGTTTCGTCCGAGCAAAAGCCGCGTTTGGCCAATACGGAGTAGAGAGCGAGAGCGGCATGACCCTTGGAAAGGATGAAGCGATCACGATCCTCCGCCAGCGGTTTTGCCGGGTCGATGCGCAGCACCGACCAATAGAGAACCGCAAGGATATCGATGCATGACAAGGCCGACGCCAGATGAGCAGGCTTGGCCTCGTGGGTCAGCTCGATGACGGTGCCGCGCAGCTCGCGGGCAATCTGTCGGATATGCGTCAGGTCCAATGGGGCATTCCTTTTCCGGAAGGGTGCTTAGCGGCTTCCGCGGGGTTTGTCATGTTGCGACGTAATGCCGTCGCGCTCTTTCGAGACCGTCAGGGGTACCGATGTCACGGTGATAGCCGGTGATCTCGAAGCCTTGCGCGTGGCCTACCAGCTTGGGCATGACCTCAGCCGACAGGTCGATGGTGTCGTTACCGATTTCTCTCAAGTAATCAAATATTTGGGGTTCGAATATAAAGGCTGCGGCATTGGCCAGGTTGCCGGGGGGATTGGCCTGCTTCTCATGGAACTCGCGGATGATATTACTCCCATCCATGACGACGATGCCGCAGGACTGCGGCTGATCGGTACGAAACAGCGCCATCGTCGCCAGCACCCCGGCCGGGCGATCACGATGGGCCTGGATGAAGGCGCGGATATCGAGGTCGCTCGCATTGTCAGCGTGGCTCACCAGCAGGGGGCCTTGGCCGAACCAGGCTCGATTGGCCAGCAGCGTGCCGCCAGTTCCAAGGAGGCGCTCCTCATCGATCACGTCGACGCGGTCGCGCCAGGCCGATGTCCGCATATAGGCATGAATCACCGAGCCCAGATAATGGGTGTTGACCAGGACACGCTCGATGCCGCCCTCGATCAACATTGCCAGCCAACGGTCCAGCAGGGGCCGGCCGGCGATGTCGACCATCACTTTGGGAATCGTATCGGTCAGCGGACGCAGCCGCGTTCCCATGCCCGCCGCCAGGAGAAGCGCCCGCATCAGGAGAGTACCTCGGCGATCTCGCCGATCGTAATCGGCGTATTGCCGATCTTGCTTACCTGGCAGGCGGCAGCTGCCGACGCGAGATAGCTCGATAGCCAGATATCGGCCCCCGCGCACAGCGAGAGGGTGACGGAGCTGAACAATGTATCGCCGGCGCCGGCGACATCGCGCGGGCGCGGGTTCATAGCGGCAAGGCGATCGGTGCGCAGTTGATCGTAGCGCGGCGCGTGGATCAGCAGACCTTCCGCCCCGAGGGTCACCAGGACGGTCTGTGCATCGGCCGCAAGCCGCAGCCTTTCGGCCAACTCGACGAGGCCACTGTTCGAGTCCTTCACGGCGAGGCGGGCCTCGCGTTCCGTCGGGGTTATGATATCCATGCCGCGAAAACGCGAGATGTCGGAATATTGCGACGAGGCCTGGCTGTCGGCGGCAAGTCTCACATTGTGCCTCTTGGCCAGCTCGACAATACGCAGCACCAGTTCAGTCGGCAGGCAGCCATAGTTGAAGTCGGAAAAGAGCAAGGCATCGAGGTCGGGCATGAGCACCGCGATCCTGTCGTAAATCGCATCCTGCAGCTTCTGCTCGATGGCGTATTGGCGCAACTCGCTTACGCGCAGCAACGTCTTGTTATGCGCCCTATATCGCTTCTTCAGCGTGGTGGGCCGGCTGCGGTCGTTCAAGAGGTTCAGGTGAACGCCGTAAGATGTCAGCTTCGTCTGAGCGAAATCCCACAGCGGTCCCTCATGGGCAACCGAGATATAGTCGACCTTCGCGCCCAGGCCGGCGCAATGCGCCGCCACTATCCCGCTGCCGCCGACGAACATGTGACTGCTGATCGGGCTTACCACCAGGGTCGGGTCTTCCTGGCTCATGCCGAGAGGTTCGCAATCGACATATTCGTCGATGATGAGGTCGCCGATCACTGCGACGCGCAGTCCCTTCAGCCGCCCAAGCAGCGCCAACACGTCCGCGGTCGCGTAGCCATGCCGCTTCAGGAAGGCGGGATCGAAGTTGAAATGCGTCTCAGGCGCACCGGCGGCATATTGCCGGTCGATCACGCCCAAATCGGTAAAGCGCATCTCGCCGGAGTTGAAGAGCAGTCTTCCGCCGTAGGATTCGAGTATCGAGCGCTCGGGATTGTGCCGGGATTCATGCTCTTTGCCCTTGGCCACCACATCCGGCTTCAAGGTCTTGATCACCTCCAGGGGAGAGTCCTCGAGTATGAACGCGAAGTCGACGACGCCCACGGCGCGAATGGATTCGACGCGCATTTCGGCCTCGATGCTGGTGCCCGGCGCGCCGTCCGGCGTCACGCCAACCAGCAGCAAAGTGCCATTCGACTTCGCGAATTGCAGCAGGCGGACATGCCCCGGATGAAGAATATTGAAATTACCATAGACGAAGACGAGCGAATCGCCGGGCTGCCGTTTGGCCTTCAATACTTCTATGAGGCCTTTCAATGTGGTCATGGATCAGTCCCGGATTACGAAAAGGAGGGGGCGAGAACAGCCTTCAGAGCAGAATCCCGGATCCGACGGGGCGGATCCGCCTCACGGGCCTGCCTTCCGCTCTCGTGGATCGCGCTGAGCATTCTTTGTTCAACTCCGTCGTCGAGCCGCGTTGATAGGAATAAACGCAGCGTTGGTGTTTCGAGGCCTGGGCTTGGCCGACCCTGCATAGCCAAGCGATACGCCTATGCCAAGCCGCGCCTTAATATTCGACCGGAGCACTTCAATGGTAGCTGTTCAAGCCGGAAAACGACCCGGTTCGAGCAAACGAGGCTAAAGGTCAATCCAGGGCATGGGATAGGAGAGCTTCAAGGGCCAGCCGACTTGATTGGGTTTGGGTCCGGTCGGGACGACAGCAGGCGGGCGCCAGGCTGAACAATCCGACGTTCGCCGATAGAGCCTCGTCGCTACTTCCGCCAATTCGTCCGAGGTCGTCTTGCGAATTCGATAGCCCGGCTCGGCTTTGACGCGCGCCGCGAGAATATCGATGTCGAGGAGGCCCGATTCGAGCAACGACGCATTCCGCAATATGTCACCCTTGGGCGTCGTCACCTCATGCGTGAGAATGTCGGTGAGCCCGTCGCCCCAGATTCCTCCTGTATCGACCGCGTCGACCATGCTGCTCGGCACGGCGAAGGCCATGGCGAGAATCAGCGGGCCGGAGGGTCCCGTAATCGCAAAGCGCGCATGGCTGATCGCGGCCGCATGAAGCAAAAAGCCATCGGTGACCGTGCTCAGGTCGACAAATCCCTCGCGCGGCCGGAAAGCCGCCATGCCGGGATGGCCTAGCCGCACCGCCTGCCCGCCAAGAGCGATGATGTGATCCACGAGATCGTCAAAGGCGGCTGGATCATTGTTTCTATCGGCGCTGCCGGAGCGATATTGGTAAGTGCTTTCCCGATAGTGGAGAACCGCAAACCATCGATCGGGTTTCACACCATGCGCGACAAGGCGGGCTCGCAGTTCTTCAGTGCGGTCTTCCGGCAGACGCAAGGGGACGGGATCGCGCAGGGCATGGATCCCATCTTCCGACGCCATCGGCGACGTGATGATCATATCGTAGATATAATTGTGTTTGCCCTTCTGGGCTCCGATGGCCATCTGATTGTGAGCCTTCGGCGGCTTTATGTTGGAACCGAACCTGCGGATGAAAGCGGGCCAGCGCTCGGGAAACGGCTCCGCCAGATCAATCCAAGGCGAGAGCGACATGATCTCCCTGCAATAGGGACGCAGGTCTCGATACTTCACGTGCAAGCGCACATGGTCGAATTTATTGGCCAGGGTCGACAGGAATACGACGTTGGCCACCAGATCGCCCAAGGTGATCGTTTCCAGCAGTCCCAGTATCTGGAAAGGCCGTTCCGGCCTCACACCGACATCCGTCAGCTTCACATCGGGTGGCAGATCCAGTTTCTTGAAAAGCTTCGCCAAAACATCCCGCCTGGATTAGGGCTTGTGAATGTAGTTCATCGGCAGTTTCTCCAACTGCTCGCGATAATCCACGATCCACTTCACAGTCTCGTCGATACCCCGCTCGAGCGAAATGCGATCCTCCCACCCGAGCTCGCTTCTGAGCTTGCTGCTGTCGAGCCCATAGGCTTGATCCTTGCCGCGCCTTTCGTCGACGACCTCCACGCAATCCTCGAAGCGCAACGACATGCCGTCGAGGATCAATTTGACGACGTCGCGAATGGAGATCATGCGGGTCGATGAAATATGATAGGTGCTGCCGGCCGGCGCTCCTTCGGCAACGCGCTGCGTCGCATCGGCGACATCGGCGGCGTGAATGAACGAGCGCACGGAATGCCCCCCGCCATGGAGCTGCAGCTTGCGGCCGGTCAGGGCGAAGAAGACGGTGCGGGGAATGATCCGGTAAAGCGGCTGTCCGGCGCCATAAACATTCGCCGCGCGTGTGAAGGAGGCCGGGAAGCCATACGCCTTCACATAGGACATGATGCTGAAGTCGCCGGCGGCACGCGATACAGCGTATGGGGTGGAGGGATAGAAGCGATGATCCTCCTTCACCCAGCCTTGTGTGCTGCCATAGACTTCCGGCGTGGTGACATGGACATAGGAGTCGAGGAAGTCAATCTTCCGAAGCCGCTCTTGCAAGCGCACCAGGGAAACCACATTGGTCATCATCCAGTGATCGGGATTGACCCAACTCTCCGCGACCATGCTCTGGGCCGCAAAATTCACAATGCGAGTGGGGCGGCGTTCGTCGATCAGCCGCATGAGCGCGTCGAGATCGTGATTGAGGTCGATGCGCGAGTACTGGAACTTGCCCGGATGCGGTCGCCAGCCGTAGCGGCGCAAGGGCAGGGCGATTTCCTCGGAACGGCTAACGCCTATGACGTCGTGACCGGCGGCGAGCAGGTGCTCTACCATCGCCGTGCCGGTGAAGGAGTTGGATCCAATGACGAGGTAGGTCACGCCGTCGGTCCCTGCACGGTTTCCCGCAGGCCGTAGAGATACTGCGTCAACATATGACAGACGATGCACTGCACATCTTCCGAAATCTGCATGTCGTCGATGGCGAAATGCAGCGGGTGATCGGCGAGCGCCTTCGCCTTGCCGCCGGAATAGCCCAGTATCGCGAAGCTCTTGACGCCAAGTGCACGAGCCTCGACGAGTGCATTCAATATATTCGGCGAGTTGCCGCTGCCGGAGAAGGCGATGAGGATATCGCCGGGATTAGCCATGGTCGCGAGCTGCATGGCAAAAACGTCGTCGTAGCTGACGTCGTTCGAGAGGCAGGTCACGATCGGCGCATTCGCCGCGAGCGCGTGGCCCCTGATGCCGGAGCCTTTCTGCTTGGAGATGGAATAGAAGAAGTCGTTGGCCATGTGAATGGCATTGCCGGCGCTGCCGCCATTGCCGATCCAGAAAACCTGCTTCTTGTTCTTCCAGCAATCGAGTAATGCCGCGGCCAAGGGTTCTACGATCGACCAGTCGGTATCCGTCAGGAGACGCGACAGACGGTTCGCGTAGTCAGCGGCAACGACACTCGCGTTCTTACTCTGCATTGGCAAACACCGTATTCTGCATCCAGCGCAGATTGTGGAACTGGTCGGCGTCCCGCAGCTTCCCCGCATTGAACAGGGCGATGATCTCCCGGATCGCGTCCTCTACGGTCTTCTTGGGCCGGAAGCCGGCGGCCAGCAGGCGATCAGAACTCAGGCGGTAAGAGCGTGGGTCGTTCGACGGTGTGACCACGATTTCCGCCGGAACGTATTTCACCACGGTTCGCGCAATGTCCATGATGGAGATATTCTCGAATCCGGCATTGTAAATGCCGGTGATCTGAGGATTCTCGACCAGGAAGACATAGAGGCCGGTTATGTCGTCGATGTGGATGTTGGGCCGTGTCTGGTCGCCGCCGAATACGGTTATGCGCTTGCGTTCAAGGGCCTGTATCGTGAGCATATTAACAGAGACGTCAAAACGCATGCGCGGCGACACTCCGCATACGGTCGCCGGACGAACGATCTGCACAGCCATCTTGTCGGCGTACGACAGGAGGATCCGCTCGGCGCACATCTTCGTCTTGTTGTATTCCGAGATCGGTTCAAGGCGCAGATCTTCGGTGACGCGATCTTCTTCCTTGACGCCGTAGACACTGCCGGAAGACGCGTAGATGAACTGCTTGACGCCCGCCCGAGCCGCTTCATCGGCAAGCTTCATCGTGGCGAGCGCGCTCACTTCCCATGTCAGCTTCGGATCCAGATCCCCGCACGGATCATTGGCTATGCTCGCCAGATGGATGATGGCATCGATGCCCGCGACGGGAATGCTATAGTGATCGCGCACGTCACCCTTGATCACTTCAAGGTTAGGGTGCGGCTCGAGAAAATTGCCAAACCACATGGTATCGACAGCAACCACGGACCACCCTTTCGCCAGAAGCTGGGGGACAAGCCTTGTGCCTTTGTAGCCGCAGGCGCCGGTCACGAGAATTTTCATTTAGTCGCCTCAAATGTTTATGCCGCAAATAGCGGGCGTTCGTTAAGCGTCGGGGTGCGGGCAATGACGTCGAACGCGTCATGCCGCACATGGTTCTTGCGCATCTGATCCTTAATCATGTCCTGCGTGACGATGCCCTTCTCGACGCATTCCTTCAGGAGCGCGAAGAACAACCGCTCCTGATTCGCGTCCGGATGCTTCTTGTACTGGCCCAGGAAGGCGTACTCGCCGAATAGGGAGCGGCGGACGCGATGCCAGATATTTGCGGGCTTGAGGGAGCCGGCCTTCTGCGGCGGGCGATAATCCACCGGCAATCCCGTCTTCCAGGGCTGGGTATTGCGGTGGGTATTGTGGATAAGGCGGGTGTCGCGCTCGAGCCGATCGAAGTCGTTCCAGGTCGGCTCGAGCGTACCGATGGCACCCTCCGGCTCGAGCTTCAGCGAGATCCAGTCCATGTAGTCACGCTTGAACTCGAACATCTCGGCAAAGTTCTTCTCGAGCTGCCAATGCTTGAGCCTGGCATTGTCGAGCAGCATGACGCTGGAGGCGAAGTCATTGGCCTTGGAGCCGCCCTTGCGCTGGCGCGCCATGAGGGCGTGCCCGCCCATGTCACGCTCGAACAGGGGGACCACGTCCGAGACGCAGAATACGTCGGGGTCGACCACCACGGACCGCCCCTGATAGCCCATCACTTCAGGCGGCGCGAAGCGAAGAACGGTGAAAGACTGAAGGTCCTCATTGCGCCATTCACGATGCAGGCCATCCCGCAGGTACTTCTTTCCTTCGTAGCCCTGGAAGAAGGGGTAGTCGCGCGTGTCGATCAGCTTGACGTCGAAGGCGCCCTTCTTGGACGCGAAGCGCTCGAAGGAGTATTTCGAGACGAGCGCCCCAATGATCTGCTTTTCGTTGGTATGGATGAAGATGCAGTTCTTCATGTCTAAGCCCTTCTGGCGCCGGATTGGGCCGGCTTGCTTCTACTATCAGGCGGGTATGCGCCGTTCAATGCGGGTGCGTCATATGACGCGCGGGTCGGGAGGCGCCTCGCCATAGCCATAGACGGGCGAGAGGCTCCTCGCGATGAGCTCATCGATCCTGGCGACCTCCTCGGGGGTGAAATAATCGCGGTAGCCGCCGACTTTGGCGCGGCGCACCTTGTAGCTGTCGGGGTTGCTGGCGTCCCCCGGCGTCATGCGTTCACCGACGCCCCGGAAAAAAGTGTCCTTCTCCATCTTGCGCATGTTCTCGACGGAGGCGAACTCGACGGATTGGGCGAGTTCCTCGTTTGTCGGCGTTTCATTCATAAATTTCAGCACATTGCCAAGTGTGTTGGCGGTGTCGCGCCGCAGCGTCTCGTAGCGCACGACACGTATGGCCTTGAGCTTGTCGAACTCCGCCGCCCACAGATTCATGAAACGAACGATCTTCGGGATGCCGCCCCCTTCGCCCAGCACGAAATCGATCAGCGCCATATCGTCTTTGGGGTCGGGGTAGTCGTTGATACGCTTCTTGCGGTCGCGCATCCGGAACTTCCACTGGAAATACTGCGACACCGCAGTGTCGGCGGGATGGCGGGCCAGCAGAATGACCCGGCTGTTGGCATAATCCGACTTCGAGTCCCGCGTGCCGGTATAATCCCCGATATAGTTGTCGTGCGAGAACATGACCCGCGGCACGGCGCGATTGAGCGCATGCAGGCTGTCATATTGCAGGAGGATGTCGGCGGGCAGCTTGTAGCGCAGCTGGAAGTATCGCGACAGGAGCACGCACAGCCAGGTGCGCCCGCTCTTCCCGAAGGACACGACTACGAAGTCAGATTCCCGCAACATACGGGCCTCTTCCTTGCCGCGCAGATAGCGCTCCAGCTTGAGGCTCTTCTCGCGGGGCAGGGTGACCGTGCTCGCCAGGGAAAGTCCCTGACGCAGCGCAACACGGACTTTGTGGCCTATGGACATTCCTTGCGTGAATCCGGCTGTTGTGGAAGGTGCGGGGATATAGCCCGCCGCCCCTCGCGAGGCAATGAAAAGACTGGGCAAAATGAAGGCTTTGCCGTGTTCTTGACGATGGCCACCGCGACCAATTTGGCCCAAAGCTTTAGGCGTTTGAATCCAATGCCTTAGCGCTTGCTTCTTAAGGAGTCGCGCGAGGCGGAGCCACTAGCGCGCGAAGCCTGGCTGCGGCAAGTGCCGTGTCATCGGCGGGCGGCTCCTTGGGGGGCGAGAATGGCCTGCCCAGAGGCACCGCCCAGCCTTTCTCGATCATGAGATCATGCAGCAGCGCGAAATCGCGTGAGGTGTCGTCGCCCAGAAGCCGGTTATGGATGGCTTGCGCCTTGGCCGCCGTCCAATAAGCGAGTTCGTCGGGCAGATGCAGTTGCCGCAAGGTCTGGGACACGGTCCGGCTCGCCAGCCGCAAGGGCGCGATGGCCAGAGGCTTGCCCAGACGGGCCACCTCGACCAGCATGGAGATACTGTCTCCCGTCACCACGAAGCGGTCGCCATGCGCGAGCAGGCCGAGATAGGGATTGGCGCCGTCGGCCTTGTCCCAGCGATAAAGCTTGGCGCCGGCGGGCAGGGCTCGCTCCATCGCCGCCACGGTTTCGGGCGGAGTACGCCTCGATGTCGTAATCTGGAGGCTTCCGCCATCCTTCATTCTGTCGATCGTGGCGAGGACGCTGCGCGCCGTCTCAGGGTCGAAGCTGTGGCTGCCAATCGAGCCGCCGCAGAGAAGGACGGTGAGTGGTCGCGGCAAAGGAGCGAATACCTCGCGCCAGCGTTCGCCTTCAGTAGCGATCCGCGCCGGATCGATGCCGAGCAGCGGCAGGCCGATCCGAAAGATATTCGGCGCTTCGCCCGCGCGATACTGAAAGGGAACGATAAACAGGTCGATTTTGCCGCTGTCACCCTTGGGGGTGCCGATCAGGGCCAGCCTGGCGCGGTCTTGCGACTGCGCCTTGATCCACAGTGCCACCATGGCCATGCGCCGGCCGATGGTCAGAACGAGATCCGGCCAAGGCGGCGCGAGCGGATCTGATTTTTCGAGATCGACATGATGCAGCGAGGCCTCGATGCGCGGCTTGGCGAGATCGTAGCCGGGCTTGAGGACGATTCGCCGCCGCTCGAAGGGCAGGCCCGACGCCGCGATGAGGCGCTCGGCCTGCGCATTGTCGCCTTGCTTGGCGCCGGTCAGAAGCCAGATGCGGGGTGAGGACATGCGGACTGCATAATTGGTTGACAGACTGGCGGCTATAATCGATTGGCAAAGCGATGACAAACTCCCATCGCGCAGCCTCATGCTCCTGAAAGATTTGTTCTCCGCCGCCATCGCTGCCGCCGATCCGGCGCTCAGGGTGCCTCCCTTCCTGCCGAGGCCGCCCAGCGGCCGCACCCTCGTGGTCGGCGCCGGCAAGGCCAGCGCCGCCATGGCGCTCGCCGTCGAGCAGCATTGGCAAGGACCAATCTCGGGGCTCGTGATCACCCGCTATGGCCACGGCGCGCCATGCCGGAGCATTGAGATCGTCGAGGCTTCACATCCGGTGCCGGATGCCAATGGGCGCGATGCGGCGCTGCGCATGGGCGAGCTGGTCAAGGGCCTCACCGCCGACGATCTTGTCCTCTGCCTCATCTCCGGCGGGGGCTCAGCCTTGCTGGCAGCACCCGCCCCGGGGCTGACGCTCGAAGACAAGCAGAATGTGAACCGTCAGCTGCTCGCCTGCGGCGCGCCGATCTCGGAAATGAACTGCGTGCGCAAGCACCTGTCGGCGCTCAAGGGTGGGCGGCTCGCGGCGGCGGCCTGGCCGGCGCAAATCGTCTCGCTTGTGATCTCGGACGTCCCTGGAGACGATCCGGCGGTGGTCGCCTCCGGCCCTACCGTGCCCGATCCAACGACACGCGAAGAGGCGCTGGCGATCCTGCGCAAGTACAAATTCGATCTGCCTGCGCATGTTTGGGCCTTCCTGGAAACGCCGGCGGCCGAGACGCCCAAGCCCGGCGACCCGCGCTTCGCCAAGGTGCGGACGGAAATGATCGCCGCGCCGGCGCAGTCGCTGGCCGCGGCGGCGAAGCTCGCCCGCGATGCCGGCTACCGGGTGATCGATCTCGGCGACCGGATCGAAGGGGAGGCACGCGATGTGGCGTCAGCGCAGGCGGCGCAGGCCTTAGCCACCACGGGCCCGGCGGTCATCCTGTCGGGCGGGGAAACCACGGTGACCCTCAAAGGCAAGGGGCGCGGCGGGCGCAATGCCGAATTCGCCCTGGCGCTCGCCATCGCCCTCGATGGCAAGGCAAACATCTCGGCGATAGCCGGCGACACCGACGGCATTGACGGGTCGGAGGACAATGCCGGCGCCGTGGTGACGCCCGACAGCCTGGCGCGAGCCAGAGCCAAGGGGATCGAGGCCAAAGCCTTCCTCGCCAACAATGACGCCTATGGCTTTTTTGACGCGCTCGGCGATCTCGTCGTGACCGGGCCGACACGGACCAATGTCAACGACTTCCGGGCGATCCTGATCGACTGATTATTCCGGTTCACTTGCGCATTTTTCTTGCAATCGTGGGCCAATCCGTGAGTTGGATAATGCTAGGATCTGGAGAGTTTTCCGATCCGGACTGACTGCGCGGTTCTCTTTGTCCACAAAGGAAACTCCCGGATGAGCGTGAAGGCCATGATCGTCGAAGCCATCCTGATGCTGGTGGAATATGTCCTTGGCACTGTAGGCTGCGTGCGGCGCACTCACCGAATGCACGGCGCATTGTCGCGGGCGCGCGACGGGCTGCAGCGGTTGATGGTGTCGAACCCCCGAAGCCGTAGCGCGACCCGGGAGTCGCGCCGCAGATTTCTCAGGACCCTCGAGATGGATCGACTCTGCGCGGCGCTTCGCCCCGGGAACGGCAAGCCCTTCGACAGTTCAACTCAGCTCAGGCGGCACCCGATATAGAAAGAATGGCACGTAAATTTTACACGATTTTCTTGTAAGCCGGCAATGTGAGGAAGGTTTCGAACTGGGCCGAGGTCGACATCTTGCGGAAGATGTCGATCGCCTCGCGGAAACGGCCTTTCTTGTAGGCATCCGCGCCGACTTCCTGGGCCACGCGCGCCATTTCCTCCTTGAGGCAATTCTCGAAGAAGGGCTTCGTCACCTTCTGGCCGCCCTCAAGCCTGGCGCCGAATTTGAGCCATTGCCAGATCTGCGAGCGCGAAATCTCGGCGGTGGCCGCGTCCTCCATGAGATTGTAGATCGGCACCGCGCCGCGCCCCCGGAGCCAGGCCTCGATATATTGCACGCCAACGCGGATATTCTCGCGGAAGCCGGCCTCGGTCTTGGTGCCCTCATGCACTTCGAGTAGGTCCTTCTGGCCGACCCGCACGTCCTCGCGCTTGGCATAGAGCTGGTTCGGCGTCGGCATCAGCGCGTCGAACACCTCGCGCGCCACCGGCACGAGATCGGGATGCGCCACCCAGGTGCCGTCATGGCCGTTTCTGGCCTCGCGCTCCTTGTCGGCGCGGACCTTCTCGAAGGCCAGTCTGTTGGCTTCCTCGTCCTTGCGGTTGGGAATTTGCGCCGCCATGCCGCCCATCGCGAAGGCCCGGCGTTTGTGACAGGTCTGGATGAGAAGCGCCGAGTAATTGGCGAGGAAGGCCTTCGACATGACCACTTGCGCGCGGTCCGGCAGCACGAAGCGCTTGTTGCTGGCGAAGGTCTTGATGAAGGAGAAGATGTAATCCCAGCGGCCGCAATTGAGGCCGACAATGTGATCACGCAGTTCGAAGAGGATCTCGTCCATCTCGAAGGCGGCCGGCAGGGTCTCGATGAGAACCGTCGCCTTGATGGTGCCGAGCGGAAGACCTAGCTCGCTCTGGGCCTGGATGAAGACGTCGTTCCACAGCCGCGCCTCGCGGTGGCTCTCCATTTTGGGCAGGTAGAAATAGGGGCCCGATTTGGCGGCGAGCGCGGTCTTGGCATTGTGGAAGAAATAGAGCCCGAAATCGAAGAGAGCGCCGGAAACCGGAGCGCCATCCACGAGCATATGCTCTTCGAGAAGGTGCCAGCCGCGCGGGCGCACGAGAAGGACGGCCGGCTTCTTGCCGAGCTTGTAGGCCTTGCCGCTCTGGGGATCGGTGTAATCGAGCTTGCCCGACCAGCGGTCCATCAGGTTGATCTGGCCCTGGATCATGTTGTCCCAGGTCGGAGAATTCGAGTCCTCGAAATCGGTCATGAAGACCTTGGCGCCGGCATTGAGCGCGTTGATCACCATCTTGCGGTCGGTCGGGCCGGTGATCTCGACACGGCGGTCCTGAAGGTCGGCCGGGATCGGGGCCACGGTCCAGGCGCCCTCGCGGATGGCTTTCGTCTCGGGGAGGAAGTCGGGCAGGGTGCCTTTGTCGAAGAGCTTCTGGCGATCGGCCCTGGCCTTGATCAGTGCACGGCGGCGGTCCTCGAAATTGCGGTGGAGCCGCATGACGAAAGCCACGGCTTCCGGGGTCAGCACCCTGTCATAGCCTGACTTGGTCTTTGCGGTGAAGGTCACGCCCTTCGGGAATTTCGCCATTAATCACTGCCCTTTAGATGATTCTTTTAAGATTTCAGGTTGGTGGCCGCCATGGGCCCAGTCGAGCAATTCCACTGTATGCAGAATCGGAATTTCCGTAGCCTGACCGATCTGGGTGATGCAACCGATATTGCCGGTGGCGATGATGTCGGGTGCGACCGATCGGATATTGGCGACCTTGCGATCGCGCAGCCGTGTTGCGATCTCGGGCTGCAGGATGTTGTAGGTGCCAGCCGAGCCGCAGCAGAGATGGCCCTCCGGCACGTCGCTCACCGCGAAGCCGGCATTTTCGAGCAGCCGGCGCGGCTCGTTTCTGATCTTCTGGCCGTGCTGCATGGAGCAGGCCGAATGATAGGCGACGCGCAAGGGCATGGGGGCCGAGACCTTGGGCAGATCGATCTCGGTCAGGAATTCGGTGATGTCGCGGGCCAGGCTTGAGACCCGCTCCGCTTTCTCCGCATATGCTGGATCGAGCCTGAGCATATGGCCGTAGTCCTTGATCGTCGTGCCGCAGCCCGATGCCGTTATGATGATGCGCTCGACCCCGGCCGCACTCCAGGCGTCGATCATCCGGCGGGCGCGGGCGCGGGCGTCGGCTTCCTTGCCCATATGATGGGTGAGGGAGCCGCAGCAGGACTCGCCGTCAGCGACCACCACCTCGATCCCCTGACGGTTCATAAGGCGGATGGCGGCGGCGTTGATGGCGGGATCGATGACGCTTTGCACGCAGCCGCGCAGGAGCGCCACCCGCATGCGCGTCTTGCCTTCCGCCGGATAGATGCCGGGCTGGCCGATGATTTCCGGCGGTGGTGTTTGGGCAGGCGCCAGCGCCAGGAGCGACGACAGCCGCTTGTCGCCCAACCTGTCGAGCAGCGGCGCCAGAGGCCGGACGAGCGACGACAGGATCAGGGCCGTCTTGAAGAGGCCCGGACGCGGCATCAGGAAAGCCAGGACATCACGCAGCAGGCGCTCGCGGAGCGGGCGCTTATAGGTCTTCTCCACATGGACGCGGGCATCGTCGATGAGATGCATGTAATGCACGCCCGAGGGACAGGTGGTCATGCAGGAGAGGCAGGAGAGGCAGCGGTCGATGTGCTTCACCGTCTCGGGTGTCGCCGCCTCGCCGCGTTCCAGCATGTTCTTGATCAGATAGATGCGGCCGCGCGGGCTGTCGAGTTCGTCGCCGAGCAGCACGTAAGTCGGGCACGTGGCGGTGCAGAAGCCGCAATGCACGCATTTGCGCAGGATCTGGTTGGCCGTCGCGATATGCGGGTCCTTGAGCTGCTCGGCCGTGAAACTGGTCTGCATCTAAATAGTTTCCTGCTGCAAGCGGCCGGGATTGAGGATACCCATCGGATCGAAGGAAGCCTTGACGCGCCGCGCCAGGGCGGCGAGCGCCGGCGCTTGTGGCTGGAAGACCGGGATCCGGCCGCGCATGGCTTCGCCGGCACGGATGAGGGTCGCGTGGCCTGAGGGGAGGGCGGCCCGAATGGCTTCGACGCAAGCATCGTTATCTGCCGGCACGGCGAGCCAGATAAGACCGCCAGCCCAGTCGTAGAACCAGCTCATGTCGATGGACTGCGCGAGCGCGGTGACGAGGCGGGCGCCGTCCGAAGGCGGCACGGACAGCCGCCAGATGCAACGATCGCCGGCGTCGCTGAGCGGATGGACGTCGCGGAGCGCGATCCACTGGGCTCGTGAGACCTCGGGAGCAAGCAGATGCGAGGCTGGCGCTGAGAGAAGCCTCGCGAGCTTGTCGCGCCGATAGGCGATGGACGGCGGCACGCCTTCGAGGCGCAGAAAGGTCTTCGGCGTGCCATCGGCAATTGCCGCGGGCAGATGCGCCGCGCCCGACACCTCGCAGGAGGATTGCATCGCGAGGCTCATGGCGTTGATGGCGTCCTGGTCGCTCAGACCCTCGAGGACCAATGTCTCCTCGCTTTCGGCCTTGGGCAAGGCCTTGAAGGTAAGGGTGGTGAGGGCCGCAAGCGTGCCATAGGAGCTCGCCATGAGCTTGGGGATATCGTAGCCGGTCACGTTCTTCACCACGCGCCCGCCGGCCTTGAAGGCCTCGCCCCGGCCCGATACGCCGGCGACGCCCAGTATATGATCGCGCGCGGCCCCCGCCTTGAGGCGCCGGGGGCCGGAAAGATTGCAGGCGAGCAGCCCGCCCAGGGTGCCGGCATGCGGGGCGCCCAAAAGCTTTGAGAGATCCGGTGGTTCGAAGGCGAATTCCTGGCCCTTTTCGTCCAGGAGCTTGCGGAGGTCGTCAAGTCTGGCACCAGCGCCCGCTGTGATCACCAATTCCTCAGGCTCATAGAGCGTGATCTCGGAGAAGCCCGAGAGATCGAGGGTGGCAGCGGTCTGCATCGGGCGGCCGAGGCCTTTCTTGGTGCCGGTACCGAGGAGATCGAGCGGCGTCTTCAGGGCGATCGCGTCCTGCACAATATCGACCAGCTCGGCTTCGCTGTTGGGCTTCAGGCTGGTCACTCAGAACCTCGGGAGATCGGCGTGCGGCAGCTTGCCGCCCTTCACCACCATGCGGCCGAGCTCGGCGCAGCGGTGCAGGACGGGAAAGACCTTGCCGGGATTGAGCAGGCCCTTGTCGTCGAAGGCGCATTTGAGCCGCTGCTGCTGGTTGAGGTCGGCCTCGGAGAACATCTCCGGCATCAGGTCGCGCTTCTCGATGCCGACACCATGCTCGCCGGTGAGGACGCCGCCCACTTTCACGCACAGCCGCAATATGTCGGCACCGAATTTCTCGGCACGTTCGAGTTCGCCGGAGGCATTCGCGTCGAACAGGATGAGAGGGTGGAGATTACCGTCACCGGCATGGAAGACATTGGCCACACGCAGACCGTAGTGGCGCGACAGATCGGCCATGCCTTGGAGGACTTCCGGAAGCCTGCGGCGCGGGGATCGTACCGTCCATGCAGATATAATCGGGCGAGATGCGGCCGACCGCCGGGAAGGCCGCCTTGCGCCCGGCCCAGAAAACGACGCGTTCCTCTTCCGATTGCGACACACGGCAGGAATTCGACCGGTTGTGCTGCGCGATGGCGACAACCCTTTCGATCAGGTGATCGATCTCGGCGGCGCAGCCGTCGAGCTCGATGATGAGCAGCGCCTCGGCCTCGAGCGGGTAGCCGGCATGGACGAATTCCTCCGCCGCATGGATGGCGGGACGGTCCATCATCTCCATGCCGCCCGGTATGATGCCGGCGGAGATGATGTCGGCCACGCATTTGCCGGCATCCTCATTGGAGGGAAATCCAATCAGCACCGCGCGCGCGGTCTCTGGTTTCTGCAGGATGCGCACGGTGACCTCGGTGACGACGCCGAGGAGGCCCTCCGAGCCTGTCATGACGCCCAGAAGATCATAGGCCTCGCTGTCGAGATGCTTGCCGCCGAGCCGGATCACCTCGCCGGTGACGAGCACCATCTCGATGCCCAGAACGTTGTTGGCGGTGAGCCCATATTTCAGGCAATGCACGCCGCCCGAATTCTCCGCGACATTGCCGCCAATGGTGCAGGCGATCTGCGAGGAGGGATCGGGCGCGTAGTAGAAGCCCTCATGCTGCACCGCCTGGGTGATGGCGAGATTGGTGACGCCCGGCTGGGTGACGACGCAGCGATTGTCGTAATCGATGTCGAGGATGCGGTTGAACTTGCCGAGCCCCAGAAGCACGCCGTCGGCCAGGGGCAAGGCACCGCCCGAGAGCGACGTGCCGGCGCCGCGCGGCACAACCTTGATGCCATGCGTATGGCAATATTTAAGGACGGCACTCACTTGCGCGGTCGTCTCGGGCAGGACAACGACCAGCGGCACTTGGCGATAGGCGGTGAGGCCGTCGGTCTCATAGGCCCGCATTTCGACGGGAGCCTCGATGACACCCTCGCCGGGCACGAATTGACGTAAAGCACTGGCAATCTCGCGCCGGCGGGCGAGGGTCGTCTTGTCGGGCAAAGGCATCGCAATCATGCTTCTTAGTCCCATACTGCGGCGCAATGCTCAATCTAATTTATCACATAAATACTTGCAGGGCGGGCGTGCCTCGCGCCATAAGACAGGCTCGGGATACACCGGATAATCCGGATAATAATGGGATGCGCCTGATGGAGCTGACCCGGCCACGCGTCGGCCTTTTCGTGACCTGCCTCGTCGATCTGTTCCGGCCGTCGGTCGGCTTCGCCACCGTCAAGCTTCTGGAGGAGGCCGGCTGCTTGGTCGAGGTTCCGGAGAGCCAGACCTGCTGCGGCCAGCCCGCCTTCAATTCGGGCGACCGCAAGGACACGGCGGACATCGCGCGCGCCGTCATCAAGGCTTTTTCGTCATATGACTATGTCGTGGCGCCGTCCGGCTCCTGCGCCGGCATGATCAAGGCGCATTATCCCGAGCTGTTCCCCAAGGGCTCGCCCGACCGCCAGGCGGCCGACGCTTTGGCCGAGAAGACCTTTGAACTCGTGTCCTTCCTGGTGCGCGTCATGAAACAGGAGAATGTCGACGCGCGTTTTGAGGGCTCGGTCACCTATCATGACTCCTGCTCGGGCTTGCGCGAGCTGGGTGTCAAAGCGGAGCCGCGCAAGCTGCTGCGCACCGTTCATGGACTCGATCTCGTCGAAATGGAGGATGCCGAGGTGTGCTGCGGCTTCGGCGGCACGTTCTGCGTGAAGTATCCGGACATTTCGAATGTCATGGTGTCGAAGAAGACGAAGAAGATCGTCGCCACAGGCGCCGATCTGCTTCTTGCCGGGGATATGGGCTGCCTCATGAACATGGCCGGCAAGCTCAAGCGCGAAGGCGCCAATCTCAAGGTGCGCCATGTCGCGGAAGTGCTGGCCGGCGACATGGCGACGCCGCCTATCGCGGAGGCCGAGTAATGGAATCCCGGGCCGCCGAGTTCACCAGCAATGTGGCGCGCGCGATCGCCGACCGCCAGTTGCAGTCGACAATGACCGAAACCGGCCCGCGCTTCGTCGAGAAGCGCGCCAAGGCCAAGGCGAGCCTGCCGGAATTCGATGCGCTGCGCGACCAGGCACGCGACATCAAGGACCATGTGCTCGCCCATCTCGATCTCTATCTCGAGCGCTACGAGGCGAAGGTCAATGACAGCGGCGGGCATGTCCATTGGGCGGAAACGGCAGAAGAAGCACGCGCCGCCATCCTCGCCATCTGCCGGAAGCTCGACGCTAGGCTTGCCACCAAGGGCAAGTCGATGATCTCGGAAGAGATCGGACTCAATCAAGCTCTCGAGCAGGCGGGCATCACCCCGGTCGAGACCGATCTCGGCGAGTATCTGATCCAGCTCCGCGGCGAGCCGCCGAGCCATATCATCGCACCTGCCGTGCATCTGACGCGCGATCAGATCGAGGCCGACTTCCGCAAGGCCCACACACATCTCGATCCCAATCGGGACCTCACCGAGATACCGACTTTGGTCGAGGAGGCGCGCACTGTCCTGCGCCAGAAATATCTCGACGCCGATGTCGGCATCACCGGCGCCAATTTCCTCATCGCCGAGACCGGCACTTCGATCATTGTCACCAATGAGGGCAATGGCGATCTGACCCAGACCTTGCCCAAGGCCCATATCGTCATCGCGTCGATCGAGAAGATCGTGCCGACGCTCGAGGATGCGACGACCATCCTGCGCGTGCTGGCGCGCTCGGCCACGGGGCAGGATTTCTCCAACTACACGACCTTCTCGACCGGGCCGCGGCGGCCCGAGGATCCGGACGGACCTCTTGAATATCACGTCGTCATCCTCGACAATGGCCGCTCGAATGTGCTCGGCACCGAATTCCAGGACATGCTGCGCTGCATACGCTGCGGCGCTTGTCTCAATCACTGTCCGGTCTATCAGGCGGTGGGCGGCCACGCCTATGGCTGGGTCTATCCAGGCCCGATCGGCTCGGTGGTGACGCCGGCCCTGATCGGCATCGAGAAGGCGAAGCATTTACCCAACGCCTCGACCTTCTGTGGACGCTGCGAGGAGGTCTGCCCGATGCGCATTCCCTTGCCGCGGCTATTGCGGCATTGGCGCGAGAAGGAGTTCGAGAAGCATCTGACGCCCGGTGCGGTGCGCTCAGGTTTGAGTGTCTGGGCCTATTTCGCCAAGCGGCCGAAGCTCTACCAATTCGGCACGCGGATCGCGGCGCGACTTCTCAATCTCATGAGCGGGCGCAAAGGCCGGTCTGCCAGCCTGCCACTGGCCCAGGGCTGGACGCGCTATCGCGACATGCCGGCGCCGCAGGGCAAAACGTTCCAGGCGATGTGGAAGGAACGGCGCCATGGATAATGCCCGCGCCCGCATCCTCTCGCGCATCAGGCGCTCGGCCGCCCAGAGCGACGAGGCCCTGCGCATCGCCTCCGTCGAGGACCGTCTCATGCATCCGCAGCGCAATCTGGTACCGGAGCGCGGCCAGGGTGATGAGGCGCATCGCATTGCCGTTTTCGTCCGGATGATGGAACAGGTCGGCGGTTCAGTGGAAATTCTCGATGACCTGAACGACGTGCCGGCTTCCGTCGCCGCCTATTTGCGCAACACCAACCGGCCGGCGGCGATCCGCCATGGCCAGGACGAGCGCCTTGCCACCTTGCCCTGGCATCGGGCCCAGACGCTCACCGTGAGCGAAGGCCGCGCGGAAGATAGCGACACCGCCTCGCTCACCCATGCTTTCGCCGGCGTTGCCGAATCTGGCACCATCGTCCAGCTCTCGGGGCCGGATAATCCGACGACGCTCAATTTCATGCCCGAGGCGCATATAGTGCTGCTCGAAGCCAAGGATCTCGTGGCGAGCTACGAGGAGGTCTGGAGCCGCTTGCGCGATGCCTATGGGCCGGGCCGGATGCCGCGCACGGTGAACATGATCTCAGGGCCTTCGCGCACCGGCGATATCGAACAGACGATCGTGCGCCCGGCGCATGGGCCGAAGGACATGCATGTCATCATCGTGAAGAGTCCCTGATGTGGAAGCCGGTGGATGAGATCACCGCGCGTTGGCGGCCCGAAGAGGGCGAAGGCCTCGAACATCTCGTGCTGCGCGCAACACCCTCCGGCTACAGTGTGCGCAGCAATGTCATAGGTCCGTCCTTCGCCGTCTCCTATGCGATCGATCTCGACAAGACCTGGCGGGTCCTTGGCTTCACAGTCGATTCCGTCGATGGCCGTATCCGTGAATATCGATCAATCGCACCGGGGCGCTGGGAGGACGGCCAAGGCAACAAGCTGCCGGTCTTCGACGGCTGCATCGACATCGATCTCTCCTTCACCTGCTTCACCAACAGCTTGCCGGTCAGGCGGACGGAGTTCGCGCAAGGCCAGGCGCGCGATTTCGCCATGCTGTGGATGCCCTCCGACACGCTTGATCCCTTTGTCGATGGCCAGCGCTACACCTGCCGGGAGCCCAGCCGGCGCTTTCGCTATGAAGCGACGGATGGCACCTTCGAAGCCGAGGTCACATTCGACGAATATGGGCTGGTGACGGACTATCCGGGCCTCTTCCGGCGCGTGCCATGAGACATCTGGCGGCCCTCATCTTTCTGTTCTGGCCGGCCGCGGCTTCGGCCTGCGTGGCGGACAATAACGAGGCGCCGCTCTTCGTCTGCGAAACCGGTTCCGCCGGCAAATATATCGAGATCTGCGCGGTGGAGACGGAGGCCGGTCAATCCTGGAGCAACGTCCAGTATCGCTTCGGCAATGACGAGAAGACCGAGCTCGTCTATTCGGCCGATGCGATGGACGGAGCTAAGAAGCTGTTCTTCTCCCATGTGCGGGGCAAGAACAGCTACACGGTCAATGTCCGCTTCAAGAACGGCGACTTTACGTATCGGGTTTACTCCGTGGCGCGCTGGGAAGGCGATGAGGCGCCGGCCGAGGCGATGGATGGCGAGGCCGGCGTCGAGGTGAAGGACAAGAAGGGCAAGCAGGTAGCGGTCATCGAATGCATCGAGCGGCCGATGATATTTCCAGAGTATCTGCGCCGCGCGCTGGCCTGCGATGCCGACAATCCCTACGGCGCAAAAGGCTGCGCCGAAGTCCCGCCGCGGGAGCGCTGACATGCCGCTGCAGAACCGCGTCGATCCCTATGGCGAGATCGTCGCCAGTCCGGCCCGAGGCGCGATGATGGGCAATCGCGGCGGCAAATTCCACCGCGACGACCGGACACTCGGCAAGAGGCGGTGGGCCACACGGCACTGGATCTGCTGCGATCTCTATTGGAAGGGTAATCATCACGAGCCGATGGGCAAGGGCTATACGTCGCTGTTCTTCCTCGACGAAGTGACGGCGCTGGCGGCCGGCCACCGGCCTTGCTTCTATTGTCGCCGCAAGGAGGCGCAGCTCTTCCTGTCGCTCGCTTCGCCCCCTCTCATGGCGGATGCGGCTGACCGCATCGTCGACACGGAGCGGCGGGGATGCAAGCCCGATATCGAGGTCGCGACTTTGCCGGACGGCGTCATGATCGATGCCGGTGAGGGCCCCTTCGCGGTCCTGGGCGAGCGGCTCCTCAAATGGTCCTTCGAGGGATATGAATTGGCCGTTCCGCGCAGGCCTGTCATGAGCGCTAAGCTTTTGACTCCGGCACTCTATGCCGGCATTCTCGCGCGCGGTTTTCAACCACGCTGGCATCCGTCAGCGAAGCTATTGGAGAAGGGGAAAATATGAAGCTGCTGCGTTATGGCGCGAAGGGCAAGGAAAAGCCGGGCCTTCTCGACAAGGAGGGCCGCATCCGCGATCTCTCCGGCACCATTGCCGACATCACCGGCGAGACGATCGGCCCGAAGAGCCTGGCACGCCTCGCCAAGATCAAGCCGGAATCGCTGCCTCTGGTGCGCGGCACGCCGCGCATCGGCGCTTGCGTCGCCAATCCGCAGAAATTCATCGCCATCGGCCTCAACTATTCCGACCATGCGGCGGAATCGAACCTGCCGGTGCCCCCCGAGCCCGTGCTCTTCACCAAGCATGTGAGCTGCATCTCAGGCCCCAATGACGATGTCACCATCCCGCCCAAGTCGAAGAAGTCGGACTGGGAAGTGGAGCTTGGCGTCATCATCGGCACGCGCGCCAAGAACATCAAGAAGAAGGACGCGCTCGCCCATGTGGCGGGCTATTGCACCATCAACGACCTCTCGGAGCGCGAATTCCAGATCGAGCGCGCCGGCCAGTGGACCAAGGGCAAGTCCTACGACACCTTCGGCCCGATCGGCCCGTGGCTCGTGACCACGGACGAAGTCAAGGACCCGCAGAAGCTCAAATTGTGGCTCGAGCTCAATGGCAAGAGGGTGCAGGACGGCTCGACCGCCACCATGGTGTTCGGCGTCGCCCATATCGTCGCCTATCTGTCGCAGTTCTTCACCCTGATGCCGGGCGACATCATCACCACCGGCACGCCCCCCGGCGTCGGCATGGGCATGAAGCCGCAGCGCTTCCTCAAGCCGGGTGACGTCATGCGGGTCGGCATCGAGGGGCTGGGCATTCAGCAGCAGAAAGTGGTCCGGGACAAGTAAGCCGGATACCCTCGCCCCCCTGGCGGGGCGGGGGCATTCCGCATGGTTGCCCAGGGCCCGGCCATCCGTTACAAGCCCGCTCGACTTACATTTGAGGGAGCGGGCATGTCCGCCAAGACCAAACAGCAGCGCCCGAAGGCGCGCGTCGCCAAGGGTTTCCGTGATATCGGACCCGACGAGGTGCGTGGCGTCAAGCGCATGATGCGGGTGATCGAGGAGGTCTACGAGGCCTATGGCTTCGAGCCCCTCGAAGTGCCCTTCATCGAATATACCGACGCGCTCGGCAAATTCCTGCCGGACCAGGACCGCCCGAATGAAGGCGTGTTCTCCTTTCAGGACGATGACGAACAGTGGCTGTCGCTACGCTATGACCTGACAGCACCCCTGGCGCGCTTTATCGCCGAGAACCAGCAGGCGCTGCCCACGCCCTATCGCGGTTATCGCCAGGGCTGGGTGTTCCGCAACGAGAAGCCGGGGCCGGGCCGGTTCCGCCAGTTCATGCAGTTCGACGCCGACACGGTGGGCTCGGCCTCGCCGTCCTCCGATGCCGAAGTCTGCATGATGATCGCCGACACGATGGAGAAGCTCGGCATCGCGCGCGGCAGCTATGTGCTGAAGGTCAATAACCGAAAGATTCTCGACGGCGTGCTCGAAAGCATCGGGGTGGCGGGGCCGGAGAACGAGGCGCGGCGCATGACGGTGCTGCGCGCCATCGACAAGCTCGACCGACTGGGCGTCGCCGGTGTGCGCGAGCTCCTGGGCAAGGGCCGCAAGGACGACTCGGGCGACTTCACCAAGGGGGCCGAGCTCGATGCGGCCGCCATCGACCGCGTCGCCGGCTTTGTCGATGCGGGAGCGGCGAGCCGGGCGGAAACGCTGAAGCGGCTCGCTGAGCTGGTCGGCGAGAGCGAGCGCGGCCGCGCCGGCGTGGCAGAGCTCGCGGAGATGTCGATGCTCTTCGCCGCGGCAGGCTATGCGGAAGACCGCATCAAGATCGATCCGGCGGTGGTGCGCGGCCTCGGCTATTACACCGGCCCCGTCTTCGAATGCGAATTGCTGATGGAAGCGCGCAATGACGAGGGCCAGCTTGTCCGCTTCGGCTCGGTCGGCGGCGGCGGGCGCTATGACGATCTCGTCGCGCGCTTCACCGGCCAGCCGGTGCCGGCCACCGGCTTCTCGATCGGCGTGTCGAGGCTCTATTCGGCGCTGACCCTTCTCGGCCGCACCGAGGAAGGCAAGACGCTGGCACCGGTCGTGGTGCTGATCATGGACCGCGAGCGCATCGGCGACTATCAGCGCATGGTGGGAAGCCTGCGGGCGGCCGGCATCCGCGCCGAGATGTATGTCGGCACTTCCGGCATGAAGGCGCAAATGAAATATGCCGACAAACGCGGCAGTCCGCTGGTCGTCATCCAGGGTGGTGACGAAAAGGCCAAGGGCGAAGTGCAGATCAAGGATCTGGCGCTCGGCGCGGAACTCGCGGGCGGCGTCGAAAATCGTGCCGACTACAAGGAAGCGCGGCTGGCGCAGTTCTCGGTGCCGGAAGCCGATCTGGTGAAGGCGGTGCGCGAGGCTCTGGCGCGGAGATGAAGAAGGCCGTCCTAGATGTCCGGTAGGTCCTCGGCCGAGCGGGTGGCACTCGCGGCGCAGAATGCCCGCATCATGGCGGTCTTCGAGGACGCGGGCTTCGATCATATCGCGCCCGACATTCTGCAGCCGGCCGACATCTTCCTCGAGCGTTCCGGCGAGGATATCCGCGCCAACTCATATGTCTTCACCGATCCGGAAGGGGCCGAAATGTGCTTGCGCCCCGATATCACGGTGCCGGCCTGCCGTTATCACCTCATGCATGCGCCGAGGCCCGACAGCGAGGCGCGCTATTGCTATTGCGGACCGGCCTTCCGCTTCACACAAGGCGGCAGGGCTCCCAGCGAATTCGGCCAGGCCGGCATCGAATGGCTGGCGGCCGGCGATGCCGAGGCCTCCGAGGCGCGGGTGCTGGCGCTGACAATTGCCGCCCTGAAGGCCGCGGGACTCAAGCGTTTCCGCGTCAAGCTTGGCGATCTCCATCTCTTCCAGGCGCTGCTCGACGGACTCGAAATGCCGAAGCGCTGGCGACTTCGTCTGATCCATCAATTCTGGCGGCCGCAGACATTTCGCGAGACGTTGGCCCGCTTCGCGGCGCGCGAAGAGCTGAGCCGCACCAGCATATCGCCCTTCGTCGATGCGGTGGTGGGCAAGGATGCCGGCGAGACCAGGCACTGGGTCGACAGCGAACTCGAGCGCAAAGCCATAAGCCCGGTGGGGGGCCGTTCGGCGGAAGAGATTGCCGCGCGGCTGACCGACAAGGCGGCCGACCGCTCCGCGCATCCGCTCGCTCCTGAAGCTGTTCATGCGATCAACGCTTATCTCGCGATCGAGGGCGATGCGGCATCCGCGCTCAAGCAGCTCGAAGGTGTGGCGAAGAGCCGGTCCTATCGTGATGCGCTGGAACGCTATCGCCGCCGCATCGAGGCGATGCGTGGAGAGGGCTTGCGGCCTGAGGATTTCTTCTTCGCCGCGCCCTTCGGACGTAATCTCGAATATTATACAGGCTTCGTTTTTCAGATCGAGGCGGATGCGGCGCTGGGCCCGCTGCAGGTCGCCGGTGGCGGACGCTATGACGATCTTCTGTCCGATATCGGCTCACCGGTACCGGTTTCGGCTGTCGGCTGCGCCATCGGGACGGAGCAGCTTCTGGCGGCAGTGGGAGGCCGGTCATGACGGCGCTTGTTCTCGGCATTCCCTCCAAGGGCCGCCTGATGGAAGCGACCGAAGCGCTCCTCGGCAAGGCGGGCTTCGCCTTGACGCGCAAGGGATCGGACCGGCTCTATCGCGGCCGTCTCGGTGGCATCGAAGGCATCGATGTCGCCTTCCTGTCAGCCTCGGAGATCGCGACCTCGCTCAAGGAGGGCAAGATCGATCTCGGCGTCACCGGCGAGGATCTGCTGCGCGAGACGCTGAGGCCTGATGACGAGCGTATCGGCGTCCTCGAAAGGCTGGACTTCGGTTTCGCCAATGTCGTGGTGGCAGTGCCGGAGGCCTGGCTCGACGTCGCCCGCATGAGCGACCTCGATGAAGTCTCGGAGAGCTTCTACAAGCGCCATGGCCGGCGCCTGCGCGTCGCCACCAAATATCTCAATCTGACGCGCCGTTTCTTTTCCGCCAAAGGCGTCACAGGCTATCGCATCGTGGAAAGCCTTGGGGCTACCGAGGGCGCGCCAGCGGCGGGGACCGCTGAAGCGATCGTCGACATCACCACCACGGGGTCGACGCTCGCCGCCAACCATCTCAAGATCCTCGATGACGGCGTGATCCTCGAATCTCGGGCCGTGCTGGCGCTGCAGACGCGGCTCGAGGACGATCAGCGCGTCGCGGCGTTGCGGGCGGGATTGAGGCGGGCGTTGGCCAAGCCATAGGCCTGTTTGAGCCAGGGCAGGAGCGCCACGGCCAGACCCACGATCAGCACTATCCAGGCGGGACGCAGGCCATAGGCGAAAGCCAGATTGGCCTTGAGGACCCGCAAGGGGCCGACGCCGGTCGCGAGCCCGTACCATGAGAATTCCACCGCGGCGGTCAGGAGGGCTGCTGCAACGGCGGAGCCCGCCAGGACCAGCGGGGTCAGGGGCCGGCGCTGCTTGATCGCCACGCGATAGATCATCAGTAGCAGGAAGAAGCCCGTCCACAGCACCGGCTGGCTGACGTCGATCTTGGACTGGATGAAATAGTGCAGAAGCGCCAGCACGGCTAGGCCATAGACGATGAGATGCAGCCTCTTCCAGTTGCGGCCGAGCTTGCGCACCGCCCAGTCGGTCGAGGTCGCGGCGAGGAGGCTCAAGCCCAGGAGTGTCGTGAAGCCGATGGTGAGATAGATGCGCTTGACGATCTCCGAAGCGACGAAAACGAGATCGAATTTCTCGTTCACGACATATAGGCAAAGATGCGCCAATGCGTAAGCGAAGGTGGTGACGCCCAGCATGCGGCGGATGAGGGCGAGCTTGGGCCAGCCCAGGATGCGCTGTAGCGGTGTCAGAGCCAAAGTGATGACCAGGAAGCGTATGGTCCAGTCGCCGATGCGGTGCAGCGCTTCCTTGTAGGGCAGCGGGCCCAGATCGTTCCGGCTGAGCTCGATCGCATAATATATGGCCGGAAGGAGAACCAGGATCAGTACCGCCGATTTGAGCGCGGAAAAGCGTCCGCTGCGGTCGGTCCAGGGGCTTATGAGGGTTCGATATTGCATCACAGCAGTCTATACGCCAACCGGATGGCCCGCGTTTCAGCCATCTTTCACGATTTTGCGAGTATTTCAAACGCTGGCTTCTATTGCCCGGTGCGACGCGGGCGGCGACGAAGCGAGGTCACCCAGGCGTTCCATGCTTCCGGTCTGTTCTCGGCTTCTGGCTCAGACGAATAAAATAGGCCCTTGGTCCAACTATAGCTCAATATACCAGGGCGCTAGTCTAGCAACCTGAACTGTTCTTCTACAGGAGATGCCATAGTTCCGTCGCCCAGAGCCCGCAGCACGCTCACGTTCCACGTGCAGGCCGACGCGCCGCCGGTGGTGATACAGACGAATTGGCTGCCGGCACCCAAAGACGTCGATTTCTCGCTCTATTTGCGCGCCTATTGGTCCATGACGGCGATCACCGGCGGTTCATGGACGCCGCCGCCGGTCGAGGAGGTGGTCTGACCCAGCGAGAAGGCATGACAATCAAGGTAGGAGGCCAAGATGTTTCCGCACGCCGCGACTCTTTTGTTCAATCTCAAGACGATGCTTGCAGCGGTCAGCATCGCAGCACTTGCCCAGACGGCGCTGGCCCAGAGTCCGGAGCCTGGCTATGCCGGCGAGACCCTCTCGCTGCCCCACCCTGATTTTCACTTCAAGGGCGCGGTCGGACGCACTTATCTCGATTCCGATCCCGCGACATTTCCGCAAATCCTCCGTCCCCCCCAAAGGGGCGCCCAATATCGTGCTGATCCTTCTCGATGATGTCGGCTTCGGACAATTCAGTGTCTTCGGCGGCGGCGTTTCGTCGCCGAGCATGGAAAAGCTCGCCGCAGAAGGCTTGCGCTACAACCGCTTCCATACGACGGCGCTGTGCTCGCCGACGCGCGCTGCCTTGATCACCGGCCGCAACACCCACGTGACCGGCAATGGCAGCATCACCGAGGCAGCGACGGGATATGATGGCTATACCGGCATCATTCCCAAGAGCACCGGAACGGTGGCGGAAATCCTGCGGCAGAATGGCTATGCCACCGCCTGGGTCGGCAAGAATCACAACACGCCGATCTGGGAGACCAGCGAAATCGGTCCGTTCGATCGCTGGGCCAATGGGCTCGGTTTCGACTATTTTTATGGCTTCAATTCCGGAGACACCAGCCAGTACGAGCCGGTTCTCTACGAGAACCGCAACCGCGTGCCACGCTCGACCGATCCCAACTACCACCTGTCCACTGACATTGCCGACAGGTCGATCGCCTGGATGCAGAAAGAGGAAGTCATCGATCCCGACCGGCCGTTCTTCCTCTATGTCGCTCCGGGTGCAACCCATTCGCCGCATCAGGCCCCGAAGGAATGGATCGACACGTTCAAGGGCAAGTTCGACATGGGCTGGGACCGCTATCGCGAAGTGACCTTCGAGCGGCAGAAGCAGCTGGGCGTCATCCCGCCTGATACCAAGCTCACGCCGCGCCCCGCCGGCCTGCCGGCGTGGGACACGCTCAATGCCGACCAGAAACGACTCTATGCGCGCATGATGGAAGTCTTCGCCGGCTATGGCGCCCATGTCGATCACGAAATGGGACGCATTCTCGACGCCGTTGCCAAGCTTCCTGATGCCGACAATACTCTGATCGTCTACATCGTCGGCGACAATGGCGCATCGGCAGAGGGGGGCATCGAAGGCTCGACCAATGAGAACGCCTTCTTCAACAACATTCTGGAGACCTGGCAGGACAATCTCAAGGTCATCGATGAGCTCGGCGGCCCGAAGCACTTCAATCACTTTCCGGCGGCCTGGGCATGGGCGATGGACACCCCCTTCCAATGGACGAAGCAGGTCGCGTCGCATTTCGGCGGCACGCGCAATCCCTTGATCATCTCGTGGCCGGCGAAGATCACTGATAAGGGCGGGCTGCGCAGTCAGTTCCACCATGTGATCGACATCATGCCGACATTGCTGGACGTTGCCGGCGTGCGGGCGCCGGACATTCTCAACGGCGTTCCGCAGAAGCCCATCGACGGAATCAGCATGACCTACACGTTCAACGACGCCAAGGCTCCCGACCGTCGCAAGGAGCAGGTCTTCGAGATGGGGGTCAATCGCGGCATCTACCAGAACGGCTGGTTTGCGTCGTCGCTGTCCTTCCTGCCCTGGCAGCCGGACCGACAGGGCTTCGACATCGATAAGGCGAAGTGGGAACTCTACAATATCGACAAGGATTTCTCGCAGGCCGACGATCTCGCATCGGCCGATCCCGACAAGCTTCGCGCGCTGCAGGACCTTTGGTGGGCCGAGGCGGCGCGCAACGACATCCTGCCGCTCGACTGGCGTGGCCCCGAGCGCATGTCGATCGAGCTGACGGGCAAGCCGAGCCTTGCCGCCGGGCGCAAGATTTTCGTGTATGAGACGCCGCTGGCGGCGCTGCCCGAAGCTTCCGCGCCCGATCTCAAGAACAAATCCTTCACGATCACCGCCGAGGCGGAGATACCCACGAGCGGAGCGGAGGGCATGATCTTCACCCAGGGGGGCTTCACCGGTGGCTGGGGATTTTACATCGAGCAGGGCAAGCTCGTCGGCCTGCACAACCATGTGGCGCTCGAGCGTTATCGCATCGTCTCCACCGAGCCGGCACCGACCGGCAAGGTCACGCTGGCGATGGAATTCAAGTCCGACGGCGGCGGCATGGGCAAGGGCGGCACGATCACGCTCTTCGCCAATGGGAAGAAGATCGGCGAGGGCCGCGTCGAAAAGACGACACCGTTCAAATACTCGCTCTATGAAGGGCAGGATATCGGAGAGGACACCGGCTCGCCGATCGACTTCAGCTATTCTCCGCCGTTCAAGTTCACCGGCAAGCTCGGCCGGGTCACCGTGGAGCTCAAATAGGTGATTATGCGGAAGCCATGAAACCCAATCGCAGGGACATGTTCATTCATGCCTAAGCGCATCGATCGGATCGAGCCGGGCGGCGCGGCGCGCCGGGAAGAAGCCGAAGCCCAGCCCGATAGCGCCTGAGAACAGGAAGGCGAGTGCGATGTTCGAAAGGCTCGGTGCGAAGGGAATGACCATGAAAAAGCTGGCAGTACCGGCCAGCGCCAAGCCAAGCATGATGCCGATCATGCCGCCCAGCAAGGCCAAGACCAGCGCCTCGACCAGGAACTGGGTGAGGACCTGGCGCTCAAGCGCGCCGATGGCGAGGCGTATGCCGATCTCGCGGGTGCGCTCGGTCACCGAGACCAGCATGATGTTCATGATGCCGATGCCGCCGACCAGGAGACTGACGCCGGCGACGGCGCTCAGCAAGCCGGTGAGAAGTGTCGAGGTGGAGGTCATGGTCGAGATGATCTGGCTCATATCGCGCACCGTGAAAGTGTCGTCCTTGTCGGGACCGACGCGACGGACCTCGCGCAGGATCTGTTCGGCATTGGCCGTCACGGCAGGTATGTCGTCGCTGGTGGCGGCCGAGATGTAGATTGTGGGGATTCGCGTATTGCCGGCGAGACGGCGCTGATACGTGCGCAGCGGCAGGACGACCGTGTTGTCCTGGTCGTTGCCGAAGGCGCCCTGTCCCTTGCTGGCGAGAATGCCGATGATGTCGCAAGAAATGGTGCCGACGCGCATCCGCTTGCCAAGACCGCTGTCCGGCGCGAAGAGGGCGTCATTCACGCTCTCGCCGATCACGCAGACAGCGCTGCCGGATCGGACCTCACTGTCATTGAAGGGGCGCCCTCGCTCGAAGGTCCAGTCCTGTGCGATGAAGAATTCGGAATCGGTACCGGTCACCGTCGTCGCATAATTGGTGGCGCCATAGATGAGGGTCGCGGCGCGGGTCGCCGATGGGGCAATGGCGCGCACACCGGTCAATTCGGCGCGGAGTTTCGCCAGCGTGCGGTCGTCGAAGGAACGGTTCTCCTGGCTGGCGCCGCCGGGCCCGAAGGTGTTGCGTCCGGGCTGCACGATCAGAAGGTTGCTACCGAGCTTGGAGAGATCGTCGGTCACTTTTTGTGTCGTGCCGTTGCCGATGGTCACCATGGCGATCACCGCGCCGACGCCGATCACGATACCGAGCAGAGTCAGGATCGAGCGCAGCACATTGCGCCTGACCGACAATAGAGCGAGCTTGAAGGCTTCCCACAACATCAGGCGGCCTCGCGGGTGTGCTGCGATTCGATATGGCCGTCGAGAAAACGGATGGTACGGTGGGCGAAGGCCGCCATGTCGGGCTCATGCGTCACCATGATGATGGTGAGGCCGCGCTCCTCATTGAGGCGGGTGAGGAGCTCCATGATCTCATGACTGCGGGCGGTGTCGAGATTGCCGGTCGGCTCGTCGGCGAGCAGCACCAGGGGGTCGGTGACGATGGCGCGCGCGATGGCGACACGCTGCTGCTGGCCGCCCGAGAGCTGGGCCGGGGTATGATGCTCGCGGCCCTCGAGGCCGACGAGGCGCAAAGCCTCAACCGCGCGGTCGCGGCGCTCATGGCGCGGTGTGCCGCGATAGACGAGGGGCAGCTCGATATTCTCGACCGCGGTGGTGCGGGCGAGGAGATTATAGCCCTGAAAGACGAAGCCCAGGAAATTGCGGCGCAACAAGGCACGCTGGTCGCGCCCGAGGGCCGTGACATCGACACCGCCGAAGAGATATCGCCCGGCGCTCGGCGTATCGAGGCAGCCCAAGATGTTCATCGCGGTCGATTTGCCGGAGCCGGATGGCCCCATGATGGCGAGGAATTCGCCACGCGCAATGACGAGATCGACGCCTGCCAAGGCGCGCACACGGCCGGCACCTTCGCCATAGATCTTCTGCACTTTCTCGAAGGCGATGAACGGCAAGCCTTGCGTCATTGTCCGGCCGTGCGCGAGGAGGTGATTACCTGGTCGCCGTCCTTGATGTCGCCGGTCACGATCTGGGTGAGTTTGCCGTCGGTGACGCCGGTGGTGACGCTCACCTTTTGCGGCCTGGCGTCCTTGAGGATCCACACAGTGCGCGCATTGGCCGGGGTATCGCGCTTGGGCGCGCCACGGCCGATGGGTCTCGGGAAGAAGATCTGGGTGAGGTCGAAGCCCGTCTCGGCGCGAGGCCGGGGCGGCTGGTAGCGCAGCGCCGCATTGGGCACCGCCAGCGCGTTGTCCACCTTCCGCACTGTGATCTGCGCTGTCGCGGTCATGCCCGGACGCAGCAGCAGCTCGCTGTTGTCGACGGTCAGGATGGCCTTGTAGGTGACGACGCCATCGGTGGTGAGGGGAGAGAATTCGAGCGTCTCGATCTTGGCCGGGAAAGCCTTGCCGGGATAGGCGTCGACGGTGAACTGAGCGTCCTGGCCGGCCTTGACCGCGCCGATATCGGCCTCGTCGATATTGGCCTCGACCTGCATGCGCGTCAGATCCTCGGCCAGGGTGAAGAGGACAGGGGCCTGGAGCGAAGAGGCGACCGTCTGGCCGGGCTGCACGGCGCGCTTGAGCACGATGCCGTCGACCGGCGAGACGATGCTCGATTTGGCAATGTCGATCTCCTGCAGCGCGATGTCGGCCTTGGCGACCTCGATATCGGCTTCCGCCGATGCGACAGCGGCGACTGCGCTGTCGCGGGCGGCGACCGCGTCATCGAGAACCTGGGTGGCGGCGAAACCTTTCTTGCTCAAGGCCGCCTGACGTTCATAGGCCAGGCGGCGCTGCTCCAGCGTGGCCTTGGCGTCGGCGAGCTTCGCCTCATTGGCGGCGAGCGTCGCCTTGGCACGCGCGAGCTGGGCACCGAGGCGCTTCACGTCGAGCGCCGCCAGCACGTCGCCCTTCCTGACGAGGCTGTTATTGTCGACATTGACGGTGCGCACGACGCCCGAAATCTCGCTCGAGACATCGACCTGCGTCGTCGGCTGGACGGTACCGGTGGCTGTAACAGTGACGGTGAGTGGAGTAATGACCGCCGGGGTAGTGTCATAGGTGAGCCCGGTGGTTGCCGAAGCCGGCGCCCAATACCAGTAAGCGAGCCCGCCCAGGGCCAGGACGGCGATGAGAAAATACACGAATCTCCGGCCCCAACGCCTTGTTTTCGCGCGGGAATCCAAGCCTAACGCGGCTTCGATTTCAGTCGGATCTAGCGGTCGCTGCATGTTCATTCGTCAATACGCTCCATCGGGAGATAAGACGTTCATGCCACGCTTTTCCGGCGCAGCACCGGAACAGACAGAAAGTCTCATCCGGCACATCGGCGCGCGCCACGGCAAATTCAAGGCGGAAAGCCGCCGTATATGCCCTCCCGCCTGATGCGTTGGCGAAGGCTCACGCGACAGCCTTCAGGCGGCAGAAGCAGGATGCCTTGACCGGTACATCGGCGCGCGCCGAGGCGATGTCGAGCGACTGCTTGATGATCGCCGCCTCGGCGAGCTTGCCGAGCTTCACCAGGCATTCGTGATAGCCATGCAGGCTCCAGACATTGTTCGGATGCTGGCAAGCGCGGCGCAGCGTCTTGTCGAGGCCGAGATCGGCGCGATAGACCGCTTCGGCTTCGGTGACTTTGCCCTGTTCGAGCAGCAGCGCACCCAGTGCATGACGGGTGGGCTGCATCCAACCCCAGGGCTCGTCATAAGGAAGGCTGTCGTCGAGCGTCACCGAATTACGCAGAAGCGCGAAGGCCTCGTCATGGCGGCCTTTGCGATAGGCGATCTCGCCCTTCATCATCCCGGCGGCGATCGCCAATATGTCGAGTGCCGTGTTGTTGAAGAGATAGCGGCTGGGCGGGACCTGCGCGACCGCGGCTTCGAAATGCACCGCTTCCGTCTCGGCAGCCTTCACATCTCCCGTGGCGGCATGAGCCACCGCCTTGGCGTAGTGCGTCATCGCCGTCGTCACGCAATAGAGCTTGCGGTTGGCCGGGAGCCTCTCGGCGATGATTTCGCGCCATTTGCCGAAGCGGATCAGTACGTGCAGCTTCATCGGCACGAAGCTCTCGAGCCAATCTGCCATGGGCGGGACCTCGACGGTAAGAAGCTCCTCGGTAAGTGCCGCCGCCAACTCCTCGGCGGCCGCCAATGCCGGGGCATATTGGCCGAGAAACATCGCGCCATAGATCTTGAAGTGGAAGTCGTGGCAGCGATAGAGCGAATAGAAGTTGAGACCGCCTTCACGCGCGAAATATTTGCGGTCCGCCTGCATGGCGCGATCGTTCCACTCGACGACATTGTGATAGTCGCCGCACAGCACATCGATATGGGTCGGCATATGGATGAGGTGGCCGGCATCGGGGACCAGATGGCGCAGGCGATCGCCAGCCCTGAGGGCGCGCTCAGGCGTTGGCGACATCTCCATCAGATGGACATACATGTGAAGCAGGCCCGGATGGTCCTCGCCTCCCGGCTGTCGCATTGCCTTTTCCAGAACCTCGATGGCTTCCTGCGTGTCGGCGCCCTCGGCGGGCGTACCGGTCTCGATGTTCCACAGCTGCCATGGCGTGCGGTTCATGATCGCTTCGGCGAAGAGCGTCGCGACGTCGAGATCCTGGGCATGGGCCTGATAGACCTTGCGCATTGCCAAGGCGTAGTCGTCATTCCAGATCGGCGTCACCTGTCCCGGGTCGTTGGCCGGATAGCGCAAGGCCAAAGGCTCGATGAGGCCGCGCTCGACGGCGCTGGCTTTGTCCTTGAGCTTCAGGGCCTCGGCTGTCGCTCTATGGGCGGTTTTGAGCGACCGCTCGAGATCGACCGTGTCGAAGGCCTTCCATTGCTTGTTGTAGTTGGGGCCTGCGGCGTAAGCGATGCCCCACCAGGCCATTGCGCAATCGGGATCGGCCTGCGCCGCTTTCTCGAAACAGCGCACCGCCTCCTCATGATTGAAGCCGTAGCACCAGGCGAGGCCGCGATCGAACCATATCTGCGCCTCAACCGATTTAGTGGTGACGCGGCGGCGATACGTGCCCAGGTCATACGGATAATCGCTCATGTCAGCCTCGTTCCCTGCTGGAAGCCTATCGTCACGGCTCTGCAAAATCGCGTCAATCCCCCTGCGATGGGGCCAATCCTGAGAGGTGCCCGCTCGCTAAACGGACTACGGGAGGCTCAGCGACCAAGCCGGGGATTGGGCATATAGCCGGTGCAGCGAAAGAAATTGATGCCGCCCAGCACGAAGATCTTCTTGGTCTTGCGGATGAGCGGCAGGGTGACGGCTTTCGTCTGGCCGTCAGTCGTCAGTTGCACCGCCAAAGTGACCTTGTTGCCGTCAATGCCGATATTTGTGATCTGGCCGACGGAATTGTTCCAGTTGATCTCGTTCTGGGTCAGATTGATGAAGGCGCGCTTGTCCGTGAAGTCGGGCCCCTTCGGGTCGGCGCGGTCCAGCTTGCACCAATCCTTGTTCTGGGCGTAGGTGCCGAATTCGAGAGGGAGCTCCTCCTGGGCGACGGCCGCGCTCGTGGTGATGAAGAAGGCGGTAACGCTCGCAATGAGTAGCCGTGATTCAAAGCGCATATAATATCTCCTGAACGGGCGGTCTTCTAACACAGAAAGGCGGGGTGAATCCCACCCCGCCACCATATGTGAACAAGCGGTTTCTGGCCGATCTTAGGCGGCGTGGTCGGGAATCTCCGCAATATCGTAATAGACGGGAATGCCGCGCAGGCGGGCGATGCGCACGTCGTCTTCCGCCCCTTTCGACTCGCCCGGCAGCCGCAGCACGGCGTCGCAATGCTCGAGGAGCCGGCCCGCCGTCGGGTGAAGGATGCGGTCATAGAGCGCATCGCCCACGTCCCGTCCGCCAGCCGTCTGCCAGATGGGCAGCGCCGCCCATTCGCCGATCATCGGCACATGGCCCTTCGCGAAGATCGGCCAGGAGGCCTCTTCGAGGCGCTTCAGATTAGCCGCCATCTTGGCGGGGTCATCGCCGGTGCCGGATCGATAAGGGCCGGCGATGAGGATCATCATGGGTTTCTTCGACATGGGACACTCCGGGTTACTGAAGCCCCACCTTATCAATTCGTGACATTTCGTGCAATATCGTGCATTATCATGTAATGCTAACCCAACAGAGAAGACAGCTTCTCCTCACCCGCCTGGCCAAGGACGGCCGCATCGTCGCCAAGGAGCTGAGCGCTGAGCTCGGCCTGTCGGAGGACACGATCCGTCGCGATCTGCGGGAGCTTGCCGGCGAGGGCATGCTGCTGCGGGTGCATGGGGGCGCGCTGCCGGCATCGCCGACCGTCGCCGATCTCGCCGCCCGCCGGTCCATGGCGACGGACGAGAAGCGCCGCCTCGGGCAGAAAGCGGCAAGCCTGATCGAGCGCCGGCAACGCATCTTCATCGATGGCGGGACGACGCATCTCGAACTCGTGCGCTCTCTGCCGCTCGATCTCGACATCACCGTCATCACCCACAGCCCGACGATCGCCGCGGCACTCGAGCCGTTTCAGGCGGCCGAAGTGATCCTGATCGGCGGCAGACTGTTCCGCCATTCGATGGTGGCGGTGGGGGCCGAAGCGCTCGAGCAGATCCAACGTTTGCGCATCGATCTGGGCTTTGTCGGCCTGACCGGCCTTCATCCCGAGGAGGGGGGCACGACGGGCGATTTCGAGGAGGCGGCGATCAAGCGCGCCATCATCGCGCGCGCGGCGGAGGCCGTATCATTGATCACGTCGGAGAAGCTCGGGGCAGTCTCGGCCTACTCTGTATGCGACCCAACGGAGTTGTCATCGGTTGTCGTGACGAGTGACGCGGACGTTAGAGATTTCGCCAAGACGGGAATTATCCGCGCATGAAAAAACCCCGGTGTCGCCACCGGGGTCCTTCCTAACTCGCGATGAGCGGACTTCTTAGAAGTCCATGCCGCCCATGCCACCGCCGCCCGGCATAGCCGGAGCCGGGGCCTTGTCCTTCGGCTTCTCAGCGACCATGGCTTCGGTCGTGATGAGGAGCGACGACACCGAGGCAGCGTCCTGAAGAGCGGTGCGCACGACCTTAGTCGGGTCGATGATGCCCTTCTCGACGAGATCGCCATACTCTTCGTTCTGCGCGTCGAAGCCGAAGTTGCCCGACTTCTCGAGCACCTTGCCGACCACGATCGAGCCTTCGACGCCGGCGTTCTCGGCGATCTGGCGGATCGGGGCTTCAAGCGCCTTAGACACGATCTTGATGCCGGCCTGGATGTCGGCATTGTCCGACTTCAGGGCGTCGACGGCCTTCTTGGCGCGCAGCAGGGCGACGCCGCCGCCCGGCACGATGCCTTCTTCGACCGCGGCGCGGGTCGCGTTGAGCGCGTCATCGACGCGGTCCTTGCGCTCCTTCACCTCGACTTCCGTCGAGCCGCCGACCTTGATGACGGCGACGCCGCCCGCGAGCTTGGCCAGGCGCTCCTGGAGCTTCTCACGGTCGTAGTCCGACGTCGTCTCTTCGATCTGCTGCTTGATCTGGGCAACGCGGCCCTGGATGTCGTTCTTCTTGCCATGTCCGTCGACGATGGTGGTGTTCTCCTTCTCGACGCGCACGCGCTTGGCGCGGCCGAGCATTTCCACCGTGACGTTCTCGAGCTTGATGCCGAGATCTTCTGAGATCACCTGGCCGCCGGTGAGGACGGCGATGTCCTCGAGCATGGCCTTACGGCGATCGCCGAAGCCCGGGGCCTTGACGGCCGCGACCTTGAGGCCGCCACGGAGCTTGTTGACGACGAGGGTGGCGAGAGCTTCGCCTTCGACGTCCTCAGCGATGATGAGGAGCGGACGGCCGGTCTGCACCACGGCTTCGAGAACCGGGAGCATGGCCTGGAGGCCCGACAGCTTCTTCTCGTGCAGGAGGATGTAGACGTCCTCGAGCTCGGCGACCATCTTGTCGGCGTTGGTGATGAAGTAGGGGGAGAGATAGCCGCGGTCGAACTGCATGCCCTCGACGACGTCGAGTTCGGTGTCGAGCGACTTGGCTTCCTCAACGGTGATGACGCCTTCGTTGCCGACCTTCTGCATGGCCTTGGCGATCATCTCGCCAATGTCCTTCTCGCCGTTGGCGGAGATGGTGCCAACCTGGCTGACTTCCTCGGAGCCCTTGACCTTCTTCGAGCGCTTCTTGATGTCCTCGATGGCGGTGCGGACGGCCTGATCGACGCCACGCTTCAGATCCATCGGGTTCATGCCGGCGGCAACCGCCTTGGCGCCTTCGCGCACGATCGCCTGGGCGAGCACGCAAGCGGTGGTGGTGCCGTCGCCCGCGACGTCGTTCGTCTTGGAGGCGACTTCGCGCACCATCTGGGCGCCCATGTTCTCGAACTTATCCTCGAGCTCGATTTCCTTGGCGACCGTCACACCGTCCTTGGTGGTGCGCGGCGCGCCGAAGGACTTGTCGATCACGACGTTGCGGCCCTTGGGACCGAGCGTGACCTTCACCGCATTGGCGAGAATGTCGACGCCGCGGAGCATACGCTCGCGAGCTTCGCCACCGAAGCGGACTTCTTTCGCTGCCATGTTGTTCTTCCTTTAAAGAATTGTTGAGCTACAGACCGGAATGGATCAGGCCGCCTTCTTCGAAGACGACTTGCCTTCGAGAACGCCCATGATGTCCGACTCTTTCATGATCAGATATTCGGTGCCGTCGATCTTGACTTCGGTGCCCGACCACTTGCCGAAGAGAACGATGTCGCCGGCCTTGACGTCGATCGGGATCAGCTTGCCCGATTCATCGCGACCGCCCGGGCCGACAGCGATGATTTCGCCCTGCATCGGCTTTTCCTGAGCGGTTTCGGGGATGATGATGCCACCCTTGGTCTTGGTGTCTTCCTCAACTCGGCGCACAACCACGCGGTCGTGCAGAGGACGGAACTTCATGCGATGTCTCCTTCGTTGGTCGCATTGTTCGATTGAATGCCGGAGCCTGGAGAGTGAAAGCGAGGCCTCCCAACCCCGTCTTCCGGCACCTGCTAGCACTCTCATATCATGAGTGCCAACAGCTGTCGGGTGAGATAGGGCAGGGGGACCCAGGCGTCAAGAGGAAGGGCGGAAATTAAGTGGTTACCGCCCGGTCACGACGCGGGTTTTCCCGGTTGGGCAGCCCAGCCAGGCCGGGGGCGAAGGCGGCTAAAAATCAGATATAGGGGGAAACGCTCGATTTCGAGTGCCCACAGCCGGCTCAATCGAAGTGGAAGCTCACGCCAGCACGGACGATGAAAATATTCTTCAACTCGACTTCCTCGCCGGTCTGATCAGAATTTTCGATGCTCCCCCGGTCTCGGCGTCCCTATTCCTATGGTTTGCCGAACACATGCGCCGACCGATGAGCGAATTTTACAGCTTTCGATTGATTATTCGAGTCCTTCACCCTCTTATGAACCGGTTCTCTTACGACAAAGGTCCCATAACGTTGCGGGATATTACCTTGAGGCTTGTGGAAATTACTTTCACGAGTCATCGTGGTGGCGGAGGAACCCAAATTGGCTCCGACTGTCGGCATCATTGCCAACCCCGTATCGGCACGTGACATTCGTCGCGTGATCGCCAACGCGACCAGCCTCCAGATCACCGACCGCGCCAATATCGTTCTCCGGGTGCTCGCCTGCCTCAAGGCGTCGGGCATCGACCGGGTGGTCATGATGCCGGAAAATGGCGGGATCCGGCATCATGTGCGGCGCGGCGTCGATCGTTCCCGCAATCTGCGCGAGCATGAGTTTCCAGAACTCAGCTATCTCGATATGAAGGTCTCGGGCACGGTGGACGACACCGTCCGCGCCGCCGACCTCATGCGCCAGCAAGGGGTGGCCGCCATCGTGGTTCTGGGCGGCGACGGCACCCATCGCGCCGTCGTCTCCCGATCGGGCGACATCCCGATCGCCGGCATCTCGACCGGCACCAACAATGCCTTTCCCGAGCATCGCGAGCCGACCATCACCGGCCTTGCCGTCGGCCTCGCGGTGACGGGGCGGGTGCCGACCGCCGTCGCCTATTCGCCCAACAAGAAGCTCGTTGTGCGCATAAACGACCACGCGGCCGAGATCGCGCTGGTCGACGTCGCGCTCGTCACCGAGCGTGTGGTGGGGGCCCGGGCGCTGTGGAAGCCGGAGACCTTCCGCGAGCTCTTCGTCACCTTTGCCGAGCCCGAGGTCATCGGCATGTCGGCCATTGCGGGCCTTCTCGAGCCGGTGAAGCGCTCCGAACCCGGCGGCCTGCATGTGCTGATCGCGCCCGTCGACGAGGCGCAACTGGCGCTCACTGTACCCATCGCACCCGGCTATATGCGCCCGATCGGCATCGCCGGCTGGCAAAGGCTCGCGGCCGGAAAATCCTATGGGCCGCAGATCTCCGCCGGCTCCATTGCGCTCGATGGCGAGCGCGAGCTGTCTTTTTCCGAGCGTGATCGGGTCACGATTGCGCTCGAAGAAAACGCCTTCCGTACTGTCAATGTCGCTGCCGTCATGGAGCATGCGGCGCGCCATGGGCTGATGCGGCAGGTGGGATCAATTGAGAAGAAACGCCAGGTTTCGTGATGGGAGGAGAATGATGAGCAAGAATCCGTTTCCGCTCGACAAGCAAGGCCTGCTCGAGGCCTACCGGACGATGCGGACGATCCGCGAGTTCGAGGAGCGCGTGCATAACGAATTCGCCAAGGGCGACATTCCGGGCTTCGTGCATCTCTATGCCGGCGAAGAGGCCTCGGGCACCGGCATCATGATGCATCTCAATGACCGCGATCGCATTGCCTCGACGCATAGGGGCCACGGCCATTGCATCGCCAAAGGCGTCGACGTGAAGGAAATGATGGGCGAGATCTATGGCAAGGCGATGGGCTCCTGCCGCGGCAAGGGTGGGTCGATGCATATTGCCGATCTCTCCAAAGGCATGATGGGCGCCAATGGCATATTGGGTGCCGGAGCGCCCCTCGCCTGCGGGGCGGCGCTCGCCGCCAAGTTCCGCGGCGATGGCGGCGTGGGCATCTCCTTTGTCGGCGACGGCGCCTCGAACCAGGGCATGTTCCTCGAAAGCCTCAATCTCGCGGCGGTGTGGAACCTGCCGGCCATCTTCGTCGTCGAGAACAACGGCTATGCCGAATCCACCTCCCGCGATTACGCGGTGGCGGTCGATTCCTATGTCGATCGCGCAGCCGGCTTCGGGCTTCCGGGTGTCACCGTCGACGGCACCGATTTCTTCGCTGTCTATGAAGCGGCGGGCGAGATCATCAAGCGCGCGCGCGAAGGCGGCGGTCCGGCGCTGCTCGAATGCAAGATGATCCGTTTCTTCGGCCATTTCGAAGGCGATCAGCAGACCTATCGCGGCAAGGGCGAGGTCGAGCATATCCGCGCCAACCAGGACTGCATCAGGCTCTTCGCCGACAAGGTGATGGATGCAGGCGTGATCAAGAAGCCCGAGCTCGACGTCATCGACAAGGAGATCGCGCGACTGATCGAGGACGCGGTGGTGGCGGCGAAGGCGGCACCTTTGCCCACGGCGAAGGATCTCATGACCGACGTCTATGTGACTTATTGAGAGGGGGAACGGAACATGGCACGCAAGATCAGCATGCGGCAGGCCTTGAACGAAGCGCTTGACCAGGAAATGGCGCGCGATCCGACGGTGTTCGTGATGGGCGAGGACATTGTCGGCGGCATGGGCGGTGACGGCGAGAAGGACGCCTGGGGCGGTGTGCTCGGCGTCACCAAGGGCCTCTACTCCAAATATGGCGACCGGCTTCTCGATACGCCGCTCTCCGAATCCGCCTATATCGGCGCCGCCGTGGGTGCGGCCGCCTGCGGCATGCGCCCGGTCGCCGAGCTGATGTTCATCGACTTCATGGGCGTGTGCTTCGATGAGATCTTCAACCAGGCCGCGAAGTTCAAATACATGTTCGGCGGCAAGGCGGAGACACCGGTGGTCATCCGCACCATGATTGGCGGCGGCTTTCGCGCCGCCGCCCAGCATTCGCAAGTGCTGACCCCGCTCTTCACCCATATTCCCGGCTTGAAAGTGGTGGTGCCGTCCAATGCCTATGACGCCAAAGGCCTGCTCATCCAGTCGATCCGCGACAATGATCCGGTGATCTTCTGCGAGCACAAGAATCTCTATGGCCTCGAAATGGATGTGCCGCAGGAATCCTATGCGATCCCGTTCGGCGAGGCGAATGTGGTGCGCGAGGGCAAGCACGTGACGATCGTGACCTATGGCATGATGGTGCATCGGGCCATGGATGCCGCGGCCCAGCTCGCCAAGGACAAGGTCGAATGCGAGGTGATCGATCTCAGGACGCTCTCGCCGATCGACTGGGATACGGTGCTCGAAAGCGTGGAGAATACCGGGCGGCTCGTCTGTGTCGATGAAGCGCATCCGCGCTGCTCGATCGCGAGCGACGTCTCGGCCAAGGTATCGCAGGAGGCGTTCAAGGCGCTGAAAGCGGGAATCCAGATGGTGACCTCGCCGCACACGCCGGTGCCGTTCTCGCCGTCGCTCGAGGATATCTATCTGCCGAGCGCCGACAAGATCGCGGGCGCCGTTCGCAAGACCATGGCGAATTGAGGAGGCGTGATGTCCGAGAAGCGTATCATCCCGATTGTCATGCCCAAATGGGGCCTCTCCATGTCGGAGGGCAAGCTGGCCTCATGGCTGATGAAGGACGGCGACAAGGTGAAGGCCGGCGATCAGATCCTGGAGGTGGAAACCGACAAGATCGCCGGCGCCGTCGAGGCGAGCGAAGGGGGCGTATTGCGCCGACGCATCGGCCAGGAAGACACGGTCTATCCGATCAAGACGCTGATCGGCGTGCTGGCGGACGAGGACGTTCCGGATGCCGATATCGATGCCTTTGTCGGATCCTATGTCGTGCCTCAGGCGGAGGAGGGCGAGGAGGAGGCGGCCGGACCGCGCTATGAATTCGCCGAAACGGCGGCGGGGCGGCTGCGCTATACCAAGCGCGGCAGCGGCGACAAGACGGTTCTGCTCATCCATGGCTTCGGCGGTGATCTCGACAACTGGCTGTTCAACGCCGATGCGCTGGCGGAGGGCGCTACCGTCTATACGCTCGACCTGCCGGGGCATGGGCAATCGACCAAGGCGGTAAGTGAGCCGACGGTGGCGGGCCTCGCCAAGGCGGTGTTGAGCTTCATGGACACGGTCAAGATCGACAAGGCGCATCTCGTCGGCCATTCGCTGGGCGGCGCCATCGCGATGGAAGTGGCGCGTCAGGCGAAGCCGCGCGTGACATCGCTCACGCTGATTTGTTCCGCCGGCCTCGGCCCGGACATCAATATGGAGTATATTGATGGCTTCGTCGCATCGGCCTCGCGCCGCGACCTGAAGCCGGTGCTCGAGAATCTGTTCGCCGATGCCGGCCTGGTCAGCCGGCAGATGGTGGACGATCTCCTCAAATATAAGAGGCTCGATGGCGTCGGTGAGGCGCTGAGCGCCTTGAAGGCCGGCGTCTTCGCCGGCGGCCGGCAGTCGGCGATCCTCGCTGATGTGCTCGCCTCGTCCGGCGTGCCGGCGCTCGTCATCTGGGGAGCCGAGGACAAGATCCTGCCGAGCACCCACGCGACGGCGGCAAGTGGCGCCAAGGTTGAGATCATCGAGGGCGCCGGCCACATGGTGCAAATGGAGCAGGCGGGCCGCGTCAACGGCCTCATCAAGGTTATGCTCAGCGGATAGACGAAAACTTACCAGAAGTTCATCTAAGCCTCGGAAATGAATAACAAAATTTAACCCGATTCAGCGGGAACGGCAGCGCTTGGGTGCGGTTTCTCCACAGGTAACTTAACCTCGTCCATGGAGACTCCCATGTTCAGCAAACTCGCCTTAGCCGCCGCCGTGGCGCTCCCTCTCGGCATGTTCGGACTGTCGGGCGTAGCGTTCGCCGACTACAACACGCACTACTATATTCCGGTCCAGCCGATCCCGTCGGAGCAGAAGCCTGCGGCGGCACCGGTCATGCATCATACGGCGATGAGCTGCGCCGCGGCCGAGCGGAAGATCCGCGCCGACGGCTACAGCCATGTGAAGGCGCGTGACTGCGACAACAAGACCTATACGTTCCACGCGACCCGCAATGGCCAGGCGGTGGTCCTGCACGTTAATTCGCAGAATGGCCATATCTGGCGCGCCTAGCTCGCCTTTCCGATGCGAGAGAGCTCCGGTAATGGAACTCTCTCGTTCTTCTGCGAGTTTTTGGCTGTAACAAACAGTAAAGCAACGTGTAGGAACTCTGCACCGGCGGGACTTGTTTACCTTCGAAGTCAACTATGGAGGTAAACTCATGTTGAGGAACACATTGCTCGCCTGCAGTATCGCATTGCCGCTGGGGCTTGTTGGTTCCATGCCGTCAGCGCTGGCTGATACGGATGTCGACATCCATTTCGGCGTGCCTTTCTATAGCTATCAAGTCGCCCCGCGTTACCGCTACTATGACGGCTACGGCTGGTACGACTACAACCGCTATCCTCGTTTCCGCGGCGGCTATGATGATGATTATGCCGCCGTCCGCCCTGGCCGTTTGAGCTGCGGTGAAGCGCGCCGGATCGTCCGCAATAACGGCTTCAGGAATGTCAAAGCTCGCGATTGCGATGGACGGACCTACTCATTCATCGGAAGTCGCAATGGACGGTCGGTGGTCATTTATGTGGATGCGCGCAACGGGCGCATGTGGAGAGCTTAGTCTCGTGCCATCACTGCGGGAGTTCCTGTCGGACTCCCGCTTCTTTTTTATCCGATGCCATAGGTCTTGAGCCAGCCGAGACCTTCGCGCGTGCCGGCGCGGGGGCGATATTCGCAGCCGATCCAGCCGTCATAGCCGAGTTCGTCAATGAGCCCGAAGAGATAGGGCAGGTTGAGTTCCTGGTTTGAGTCGGGCTCGTTGCGACCAGGGACGCCGGCAACCTGGATGTGGCCTATGAGCGCAAAGTGGCGACGCAACGTTTCGGCGACGGCGCCGCGGCTCATCTGCTGATGGTAGATATCATATTGCAGTTTCACATGGGGCAGAGCGACGGCCGTCAGAATATGCGCCGCCTGATCCGCCGATGTCAGGAAATAGCCCGGCATGTCGACCAGGTTGAGCGGCTCGATGAGGAGGGTGATGCCGCGGGACTGTGCAAGTTCGCCCGCCCAGCGCAGATTCTCGACGAAGCACCTTTCGCAGGCAGGGATGTCGTCATCGGGTGCGGGAATCCCGGCCATCACGTGAATGCGCGGATTGGCCAGCGCCCCGGCATAATCGAGAGCCTGCTCATACTGCTTCCGGAAGAGCTCGCGCTTACGCGGCAGGGCGGCGGCGCCCCGCTCGCCCGCCGCCCAGTCGCCAGGGGGCGTATTGAACAAAATTTGGGCAAGTCCGGCCTCGGCTCGCTGTTTGACGATCTCGGCCTTGTCGAACTCATAGGGAAACAGAAATTCGACGCCGGTGAAGCCCGCTTCGGCGGCGGCCGCGAAGCGCTCCAGAAAGGGCATTTCTTGAAACAACATGCTCAAATTCGCGGCAAAGCGCGGCATCTTGGACCTCGTCGATTAGTCTTGCCGTTCGTCGCGTTATACTAGACCATAAACCACCAGATCACGATGAGTTGGATCGCGCATCCCGCGCTTGAGGACCCATGGTTCAGACCGTCACGCAAATCCATCCCGATGCGCCGAAACCGGCGCCGCGCCGCACCGATGCCGCAACGTTACGTTCCGAGATCCTGGAGAAGCTCGCTTACACGGTGGGCAAGGACCCGCTGGTGGCGCGCAATCATGACTGGCTGGCGGCGACTATCCATGCGGTGCGCGACCGTGTCATCGACCATTGGATGAATTCGACGCGCGATGCCTATGCCAAGAGCGCCAAGCGCGTCTATTATCTGTCGCTCGAGTTTCTCATCGGCCGGCTGCTGCGCGACGCGATGAGCAATCTCGGTCTCGTCGAGCCCGTCACCCAGGCACTCAAGAGCCTCAATGTCGATCTCGATCTGGTCGAGGCACTTGAGCCCGACGCCGCGCTCGGCAATGGCGGTCTTGGACGGCTTGCCGCCTGTTTCATGGAGAGCATGGCGAGCGTCGGCATCCCGGCCTATGGCTACGGCATCCGCTATCAGCACGGACTCTTCAAGCAGAAGATCAAGGACGGCCAGCAGATCGAGCTGCCGGAAGACTGGCTCGCCCATGGCAATCCGTGGGAGTTCGAGCGGCGCGAAGCCGCCTATGATATCGGCTTCGGCGGCACGGTCGAGACCGTCGAGCGGGACGACAATTCTCTCAAGCACAGCTGGCGGCCGAGCGAGACGGTGCAGGCGGTGGCCTTCGACACGCCCATCGCCGGCTGGCGCGGCAAGCGCGTCAATACGTTGCGGCTGTGGAGCGCCCAGGCGCTCGATCCGATCCGTCTGGACGCCTTCAATCGCGGCGACCATCTGGGGGCGCTCGCTGAGCAGAACCGGGCGGAGACGATCACCCAGGTGCTCTATCCTTCCGACAGCACCCCGGCCGGGCAGGAACTGCGCCTGCGCCAGGAATATTTCTTCGTGTCCGCGTCGCTGCAGGATCTGCTGCGCCGGCATGTGAAGCAGTTTGGCTCGCTCGAAAGCCTGCCGGAGAAGGTGGCGATCCAGCTCAACGACACGCATCCGGCGGTCGCTGTCGCCGAGCTCATGCGCATCCTCGTCGACCTCAACGGGCTTGACTGGGATGCGGCCTGGAAGCTCACCACCGCCGCGATCTCCTACACCAACCACACGCTGCTGCCGGAAGCGCTCGAAACGTGGCCAGTGCATCTCTTCGAGCGGTTGCTGCCCCGGCATATGCAGATCATCTATGCCATCAACGCCAAATTGCTGCAGGAGGCGCGCTCGAGGTCGGCGAGCGACGCGCAACTGGCGGCGCTGTCGCTGATCGATGAGCATGATGGCAGGCGGGTGCGCATGGGGCAGCTCGCCTTCGCCGGCTCGCACAAGGTCAATGGAGTCTCAGGCCTCCATACCGAGCTCATGAAGTCCACTGTCTTCCGCGATCTGAACGATCTTTTCCCGGATCGGATCACCAACAAGACGAATGGCATCACGCCCAGGCGCTGGCTTTTCCAGGCCAATGACGGACTGACGAAGCTCGTCACCGAGGCGATCGGCGACAAGGTCCTGGACGATCTGGACTTGCTGGTTGACCTGAATAAGCTCGCCGGGGATGCCGCGTTTCAGGCGCGCTTCGCCGAGGTCAAGCGCGCCAACAAGATGAGGCTCGCGCGTGAGGTCCAGGAGCGGATGGGCCTCAAGGTCGATCCATCGGCGCTTTTCGATGTCCAGGTGAAGCGCATCCACGAATATAAGCGCCAGCTGCTCAACATCCTGGAGACGATCTCCAGCTACAACCAGATTCGCTCGCATCCGGAAAAGGACTGGGTGCCGCGGGTGAAGATCTTCGGTGGTAAGGCGGCCGCGAGCTATTCGCAGGCGAAGCTTATCATCCGGCTCGCCAATGACGTGGCCCGCGTGATCAATGCCGATCCGGCAGTGCGTGGCCTGATCAAGGTCGCCTTCATCCCCAACTACAATGTAAGCCTTGCCGAATTGATCGTGCCGGCCGCCGACCTCTCCGAGCAGATCTCGACAGCCGGCATGGAGGCCTCCGGCACCGGCAACATGAAGTTCGCGCTCAATGGCGCGCTCACCATTGGCACGCTTGACGGCGCCAATGTCGAAATCCGCGAGCATGTCGGCGCCGACAATATCGTGATCTTCGGCATGACCGCCGAAGAAGTGGCGCAACGCCGCGCGCAAGGCTATGCGCCGCGCGCCGTCATCGAGACGACGCCGGAACTTAGAGACGTGCTGAATATGTTGGGGGCAGGCGTCTTCTCGCCAGGCGAGCCGGATCGCTACAAGGGTATCATCGATGCGCTCAATTCGAGCGACTGGTTTATGGTCGCCGCCGATTTTGCCGCCTATTCACGAGCGCAGCGCCAGGTCGACGATCTGTGGGTAGATCCCCGGCGCTGGCACGAGAAGGTTATCCTCAACACAGCCAATATGGCCTGGTTCTCGGCCGACCGGACGATCCGCGACTATGCACGGGAAATCTGGACCGTGCCGTCCTTGTGAGCAGGGGTGTATGACAGGGGCTTCATGGCAACTCGACCCAGCGGAGATTGCCGCGCTTGTTGCGGGAAGCCATGACGATCCGTTTGCGCGGCTCGGCATTCACGAAATCAGGGGATCCTACGTAGCACGCGTCGTCATTCCGGGCGCGGAAAGAGTTTCGGCCTTCAACCTTCAGGGCGAGTCGCTAGGAGAACTCGATCCCAAAGGCGGGCAGGGCTTCTTCGAGGGCCGGGTCGCGCTCAAGACCCGCGTGCCGTTGCGCTACGAGGCGCGCAACGCTTCCGGCCAGTGGTCGCTCGTCGATCCCTACTCCTTCGGGCCGGTGCTGGGTCCGATGGATGACTACTACGCTGCCCAAGGCACGCATCTGAGGCTTTATGATAAGCTCGGCGCGCATGCGATCAGCCATGAAGGTATCGCGGGCGTCGCCTTCGCCGTCTGGGCGCCCAGCGCCAAGCGCGTCTCGGTGGTCGGCGATTTCAACCACTGGGACGGCAGGCGGCATGTGATGCGCCATAGGCTGGGGGCGGGTCTATGGGAGATATTCGTCCCCGAGCTGCTGCCCGGCACCGTCTACAAATTCGAGATCATCGGCGCCCAGGGCAAGCTTCTGCCGCTGAAGGCCGATCCCTTCGCCTTCCAATCGGAGCTCCGGCCCAAGACGGCGTCTGTCGTCGCCAACCCCGAGCCCTTCGCCTGGAGCGATGCGGACTATCTGAAGAGGCGCTCGGAAAACGACCAGCACCGTAGCCCGATATCCATTTACGAGGTGCATCTCGGCTCCTGGAAGCGCCATGCCGATGGAAGCTTCCTCAGCTATCGCGAACTGGCGGCGGAGCTTCTGCCCTATGTCGCCGATATGGGTTTCACCCATATCGAACTGCTCCCGATCAGTGAATATCCCTATGACCCGTCCTGGGGATATCAGCCGACCGGACTCTATGCGCCGACCGCGCGCTTCGGCGCACCTCAGGATTTCGCCTATTTCATCGATCGCGCCCACGCGCTGGGGCTTGGCGTCATCCTCGACTGGGTGCCGGCGCATTTCCCGACTGACGAGCACGGGCTGTCGCATTTCGACGGCACCAGCCTCTATGAGCATGACGATCCGCGCCGTGGCTTCCATCCCGACTGGAATACCGCGATCTATAACTTCGGGCGCACCGAGGTGCAGGCATTTCTGGTTAACAATGCGCTCTACTGGATGGAGCGTTTCCATGCCGATGGCCTGCGTGTCGATGCCGTGGCCTCGATGCTCTATCTCGACTATTCGCGCAAAGCGGGTGAGTGGATACCCAATGAGGAGGGCGGACGCGAGAACAAGGAAGCCATCGCCTTCCTGAGACGCATGAATGCCACCGCCTATGGTACCCACAAGGGAATCGCCACGATCGCCGAAGAATCAACCGCTTGGCCCGGCGTGTCGCGGCCTGTCCATGAAGGCGGTCTCGGCTTCGGCTTCAAATGGAACATGGGTTTCATGCATGACACGCTCTCCTACCTGGCGCGCGAGCCCATCCACCGCAAGCACCACCATAATGAGCTGACCTTCGGCCTTCTCTATGCCTTCTCGGAAAATTTCGTGCTGCCCCTGTCGCATGACGAGGTGGTGCATGGAAAAGGTTCGCTCCTCACCAAGATGGCAGGTGACGACTGGCAGAAATTCGCCAATCTGCGCGCCTACTATGCCTTCATGTGGGCGTATCCCGGCAAGAAGCTGCTGTTCATGGGGCAGGAATTCGCTCAGCGTGACGAATGGAGCGAAGCACGTGGCCTCGATTGGGAATTGCTGCAACACGCTTCGCATGGCGGGGTCAAGACGCTGCTACGCGATCTCAATACGCTCTACCGGGCGCTGCCGCAGCTTCACGCGCGCGACTGCGAGGCCGAAGGCTTCGAATGGCTGATTGCCGATGACCGTGACAATTCGGTCTTCGCCTGGATGCGCCGGTCCGGCGGGAACCATCGCCCGGTGGTCGTCGTTGTCAATCTGACTCCGGTGCCGCGACAGGGTTATCTGTTGCCGCTGCCGTTTGCCGGACGGTGGCACGAGCGCATCAATACGGACGCCACACATTATGGCGGTAGCGGCCAGGGCAATTTTGGTGCCATCATGGCCGAGAACAGATCTTCGCATGGACGGCCCGCCAGCGCGCTCCTGACCTTGCCGCCGCTCGCGACACTGATCCTCGAAAACGAAGGATAGGGAGGGAGAAGATGGGGGAGACACGCAGACATTCACCACTGGCGCGCGACGCCATGGCCTATGTGCTGGCGGGCGGCCGCGGTTCGCGGCTCATGGAACTGACCGCCAAGCGCGCCAAGCCCGCCGTTTATTTCGGTGGCAAGGCCCGCATCATCGACTTCGCGCTCACCAATGCGATCAATTCCGGCATCCGCCGCCTCGGCGTCGCGACGCAATACAAGGCGCACAGCCTGATCCGCCATCTCCAGCGCGGCTGGAACTTCCTGCGCCCGGAACGCAACGAGAGCTTCGACATATTGCCGGCGAGCCAGCGCGTCTCCGAGGATCAGTGGTATGCCGGCACAGCGGACGCGGTCTATCAGAACCTCGATATCATCGACAGCTATGGCCCCGAGCATATGGTCATCCTGGCGGGCGATCACATCTACAAAATGGACTACGAGCTCATGCTGCAGCAGCATGTCGACTCGGGTGCCGATGTCACGGTGGGCTGCCTGGAAGTACCACGCAAGGAGGCGTCGGGCTTCGGCGTCATGCATATCGACGACAAGGACAGGATATTGAGCTTCATCGAGAAGCCGAAGGATCCGCCCGGCATGCCGGACAAGCCCGACATGTCGCTGGCATCGATGGGCATCTATGTGTTCAAGACGTCCTTCCTCTTCGACCAGCTGCGCCGCGACGCGGCGGAGAAGGGATCGGAACGCGATTTCGGCAAGAACATCATTCCCTATATCGTCAAGCATGGCAAAGCGGTGGCGCATCGCTTCACGCAGTCCTGCGTGCGCTCGGAAAACGAAGGCCAGGCCTATTGGCGCGATGTCGGGACCGTCGATGCCTATTGGGAAGCCAATATCGATCTCACCGATGTGGTGCCGGCCCTCGATCTCTATGACCGCAACTGGCCGATCTGGACCTATTCCGAACTGGTGCCGCCGGCAAAATTCGTCCATGACGAGGACGGGCGGCGCGGCAAGGCGGTGAGCTCGATGGTTTCCGGGGGCTGCATCATCTCAGGCGCGGGTGTGAAGAATTCGCTGCTCTTCACCGGGGTCAGGGTGAATTCTTATTCGCGCCTCGAGCAGGCGGTGGTGCTGCCGCATGTCAATATCGCCAGAAGCGCCAGACTGCGGCGCGTCGTGATCGATCGCGGCGTGGAGATCCCGGAAGGACTGGTGGTCGGCGATGATCCGGTGCTCGATGCCAAGCGCTTCCGCCGCACCGAAAGCGGCATCTGCCTGATCACCCAGCCGATGATCGACAGGCTGGCATGATCAAAGCCCTCGCCGTCGCCTCGGAGATGTTTCCGCTGGTGAAGACCGGCGGCCTTGCCGATGTCGTGGGCGCCTTGCCGACGGCGCTCAAGCATCACGGCATCGAGATGCGGGTGATGATGCCGGGTTACCCTGCGGTGACGGCCGCGCTCACGGAACCGAAAGCGCTGCGCGCCTATGACGATCTCTTCGGCGGCAAGGCGCGCCTGCTGGCGGGGCGCGCGCATGGGCTCGATCTCATGGTGGTCGAGGCGGCGCATCTCTTCGAGCGACCCGGCAATCCCTATCTGGGACCTGACGGCAAGGACTGGCCCGACAACTGGAAGCGTTTCGCCGCACTCGCCGTGGTCGCCGCCGATACCGGAAAAGGCGAGATCGCGGCCTTTGTGCCGGATATCGTGCATGCGCATGACTGGCAGGCGGCGCTTGCGCCGGCCTATCTGCATTTCGCCGTCGGACCCGCGGCGAAAACGGTCATGACCGTGCACAACCTCGCCTTCCAGGGACATTATCCGGCGAGCGTCTTTCCGGCGCTCAAGCTGCCGGCCTCCGCCTTCGCGGTGAACGGCGTCGAATATTATGGCGGCGTCGGTTATCTCAAGGCCGGCCTGCACTATGCCGACGCGATCACCACGGTGAGCCCCAGCTATGCGGATGAGATCACCACGCCGGCGGACGGCATGGGACTCGACGGACTGCTGCGTCTGCGCCGCGACCGATTGACCGGCATCGTCAACGGCATCGATACGGATGTCTGGAATCCGGCGAGCGACGCGCATCTGGCGCTCACCTATGTGCCGCGCAATTTCGCCCAGCGGCGGCAAGTCAACAAACGCGAGGTCGAGCGACGCTTCGGCCTCGAACAGGACGATGGTCTGCTATTCTGCGTGGTAAGCCGACTTACCGGGCAGAAAGGAATGGATCTTCTGGTCCAGTGCCTCGACCATCTGGTGGGGCTTGGCGCCAGGCTGGCGCTGCTGGGGGCTGGCGAGGCGTCGCTCGAAGCGGACTTCACCAAGGCCGCGGCGCGGCACAAAGGCCGCGTCGGTGCGGTCATCGGCTATGACGAGGGGCTTTCACACCTGCTGCAAGGCGGGGCCGACGCCATATTGATCCCATCGCGCTTCGAGCCGTGCGGACTGACCCAGCTCTATGGGCTGCGCTATGGCTGCGTGCCGGTGGTCGCTCATGTCGGCGGGCTTGCCGACACGATCGTCGACGCCAACGAGGCGGCCCTGGAGCAGGCAAGCGCCACCGGCATCCAGTTCGCGCCCGTCGATGTGCCGTCGCTGGCGCGCGCAATCGAACGTTCGGTAAGGCTTTATGCCGACCGCAAAGCCTGGATCAGTGTTCAAAAAGCCGGCATGAAGACCGATGTATCCTGGGAGAAGAGTGCGGCGCGCTACACGATGCTCTATAAGAACCTGCTGCACAGATCCTGACAATCAGACCATAATGCGAGGCCCGATGATCAAGACGATTGCGACCAGACCCTTCGCCGACCAGAAGCCCGGAACTTCGGGGCTGCGCAAGAAAGTGACAGTTTTCCAGCAGAAGAATTATGCCGAGAACTTCATCCAGTCGATCTTCGACGCGCTCGAGGACTTCAAAGGCAAGACGCTGGTGGTCGGTGGCGACGGGCGCTACTACAATCGCGAAGTCATCCAGATCGTGATCAAGATGGCGGCCGCCAATGGCTTCGGCCGAGTCCTGGTCGGACAGAACGGGCTGCTCTCGACTCCCGCCGCCTCATGCGTCATCCGCAAACACAAGGCCTTCGGCGGCATCGTGCTGTCGGCAAGCCATAATCCCGGCGGGCCCGACGGTGATTTCGGGATCAAGTACAATATCTCCAATGGCGGGCCGGCGCCCGAGAAGATCACCGAGACGATCTATGCGCAGAGCAAGGCGATAAGCCGTTATCTGATCGCCGATGTGCCCGACACCGCGCTCGATCGCATCGGCACCAGCGAAGTGGCCGGCATGCGGGTGCAGGTCTTCGACTCGGTCGCCGACTATCAGGCGCTGATGGAAACGCTCTTCGATTTCGACGTGATCCGCGACATGTTCGCCGGCACCTTCCGCATGCGCTTCGATGCGATGCATGCGGCGACCGGACCCTATGCCAAGGCGATCCTCGAAAAGACGTTCGGGGCGCCGGAAGGCACCGTGGTCAATGGCGTGCCGCTGCCCGATTTCGGCGGCCATCATCCCGATCCCAATCTCGTTCATGCCAAGGACCTCTACGACCTGATGATGTCGAAGGAGGCGCCCGATTTCGGCGCGGCGTCGGACGGCGACGGCGACCGCAATCTCATCATCGGGCGCAACATGTTCGTGACACCGTCCGACTCCCTGGCACTGCTCGCCGCCAATGCGCATCTGGCCCCCGGCTATGCGAAAGGCATAGCCGGCATCGCCCGCTCGATGCCGACCAGCATGGCGGCCGATCGCGTCGCCGAACGCCTGAAGATCAAATGCTACGAGACGCCCACGGGCTGGAAGTTCTTCGGCAATCTGCTCGATGCCGGGCTCGCCACGATCTGCGGCGAGGAAAGCGCAGGGACCGGCTCGAACCATGTGCGCGAAAAGGACGGGCTGTGGGCGGTGCTGCTGTGGCTCAATATTTTGGGTCGGCGCAAGGAAAGCGTCGAGAACATCGTCTTCCAGCATTGGCGCGATTACGGGCGCAATTTCTACACGCGGCATGACTACGAAGAGATCGATTCCGGCCGCGCCAATGACCTGATGGCGCATCTGCGCTCACTCCTCGGCAAGTCGGATCTCCTGACGCTTGGCGGCAAGAACCTGGCGCTGTCGGACGACTTCGCCTATCACGATCCGGTCGACAATTCGGATGCGAAAGGACAAGGCATCCGCTTCCTGTTCAAGGACGACTCGCGGATCATCTATCGCCTGTCGGGCACCGGCACGGAAGGCGCCACCTTGCGCGTCTATATCGAGCGCTATGGGGCCGACCCCGCCAAGCAGGGGGGCGATACCCAGACCGCTCTTGCCGATCTGATCCAGATCGCCCGCAATCTCGCCGAGATCGAGACCCGCACCGGCCGCAATGCCCCCTCGGTCATCACCTGACGCGCTGGGCGCGACGCTGGCAGAAGGCGGCGTTTCCATCGCCGTCTTCTCGCGCCATGCGACGCGCATAGAGGTCTGTCTTTTCGACGAGGCGGACAGGGAGACTGAACGCGTCGCGCTGTCAAAGCGCCAGGGCGACGTGTTCTCGGGCTTTCTCCCCGGCATTGCCGAGGGCCAGCGCTACGGCCTGCGCGCCGACGGTCCGTTCGCGCCGGAGCAGGGCCATCGCTTCGATGTGGCGAAGCTGCTGGTCGATCCCTATGCGCGCAGGCTCGACCGCGCCTTCACGCATCGTCCGGAGCTGACGATCAAGGGTGTCGAGACGGCGCCCTTCGTGCCGAAGAGCATCGTCGAGCGGCCGGGCTCCGTCGTGCGCGCCAGCATGCCGAAGCGGCCGGGGGTCATCTATGAGTTGGCGGTCAAAGCCTTCACGATGCGACACCCGAAAGTGCCGGCGCCCTTGCGCGGCACGGTGGCGGCGTTGGCGCATCCGGCTGTCCTTGAGTATCTCACCACCCTCGGTGTCGATACGGTAGAGCTGATGCCGCTCGCCGCCTGGATCGACGAGCGGCATCTGCCGGCGCTCGGTCTTCACAATGGCTGGGGCTATAATCCGGTGAGCTTCATGGCGCCCGATCCGCGCCTCGCGCGGGGCGGCTTCGCTGAAATCCGCGACACGGTGCGCGCGCTCCAGGGAGCCGGGCTGCAGGTCATCCTCGACGTCGTCTACAACCACACGGGCGAAAGCGATGCGCAAGGCACGACCTTGTCGCTGCGCGGCCTCGATCAGGCGAGCTATTATCGTCATGATGGCAGTTTCCGTTTGGTCAACGACACAGGCTGCGGCAATACGCTAGCGGCCGAGGCCGACCCGGGCTTGCGGCTCATTCTCGACGCCATGCGGCTGTGGGCAGCCGAGACCGGCATCGACGGATTCCGCTTCGATCTCGCGCCCATATTGGGGCGTGGCCCGAACGGCTTCTCGCCGGAAGCACCGTTCTTCAAGGCGGTGGACGAGGATCCGGCGCTCAAGGAGCTGCTGCTCATCGCCGAGCCCTGGGATGTCGGGCCAGGCGGCCATCAGCTGGGTCGATTTCCTTCACGCTGGCTCGAATGGAACGACCGCTATCGCGACGACTTCCGCCGCTTCTGGCGCGGCGATCGTGGCATGGTGGGCACACTCGCCACCAGGCTCGCCGGATCGTCGGACAGTTTCGAGACTCCGCGCGGCGTCAACTTCATCGCCGCCCATGACGGCTTCACCTTGCGCGATCTCGTCTCCTACTCCGCCAAGCACAATAAGGCTAATGGCGAGAACAACCGCGACGGCACCGATAACGACTTCTCCTGGAACAATGGCGTCGAAGGCGGTACGCAGGACCGAGTCGTACTGGCCAACCGCGCGCGCGATCAGCGGGCGCTGCTGGCGAGCCTCTTCCTGTCACGCGGCACAGTGATGCTCACCGCCGGCGACGAGTTCGGCCGCAGCCAGTCCGGCAACAACAACGCCTATGCGCAGGACAACGAGCTGACCTGGCTCGATTGGGAGGGGGCCGATCATGATCTCCTGGACCATGTGCGGGCACTCATCGCGTTCCGTCAGTCGCGAGGCGCATTCATCAGCGATCGCTTCCTGACCGGCGAGGCAAGCGATGTCACAGGGCTCCCCGATGTCGTCTGGCTCAACGCCAGTGGCGAGGCGATGCGGCAGGAGGACTGGAACGATCCCGAGCGCCAACTGCTCGGCGCCGCTCTCTATGACTATGCGACGGGCGAGCGCTTCTGCTTCTGGCTCAATGCCGGCTGGTCGCCAGCGCCCATTGCGCTTCCCGCAGCCCGCGAAGGCGGAAGCTGGCGGCCCGCCTTGGGTGGCATGGGAGAAGAGATGCCGGCCCGTTCTGTCGCCGTCTTTGTCGAGGAGGTGAAAGGCAAGCGCAGTGCCGCGCCCACCGACCAAACCGTCAGCGCGCTCGCCGAAGAAGCCGGCATCCAGCCGGTCTGGTGGACGGTCGAGGGCGAGCGGCATGAGGTCTCGCTCGCCACCAAGCGGGCGCTGCTCACGGCGATGGGCCTCGCCGCGGAGTCAGGCGGTGATGTGGCGGAAAGCCGTCGCCGCTTGCGGATGATCGCGAAGCCATCGCCAGGCGAGCAAAAGTGCTTTCTTTCGCCAGCGCTGGCAGAGGGCAGGAAGATCTTCGGCCTCGCCGCCCATCTCTATGCCTTGCGTGGTAGCGAGGCGACGGCGCTGGGAAACTTCGCGACGCTTGGCGAGTTCCGCGATACTGCCGCCCGAGCGGGCGCGGCTTTTGCCGGCATCAATCCGCTGCATCATCTATTTCCGACCGACCGCAGCCGCGCCAGTCCTTATCAACCGTCGGATCGGCGTTTCATCGATCCGATCTATATCAGCGTCGATGCGGGATCATCGCTCGCGCCTCTACGCCTTGTCGACTATGAATCGGCATGGCATGCCATCAAGCGCGCGCTCCTGGACGCGTTCGATGGCTTCGATACGAGAAACTCGGAGTTTCGCGCCTTCTGTGTCGAGGGCGGCGAGGTCTTGCATCTGCATGCCGTCTTCGAGACCATCGCGGATCTTTTCGGCGGCGTCGCCCGGCAAACATGGCCGCGGGAGCTGCGCGAGGCGCGCTCGCCACAGGTGACCGCCTTTGCGGACGCGCAGCAGAAAGCCATCCTCTTCCGCAAGTGGCTGCAATGGACGGCCGACACTGAGCTCAGCGCGGCGGTCCGGCGCGGCAGCCCGCTCTATGGCGATCTGGCGCTCGGCACCGCTTTCGATGGCGGCGAGATCTGGGCCGATCCAGACGCTTTTGCCTCGGATGTCTCTTTGGGGGCACCACCCGATCCCTTCGCCGCTTTGGGCCAGGTATGGAATCTGGCGCCGTTCAACCCGCATGTCCTGATGGAGCGCGAACTCGAGCCCTATCGGCAGATCCTGCGCGCCAATATGCGCCATTGCGGCATGCTGCGCATCGATCACGTGCTGGGTCTGCAGCGGCAATTCTGGGTGCCGCGTGGCGCGGAAGGCAAGGACGGCGCCTATGTGAGCTTTCCGGTCGATCATCTCATGCGTCTGGTGGCGGAAGTGAGCCTGACGCATGAATGCATGGTGGTGGGCGAGGATCTGGGCACGGTGCCGGAGGGCCTGCGCGAGCGGCTCACGCGTGGCAACTTCCTCTCCTACAAGGTCCTGTGGTTCGAGCGCGATGGTGTGACCTTCCGCGCACCCAAGGCCTATCCCTATCTGTCGCTGGCCTGTCTAGGCTCGCATGATCTGCCGACTTTCGCCGGCTGGGCCTCCGGCGCTCATCTCGCGCTCGACCATCGGCTCAAACGCAACCCGGACGAGGCGAAGCAGCGGCGCGATTATGAGACCGAACGCGCCAAGCTCCAGGCCGCCTTCGATGCCGCCGGCCTCGCGCGCGGCGACCCGATGATCGCGGCGCATGAGTTCCTGGACCGGACCGGCTCGGCGATCGCCTTCGTGCAGGTCGATGATCTCTTTGGCGAGACGGAGCCCCTCAATTTGCCGGGCACCGACCGCGAATATCCGAACTGGCGGCGGCGGAGCGCGCGCCCGATCGAAGATGCGCTGAGCGACGCGCGGGCTCGGATCATCCTGGACATCATGCGCAAGGAACGGAGTGAATAGGTGGCCCTTGTCCCCAAGATCGTCATCGCCTCGGCTGAACTCGTCTATTCCGGCTGGGCCAAGCTGACGCGCTACACGCTCGACATCGAGCGGCATGACGGCAGCATGATGCGGGCGGTGCGCGAGATCCATGATCATGGTCATGGCGCCGCGATCCTGCCTTTCGACGCGACGCGTCAAACAGTGCTGCTGGTCCGGCAATTCCGGCTGCCGCCGCATCTCGCCGGCGCTGATGGCATGATGATCGAGGCCTGCGCCGGCCTGCTGGACGGCGATGCGCCGGAAGCCTGCGCTCTGCGCGAGGCGGAAGAGGAACTCGGCTATCGCGTGCGCAACCTCGAGCCGGCGGGGCGCATCTGGGGATCGCCTGGTGGCATCAATGAGAGCATCTGGTTGTTCCATGCTGACTATTCTGCCGCCGACAGGATCGGCAAGGGCGGCGGCGTGGAAGGCGAGGACGAGGATATCGAAGTCCTCGAAATGCGTCTCGACGACGCGATGAAGCTTGTGGCCTCAGGTGAAATTGTCGATGCAAAGACGATCATCCTGTTGCAGCATCTGTGGATTGCGAGAGAAGGGCAGGCATGATGAACAATACGATGAGCAGACCGATCCGCTGGGGCATGGTCGGCGGCGGCATTGGCGGCTTCATCGGCGAGGCGCATCGCATGGCGGCGCGTCTCGACGGGAAGTTCGAGCTCGTCGCCGGCGCGCTGTCGTCGGATCCGGAGCGGGCGCGCCAGTCGGCGGCGCGATGCTTCATCGCGCCCGACCGGAGCTATGGCGACTATCGCGAGATGGCGGCGGCAGAAGCGGCCCGCCCCGACGGCATCGAAGCGGTGAGCGTCGTGACGCCCAACTTCTCGCATCATGCGATCACTTCAGCCTTTCTTGAGCGGGGCATCGCCGTCATCTGCGACAAGCCGCTCGCCACCAGCCTCGCCGATGCGCAGGACCTCGTGGCGCGCGCGGCGGAGGCGCAGCGGCTCCTCGGCGTGACCTACAATTATTCCGGCTATCCGATGATCCGCCATGCACGTGGCCTGATCGCCGAGGGCGGAATCGGACAGGTGCGGCAGGTGCAAGTGGAGTTCGCGCTCGGCTGGCTGTCGGTGCCGCTCGAGCAGGAGGGCGTCAAGCAGGCCTGGCGGACCGATCCCGCGAGCGCCGGACCGAGCGGCGTCGTTGCCGATATCGGCACCCATGCCTATCATCTCCTGCGCTTCGTGACCGGGCTCGAAGTGCAGACACTCGCCGCCGATCTTTCGACCATGGTCGCGGGCCGCAAGCTCGAGGACAATGCCAACATCCTCCTGCGCTTCAAGGATGGCGCGCGCGGCATGTTGTGGGCCAGCATGGTGGCGGCGGGAGAGAGCGTCGGCTTCCGTCTCAGAGTCTATGGCGAGACGGGCCATATCGCGTGGGACGAGGCCTTCCCCGACCAGCTGCATCTGCGCCTTCTCGACGGCACCGACCAGACGCTGCATCGCGGCGGCAAGCTGTCGCCGCTCGCCAAGTCGGCGACGCGTCTCGTATCGGGACTGCCGGAGGGCTTCATCGAGGCTTTCGCCAATCTCTATGGCGACTATGCCGAGCAGATTATCGCGCGGCGCGAGAAGCGGGCGCCCGATCCCCTAAGCCTCCTCGCACCCACGGGCGCCGACGGCGTCGATGCGCTCGCCTTCGTGGAAGCGGTGCTGCAATCGGGCCGCGCCAACGGCAGCTGGGTGGCGCTCGGATAAATCCCTGTTCTTTTTCCCAAAATACAGGAGAAAGAACAGGGAAATACAGGGAAGAACAGGGAACTACAGGTGATTTGCGCCGGTCCTGTTCTGCCCGGGCGACAACATCGCCTCAACGCGGCCACGTATGCAAGGGGCTCGCGTCAAACCAAAAACTGGATTGACCACGGATCATGATCCCGCTCTTGCTGCCGTGCATCCGACACCTACCGTTTTTCATCGCTCCATTCCGACGTGGCTTCACCGCCGGTCACCCGCCGGAGCGGGCCTGCATTGCCTTTCCCCAGGAAAGGGTGTTGGATTGACCTTGTGGGGCCCCAATGGCGATTAGCGCTTTGGGTCGCGACTATTGCCAAGGGAATGACGTCCAAGTCCCAATGGAGGTGGCAATATGTTCCATATACCACGGAGAGACTTCATCAAAGGTAGTGCGGCCCTCGCCGCCCTGGCAGTTTTCCAGTCGCGCTTCGCCCACGCCTTTCCTAGCCGTCCGGACGAGACAGTAATTCCATGGCTCGATCAACCTGCGGCCAACCCCGTTCCGGAGGTAATAAAAAATCAGCTTGTCTGGGAGGATTTGGATTCGTGGGTCACGCCCAATGACAAATTCTTCAGCATCGCGCATTTCGACCGGCCGGTCATCGACGTCAGTAACTGGAAATTGGAGATCGATGGCCTGGTGAAAAAGCCTATGGCGCTGACGCTAGCCGAGCTGAAGACGCGGCCGCGTCAGAACGTTACATTTACCATCGAATGTTCTGGCAATCATGGCTTCCCGTTCTTTACCGGAGGCATCGGCAACGCCCGCTGGACGGGAACGCCGCTCGCCGACCTTCTCGCAGAGGCGGGAGTGATGAAAAACGGCATCGAGGTGATTTTCTGGGGCACCGACGCCGGGGACATCGTGCTCAAGGACGATATTCGCGATGTAAAAATGCATCAGAATTTCGCCCGAAGCATGTCGCTTACGGATGCGATGAATCCAAACAATATTCTCTGCTACGAAATGAACGGAGTGGAACTACCGGCGCCGAATGGCTTCCCGTTGCGGCTCATCGCCCCCGGATGGTATGGCATCGCGAACGTCAAGTGGCTGAAACGCATTGAGGTCCGCGACAGACGTTTCGAGAGCAAGCTTATGGGGCGCGACTATGTCACTATCCGTGAGGAGGATCACAATGGCGAAACCGTGTGGGCCGAAACCTCCGTCGGCCCCGCCCTGCTAAAGTCTGCGCCAGCAAAGGTCAGCCGGAAAGACAATAGCTACCGGATCACTGGCGCGGCCTGGGGTGCGCCAATCGGCAAGGTCGAGGTAAAGATCGACGATGGGCCGTGGCTGAACGCAACCATCGATGACGGTGACAAGGGAAAATTCGCCTGGAAGATCTGGTATCTTGATTGGCCCGCACCTGCATCAGGCGAGCATACGGTGACCTCGCGCGCCATCGACGAGTCGGGACAAATCCAACCTGCGATGGACGATCCGTGGATCGCTAAGAAGAAAACTTACTGGGAGAGCAACGGCCAAGTGACGCGCCGCATTAAAATCCCTGGCTGACGGGAAAGGAAGACCGCCCTCGAAGCCCGTCGCCGCAAGCCGGGACCGGTCTAAGAAAATCGTCCCCGATACTGCGCCACGACCGACGGGTTGACCAGATTGACCGGCAGGTCGCCTTTGAGGACGCGCAAGGTCTCCTCGACCGCGCCGATTCCCATGCGCTCCATGCTCTCCTCGGTGATGCCGGCGAGATGGGGGGTGAGGATGACATTGTCGAAACTGAAGAAGGGATGATCGGCGGCCAATGGCTGTTCGGCGAAGACGTCGATGGCCGCACCGCCCAGATGGCCGCTCTTGAGTGCTGTGACGACATCGTCCTCCACCGTCACGGCGCCGCGCGCGACATTGATGAGGAAGCCGCCCTTGGGCATCAGCGCCAGCTCGCGGGTGCCGATCATGCCGCGCGTCTCGGGCGACAGCGGGCAGGCGAGCACGACATGGTCGCTCCGCTGCAAGAGCTCGTCGCGGGTGACAGGCTCGACGCTTGGCGGGAAACCGGTGTTGCGCCTGGTGTGGCCTAAGACGCGCATGCCGAAGCCGGCCGAGGCGATACCGGCGATCGCCTTGCCGAGATGACCCATCCCGATGATGCCCATCGTGGCGCCGTCGAGCTCGCGGGCACTCAGGGAATGTGCGCGGCCGGCGAGCCAGCCCTTGCGGCGCAGGTCGCCATCGATGGCGCGGAAACGCCGGGCCAGCGCCAGAGCGACGAAGACCACATGCTCGGCGACCGAGCGGGCATTGACGCCCGGCACATTGGCGACGAGCACGCCGGCGGCGGTCGCCGCCTCGACGGGGATCATGTCGAGCCCGGCGCCATGGCGGATGGCGGCCTTGAGTTTAGTGGCGCCGGCGAAGAGGGCGTCCGGCAGATTGGCGCGTACGATAACGATGTCGGCGGCCTGGGCCTCGCGGGCAAGGGTTTCGGGCGTCAGGTCGGAGGCGATGACGAGATCGGCATGGCCGTCGAGCAGGCGCGCGGCGTTGGAATGCAAGGGGTGGGTCGAGTAGACGATGGGCATGGTCAAGTTCGCGTCAACATGATTGTGGGCCCTCTCCACTTTGCGCCAACACCCTCATCCGGCCTTCGGCCACCTTCTCCCGCAAGCGGGAGAAGGGGAAGGACGGGGGGCTTTCGCCGGGATGACGGTTGTTTTCATCAGCTCGAAATATGCCTGAGCCAGGCTGCTTCCGGCTGCTGCTTCTCGGGCGTCTGCGGCTTGTCGAGCAGACCGGTCCAGTAGCTTTCGACGCCTTTCAGATGCGCGTCCATCAGGCCCATGGCCTCCACCGCATCGCGCCGGGCGATCGCCTCGAAGATGCGGATATGCTCGTTGTGGGACTCGCGGCAGCGCTCGGGGCGCTGGAAATAGATGCGGCGGCGCTCCGCGGTCATCAGATAGAAGATGCGCACGATGCGGTAGAACACATTGTTCTGGGTGGCGTTGATGATCTCGAGATGGAAGTCGCGGTCCTCAAGGTCGATCGGCTCGCCGGCGTCGATGCGCTTCATCGAGGTGGCGAGCACGGCGCGCATGCGGTCGAAATTCTCAAGCGTGGCGCGCTCGCAGGCGAGCCTCACCGCGGTGATCTCGTGGATGCGCCGCATCTCGTTGGATTGCTTCACCTCGTCGGCCTGCAGCGGCACGCCGATCTGCGCGAACAGAGCGAGGGCCTCGACGCTCGCCGAGTCGTTCGACATATAGACGCCGGACTTGGCCTTCCGATCGATGACGCGCAAGGCCTCGAGATAAGCGAGCGCCTCGCGGACGAGGCCACGCCCGGCCTTGAAACGCTCGGCGAGCTCGCGCTCGGAGGGCACGCGCTCACCGGGCTCGTATTTGCGCTGCAGGAAGAACAACGCCAGTTCAGAGACGAGATCGCGGTGTTCGTTCATTGCAGTTTCACCGCATGGGAGGCCAGCATGTCTTCGCGCACCGTGATGCCGAGGCCCGGCCGGTCGGGAATGGCGATCATGCCGTCCGTGACGCGCACGTCTTCCTCGATGAGATCATGCAGCATCGGGTTGGCGCCCAGGGAATATTCGAGAATATAGCTCGACGGGCTAGCCGCGGCGAGGTGCAGGCCGGCGAAGAAGGCGGGCGCCCCGGCCCAGAGATGCGGGGCGAGCCTCAGATTGAAGGAGGTGGCGAGCGCATCGATGCGGCGCGCCTCGGTGATGCCGCCGCAGATCGCCAGATCCGGCTGCAATATGTCGACGGCGCGGTGGGTGATGAGATCGCGGAAGTCGAACCGGGTGAACTCGCTCTCGCCGGCGGCGATCGGGATCATGGAGGCGGCGCGCACCTCGGCGATGCCGGTCTTGTCGTCGGCGGTCACCGGCTCCTCGAACCAGGCGAGATTGCAGTCGCGCACGAGATGGGCGAAGCGCTTGGCCTCGGCCACTGTGAAGGTGCCGTGTGAATCGACCATGATCTCGATATCGGGCCCGAGCGCCAGACGCGCCGCCTTGACGCGATCGGCGCTGACATGGGGCGCACCGTCCATGGCGCCCACCCGCATCTTCACTGCCTTGAAGCCGCCTTGCTGCACATAGCCCGCGAGCTGGGCGCCAATTGTTTTCGCATCCGCCCAGCCGCCCGAGGCATAGGCCGGCATGCTTTCCGACTTGCGCCCGCCGAGGAGGCGCCATACCGGCACATCCAGCGACTTACCGGCAATGTCCCACAAGGCGATGTCGATGGCGCTGATCGCGGCAATGGTCTGGCCGCGGCGCGCCATGTCCGGCATTGCATGGCCACGCGCTGTCGCGTGATGGGCGCGTACGCCGTTGTAGAGCGAGTCCCAGATGACGGAGATATCACGGGCGTCGCGGCCGACGAGGCGCGGGGCGAATTCCTTGTTGATGAGGGTGACGAGGGCCGCATAGGTGCCCGCACTGCCGGCGGCGTTCTTGCCTTCGCCCCAACCGGTGATGCCGGTGTCGGTATCGATGCGCACGATCGCCGCGTCGAATGTCCGGATCTGGCCGAAGTCGCTCTTATGCTGACGCTCGGCGGCGATGGGGATGGACACCCAGGTGGCTTCGATCCGTTCGATCTTCATCATGTTCTCCCGGCCAGTACGGACAGGACTACCCGGAGGTAGCCCGACCCGGCCGGTCACTTGATCAACGGCAGAATCGTGTCGGCCGATTTCTTCACGAGCATCGAATAGAACTCCTCGCTCAGCAGGCTCGAGCCGTGATCCTGGATGAACTTCAGCTGCTCCGGCGAGATATCGACCGGGTTCTTCTCGATGGCGTTCGGATATTGCGAGGCGGGAGTGCGGTCAACGGGCGCCACGAATTCCACGGTGAGCGCCCCGTCATAGCCGGTCTCCTTGAGCGTCTGGACAATCTTCTTCCAGTCGAGCGCGCCCTGGCCCGCCGCCATGCGGTTGTTGTCGGCGACATGGAAGTCATAGAGACGCTTGCCCGCCTTTCTGATCGAGGCATACATGTCGGCGTCCTCGATATTGAGATGGAAGGCGTCGATGCACACGCCGCAATCAGGCGCAATCGCTTCCGCGAGCGCGATCGCCTGATCGGCGCGGTTGAGAAGGTAAGTCTCGAAGCGGTTGAGCGGCTCGATGGCGATGCGCACGCCCTTCTTCTTGCCGTGATTGTAGCATTCGGTGACGCCCTCGATGAGCCACTGCCATTCTTCCTCAGGCGTGCCATCGGGCTGGATCTTGCCGACGGTGACGGGGACGAGTGTGATGATCTCGCCGTCGAGCTCGCTCACCATGGTGATGACGCTCTTCATGTAGTCGACGGTGCGGGCGCGCTGGCCTTCGTCCTTGGCGGCCAGATTGCGGTCGGCGAGTGTCAGAGTAACCGAGCCCCAGCAGCGAATGCCATATTGCTTGAGAAGCTTGCGCGTGTCGTTCACATTATACTGGGTGGGCTCGCCGGAGATCTCGATGCTTTCATAGCCAAACTTCTTGATGCGGGCCAAAGTCGTCTCGAGCGGTTCGGCGCGCATCCAGTTATGTGTCGACAGATGCATGAAGTCCTCCCTGGCTTTTCTGGATCGACCATTTTGGTCCGACCAATTAATGTTCATTTACGCATAGAACAGAGAGATTTTTATCGCAAGTAGCGGAATTCGCATGTGCAGCACCGGTTTTGCACTGCAGTCCCAACAGAAAGTCTTGCGCTGAGATCAATTTGGTACTACCAGTCTGATCTATTGAAAACGCGGAAAACAGCGTGCAATCGGGAGGAATTTGCGTCGATGAAGTATCATTGGCACAGTGCGACTCTCTTTGTGTGAGGGAGCGCGTGGCATCTCATAGTAATGCTGCTGCCGTCAGCCTTGAGGGCGTATCGAAGGCCTATGGGCGCGTACAGGCGCTCAATCACCTGAGCTTTTCGGTCGGCGAAGGCCAGTTCTTCGCCCTGTTCGGTCCAAGCTCGGTCGGCAAGACGACCACCTTGCGGATGATCTCGGGCCTGGTGACACCGGACGAGGGCAGGGTGGCCCTGCATGGCGCGGATGTGACGCATGCGCCGATCAAGTCGCGCGGCGTGTCGATGGTGTTCCAGTCCTTCGCGCTCTATCCACATCTCACCGTCTATCAGAATTTCGCCTATCCGCTACGCGAGGCCAAGGTCGCCTCGGGCGAAATCGACAAACGGGTCAAAGAAACCGCCGAGATGCTGAAACTCGGCCATCGGCTCGAGCGCAAGCCCAATACGCTCTCGGGCGGCGAGCAGCAGCGCGTGGCGCTCGGCCGTTCGCTGATCCGCCGGCCGAATATCCTGCTGCTCGACGAGCCTTTGACCAATCTCGACGCCAAGCTGCGCCATGACATGCGCGCCGAGCTCAAGCGCCTGCACCGGCAGTTCGGCATGACCATCATCTATGCGACACCCGACGAGCTCGAGGCGCTGTCGATGGGAGAGGAGATCGCGGTGATGCGCGACGGCGCGGTGGTGCAGAAGGGAACGCCCGACGCGCTTTATGAAACGCCGGCCGATGTCTATGTCGCGGCCAAGATCGGGGCGCCGCATATCAATCTCCTGCCGGCGACGGTGGGCGAGAACGGCAAGACCCTCAAAACCGGCTTCGGCAGCTTCGAGCTGGTCCGTAAGCTCGCGGTGAAGGCGGGCGACAAGGTCGTCATGGGCGTGCGCCCGGCCGATCTCGAGATCACCTCGGCCCAGTCGGCCGATCTGTCGGCACCGGTGCAATTGCTCGAGCCCCTGGGCGACGTCACCGTCGTCTCGCTCGGCGAGAAGGCCGACAATCTGCGCATTCTCCTGTCGGAGTCGCGTGCCAGCGAGATCAAGCTCGGCGACCGGCTGCCGATCAAAATCGATGCCCATAAGATCCATGTCTTCAGCGCCGCGGACGGTCTCGCATTGCGATGACACTTTCCCGGCGCGAAGGAAGTTGAAGTGCCTAGACACGTCTGTCCGGAAAACCACTTCGCAATTTTCCGGATCATGCTTCAGGGAGGAAACAGGACATGAGTTGGCAGTATAAGTTGACGTCCTTCGCAGGCGCGGCCGCGGTCGCGACCTTAATGAGCGGCACGTTCCTGGCGCCGGCGACGGCTGAGGAAATCGTGCTGAAGATGGCGGTGCCGGACTGGCCGCCGACCCGCATCATGAAGGACATGTTCGACAAGCAGTACAAGGCGCCGTCGGGCAATACGGTGAAGCTCGATATCGACTTCATCCCGTGGCCGGATTTCTACACCCGCGTCAATGCCTCGCTCACCTCGGGCGAGCAGAAATATAATATGGCGGTGTCGGATTCGCAGTGGCTCGGCGCCTTCATCGAGGGCGGCTATTACCGCAAGATCAACGATCTGATCGATGCCGATCCGGCGCTGAAGGCGGCGATGGACGACATGCATGTAAATGTGCGCAACGCCTATTCGACCTATCCGCACAAGTCGGATAATTTCTACGGCTTCCCGCAGTTCCCCGATGTGCTCGTGACCTTCGCGCGCAAGGATATCTTGTGCAACGAGGAGGAGCAGAAGAACTTCCAGGCGAAGTTCAACAAGAAGCTGCCGTGCACCGGGGAAGAACTCGATGATCTGGATTGGCAGATGTTCGAGGACATCGGCAAATTCTTCCAGCGCAAGAAGGGCGAAAATCTCGCCGGCAAGCCGGCCGATGACGATTTCTACGGCATCGCCTATCAGGCCGGCAAAGGCTACGACTTCTCCTCGATGCAGATCAACGGCTTCATCTGGCAGTCTGGCGCCAATATCTGGGACGAGACCCAGGCGCCCAAGGGCCAGGCAGAAGGCGTGGTCAATTCGCCGGAAGCGGTGGCCGCTCTCGACCACTATCTGAAGCTCATCCAATATATGCCTCCCGTCGCCAAGACCGGCACGATGGACATCTTCAAGTCCGACGAGCTGTTCCGGGAAGGCAAGGTGGCCCTGAATGTCGACTGGATTGGCCTCGGTGAAGCCTCGCTCAACCCGGAAACGTCCAAGGTCTCGGACAAGCTGGTCTTCGGCCAGGCGCCGGGCACCCGTGGTGCCGACGGCAAGCTGATCCGCTGGAACAATATCGGCGGACAGCCCTTCGTTCTGATGACCTGGAATACCGACACGCAGAACAAGGAAGCGGTCGATTTCGTGAAGTGGTGGCTGTCGAAGCCAGTGCAGACCGAATACGCCTCGAAGGGCGGTCAGTCGGCGATGAAGTCGGTCTATAGCGATCCGAACTATGTCACCTATCGTCCGTGGAACCGGGCCTGGGCGCCGAGCCTCGACTGGCAGAAGGACGTGTGGCATGTGCCGCAGTTCTTCGAGCTGCTCACCCAGCAGCAGGACCAGTTCGACCTCGCCATCACCGGCAAGCAGGATGCCAAGACGACGCTCGATAACGTGGCGAAGTTCCAGCAGAACCTGCTTTCGGAAGCCGGTTTGATCCAGAAATAACAGCGCTAAATGAGGACGCCCGGCGAAAAGCGGGCGTTCTCTTTTTCTTCGGATCGTCGTTCAGGGGTTTGGTACTCGTGCCTGGAATCATTGAATGCTGCTTCATCCATTCTCCGTCACCCCGACGAAAGTCGGGGGTCGCTAATTTCGTGCAACACGGCAATGTTGGTTGCGTGGGGTGGCTTTTGCGGATCCCGGTTTGCACCGGGATGACGGTCGAGGGGAGGATGTCCAGATGACGAGCGTCGCCCTTTCGCAGCCCGCGCCCGATTTCAAGACCTTGGCACCCGACAATTGGAAGCTCGCCATCGCCGTTGGCCTCGTGGTGTCGGTCCTGGCCACGCTCATCCTGCCGGCGGATGCCGCCTTCTGGGTGGTGGGCGCCATGGTGGCGATGGTGGCCGCCGCCTTCGTCGTCAACGCCTATCGCCGTCACTATTATGGCGGGCTCCTGGTGTCGCCGGCGATCGCCGTGCTGTTCGTGATGAACATCTTTCCGCTGCTGTGGTCGCTCGGGCTTTCCTTCTTCGCCTATCAGAGCAACCAGCAGACTATCCGCTTCGTCGGCTTGCGGAACTACGAGCAACTGCTCACCAACGAGCTCAAGGCGCCGGAGCTATGGGCCAATCTCACCAATACCGCGATGTTCGTCGTGCTGACCGTCACCGCGCAGATGATCGTCGGCTTCCTGCTCGCGGTGCTCTTCGCCAAGCAGTTTCCGTTGCGCAAATATCTGCTCATCCTGGTGCTCACCCCGATGATGCTGTCGGTCGTCGCGGTTGGCGTGTTCTTCTCCTATTACTACGACCCGACCTTCGGGCTCATCAGCCAGGTGATCAAGGCCTGGGGCGGCGAGCAGTTCATCCTGATGTCGAACAAGACCGGGGCCGTCGCCGGCATCGTCTTCGCCGATGCCTGGATGTGGTCGCCCTTCGTCATGCTGCTGGTGCTGGCGGGTCTCGTCTCGGTGCCCAAATATCTCTATGAAGCGGCGGCGATCGACCGTGTCTCGGGCTGGCGGCGCTTCTGGACCATCACCTTTCCCTATATACGCGGGCTGCTGATGCTGGCGCTGCTCTTCCGAACCATCGAAGCCTTCAAGATGGCTGATCTGGTGATCCTGCTGACCAAGGGCGGCAACGGCACGATGACCATTTCCTATCACGTCATCCGTATCGCCAATGAGCAGAACAAGACGAGCGAGGGCGCAGCACTCTCCTATCTTCTGCTCTTCGTGGTGATCGTGCTCACCAATCTCTATCTCTATATCGCCAACCGGCGCAGCCAGGGGGCCTGAGCGATGGCCGACACGACATCCATCTGGGAAAGACTGGGCTTCCGCAAGGCGTCGGGCGTGGGCGAGGCCGGGTGGGGCCACACGCTGTTCGCAGCAATCATCAGCCTCATCTACTTCCTCCCCGTTCTGATCATCATCCTGACCTCGTTCAAGCTGCAGACAGAAGCGCTGGCGGTGCCGCCGAAGCTCCTGCCGACGAGCTTCTTCGGGCTCATCCCGGAACAGTATGTCTTCTCGCCGACGTTGGAGAATTTCACCTCCGTGTTCTCGCGCGCGTATGTCGCGGGTGGTGCCGCGGAGAGCACCGGCTTCGATCGCTTCTTCTTCAACTCGATCTTCATCGCCAGCACCTCCGTGCTTCTGGCGCTGGTGATCGGCACGCTTGCCGCCTATGGCTTCTCGCGCTATCCGCTGAAGGGCAACGACACCTATCTCTTCATCATCCTCACCACCCGCATGCTGCCGGCCATCGTGGTGATCATCCCGGTCATCCTGATGTTCCGCGTCGCCGGCCTGGCCGGCTCCTATCCCGGCATCATCTTTCTCTATACGGCCTTCAATCTTCCGTTCACGATCTGGATGATGAAGAGTTTCTTCGATGAATTGTCACCCGATGTCGAAGATGCCGCGCGCATCGACGGATCGAGCGACGTGAGGGTGTTCCTCAAGATCTGCCTGCCGCAGGTCCTGGCGGGCCTCGCCGCCACCTTCGTCTTCGGCCTCATCCTCACCTGGAACGAGTTCCTGTTCGCGCTGCTGCTGACCGGTGTCGATACGCGTACAGTGCCGGTCGCCATGAACCAGGCCGTCGCCGGCGGCGGCATCGGTGTGCTGTGGGGGCTTCTCGCGGCCATCGAGACGCTGTTCCTGATCCCTGTTTTCCTGGTGACCTTCTTCCTGCAGAACCATTTGCTGCGCGGCGTTACCTTCGGCACCGTGAAGAGATAGCATGTCCACCATCGAAGCCCGGAAGATCACCAAGAGGTTCGGCGATTTCGTCGCCGTCAAGGACGCCGACCTGTCGGTGGCGGCGGGGGAGGTGGTTTGCCTGCTCGGCCCCTCGGGCTGCGGCAAGACCACGACATTGCGCATGATCGCCGGCCTCGAGCGGGTGACGTCCGGCGACATCATCATCGCCGGCAAGCGCATGAACGAACTGGCGCCTGAAAAGCGCGACATCGCCATGGTGTTCCAGTTCTATGCGCTCTATCCGGCGCTGTCGGTGGGCGAGAACATCGCCATGCCCTTGCATTACGAGAACCTGTCGAAGCCCGAGCGCGACAAGAGGGTGGCGCGGGTGGCGAAAATCCTGCATCTGAGCGACGTGCTCGACCGCATGCCGGGCCAGGTGTCGGAAGGCGAGAAGCAGCGCATTGCGGTGGCGCGCGCGATCGTGCGCGAGCCCAATTGCTTCCTGTTCGACGAACCCTTGTCGCGCCTCGATGTCGAATTGCGCCATTCGATGCGCGGCCAGATCAAGGAAGTTCTGTCCAACCTCTCCAAGGCGACGGTGATCGTGACGCATGACCAGCTGGAGGCGCTGACCATGGCCGACCGCATCGCCATCATGCGCGACGGCATCATCGAGCAGATCGGCACGCCGCATCAGGTCTTCGCCAAGCCGGCCAATGTCTTCGTGGCGAGCTTCATCGGCACGCCGCAGATGAACCTGGTCAAGGGCAAGCTCGAAAAGGTGAGCGGCGCCAAGGCGACGATCCAGTTCGGCGGCGAACGGGTGGAGCTCGAAGTCAATCCGGCGGTCGGCGGGCTCAAGCCTTCGCAGGTCACGCTCGGCATACGACCTCGCGCGTTCACGCCGGTCGGGTCGGGCAGCAGAGACACGATTGCCGCCACGGCGGAGCTCATCGAGCCGATGGGAGCGGAGACGCTGGTGCATGCGCGCACGCCGGATGATTCCGATATCCGGGTGGTGGTACCGCGTGACGTCAAGTTCAAGATCGGCGAGAAGCTGCATCTGCGCGCCGATCCGAGCCAGACGCATATATTCGGGGAAGACGGGAAGGCGGTGCGGGCATGAGCGAGCGTCCGACAAAGAGCTTGAGCCCGGCGGGCGCGCTGCGGCTAGAAGGCTTCATCATCGGGCTCGGCATATTGGCGCTGCTCCTGATCTTCCAGCCCTTCAGCCTGACGCTCTTCGCCATCGGCTCCGGCCTCGTGGTGCTGGCCGGCCTCATCAACAATCTGCTGCCGCTCGCCAAACCCGGCGTGAATATCCGCAGCATCGTGACGGTGGCGCTCGTGGTGGCGATGATCTTTTGCTGCGTACTCCTGATTTCGATCACCGCCGCACATTTCTATGGCGTCTTCTTCCTCAAGCCGCCCGATCCCGCCACCACGGCCGGCAAGGTGCAGCTCGCAACGCCGCCTTTCTATATGCAGCCGCTGGTGTGGGCGCTCGCGATCGCGGCGGCCGGCTTCGCGGCGGCCGTCACCTATCTCTCCAAAAAATAAGTCAGAAGCCCATTCATGCGTTACGATGTCTCCGTCATCGGCCTCTATATCCTTGACGTGCTGGGCCGGCCCGTCACCCGCATTCCAGATCGCGGCAATGTCGATTTCATCGAGGAAATCAGGCTCACCGTCGCCGGCACCGCCGGCGGCACGGTGGTCGACACGGCGAAGCTCGGCCTCAGGAGCCTCGCCGTCGGCGCGATCGGCGATGACGAGAAAGCCGACTGGGTTCTGCTCACGCTCGAGAAGCACGGCATCGACACTTCGGCGATGCAGCGCCTCAAGGGTGTGCCGACGTCCGCCACCATTCTCAATGTCAGGCCGAATGGCGACCGGCCGGCGCTGCATGTGCGGGGCGCCTCCGATCATTTCGACGTGCCGGCGTCGGCTTATGACCAGGTGTTCGACGCGCCGATCATCCATCTGGGCGGCACCGGCCTCCTCAAGCGGCTCGACGGGCCGGCGAGCGCGACCCTGCTCAAGGAGGCGAAGAAGCGCGGCCGCACCGTCACCTTCGATCTGATCGCCGCCAGCGCCGAGACGCTCGGCATCGTCGAGCCGCTTCTGCCCCATATCGATTACTTCATGCCGTCGATCGAGGAAGCGCGCGACATGTCGGGTCAGTCCAGCCCCGAGGATTGCGCCCGCTTCTATCTTGACCGTGGCGCGGCCTGCTGCGTGTTCACGCTGGGCGGCGAGGGCGCCTTCTATGCGCATGGTAACGGCACGCGGCTCACGTCGCCGGCCTATGACGTGAAGGTCGTAGACACGACTGGCTGCGGTGATGCCTTCGATGGGGGCTTCATCGCGGCACTTCACCACAAGATGGATGTCGAGACGGGCTTGCGTTTCGCTCAGGCGTCAGCCGGGCTTGTCGCCACCGGTCTGGGCTCGGATGCAGGGATCGTGTCTTTCGAGCACACGCTGCAGGTGATGAAGGAGTGGAAGATCAAGGGGTAGGGCGGAGCCGCTCGGAAACGCTATCCTTCATTCCCCCTCTCCCGCTTGCGAGACCTTTGCAGAAGTGGGGCATCTGTGATTCTCTGGGGAGAGGAACAGGGGGTCGACGCATGCCGACACGCGTGACTGGTCAGTTTAGCCTGGCTGATGCTCTGGCGAAGCAGCCGAGCCGCTCGGGCGAGACACTTGATCGGGTGCAGAGCCTGATCGATTGGGGCCAGATCGACACCTTGCTCGCGCCGATGCGCGGCTCGCCCTATGGCGCGCCCGGCTACCCGCCACTGCTGATGCTGAAGGCTCTTTTGCTGCAGCAATGGTATTCGCTGTCGGATCCAGGCCTTGAGGAAGCGCTGATCGATAGATTGTCGTTCCGCCGCTTTGTCGGCTTGGCTTTGGGTGAAGACACGCCGGATCACTCGACGATCAGCCGGTTTCGCACGGAGCTGGCGACGAGGGGCCTGAGCGAGGCGGTGTTTGAAGTTGTGAACCTTCAGATTGATGCCAAGGGACTGCTGCTGCGCCAGGGCACGATCATCGATGCGACGCTGGTCGAAGCCCATGTGAAGCGGCCCGAGAAGCCGAAGGAAGACAAGACACCGGCGCCGGCACCCGCCAGCGATCAAGCCCCGCAGCAGGACAAGGCCGGGCCCAAAGGCGAACGGCCGGCAAGCAAACTCATCCTCAGCCCGACCGATCCTGAGGCGAGCTGGGCCAAGAAGGGCCACAAGCGCTACTTTGGCTACAAAGGCCATGTGGCGGTCGACCTGGGCTCGGGCATCATCCGTCGCTGTGTTCTCACCACCGCCTCGGTGGCTGATACGACTATGGGTGATGCGCTGATCATGGGCGATGAGCGGGCGCTCTACGCCGACAAGGGCTATGACACCAAGGCACGCCGCGCGGCCCTCAAGGCTGCCGGGGCCAATGATCGCATTGCTCACCGTCCCAACAGGCACCATCCGCTGAGCAAGCGCCAAGTTCAACGCAACAAGGGCATCTCGCGTCGTCGTAGCGCTGTCGAGCGGGTCTTCGCCATTGCCAAGCGTCTGATGGGATGGCGGCGGGTGCGCTACATCGGGCTTGTGAGGAACGCTGGTCACTTCGCGATGCTGTGTACCGCGATCAATCTCAAGCGCCTGGCGGTGCTCAGTGCATGACCCCGGCAACCAAAATACCTCATACGGGGCATCTCCCGCCGGGCATTGCAAGTTCCCACCGCCCAATCGGGCGCGCGAAAAAACTCCATTCCCCTCTCCAGCCGCAATCCGACCACTTCCGCAAAGGTCTCGCTTGCGGGAGAGGGTGCCCGATAGGGCGGGTGAGGGTGTTCGCTCAGGAAAAAGGACACTCTCTGAATTTCGATATTCATTTCACGAAGGACACCCTCATCCGGCCTTCGGCCACCTTCTCCCGCAAGCGGGAGAAGGGGAAACAACTGATAGGTTGGCGAAACTACTTCACCAGCTGCTTGACCAGCGCCTCGATCATGCGCGGGAGGTCATAAGGGAAGCGTGCGGTGATGAGATTGCCGTCGACCACCACCGGCTCGTCGATCACGGTAGCCCCGGCATTCTCCAGATCGATATGGATGTTCCATACCGCTGTCGCCTTTCTGCCCTTGAGCAATCTGGCGCTGATCAGCACCCAGGGGCCGTGGCAGATGCCGCAAACGGGCTTCCCAGCCTTGTTCATCTCCTGCACGAAAGCGATGGCGTTCTTGTCGGCGCGCAGGAAATCCGGATTCCAGCAGCCGCCCGGCAGGATAATGGCGTCATAGTCGGACGCCTTGGCGGTTTCGACATACTGGTCGATCTTGAGCCAGCCGCCATTTTCCATGAGGCGGATAGCCAGCACATGGGTTTCGGCGATGGGCGGCATTCGGACACCGTAAGAGGGCGGCAGCGGGCCGGCCTTGGGGGCCACGATGTGGACGGTCGCGCCGTGCTCGCTCAGCCAGCGGTGGGCGCCCAGGATCTCCACCTCTTCCACGCCATTGGTGCAGCAGATGGCGATCTTCCTGCCCTTGAGCAGGTCAGGGTCGGAAGGCGGGTCGAACAGAAAGCTGTTGAGCTCGCGGTTGAGGTCGCCCTCGGCGGTGGCGAGCAACTGAGTCGACAGCGAAGGCACACCCGCCGGGCTTTCGAATTGCTGGATGCGGACGACGCCGGCATCGCCCGCGGGGGCCGGATGGACGGGTTTATTCATGTGGTCCTCCCAATTGTCATACTTTTCAGCAGTTTCTCATATTCCGAAATGGCGGTCACGCGTTTAATCACTTGCACTAACCGCCGACGCATGAAATGTTCCGGCCACTTTTAACGGGACAGAGGATGCTATGCAGTTTGCCGGAAGATTCAAGGGACGCGTCGCGGTGGTCACCGGGGGAGCCTCGGGGATCGGCTTCGCCGTCGCCGAGCGCGTCATCGCGGAAGGCGGCTCCGCCGCGATCTGGGACGTCGATGCGGGGGCGGGGGCCGCGGCGGCGGGCAAGCTCGGCCAGGCGGCGTTCAGTGTCGCCGTGGATGTCAGCAAGGAAGAGAGTGTTGCGGCCGCCGTCGCCGAGACGGTGAAGAAATTCGGCCGCATCGATGTGCTGGTGACGAGTGCCGCCATCACCGGACCAAATGCCACGACCTGGGACTACCCGTCCGACAAATGGCGCCAGGTCATCGACATCAATGTTAACGGCGTCTTCTATTGCTGCCGCAACGTCGTGCCGGTCATGCAGAAGAACGACTACGGCCGCATCGTCAACATCGCCTCGATCGCCGGCAAGGAGGGAAATCCGAACGCGCCCGCCTATTCGACCTCCAAGGCCGCCGTGATCGGCCTCACCAAATCGCTCGGCAAGGAACTGGCGAAGACGAAGGTCACCGTCAATTGCGTGACGCCGGCAGCGGTCAAGACGCCGATCTTCGACCAGATGACGCAGGCCCATATCGATTTCATGCTGTCGAAGATCCCGATGGGACGCTTCGGCACGGTCGATGAGGTGGCGAGCCTCGTCACCTGGCTCGCCAGCGAGGAATGTTCCTTCTCGACCGGCGCCGTATTCGACGTGTCGGGCGGGCGCGCGACATATTGATCAGGAGTCCGCGGGCAGCGCGTTACAGCGTGATGGCTTAGGACGGGTCGCCATCACGCTCTATTTTCTTGATTGCGCATGATCTTTTCGGAAAACCGCTTCGCATGGTCGGGTCAAGCCCGACCACAAGCTTTTCGGTCCGATGCTCTAGACAACCATGGCCCAGACAGCGATCGCGCTGTTGACGCTCGTCCAGTAGCCATAGGTCTCGTAATACCAGACGGCCCAATGGGCCTGCATGTCGAGGTTGCGGCGCAGCTGGGGATCGACGCCCGGCGTATCGCGGTTCGGCAGCGTGCCGTTGATCTGCGGATCGGAGGCATTGCGGATCACCAGCCAGTTGGGCGCGGCGAGTCCGGCAGCCTTCATTTCCTCGACAACCAAACCGAGCACGGCATCGCCCATCTCGACGCCTGCTCCTTCCCGCTCGAGCTTGTTCGTCGATGTCCCGAATTCGAAGAAGTCGGTGGTCAGGATCGGATGGAACTCGGGGAAATCACGCCCGTCGATCTTGAGGTCTGGGGCATTCTTCAGGCCGGGGATGGGTTTGCGTTTGGGCCACGCGTAACCCGTATGCGGCGGACCGAATGCCGGCTCGGCGAGCTTGGAGGCGTTGACCTTCAAGAGCTTGGCCGCCGCGGCGAGCCGGCTCTGCGGAATTTTGAAACTCCGGCATCGGTAGTTCTTCCTGGCGAAGGGCTCCTTGCGAAACTCCTGTGACAAGCGGAATTTGGCGCTACGCGTAATGACAACATCGCCAAGCTGGTGCGGCGAGCACTGGATTCCCTTCAGGTACGTCTTGGCGCCGGGTGGAAAGGTGGCCCCGGCGGTGCCGACCGTTATCACCAATGCCGGCTTCACCTCATCGATGAGCTGACGGAACAGATCCTTGACGGGAAGCGTGGCGGTGCCCTCTCCGGTCCTGATACCGTCCTGATTGAGATGCAACTCCGACTTGAAGCAGATCAGTGTCTTGTCGGCGACCTTGCCGGCGCACCACGAGCCCAGACGGCCGGCCTGCAGCGCCGGCGCGCCATAGCGGATCAATGGGCGGTAGTGATCTTCGAATCTGCGGCGATACGGCGCCCAGGTCCGCGATGAAACGCCGGGGGTCATCACATCCGCCAGCGCCTGATGCTCTGCAAACGTCCAGGTCACCACGAGCACATCGCCTTTAGGCAACGGATTGTCGGGGTGCACATCGTCGGGGAAGGGAATGGGCGATGGCCTGGTTCCCTCGGGAAAGTTGAGGCCCAAATCTGCGGCGGCGAGAGGCTGCGCATCGGCGGCCATGGCCTCGCGGCCGGTCGGCTCGTCGTCTTGGGCGCCGTACTCGATGATATAGCGGGCGAGCGCTACGCGATCGGTCTCAGGCATGATCGGCTCCAACGAGACAGGTTCAGGATTGCCGGGTCCCTGCGGAGGCCGGCGGGACTACCTCGACATTGTATCATAGCTCATCGCCGCGAGGACCGCCGCGACCTGCGATCGGGGACAGGCCAGGATGGCTATCCCGGTCAGTTTTTCCCGGTCGACATGGTCAATGTTGCCCTGAATAATGTCAGTTCAGCCTCACAGCAGCGAAAGGATGCTCACCATGCCTACTGTCACAACCAAGGACGGCGTCGAGATCTTCTATAAGGACTGGGGCAAAGGGCAGCCAATCGTGTTCAGCCATGGCTGGCCGCTTTCGTCCGACGACTGGGACACCCAGATGAGCTTCTTCCTCGACAAGGGTTTCCGCGTGATCGCGCATGACCGGCGCGGCCATGGCCGTTCCACCCAGACGGCAGACGGCCATGACATGGACCACTATGCCGACGACCTCGCCGCCCTGACGGCGCATCTCGATCTCAAGGATGCGGTCCATGTCGGCCATTCGACCGGAGGCGGCGAGGTGGTGCACTATATCGCGCGCCATGGCGAGGCCCGCGTGGCCAAGGCGGCGATCATCGCCGCGGTGCCGCCCTTGATGGTCAAGACGCCGGCCAATCCGGGCGGTCTGCCCAAGGACGTCTTCGACGGACTCCAGGTGCAGGTCGCCACCAATCGCGCCCAGTTCTATTACGACCTGCCGGCGGGGCCGTTCTATGGCTACAACCGGCCGGGTGCCAAGCCGCAGCAAGGCATCATCTGGAACTGGTGGCGGCAGGGCATGATGGGTGGTGCCAAGGCGCATTATGACGGCATCGTCGCCTTTTCGCAGACCGACTTCACCGAGGACCTGAAGAAGATCAACGTGCCGGTGCTGGTGATGCATGGCGATGACGACCAGATCGTGCCCTATGCCGATTCTGGTCCGCTGTCGGCGAAGCTCCTGAAGAACGGGACGCTCAAGACCTATAAGGGCTTTCCGCATGGCATGCCGACGACGGAAGCGGCCACGATCAATGCCGATCTCCTGAGCTTCATCAAGGGGTAAGACGTAATGATTGCGGCTTCCTAGCGCGGGATGCGAAAAAGTGGGCACCGGTTTTTCGCAAAAATCCCGCGCTAACATATAAAAATCGATCACGTTTATGAGTTTGGATTGATTCAATCCAAACTCATCGTGATCTAGCGGGAGCCGCAATCGATCTAGTCGAGCGCCCGCACCAAGGCCTCCCACTCCTCGTCAAAAGTCCCGACGAATGGGCTCGCGCCGGCGCGGCGATACCAATAGCCGGCATTCGACGCATCGCCCTCCTTGCGATGAAGATAGGCATGAACGCGCATGCCGTCCTGATCATCGCGCTCCTGCGCGCATGCATGCGCCTTGTCCCAATCGCCCTTGGCGTCCCACCACAGCGCCTGCAATGCGAGGCTCGTGCCCTCGGGTGGATCGGGTTTCGCCAGCGACTTCCTGAAGGATGCAATGTCCATCTCACGTCGCCTTGCGCCAGTCATGTTGCGGCCTGTAACCCAGCATGCGCTGCGCCTTCTCGATCGAGATCAGCGATTCATGCGGCTTGAGCGGGCGCTTGCGCTTGGTGTCGGGGAATACGTCATCGAGCAACTCGTCGTTGGATGTCGTCATCACCGAGTCGCTGTTGGCGATGCCGAAAACATGGGCGCCGGTGATGCTCGCCTCGAGCGACAGGCGGATCGCCTGTGCGGCGTCGCGGGCGTCGATATAGGTCCACAGGTTGAAATGGCGTGCGCGCGGATCCTTCTGATAATCCGGGAAATTTGCATAGTCCTGCGGTTCCTGAACATTGGAGAAACGCAGGCCGATGATCTTCGTCCCGGCATCCCAGCGGGCGAACTGCTCGGCCATCTTCTCGCCCATAAGCTTGGAGAGCGAATAGGACCATTGCGGCAGCTCGATCTCCTCATCGACCGGCACATATAGGGGACCGCCTGGATAGGGGATGCCATAGACCGTCTCGCTCGACGCCCAGACGATATTGCGGATCTGAAGCCGGCGCGCCGCGTCGAAGACATTGTAGGTCGAGATCGTGTTGACCTCGAAGATCACATGATCGGCGGCTTCGCCCGGCGCCGCGATGGCGCCCAGATGGACGATGCCCGTCACGCCTGCCTCGACGCGCCCATTGATGCCCGACAGCGCCGCCATGACTTCGCCGAAGTCGGTGATGTCGGCACGCGTGAAATTAACGTCCGTCGGTTTCGGCGGATTAGACAGACCGGCCGGCCGGACCATGTCGATGGAAGCGACCTTGTAGCCATGCTCCATGAGATCCTTGACGCAGGCGCGCCCGACTTTGCCGCTGCCGCCCGTGACGATGATCATGCGACCTCCCCGACAGGTGATGAAGGAAGCGATCAATCTAGCGGCTTGCGCATGGGGAAATCAATTGCGCGGCGGAGACGTTCTTCATGGCGTCGGCAGTGGCGGCTGCGGGCTGGGCAAGGGGTCACTGGGTGGCGCCGGCCTCGGCAACGGGCCGGGCGGTTGCGGATCGGGAGGAGGCGGAGGATCGGGCGTCGGAACGGGTGTCATGGGTGAGCAACGCCCGCGCAAGGCTGATGGTTCCGTTGTTTCTTGGGCGAGCCGCCCCGCGCGCCATAGAGCCTTTCCCGTTTTGATCGAACCAATTAATTCGATCAAAACGGGATAAAATGGCTCGATTACATATATCTGGAGCGCTTCCTTGTCTCGAAAGTCGAGCAACTTTCGCGGGAAGCGCTCTAGGTCTTAGGTCTGATCGCCAAGGGCATTGGTCTCGGCCGGATAGGCAAAGCGGCCGCGTGGGGATTCAATGGCGGCGTTGAGTTTCAATGGAAGGAGAAAGCTCATGACTGTTCTTCACAAGGCAATTCTCTCCGCCAGCGCTGCCGGCTTCGCTCTCGTACTCGTACTGGGCGCGCCGCTGGTGTTGCCCAGCAAGTTCTTCGGCGCAAGCCTGGCGGAAGCACATGGCGGGAACAGCGGGCCTGGCGGAGGAGGCGGTTCCGGCGGTAGCGGCCATGGCGGGCGTGGGGGCGATGACGGTGGTCATAGCAACAGTGGACGTGGCAGCGCTCATAGCGGGCACGGCGCGGATGACCGCGGAAATGATGATGGAGCTGGCGGTGTCGATGACGATGATGGCACGCCAGACCAGGGGCACGGCGACAATCCTCCGGTCGTGGTACCGGGCGATGATGACGGGACGCCCGATCAGGGGCCCGGCGACAATTGATGACATAACCCGTCCGGGAACGCGCCACGCATGCGAAGGCGGCGCGATCCCGGATGAGGTGAAGGGCGCGGCCGTCGCAAGACTTGGCGCGGGAGATGATATATAACGCCTGGATGCAATGGGCTGTGCGTTTCATGCCGAGACCGGAGATCACCTTTCGCAAATCCTTGTTGATGGCCGGCGCGCTCGCCTTTGTGTTTCTCACAGTGGCCATCGATCTTCAGGCCATGCGCGGTTCGGCCCATGCCAGCGAAGGCGGCGGAAATTCCGGACCTGGCGGGGGAGGTAATTCCGGGCCTGGCGGTGGAGGCAATTCCGGCCCCGGCGGGGGAGGTAATTCCGGCCCCGGCGGTGGAGGCAATTCCGGTCCCGGTGGCGGCGGCAATTCGGGCCCAGGGGGAGGCGATGATAACGGCAAGAACGACGACGGTGCCCGGGCCGGCAGCGCCACCGAGCGCGAGGGGCTCAAACGTTATCTCGAGGCTTTGAAACGCCACGGGAAGGTCAGCACCACCTCAAGCTCGAAATCGTCCATCAGCGTGAGCTATACCGACGGCTGGCGCGAAACGATCGCGAATGAAAGGTATCAGCTGTTCGACAATCTGGGCCGCCGGGTCGTCGATCGCAAGGCACGGCAGAGCGACTATGCGCGACTGCGTGCCGCCGCGCACTAGATCACGATCACTTCAGATCGGTTCGGTCTGAAGTGATAAACGTGATCGATTCCTTTATGTTTGCGCGGGATTCTCGCGAATAACCGGTTTCCACTTTTTCGCATCCCACGCTGATCACCCGTTTCGCTCAAAATAGGCCCGGGCCTTGATCGCGACCTCGACCCGGTTGCGGGCGGGCAGTTTCTGCAAAAGCTGCGTCATATAATGCTTGATCGTCTTTTCCTGAAGGTCGAGTGATCTGGCGATTTCCTTGTTGCTCAAGCCGCGCGTCAGGAGAAGTGCAATTTCCATTTCGCGCGTCGATAACGATTTGAATACCTGATCCGCCTTGCTTTCGGGATGGCCGCCGGCATTGCGCAGAAGCCGGCCAGCGAGGGTGGGGGCCACATAGGACCCGCCCTCGACGATCGTGTGGATCAGCGAGGCGAGGTCGTTGCCGCCAATGCCTTTCAGCGCATAGGCGGCCGCGCCGGCCTCCAGCGCCTTCAAAACAGCGCTTTCGTCTTCCGATGCGGTGAGGATGATGATCCTGCACGGCGCGTTCCCGCTCTTGATGTCAGCGGCCGCCTGCAAGCCGCCGCCGGGCATCGAAATATCCAGCAAGGCGATGTCAGGAGAAAGTTCGTGCACCAGATTCACAGCGTCTTTTGCCGATGTCCCTTCGCCGACTACCTCGATGTCCGCGAAGTCCCGAAGCGTCGAGACAACGCCTGAACGATAAAGCGGGTGGTCGTCCACCACGATAACGCGAATGGGTTCAGTCATCAGCATGTTCCGACATCAGGTTCAAACGCATTTCAAGCACCGCCTGCTTAGCCCCGATCACGAAGGAGAAGCTACCGCCCAGGCTCTGCACGCGGTCGCGCAAGCCTGGCAATCCCATCTTCTCGCGCGGCGTTCCCGGTGGTGTGACAGCCTTTACGACCTCGTTCGTGACGCGGAGAACCAGGCTGTCATCCTCCATCGTGGCGGTCACGGCCTGTCCCCTTCCCGCGGCGTGGCGAAAGGCATTGTTCAAGCCTTCCTGGATAAAGCGATAGGCGCAAATTTTCACCGCTTCCGGCGCGTCGCGTTTCGCCAGGTCCAGCATGCGGCCTACCGTCGTGTGGGTGCGCGCCTCATGCGCGGCGACGGCGCGCTCGATAACATCCACAAGTGCCAGGTCGCGCAGTTCCGGCAGCACGAGGCCACGGCTGATCTGGCGCAGCTCCGACAGGGCCGTCTGGAGCGTATTCGAAATTTCCTCATAGGCGGCATGTTGCGCCTTGCCCGACAGCCGCCGCCATGCATCGAGGCGCAAGGCGACGAGGCCGATAAGCTGGGCCGGGCCGTCGTGGAGATCGGCGCCGACGCGGCGCAGATTCGCCTCCGACAGTTCGCTGAGGCGTCGTGACGCCCGCTCGACCTGGCGGCGCAGCTCCAGATTCTGGCTGGCGACGGTTTCGACTTCAGCGAGCCTGGCGGCAAGGGCCTCACGTTGCCGCGCGATAGTCCGGCTGCCGCGACGCACTATGCCGAACAGCGACAGGCAAATCAGCGATGTGACGGCAGCGGTGACCAGCCATCCCTGCAGGCGCGCGCGCTCGAGCTGGTCAGAGAGTTCGGTCGCATTCTCATAGAATTCCGCGACCCCGATAATGTCCCCCGACCAATCGGCGCGGATCGGGCTATAGACCTCGAGCAGCGGAATGCCGCTGCTCTGCTCGTCCCGGCTCTCAGCCTCATCGAGTTCGTTCAGCTCAGCGATCGTCTTTCCGGCAAGCGCCCCTTGAAGCCCGGCAGATAGTGGAAAGCTGCGGCCGATCAGATCGACATCGCGGGCATAGGCGATACGGCCGGAGGGCTTCCAGATCTTCACCGACACCACGCGGTCGCGCAGCTCGGGACCATCCAGAATCTCGTCCAGCGCACGAATGGGGCCGATCGAAAACGTGTCCGCCGATTTGAGTTCCTGCGCCAGTGGCGCGATGAAACTGTCCATGAAGCGCGCCGTGTTGGCGGCTTCGTTGGCGATTGCATCGTTGCGAACCCGGCTCACGACCCAACTTCCGATGGCCAGCATGGAGAGGAGGGCGACCAATCCTCCAGCCATCATGAACTGCCGGGAAAGGTCCATTTCATGGAACCTCCAGCTGACCCCGGTCATCCATCCGGTCAAGACTCCAGGCCGCATGAACGGAGACTAGGGTGATTTCCGTCAGCATCCAAATGTCCATAAGTAAGGCGCCGATCAGACTTAGGTCTTATCAGCCTGATTCAGGAACCCGTCGCCTCGAGATAGCGCGCAAAGGCTTCGACCTCGCCCTCCAAAGGTTCGCGACCGGTGAAGCCGCGCAAATAGGCCGGGACCAGCGACAGCCGACTGGCCATGGGTTCGACGATCTCCAGGGAGTAATAGCCGATCTGCATGAAATAAAGGACGCGGGCCCTGACGAAGGCGTCCTCCTCGCTGTACCCATAACGGGCGAACATATCGCGCAAGGCCGCGATACGTTCATTGTCGGCGCCGTCTATGATCTTACGAACGGCCGACGAACTTCTTGCCCAGGCGCGAATGGCGAAATCGAGCCTCGGACTGTACAGGTTCTCGTCGACCCAGCACTCGAAGACATTGAGCACGGCCTGCGTCACCGAGTGAGCCGGTCGCTTGGCCCGTTCGATAATGAAGCGGGTATTCTTGTCGCGCCAATATTCCAGAAGCTGATCGAGAAGATCCTGACGGCTCTCGAAATACCAGTAGAAGCTCGATCGCGACACGCCGAGCTTGTGTCCGAGCGCCAGGATGCGCACGCCCTCCACGCCGTCGGAAATAAGGGTTTCGAGCGCGAGGTCAAGCCAGTCCTCGCGGGTCACCTTGATATTGCCGGCAGGGCCGGCACGCTGGGCTTCCGATTTCCTCATGCGATCCGCTGAAGGTTTAGGGGCCGTCCGGGCACGGGTTCGGCGAATGATTCTGGCCATAGGCTCTTACAACAAAACCGTCCGTTCAAGCCATCTCCAGAGATAGGGCGCCAGCGCGCGATCAATATGGAGCCGCAGCCGGTCACCATGGCCGTGGCGACAGCACAGAACGGCGGTGCCGGCAAAAAGCAGGCCGGCGCTTGCCGTCGCGCCTTCGGGGTCAAGGGTGGTCGCGCGCGCGAACAGAGACGGCGTGGCGGGCCCCTCGATATCGAACATGTGCAGACCGGCGTCGAAGGCGGTCACCGCAAAGCCTTGTTCGTGCCAGCCCGGCTCGATAGCGAGCACCGAGGTCGATACCACCAGAATGCGGTCGCGGGCGACGCGCAATGCGTAAGGGTCGCCCTGGACGATCGTAAGGGCTCCAGCCGCCGCGCCGTCCAAGCCCGCTTGCTCGTACCAGGCGCCGAGATTGCCGCTTATGAGATACTGGCTGAAGCCGGCGAGCGAGCGGATGGCGAGACCGGGTGCAGTGATGGTGGCGGTTCGCCAATCGGGCGCCGGTGACCATTTTTCGGCGAGATCACGCATTGAGCCGCTCTCCAGAAGGATCGAAGGCGCACGGGGCGGCAATCGTCGCACGCCGCCTTTGCCCCATATGCTGGAAGTCGATCGTCTCGCCATGACGCGCAGCACCGCGCTCGATGAGACTCAAGGCGATCGGCCGCCCCAGGGTCGGGCTGTTGTAACTCGAGGTCACGAAGCCCTGGCTGCGGACAGCGCCGTTGACGTGTTTGATGCCATGGGCACCCACCGCGAGCAGCGGCTCTCCGTCCGCCACGGCGAGACCCACCAGCTGCAGACGATCGTCTCTTCGCGCGACATCGGTGAAGAGCGAGCGGCGTCCGACATATTCGCTCCGGCGCTTCATGCGCGGGCCGTCGATGCCCAGATCATGCGGCAGCGTCGTGCCGTCGGTATCCTTGCCGATGACGATATAGCCTTTCTCGGCGCGCAGGATCATCAAGGCTTCGAGGCCGATCGTGACGGCGTCGAAGGCCTTGCCGGCCTCCTGCAAGCGCTCCCAAAGCGTTCCCGCCCGGTCGGCGCGGATCGATAGTTCATAGCTGCGATCGCCGGTGAAGCTGACGCGCGCGACCCGCAGCCGATCTTTGCCGAACCTCGCCTCCTTGACCGCCATGTGCGGCAGATCGGCGTCGTCGAGCGCGAGATCGAGGCCGAGCGAGGCGATGAGATGGCGCGCGGCGGGCCCCGATACGGTGAGCGTCGCCATTTCGGAAGTGGCGTTGTGGATATAGACCGCCCGGCGCCCGAAACGGTCCTGCCGCCATTCCTCCAGACGCGCATGCACGGCGGCGACATGCGAGGTGGAGCAGGAGACGATGAAGCGATGTTCGTCGAGGCGGACAAGAATGCCGTCATCGAAGACGACGCCGTTTTCCGACAGCATGAAGCCGTAGCGGCAGCGTCCGGGTACGAGTGTCGACATGGTGTTGTAGTAGATGAAGTCGACAAAGGCTGCAGCCTCAGGGCCGATAACTTCGATCTTGCCGAGGGTGGAGCCGTCGAACAGGGCCACTGAAAGGCGGGCGCGCCGCGCCTCGTCCTGGATCGCGCCATCGGCGTCCGCGCCGCCATAGTGAGCCGGACGCAGCCAGCCGCCATATTCCTGGAACACCGCACCGCTGGCGCGATGCAGGTTTTCAAGGGGCAGGCGGCGCACCGGCGCCATCAGCTCGCCGCCCCGCAGGCCGGCAAAACTCGTCAAGGGCACCGGCGTGAAGGGTGGACGGTAGGTCGTGGTGCCGGTTTCGGCGATCGGGCGGCCGGCGATGTCGGCCATCAGGGCCAGGCCGGCGAGATTCGAGGTCTTGCCCTGATCGGTCGCCATGCCGAGCGTGGTGTAGCGCTTGAGATGTTCGACCGAAACGAAGTTCTCCCGCGCTGCAAGCTCGACATCCTTGGCCGTCACATCACTCTGATAGTCGATCCATACGCGCCCTTTCGATCCCGGAGCGGGCCATGCCGCTACGATGCCGCCGGTCGTCTCGCGGCCGGTGCTGACGGGAGCTGGAGATTTGGCTTCACCGAGCGTTGCCGTTGCCCGCGCGGCATCGGCGAAGACTTCGGAAAGCGAGACTGTTCCATTGGCGGCACCCGCGACCCAAATCCCCTCTATCGGATCCCCCGGCAGAAAGGCCGAGCGTGTCTCGCTCCAGACAAGCTTGCCGCGCGCCTGGCAGAACAGATGGATGGTCGGCGTCCAGCCGCCGGAAACCAGGACGCTGTCGGCGGCAAGCGATATGCCGTCGTCGAGCGTGACACCGGTGACGCGCAACTTGCCTTGAGCAACAGCGATCTGACGTCCGACGAGACGCTTAACGCCCGCCGGGGTGGTCGGGGATCCCTCCTTGCGCATATCGACCAGCGTGACCTCGGCACCCGCCTCAGTCAGCGCGCCTGCCACCTCATAGGCGCTGTCATTGCTGGTGGCGACGATCACCCGGCGCCCGACACGCACGCCGTAGTGGCGCAAATAAACGAGCGCCGCATCGGCCGACATGATGCAAGGAAGGTCGTTGTTGGCGAAAGCCAATGGCCGCTCGATGGCACCGGTCGCGAGTATGATCCGGCGCGGCCTGACCCGCCATAGCGTGTCCGGCCGTCCATCATGATGGCGCTGGTTGAGGGCGACGAGATGGTGATCATAGATGCCGAAGGCGGTGGTCGAGGGGAGGACGATATGGCCGGCCCCGCTGAGCGCCGCGACCGTGGCCTCGGCCCAACGGGGGCCAGGTTCGCCGTCGACTGCGCCGTCGCGATGGCCAAGCGAGCCGCCGGGCACAAATTGCTCGTCGACAAGCATGACCGATCGGCCGGCGCCTGCCGCCAAACGTGCAGCGGCGAGACCCGCCGGCCCGGCACCGATGATCAGCACATCGCAGTGATGATTGATCTGGTCCGCCGGCCTGGGCTCCGCCCAGGCCGGATCGATCGTGCCGAGCCCCGCCATGGCGCGGATACCGGGCTCGAAGCGATGCCAGTCCGGCCACATGAAGGTCTTGTAGTAGAAGGCGGCCGGAATGAAGCGCGCGAAGCGGTCGAGGAACACGCGGCGATCACGGGCGGCATCGGGCGAGGCATTGACGCTGCGCACGATGATCTCGTGCCGGGCGGGCTCCGTCGTGGCGCGCATATTGGGGCCGCGGCCGGCGATATCGACGAGAGCATTGGGCTCCTCGACGCCGGAGCTCCATATGCCGCGTGGCCGGTGATACTTGAAGCTGCGGCCGACAATCGCGACGTCGCTGGCGAGGAGTGCCGAGGCGATCGTGTCGCCGGCGAAGGCTTCGAGCTCGCGCCCGTCGAAGCTGAAGGAGATCGGGCGCGAACGGTCGATGGCGCTGCCACCGGATGAAAGGCGTTCGGCGCTCATTCGGGGTGCTTTCCATCTGTGAGCGCGTGCGTCGCGGTGACGGTGTGGCCGACGCTGTCACGCTCCATCACGAAGAATTCGCCGCAAGCCATGTGGACCCAGACCTCGCGGGCGGCACCCTTCGGATTATTGCGCATGTAAAGGTAGTCCCCCCAGCGTTCGGCCGGCACATCGGCGCCTTCGGGGCGCGCATTGCCGGCATCGCCGCCATAGTGGAATTCGCTTTCCTCGCGCGGGCCACAGAAGGGACAAATGAATATCTGCATGGTCTGTCCTGCCTTAATGCGCGATGCCGGAGCCGGCCGCCTCGTCGATGAGCTTTCCGGTGACGAAGCGGTCGAGATCGAAGGGGCGGCTTATGTCATTGTGCCGGCCGGTGGCGAGAAGATGCGCGAGCAGCGTGCCGCCGGCCGGAATGGCCTTGAAGCCGCCGGTGCCCCAGCCGCAATTGAGGAACAGGCCCGGCAAGGGCGATTCGCCGATGATCGGCGAGGAGTCGGGCACCACATCGACAATGCCGGCCCATTGCCGCATCAGCTTGAGCTGGCCGAAAGCGGGAAACATCTCGAGGAGGCCCGCGATCACGCCTTCGAGCGTGGGCAGATTGCCGCGCTGGCCGTAAGAGGGAATGCGGTCGAGCGCGCCGCCGATGACGATCTCGCCCTTGTCCGATTGGCTGACATAGACGCCGGTGCCGGGCGAGAGAACGACGGTGTCGAGGATCGGCTTGACCGGCTCCGACACGCAGGCCTGCAAGGCATAGGAATTGATCGGCAGGCGAAAACCGGCTTTGGCGGCGAGTACCGAGGAGTGCCCGGCGACGGCCATACCGATGCGCTCGGCACGCATCTCGCCCCGTGTGGTCTCGACACCGCGGCAACGCCCGCCTGCGACGATGAAATCCGTGACTTCGCAATTCTGGATGATGTCGACGCCAAGGCTATTCGCGGCGCGCGCATAGCCCCAAGCCACCGCGTCATGGCGCGCTGTGCCCGCTCGACCCTGCCAAACGCCCCCAAACACCGGAAAGCGCGCCGCAGGCGAAAAATTGAAGATCGGCGCCACCCGGCGCACATCCTCCACCGAATAAAGCTCCGCATCGGTGCCGTTGATCTGCATGGCGTTGACCGTGCGCGCGGCGATTTCCATCTCGATCATGCTGTGGCAGAGCGAGATCATGCCGCGCTGCGAGAGCATAATGTTGTAGTTCAGCTCCTTCGCCAGGCCCTCATAGAGCCGGTGCGCCAAGCCGTAGAGCGCCACGCTTTCGGGATAATAGTAGTTGGAGCGCACGACGGTGGTGTTGCGCCCGGTATTGCCGCCGCCGATCCAGCCCTTTTCCAGAACCGCGACATTGGCGATGCCATGCGTCCTGGCGAGGTAATAGGCCGTGGCGAGGCCGTGGCCGCCGCCGCCGATGATGATCGCATCATAGGTCTTGCGGGGGGCAGGCGACCGCCAGGCGGGTTCCCATCCCGTCTGGCCGGCCAATCCCTCCTTGAAAAGTGAGAAGGCGGAATAGCGGCGGGTCATCTGGCGGGTGTCCTGGCGCTCATGCGCGCAACTTCCTTCCTTCCGGATCATAGGGGGAGGCGGGAATGACACGCGCGGCCCGTTCGACGCCGACGATATGGGTGGACAGCCCTCGGCCGATTTCGGCCGCCTCCTGCTCGACCAGCGCCATCGCCAGGCTCTTGCGGACGGTATGGCCATAGCCGCCCGAGGTGATGAAGCCGACCCGGTGTCCCTTGTCCCAGACCGGCTCATAGCCACCGGCGTCGGCATCCTCGGCATCGATCTCCAGCGTGACGAGCGTCCGCCGCGGCTTGCCGTCCTCTCTTTCCTTCAGAGCGGCGTCGCGGCCGATGAATTCCCCCTTCTCGAAAGCGATCCAGCGGTCCATGCCGGTTTCAGCGGCCGTATAGCCTTGGGTGAATTCACGCGACCAGATGCCGAAACTCTTTTCGAGCCGCAAGGCATTGACGGCGCCGAAGCCATATTCGACGACGCCAAGATCGTGGCCGGCTTCGAGAAGCGTCCGCCTCAGTGTCGCATGCTCGTTGGCCCGGCAGCTGATCTCGTAGCCAAGCTCGCCGACGACCGAGAGCCGGCCGACCTTGGCGCGGATCAGCCCGACATCGAGGGTGCGGCAGGCGAGGAAGCCGAAAGCCTTGTGCGAGACATCCTCATGCGTCACGCGTTCGAGCACCTGGCGCGCGGCGGGACCTGCCAGCGAGAAACCTACTACATCGTCGGAAATGTCGCGCACGGCGACGCCGTCGGCCAGATGCTGCTCGAACCAGCGCATATGCCATTGCCGGAGATAATAGGAGCCCATGATCCACCAGGTGCCGTCGCCCCAGTTGAAGACGGTCAGATCACCCTTGAGCCTGCCGTTCTCGCCCAGCATCGGCGCCAGCCGGGCGCGACCGGGCTTGGGCAGTTTGCACGCAAGGAGGCGGTCGAGCCAGCGCGCGGCACCGGGGCCCGTCACTTCGTAGCGGGAGAAGGCCGTGATATCGAGAAGGCCTACGCCGGAGCGGACTTTGCGGCATTCCTCGCCGACAAGATCGAAAGCGGCGGAGCGCTTGAGGGTCGGTGGCTCCTCGAAATCCCTGGGCGCGAAATAAAGGGGCACTTCCATGCCCCAGGAATTGCCCCAGCGGGCGCCCGCGGCGGTCATCGCGTCATGCGCGCCCGCCGTCTTCAGCGGCCGGCCAGCCGGCAGCTGCTCATTGGGATAACTCATGACGAAGCGGCGCGAGTAGAACTGGCCGGTCGTCTGGCGGATATAGTCGCGGTTCGCGGCGAAGTCGCCATAGCGGGCGACGTCCATGCCGAAGACATCGGCCTCCGGCTCGCCATGGATCATCCATTCGGCCAGCGACTTGCCGACGCCGCCGCCTTGCAGGAAGCCGGCCATGACGCCGCAGGCGACCCAGTAATTCGGCACGCCGCGCACCGGCCCGACCAGCGGGTTGCCGTCCGGCGAGAAGGTGAAGGCGCCATTCACCCAGCGCTTGATTCCCGCCGTCTCAAGACAGGGATAGCGGCTGAAACCCAAAGCCAGCTCATCGGCAATGCGGTCCTTGTCCTCCTGGATCAATTCGATGCCATAGTCCCATGGCGCACCGTCCATGTTCCAGTGCTTGTGATTGATCTCGTAAATGCCGAGCAGCATGCCTTTCTGCTCCTGGCGCATATAGGTGAAGCCTTCGAGGTCGACGATCAGCGGCAGCTCTTCGTCGAGCGCCTTGATCTCGGGGAGGGCCTCGGTAACAAGATAGTGGTGCTCCATCGGCGAGACAGGCAGTTCGATGCCTGCCATGCGTCCAACCCGCTTGGCCCACAGGCCGGCGGCGTTGACGACATGCTCGGCGACAATCGTTCCCTGTTCCGTCACCACGTCCCAATGGCCGTCGGGCCTGAGCTTGAGCTCGATTACACGATTGTGCTCGATCACCGTTGCGCCACGACGGCGCGCGGCCTTAGCATAGGCATGCACGGTTCCGGACGGATCGATATGGCCTTCCCTTGCCGCATAAAGCCCGCCCAGCACGCCTTCCGTGTTGAGGATGGGGCAGCGCTTGCGGATCTCGTCGACGCCGACGAGATGGACGTCGTCGATCCCCATGGTCTGGAAGATGCGGTAGGAAGCCTTGAGCCACTCCCAGCGTGCAGGCGCGGAGGCAATGGAAATACCGCCCGTCATGTGCATGCCGATGTCCTGGCCGGATTCCTTCTCGACTTCCGAGAGGAGGTCGATCGTATAGGCCTGGAGTGCTGCGATATTGGGATCGGCGTTCAAAGCATGAAAGCCACCGGCGGCATGCCAGCTCGAGCCGGCGGTCAGCACCTCACGCTCGACCAGGACCACATCGGTCCAGCCGAATTTCGCCATGTGATAGAGGACGGATGCTCCCACCACGCCGCCGCCGATCACCACTGCCCGATAATGCGATTTCATGCCGTATCTCCTTCACCGGAGCGGCAGGCTAGGCTTAGTAGACACATATGTCTAGTACTCTGCTTAGCACCTGCAATATGCTGCGCCGCAACTGAAGGAGTTAGTGTACATGCTTGTCTAGTTATGTTTGATGAGTTAGCTTTGGGGTTTACCTACGGTCGGCAAGACCGCAAAACAAAGGGAGTGAAATGATGAGTGACGTCGCCGATGAACTGCCAGTCGCTTCGCTCAACCGCCGGGAACTTTTGCGCTCCGGCAGCCTGCTTGGCCTGACGCTGCCTTTCGCCGGCGGCCTCGGTGCCGCGGCTTTGTCTGGTCTTGGCGCGCAGCCCGCAAATGCCGCGGCAGCCGGTCAGTTGGTGATCGGCGTCACCCAGGAAGCAGTGAATTTCAACCCGCTGCTCTATGTGAATACCGGGGTCGAGACCTCGGTCGAATTCATCGTCTTCGATGCGCTATGGAAATTCGACCCCGAAGGCAAGCTCATCGCCAATCTTGCCGCCGAGATTCCGACCCAGGAGAATGGCGGCCTGTCCGCCGACGGCCTGACCTGGACGATCAAGCTGCGCCCCGATGTCAAATGGCATGATGGCAAGCCCTTCACGGCCGCCGACGTGATCTTCACGCTCGACGTCATCCGCGATCCGAAGGTGGTGGTGCGCAGCCGCAACGGCCATGAGCATGCCGAAAGCTACGAAGCGGTCGACGACCACACCGTGCGCGTCAAGCTCAAGGAGAGCTATGCCCCCTATGTGGTGTCGTGGCAAAAGACGAGCATCATTCCGAAGCACATATTGAGCGGCATCGACATCAACACGGCGCCGTTCAATACTTCGCCGATTGGCACGGGGCCGTTCAAGTTCAAGAACCGGGTCGCCGGCAGCCATATCGAGTTCGAGCCCAATCCCGATTATCACGGTGGCGCGCCGAAGCTCACCTCGCTGATCCAGAAATATGTGCCGGACCAGCAGACGCTCTATGCCCAGTTCCAGACCGGCGAGGTCGATATTTATGAGCTGCAGGGCATTCCGCCCTTGCTCTACGCCAAGGCCAAGACGCTGCCCAACTGCAAGGTCTCGCCGAGCGCGTCGCCCTTCGTCGAGTTCATCTATTTCAACTGCGGCAAGCCGCAATTCGCGGACAAACGCGTGCGCAAGGCGATCTATATGGCGATCGACAAGAAGGGCTGGATCGACGCCGTTTATTACGGCGTGCCTATTCCGACGCTGAGCTATCTGCCGACTACCCACTGGGCTTACAACAACAAGCTGGTTGATCCAGGCTTCGACCCCGCCAAAGCCGCGGCCCTTCTCGATGAGGCGGGCTGGAAGGTTGCAGATGACGGGGTCAGGGCCAAGGACGGGGTGCGCCTCTCCTTCACCATGTCGACCACAGCCGGCAACAAGGCACGCGAGCAGGCCCAGCAACTGGTCCAGCAGAACCTGAAAAAGGTCAATGTCGAGATGACCATCAAAAATATGCCGGCTTCGGTGGTCTGGGGCGATTACACAGTGAAGAGCGAGTTCGACACGCTCATGGTCGGCTGGGATACCTTGCTTTATCCCGATCCCGATTACGGCGATCGCATCATCTCGACGTCGATCCCGGCCAAGGGCGGCAGCGGCTCCAATTATGTCCAGTACCAGAATCCAGAGATCGACGGGCTCTGCGCCAAGGGAGCGGCGACGGTCAAACAGGACGACCGCAAGCCTATCTATGACCGCATCCAGGAAATCCTTCTGGACGAAATGCCCTTCGCGCCGATCTTCGCCTATCAGACCATCGTCGGGGTGAGAGACCGCGTCGGCGGTTATGTTCTCAATCCCTATACGCCGATCAACACCTGGAATCCGGCGGACTGGACCGCGAGTTGACCTGAGCTGAACGAAGCCAGATTATCCGGGGAATGGCCCGTTTCCTGATCAACCGGCTCATCCAGTCGGCGGTCCTCCTGCTTGGCGTCTCGATCGTCGGCTTCGCGCTGATGCATCTGGCGCCGGGAGGGCCGCTGGCCGTCTATACGCTGAACCCCACGGTCACCGCCCAGGATATCGAGCGGGTCAAGGTGCTGTTCGGCCTCGATAAGCCGGTCTATGTCCAATATCTCAAATGGGCAGGGGGGCTCGTCACCGGCAACTGGGGGTACAGCTTCTTCGGCGGCCAGCAGGTGCGCGAGATCGTTCTGGACCGCCTGCCGGCCACTTTCCTGCTGATGGGGTCGAGCCTGGCATTGGCGCTGGTGATCGGCGTCGCCGCTGGCACGCTGGCGGCGGTGCGCCGCAATTCGGTCTTCGACTATGCGACCGCCATTGGCGCCATGATCGCTTTGTCGCTGCCGACCTTCTGGTTCGGGCTGCTCGCCATCTTCTTTTTCGCGCAGACGCTTGGCTGGTTTCCGGCAGGCGGCATGATGAGCATGAGCGGCGGCGGCTTCCTAGATCTGCTGCACCATATGGTGCTGCCGGTCGCCGTCCTGGCCCTGGTGCTTGTCGCGCAATGGAGCCGCTATACGCGCTCCTCTATGATCGACATCCTCGACCAGGATTTCGTGCGCACCGCGCGCGCCAAAGGGCTCAAATCCTCGCGCGTCCTGGTGAATCACGGGCTCAGGGCAGCGCTGGTGCCGCTGGTGGCGCTGGCCGGCCTGCAATTGCCGCTCCTCGTCGGCGGCGCGCTCGTCACGGAAACAGTGTTCAGCTGGCCCGGCATGGGGCTGCTGTTCATCTCGGCGTTGAGCACCCGCGACTATCCGGTCCTCATGGCGATCCTGATGGTCGGCGCCGTCGTCGTCGTGCTGGGCAATCTGCTCGCTGACATTGTGGTCGCCTTCGTCGATCCCCGGGTGAAGCTCCATGACGACTGACGCCGTCCTCGAAACCCAGGCTCTGGCACCGCCGCGCCGCGTCAGCGCGTTGCGGCGTCTGCTGCGCCATCGTCTGGCGCTGCTGGCGCTGGTGATCCTGGCTATTCTGGTGATCGGGTCGGCGGGCGCGCCCTGGCTCGCGCCGCATGATCCCGAAGAGCTCGACATCGCCAACCGCTATGCGCCGCCTTTGACGGAGGGCCACATACTTGGCAGCGACGATCTCGGACGCGACGTGCTGACCCGGCTTATGTATGCGGGCCAGATCTCGCTTTCGGTAGGGATCGCCGCGATGCTGGTCACGGTCATTGTCGGTTTTTCGGTCGGCGCCTTCGCCGCCTATTACGGTGGTTGGATCGGTGTGCTGCTGATGCGGCTCACCGACATCATGCTGTGTTTTCCGAGCGTGTTCCTGCTTCTGTTCGTGGCCGCTTTCGTAACCCCGAGTCTCGCTTCAATGGCGCTGATGATCGGTCTCACCTGCTGGATGGAGATCGCGCGCATCGTCTATTCGCAGATCCTGGTGCTGAAATCGGCCGACTTCATCGCCGCTGCACGCATGATCGGCACGCCGTCCTGGCGCATCATCCTGCGCCAGATCCTGCCCAATACGCTCGCACCCGTCCTGGTCGCGGCGACCCTCAATACGGCGAATGCCATCCTGCTCGAAAGCTATATCAGCTTCCTGGGCTACGGCATCCAGCCGCCCGAGGCGAGCTGGGGCAACATGCTGACCAATGCGCAGAGCGATTTCCAGGTCGATCCCTGGCTCGCCGTCTTCCCCGGCCTGGCCATCACGCTGGCGGTGACGAGTTTCAACTTCCTCGGCGACGGCCTGCGCGATGCGCTCGATCCGCGGATCCGCGACCGATGACGGGCGAGGGGCCCATCCCATTGCTCAGGGTCGAGAATCTCCTCGTCGCCTTTGGCCGATCGAACGCCGTCGACGGTATTTCTTTCGATGTCGCGCAAGGCGAGATGCTGGGCCTCGTCGGTGAATCGGGCTGCGGCAAGTCGACGACGGCGTTGGCGCTGATGCGGCTCCTGCGCGATGCGCAGCTCGGTGGCGCCGCCTTTCTGGAGGGCGTCGACCTTCTGAGCCTCGACGAGGCGGCGATGCGGGCGCGGCGCGGCGCCGACATCGCCATGATCTTCCAAGATCCGGCAACGGCCCTGCATCCGATGATCCGGGTCGGCGACCAGATCGTCGAGGCCCTGATGGCGCATCTGGAAATATCTCGTCACGAGGCGCGCGGGCGTGCCATCGATCTGCTGCGCAAGGTCGGCATCGCCGCGCCCGAGGAGCGCTTTTCGGTCTATCCGCATGAGATGTCGGGCGGGATGTGCCAGCGCGTGGTGATCGCCATGGCGATGGCCTGTGCACCGCGCCTGCTTCTGGCGGACGAACCAACCACGGCGCTCGATGTCACCGTGCAGGCGCAGATCCTCGAATTGTTGCGCGGCCTCGCCCGCGAGGCTGGCATGGGCGTCATCCTGATCACCCATGATCTGGGCGTTGTCGCCGGCATGACCGACCGCGTTGCGGTCATGTATGCGGGGGCGATCGTGGAAATGGCGGCCACGGAGGAGCTGTTCGCTAACCCGGCGCATCCCTACACGCATGGACTGCTGCGCTCCATTCCGCAGCTCGACAGCGGCTGGGACGAGCCGGTGCCAACCATTCGCGGTAGCGTCGAGGGAGCGGAGTACCAGACGGGCTGCCGCTTCGCGCCGCGCTGTACGAACGCGAACGAAGCCTGCCTGGTTCCGCCGTCGCTGCGGCAGATTGGCGAGGGCCATTTCGTCTCCTGCTGGAATGCGCCATGACGGACATGCTGATCCAAGCGAAGAATCTCGTGCGCCATTACCCGCTCGGCCGGCATCGTATCCTGCATGCGCTCGACGGCGTCGACCTCGGCGTGGCGCGCGGCGCCACATTGGGGCTGGTCGGCGGATCGGGCAGCGGCAAGAGCACACTTGGCCGCATACTGGTCGGTCTGCAGAAGCCGAGCCTGGGCAATGTCCTGTTCGAAGGGAAGGATACGGCCACGCCCGAGCGTTCCTTCGTGGCGCGCCTGCGCCGCGAGCGCCAGATCATCTTTCAGGACCCGTCCGGCGCCCTCAATCCACGTATGACAGTCGGCGCCACGGTGGTGGAGCATCTGCGCGTCCAGGGCTGGTCGCGCGCCGATGCTCGGCGGCAGGCCGCGGCCGCCATCGAGCAGGCGGGCCTCGCCACCGCCTTCATGGCGCGCTACCCACATGAAATATCGGGTGGCCAGCGCCAGCGCGCCGTGATCGCGCGCGCCATCAGCACCGATCCGGCCTTCATCGTGGCCGACGAGCCTGTTTCGGCATTGGACGTCTCGACCCGGGCGCAGATCATGAACCTGCTGCGCCAGCTCCAGGCCGAGCGCGGGCTCACGATGCTGTTCATCAGCCACGATCTGAGCGTCGTCGCCCATATGTGCAGCGATGTCGCCGTCATGCATCTGGGCCGCATCGTCGAGCGCGCCCCGCGCGCCGTCCTGTTCAGGATGCCGCGCCATCCCTATACGGCTGCGCTGCTTTCGGCGATCCCGATCCCCGATCCGGCGCGCGAGCGCCGGCGTGCGCGCATCATCCTGAAAGGCGAGACGCCCAATCCAGCGGACAAGCCCAGTGGCTGCAGCTTCCACACGAGATGTCCGAGAGCCACGGAGCTCTGCCGCGGCATCGATCCGCCGCTGCAACCTATCGGCTTGAACCACCAGATCGCCTGCCATCATCCCCTCGAGTGAGTCGGGCGGGTTCGCTCGCGAACTAAGCCGTTGCACCATGGGTCAATGGCCATAGACGGCGTCCGACGCGATGTTGAAATGAGCGTGATACATAGAGCAAGGTGCCGCTTTTCCTTATTTCTGTGCGACTTCAAGAACGTCTCACGCTAGGTAATTTTTCTCAGTAGCGATCGTTGCGATATTGAAACAATGCGCTGCAACTCTGCAATAGATGTCGGACAGGCGCCATTCATTCTCCGGGTAGCTGCCACCGATATCGGTTGGTGCCGGCGAACCCTAGCTGCTGAAACCGCAACAATGCGGGAGGGCGCTGGAGCGGCTGCGTTCACGCATAAAGCGCCGGCCTTGGTTCCATCGTGATCCGGGAGGGCAGCCCCTCGGCAAGGGCCTTGAGGCCAGCTTCCGCGGCGGTCGATGCGGCATAGCCGTCCCAGGCGCTGGCGCCGACCGCGACGCCCGTCGTGACGGAATTTACCCAGGCCTGCAGCTGCTGCCGGTAAGCTTGAGCGAAGCGCTGCCGCCAGTCCGGCGCGTAGCTTGTCCCGCGTACCAGGTTGATGCTGATCTCACTGTTGACGGGAGAATGAAGCGAGACGGAACCCTTTTCGCAGGCGAGCTCGCCGCGCACATCATAGCCATAGCCGCCATTGTTGTTATTCTCCACATTTACGATCCGCCCTTGAGCGGTCGTGATGACCAGGAAAACCGGCGAGACCTCTCCGAGAGGATCCGAGGTAGAAGGCCGGAAGACCTGAATGCTCTCAAGCTCATCTTCGAGCAGCCAGCGCGCGATATCGATTTCGTGGACCGCCGAGTTGGTTATGGCCATCCTGGAATCGAACCAAGGCGGGGCCGACAGGTTGCGATGAATGCAATGGAAGAAAAGCGGCCGCCCCAATCGGCCGGATTGCAGTGTGGCCTTCATCTCGACATAGGCCGGATCGAAGCGCCGCATATAGCCGACCTGCACCAGACGACGGCCGAGCGCCACTTCCGCCGCTAAAACATCAAGGCATTCGCGCGCGGTAGGCGCCAGAGGCTTTTCGCACAGCACGGGTTTCCTCGCCGCCAGGCAAGCAAGCGTGAGCTCACGATGGGTCTGGTCGGGGGAGGCGATGAGAATGGCGTCGACGCCCGGGTCATTGATGAGGGCCATCGGATTGGCCGCTACATGATCGGCGCCGGTCGCATCGGCAACGGATCTGGCGCGCCCGGGATCGGTATCCGTCACCGCATGCAAGCGGACGCCCGCCACTTGCGATGCGAGGATGCGTGCATGATCGGCGCCCATCACGCCTGTCCCGATAATGCCCACCGAAATCGTCATGCCATGCTCCGCGGAGCTATCTCAAAGCGCGGTAAACCCGCCGTCGATCAGGATCGTCTCGCCGCAGACGAGGTCCGAGGCATGCGAGGCGAGGTAAAGCACGAGATCAGCCACTTCCTGCGGCTTGCCAAAGCGGCCGAGCGGCGTCCTGTCGAGCATCGGCTTGCCCTTGGCTGGATCCCCCCAGACCTGCTCGCCCATGGGGGTAAGGATAATCGTCGGGCAGATGGCGTTGGTCTGGATATTGTGCCTGGCCCATTCGCAGGTCATGACCTTGGTCAGCATGTTGAGGCCGCCCTTGGAGGCTGAATAGGCGGCATGGCCGTCGATGGCGACGATGCCGGCCTGCGACGAGATATTGATGATCTTGCCGGCGCGCTGGGCGATCATCTTGGGCGCCAGCTCCTTGGCAAGTAGGAAGGGCGCGCGGAGATTGACCGCCATGGTCTTGTCCCAGTCGTCGATCGACGCTTCGAGCAGCGTGTCGATCAGGGCGATGCCGGCATTGTTGACCAGGATGTCGATGGTGCCGAAGCTCTGCAGCGCCGTGCGCGCCGCCTCGATAGGGCCCTCGGCGCTGGCGAGATCGGCCGCGATCGTCACGCATTTGCGCCCCAGGGCTTCGACCGCTCGGCTGACCTCGGCGAGGCCCGCCTCGTCACGCCCCACGGCGGCGATATCAGCGCCGGCATCGGCCAGAACCTTGCAGATGTCGAGACCGATGCCCTTGGTGGCGCCGGTGACGAGTGCCGCCTTGCCGGTGAGCGAGAAGCGTTTGATCCAGTCAGCCATGGGTCTTGTCTTTGTCCTTGTCAAAAGCGATGCCGGGCGAACGTTCGGGCAGAAGCCCTGAGCGGTATCTCTGCAGAACAACCTGCAACAATAGGCCGATCAGCAGCATGCGGATATAAGACGATCGTGTGGCGAGCTCCGCCGGAAAGCGGTTGGTCAATATCTCGGTCAGAGACCAGATGGCCCAGACGGCGAGCGCGCCCACGATGGCGCCCTTGTTGTTGCCGCTACCGCCCATCATCAGCATCACCCAGACCAGAAAGGTGATGAACAGCGGCTCGGTCGCCTCGGGGGAGAGGAAGCGGAAATAATGGGCGCTGAGGGCGCCGGCGATGCCCATCAGCGCCGCGCCGATGACGAAGGTCTGCAGCCGGAAGGCGTCGACATCCTTGCCGACGGCGCGGGCGGCGTCCTCATTGTCGCGCACGGCGCGCAAGGTGCGGCCCCAGGGGCTGTCATAGAGGCGGTTGCAGATCAGATAAACGATACCCACGACCAGCCAGACGAAGACGAGAAAGAGGATGTCGGCGGCGCGGCCCTGGACCAGCCCATCGAAGGGGCGCGGGATGTTGGTGATGCCGAGGCTGCCATTGGTCAGCCAGTCCTCATTGACGATCACCATGCGCAGGATCTCGGCAATGCCGATCGAAGCCATAGCGAGATAGTCGCTCTTGAGCCTGATGCAGATCTTGGCGACGGCCCAGCCGGTGAGGCCGGCGGTCACCGCGGCGGCGATGATGCCGACCACCACGGGAAGCTCATAGCCGCCCAGATGCGTCGCGGCCGGAGCGGCGGTTAGCAGGGCCGATGTATAGGCGCCGACGGCGAAGAAGCCGGCAATGCCGGCATTGAAAAGTCCGCCATAGCCCCATTGCACATTGAGGGCGAGGCAGAGAATGGCATAGATGCCGCCCATGATCAGGAAGGCGACGAGATAGAACAGGAGGCCAACCGGATCCATCAGAAGAGCCTCCCCTTGAGCAGGCCCTGCGGGCGAAAGATAAGCAGGATCACCATGATGAGGAAGGCGGTCGCGGTCTTGTAGCTCGGATTGATCAAGGGCTCGTCGGTGATCCAGGGATAGGAAGACAGCTCCTCGATCAGTCCGATGACCATGCCGCCCAGAAGCGCCCCCATGGGCTTGCCGATGCCACCCAAAACAGCTGCCGCGAACATCGGCAGAATGAGGTTCCAGCCGAGATTGGGCTGGATGTTGGTGTCGAGGCCGGCAAGAACGCCGGCGATTGCCGCGAGGCTGCCGCCGATGATCCAGGTCGAGCGCACGACCTTCTCGGTGTCGAGCCCCGCCACCCGGGCGAGTTCGGCGTTGTCGGAGACGGCGCGCATGGAGCGGCCGGTCCGGGTGCGCGACAGGAAATAATGAAGCGCGATCGCGACCACTACGATGATCGCGATCGACTCGATGTGGAGCAGGGAAACGCGAATCAAATCAAAGAGAACGACTGGTTTCTGCACACCCCGGATGAACACTTCGTTCTGCGAGCCCCAGATGAGCTGGATGAGCGAGCGGAAGATCAGCGCGACGCCGAAAGAGGCGATCACGGTGTAGATGGTCGGCAGGTCGCGCAGCGGCTTGTAGAAGACCTTGTCGACGGCGAGCACCGCCAGCACCACCAGCACGATGCCGACGGGGAGCATCAGCAGCGGATGCAGCCCTGACATCCAGACAGCCGTCAGCGTGCCATAGGCGCCGAGCGTCATCACATCGCCATGGGCGAAGTGAGCGAAGCGCAATATGCCGAAGATCATCGAGATACCGATGGCGCCCAACGCATAGACCGAGCCGAGCGCCAGGCCGGGGATCAGGTAGAAGTTGATGAACTCCATCATGACGGGCGCTCATCGCTCAGGGAAATTACGGCGGGTATCGCCTCAAATTTTCCGCCTTGCGGGAGAGGGTGGCCGAAGGCCGGGTGAGGGTGTCTTTCCACAGGCGATATTCTTAAAGGCCTGCTGCTGCACCGAATGCAGTTCTGTGACAGCGCCGTTTGCCCGACCAGCACCCTCATCCGTCCTATCGGGCACCTGACCCGGCCTCCGCTTGCGCTCCGGCGCTCGGTACTCAAAAAGGTCCACTGGACCTTTTTGACGGCTTCGCCGTCGTACCTCGCCCCGCAAGCGGGAGAAGGGGAATACGGAGGGGTTAGCTTAAAGAGGCTATCCATCATGACGGGCGAGCACCTCCCAGGAAGGAGCGGCGGATCTCGTCATTGGCGAGGAGACTGGCGCCGGTGTCGGAGGCGAAGTTGCGGCCATTGACCAGGACATAGGCGCGGTCGGCGATGCTCAGCGCCTGTCTGGCATTCTGCTCGACCATCAGGATGGTGATGCCGGTCTCGCGGATATCGAGGATCAGATCGAAGATGCGCTCGAGATAGGCGGGCGACAGGCCGGCGGTCGGCTCGTCGAGCAGGAGCAGCTTGGGCTCGCTCATCAGCGCGCGGCCAAGTGTGACCATCTGGCGCTGGCCGCCCGAGAGCTCGCCCGCCGGCTGGTCGAGCTTGGCCTTGAGGTCGGGGAAGAGGGTGAGAACGCTCTCTTCGACCTGCGCCCGGTTGCGCGGCGGCGCCGCATAGGTGCCGATATCGAGATTTTCCCTCACGGTGAGGGAAGGGAAGATATTGCGCGTCTGCGGCACGGCGGCGATGCCCATGGGCACCAGTTTCTGGGTCGCCAGCCGTGAAATCTCCTGGCCCGCAAACTGGATCGAGCCTGAGATGATGCTGGTCAACGCGAAGACCGACTTGAGCACCGTCGACTTGCCGGCGCCATTGGGCCCGATGACGACGATGATCTCCTTCGGCGCCACCCGGAGATTGATTTTGTCGATGATGGGCAGGCCGCCATAGCCGGCGGTGAGGCGGTCAATGGCGAGAAGGGCACTCACAGGCCGACCTCGTATTTGCCGCCGCCGAAATAGGCCTCGATGACGTCCTCGTCCTGACGCACCTCCTCGATCGTGCCGCGGGTGAGGAGGGACCCTTGCGCCATCACGATGACATCGGAGCAGAGTCTAGAGACATAATCGAGGTCATGCTCGATGAGGCAGAAGGTAAAGCCGCGCTCGGCATTGAGGCGCTTGATCTTCTCGGCAATTTTGCCGAGCAGCGTGCGGTTGATGCCGGCGCCGATCTCGTCGAGCAGGATCAGGCGCGGCTCGCGCATCAAGGTGCGGCCGAGCTCGAGCAGTTTCTTCTGGCCGCCCGAGAGATTGCCGGCCTTCTCGTTCTTCACAGGGGAAAGCTCGAGGAAGTCGAGCGTATCGCGGGCGCGCTCATAGACGGCGCGCTCCTCGCGCAGAAACAGGCCTCGGCGCAGAACGGCGTTGAAGGCATTCTCACCCTGGCTGGTGTCGCCGGAGACCATCAGATTCTCGAGCACGGTCAGGCCGCCGAATTCATGCGGGATCTGGAAGGTGCGGGCGAGGCCCTTGCGGCTTCTCACATGGGGAGGAAGATGGGTGATGTCCTCGCCTTCGAGCAGCACGCGGCCGGAAGTGGGGAAAAGCCGTCCGGCGATGATGTTGAAGAGCGTCGTCTTGCCGGCGCCATTGGGGCCGATGAGGCCGGTGATCACGCCCTTGTCGATGGCAAAGCTGACATCATCGACGGCATGGAGGCCGCCGAAGCGCATAACGATGTTTTCAAGCGTGATCACGAGGCCTCTGGTCCGAAATCCCCTCTCCCCCTGCGGGGGAGAGGGTTAGGGTGAGGGGGAACCTGTGCGCAAGTCAGGATGAGCTGTTGGGTAGCCTTCTCGGCTGATCCCCCTCACCCTCCCAATGCTGCGCATTGGATCCCTCCCTCTCCCCCGGCGGGGGAGAGGGGAAATACATCACTGGAATATGGCGATCTGCTTGTAGGTGTCGCCGTCGACGATGAACTTGCCGATATAGCCCGTCACATCGCCATTGGCGTCGAACTCGTAGGAGCCGCCAGCCCCCTCATAGTTGATGTCCTTGCCGGCCTTGATCAGCTCCTTGGCCTTGGCCCATTCGCCGGGGCCGATCACCTCGCCGGGCGCGGTGGCGACGTCGCGCAGGGCCTGGCTCATCTTGGTGCGGTCGGTGGAGCCCGCCTTCTCGACGGCGAGGGCCGCAAGGAAGGTCGCATCATAGGTCTGGTCGACGAAGGGCTTGTCGGCGCCCTCCTTGAATTCGGCGTTGAAAGCCTCATGCAGCTTGGCGGAAGCCTCGTTCTTGTCGGGCGATGTCGGCGCGGAGAAGAAGGAATCCTTCAACGCGTCGGCGCCCACTTCCTTGATGAGCTGGTCGTCGCGTAAGCCGTCAGTTCCGATGAAGCGCTGGAAGAAGCCGCCTTCTATCGCCTGCTTGACGATCTTCGAGCCCGAGCCCGAGGCATAGGCGATGACCACCAGGGCCTCCGGTCCGTTCTTGGCAAGCGTGGCGATCTCTGAGCGGTAGGAGTTCTTCTTGTCTTCATGCTTCTCGAAAGCCGTCACCTCGCCACCCGCTTTCTTGAAGGCGGCGTTGAAGGTGTTGGCGATGCCGACGCCATAGTCGTTGTTCACATAGGTGATGGCGACCTTCTTGATGCCCTCGTCGAGCACGATCTTGGCCAGCACGTCGCCCTGGTAGTTGTCGCTCGGCACGAGACGGAAGAGATGGTCACCGTCCTTCATATCGGTCATGGCGGGTGAGGTGGCAGTCGGCGAGATCTGCACGACGCCGGCCGGAATGGTGACCGCGGTGGCGGCGGCGATGGTGGAGCCCGAAGCCAGCGCCCCCATGACAATCGGCACATTCTCGACATTGATCAGCTTGTTGGCGGCGTCGACCGCCGGCTGCGAGGCGGCCTGGCTGTCGCCGACCACCAGCACGGCCTTGCCGTCGAGAAGGCCGCCGCCGTCATTCACATTCTTTATGGCGAAGTTGGCGGCATTCATCAAAGGCGGGATGAAGCTCGCCAGAGGGCCGGTCACGTCCATCAACGCGCCGATCTTGACGTCCTCCGCCTGCGCCATGGCGGTCGAGGCGACGAGGCTCGCCATGGCCGCCATCACGATAGATTTCCTCATTATATTCCTCCCTGGTTTTTAGATTTGCCCATACTACTTTGGCCCCGATGAGCCTGTCAGCTCATTTCAGGAACTTCTCCAGGAGCCCGATCAGGAGCTCGTTCTCGACCCGGTTGCCGAGGCCGATGCGGCTCCAATTGGCAAAGCCCGGCTCGCCCACCGGGCGCAGCCATATGCCCGCCTCAAGCATGGCGAAATCAATGAAGCGGGCGGCCGACCGGCTTTCCTCGTCGGGGAAGCGGGTCAGCAGAAAATTGCCGAATCCGGGCAGAAAATGCAGGCCGAGCCGGCTGTAATGCCTGGCCATGAAAGCCCTCTCGGCGGTGGTCTCGGCGACCACACGGTCGACAAAGACCTGGTCGGTGACGGCCGCTGCAGCCGCCGCCTGGGCGATGGCGTTGATATTGCCCACCCCCCTGATGAGGTTGAGGCCTGGCGTCATCCAGTCGGGCGCCACCGCCCAGCCGACCCGCAATGCGGCCAGCCCATAGGCCTTCGAAAAGGTGCGGGTGACGACGATATTAGGATGCGACCCGCCATAACGCATCAGGCGGTCGAGATCGACCTTGTCGATGTACTCGCCATAAGCGAGATCGAGGACGAGGACGACATGCGGCGACAGCTTCTGGTGCAGCCTGATCACCTCGTCCACCGGGAGAAGCACGCCGGTCGGGTTGTTGGGCACGGCGAGGAAGATCAGCTTGGTCCTGGTCGTGATGAGGCCCAGCAAGGCGTCGATATCGGTGATATAGTCGCGTTCGGGTGCCCGCAGGAGCTCGGCGCCGAGGCGGGCGGCCACCACTGCAAACTGGAAGAAGCCCGAATGCGACATGACGATCTGATCGCCGGCACGCACGAACATGCGGGCGACGACGTCGAGCAGTTCCTCCGAACCGTTGCCGCAGACGAGGCGCTCGGGGTCCAGCGCGAATTGCCCGCCGATGGCGCGGCGCAAGTCGGCGCTCGAGGGATCGGGATAGCGGTTGGGATCGCCGAAGCGCGCCTCCGCCGCAGCCTGAGCCTGGCGCGAGCAGCCATAGGGGCTCTCATTGATGGCGAGCGAGATGAGCTTCTTGCCTTCGGGCGGGGTGGGCAGCACGAAAGGCAGCCGGCGCGGCGGGTTGAAATAGGCGTGGGGCAGGGTGGTCATGTGGAGACCTGCCACGCATTGCTATTATCTCCCTCCACCATGCGAGGAGGGGCGACCCGAAGGGTCGGGGTGGGGCTTCGGCAGACCGGCAGTGCCGGTGAGCGCGCAAATGAAGCCAACGATCGAGAGTCCCCGGCCCCCACCCTGCGGGCTGTCTCTCCCCGGAACGAAGGAGAGCATTGATCCCACTGAATTCTAAACATTGTTTTCATTATAGAACTTCGACTTAACGTACAACGGGTCCAGGCAAGGTAGCAAATAGAAATCAGAAAGGCCGGCCAGGGTCCGATTGCCCGATCACCAGCGTCTTATCCTTCATTGCCTCGCCGGCCGATGCCGTAAGCGGAAGACCGAGCGACAAAAGTTTGCGCTTGGCTACCGTAAGTCTCATATTGTTCGGCGGAGCGGCGTTCCCATTGGCAGATGTCGGTGATGGAACAAAACCAGACGATTTCGCAGACGCTGACCGCCACGCCGAGGACGGCGGGCTTGGCTCTCAGGTTGGCGCTGGCTGAACTCAAACGGCGACACATAGACCCGGCTCGTTTGCTCTCGCAAGCGGGTGTGCCTGCCGCGGCCCTTGCTGATCGCCTTGGCATCAGCGTCATTTCGCAGATCAATTTCCTGGAATTGGTCTCCCGTGCGACAAAGGATGACTGGATCGGGCTGACGCTGGCGCGCGATTTCGACCTGCGCGAACTGAGCATGCTCTATTATGCGGCTGCGTCATCCTATCAACTTGGTGACGCGGTCAAGCGTCTCGAAAGATATGCGCGGCTTGGCAACGAAGCGCTCATGGTGCGGCTGAGCAAAGGCAAGCTATTCAGCGTATCCATTTCGTACACCGGGGTTCCTCGGCACCTGGATCGGCACCAGATGGAATTTCTGACATTCGCATTCGTGCGGCTGTGCCGGGAGTTGGTTGGACGAAGGATCGCGCCCGTCTCCGTAAAGTTCGCGCATCATCGATCCGGCGAGCTGGTCGAGATACAACGGCTGTTCGGTTGCCTTCCTGAGTTTGGCGCATCGGTTGATGAGGTGTGCTTTGATGGTGAAGTATTCGATATGCCACTCATCAACGCCGACCCGTTCCTGAATGAGTTGATGGTAAGGAATTGCGAAGAAGCGATTGCGCAGCGACCATCAAACGTAAGTCCATTCCGCACGCTGGTCGAAAACACGATCGCACCTCTCCTGCCACATGCCGATGCCCAAGCAAAGACAGTCGCGCGGCAGCTGGGCTTAAGTGAAAGGACCTTTGCTCGTCGGCTGGCGATGGAAGGTCTGAGCTTTGGGGAGATCCTCGACGATTTTAGACGTGAACAAGCTGAGCGCTATCTCGAGGACCAGCGGCTGCCCGTTTCAAAGATCGCGTGGCTCTTAGGATTTCAGCAACCCAGTTCGTTCAGCCATGCTTGGCGCCGCTGGACGGGCAAGAATCCATCAGAATTTCGCAAGGCTCGAGCGCACGCCCTCGCCAACTAAAAGTAGCCCAAAAGCGACGAACTGCGATCAGGCACGCGTGGCGCCCGTAGGCGGACGGCTGGCGCCGGCGTCAAAATCATCCTCGTACCCAACGGCATAGCGAATTCAGGCCCTTAGTTGGCCGCCAAGCGCAAGCATATGGCGCCTAAGAGCAAGTCAGAGGACTGGTTCGACCAGGATAGGGACACCAACTATCCGCCGTTAGGTCGCGCATGGCGCGCCCGTGTCACCGATTGAACAGCGCCATCGCCCAACGACAACCAGCGGCAATGAGAAGGTCTATTGGAGGCTAAATGTCGAACCTGCATTCAGTATCTGTGACACCTGCTTCCCAGCGTGTTTTGATCACGGGTGGCGCCGGCTTTCTGGGGTCGCATCTGTGCGAGCGATTGCTCGCGCAGGGGCATGAGGTGCTGTGTGTCGACAATTTCGTAACCGGCCGCCTCAGCAACATCCAGCATCTCGCGAGTAACCCCAAGTTCAGGCTCGTCCGACAGGACATCGTCCTGCCGGTGGTTGCCGAGGTCGACGCCATTTACAATCTGGCTTGCCCCGCGTCGCCGCCGCACTACCAGGCCGATCCCATACAGACCATGAAGACCAACGTGCTTGGCGCGCTCAACCTGCTCGAACTGGCCAGGCAGCGCGGCATCAGGATCTTCCAGGCATCCACATCCGAGGTCTATGGTGATCCGCATGTTCATCCGCAGCCGGAATCCTACTGGGGCAACGTCAATCCGTTCGGTCCGCGCTCCTGCTATGACGAGGGTAAGCGGTGCGCGGAAACTCTGTTCTTCGACTTCCACAAGCAGCACGATGTCGAGATCAAGATCGCCCGCATATTCAATACCTACGGACCTCGCATGCGTCCCGACGATGGCCGTGTGGTCTCCAACTTCATCGTGCAGGCGCTCCAGAACGAGGACATCACGATCTATGGCAACGGTTCGCAGACGCGTTCCTTCTGCTTCGTCGATGATCTGATCGACGGGTTCCTGAAACTCATGGCGTCAGATCGGTCGCTGACAAGTCCCGTCAATCTGGGCAACCCGGTGGAGTTCACGGTTCGGGAGTTGGCCGAGCAGGTCATCGATCTCACCGGCTCGCGTTCGAAGCTCGTGCTTCGTCCATTGCCCATCGACGACCCCCAGCAGCGCCGGCCCGACATCTCGCTCGCGACGCGCGAACTTGGCTGGACACCGAAGGTGGCGTTGACGGATGGCCTCAAGCAGACCATTCAGTACTTTGATGGATTGCTCACTCAGGAAGCGCGTGAACTCGCGGAGACGGCGTGATGTCCGTGCAACGAATCCTGGTGACGGGTGGCGCCGGTTATATCGGCAGTCACACCGCCAAGCTTCTGAGGTCCGGCGGCTTCGAGCCGGTCGTCTATGACAATCTGGTCAGCGGCAACCGAAAGTCGGTTCGCTGGGGGCCTTTTGTTCAGGGCGACATTCTTGACACCAGCTATCTGGCGGATGTCCTGGCTAAGTACGCACCCGCCGCGGTCATCCACTTCGCGGCGTCGGCTTATGTGGGGGAGTCCGTCGAGGATCCCTCAAAGTACTACAAGAACAATGTCGCGGGAACTCTCTCGCTCCTCGACGCCTGCCGCCAGGCCAGTGTCGACAAGATCATCTTTTCTTCCAGCTGCGCCACCTATGGGGTCCCTGCCTCGCTGCCCATTACAGAGACGACGCCGCAAAATCCGATCAACCCCTATGGGCGCACCAAGCTGATCGCGGAACATATGCTGAAGGACTACGCGGCCGCTTACGGCCTGCGTTACGTCGCCTTGCGCTACTTCAATGCCTGCGGTGCCGACCCTGATGGCGAGCTTGGCGAGTGGCATGATCCCGAAACACACCTCATTCCAAAGGCCTTGCTTGCAGCCGGCGGCAGGATTTCGCATCTGCCGGTCTTCGGCGATGACTACGAGACGCCTGACGGAACCTGCGTCCGCGACTACATCCATGTCAGCGACCTCGCTCGCGCACACCTGCTTGCGCTCGAACATCTGAAAGCAGGTGGTGAAAACCTGGCCGTCAATCTGGGAACCGGAAAGGGATCATCCATACGCGAGATCCTGGATGCCGTCGCCAGAAGCACAGGACGGCAGGTTCCCATCGAGCTGCATCCGCGTCGTCCCGGCGATCCGCCGGCACTTTACGCCGATCCGGCCTTGGCGCAGCGGACCTTGGGTTTTGCAACCCAATGTTCTGACCTCGACACGATTGTGCGGACCGCCGCGCCGTTCTTCGGGCTGGAAGCGCGCGCATGATCCCGCAATCCGATAGCTCAGCGCATGTCAGCGCCGCCGAGCCGCGGATGGTGCCGCTGCTTACCGGCTCCCGCCGCGTCGAGCATCTGGCCGGCGCTTGCCTCTGGCTGCTGGCTCTTGCCTTTTTCTGGACGTGGTGGATCAATCCATCACACTATCTGGGGCTCTTCGGCTTTCTGACGGTTACGCTTCCGCTGGCCTGGGTCACGTTTCTGCCGGGCTATTTTATCGCCGTCACCAGTCGTGGTCGCAAACCGGATGGGCCGCTGCAGCTGCCTGCCGGCAGCCGCGTGGCGATGGTCGTGACCAAGGCGCCCTCCGAACCGTTTTCGGTGGTGGCAGCGACGCTCGAGGCGATGCTCGCTCAGGACGTGCCGCATGATACATGGCTTGCCGACGAGGATCCCTCGGTCGAAACCCTGAACTGGTGCCGGGAGCACGGCGTCTTCGTCTCGACGCGCAAAGGCAGGGCCGACTATCACCGCGCGACCTGGCCGCGCCGCACGCGCTGCAAGGAAGGCAACCTAGCGTTCTTCTACGATCACTACGGTTACGAGCGCTACGACTTTTGCGTCCAGCTCGATGCCGATCATGTTCCGGAACCCGATTATCTCCGCCAGATGCTGCGTCCGTTCGCCGACCCGGCCGTAGGATATGTCTCGGCGCCCAGCATCTGCGATCGTAATGCTGCCGAAAGCTGGTCCGCGCGCGGACGCCTTTATGCCGAGGCGAGCATGCACGGTACGCTGCAAGCCGGGTACAATGGTAATCTTGCCCCCCTGTGCATCGGATCCCACTATGCGGTCCGCACTGCGGCACTGAAAGACATTGGCGGGCTTGGTCCGGATCTCGCCGAGGACCATTCGACCACGCTCTTGATGAACGCCCACGGCTGGCGCGGCGTCCACGCGCTCGATGCGATCGCCCATGGTGATGGACCGCGCACATTCGCGGATCTTGTCATCCAGGAGTTTCAGTGGTCGCGCAGCCTCGTCACGCTGCTGCTGCAATACTCCCCGATCCTTGTTCCCCGCCTGCCGTGGCGGTTGAAATTCCAGTTTGTATTTTCACAGCTCTGGTATCCGCTGTTCGCCCTTTTCATGGCTCTGATGTTCGCGATGCCGATTATCGCGCTCGTCCGCGGTGAGAACTTTGTCAACGTCACCTATCCGGACTTTCTCCTGCATTTCGCGCCGCTCTCCGCCGTGCTGGTCCTCTTGGCCTATAGGTGGCGAGCCAACGGCTCCTTCCGTCCGGTGGATGCAAAGATCCTCAGCTGGGAGTTCTCTCTGTTTCTGTTCGCGCGCTGGCCATGGGCGGTGGCGGGAACGATAGCCGCCGTTCGCGACTGGCTGACCGGCTCGTTCGTGGATTTCCGCATCACGCCGAAAGGGGCGTCAGAGGTCGACTTCCTGCCCCTGCGGGTCCTGGCACCCTATGCGGCGCTTTCGATTGCCTCCGTGCTGCCGGCGCTCCTTATCGCCAACGCCGGCGATTCCCGCGGATTTTATATCTTCGCCATCATCAATGCCGCTCTTTATGCGGTGCTGCTTCTCGTCGTCGTCGTCCAGCATGCGCGCGAGAATGTCGTGAGGGTTTCGCGACGCGCCTATCAGCCGGCATTGGCGGCAAGTATCCTTTCACTCTTCCTGCTGCCGGGGATCGCAACTACCCAGCACGGTCTGGAGGGAGCCGAGTCGCTGGCATTCGGGTTCAGCCGCTTCAGTCTTTTCCACGAGAAATACTCTGTGGCAGGTGCCGGACTTGGTGAATCGGGTCTTCGCACGATCACGTTCAGTCCCAGATGGCGTAGCGAAGCGCCAAGTCCCAACAATTGAGTCAGAAGGACGCAACAGGAGTTGGCAACCATGAATAGTGCAAATGTCGGAACCAACGATGTATACTGTATCGGCAGACGTGTCGTGAGCGGGCGTCGCCGCCTTGCGGTATATGCTTGTCTTGGAGCCTTCTCGCTCCTTGCATTCGCAGGCGGCAGCCGGGGGGCGGAAGCGCCACCGCCCAACGCAAAGGCCATGACAGCCACTGAGCTCTACAACCTGTATCGCGATAAGTCCTGGCAATGGAGCGATGGCGCGGGCCTGATGCAAGCGGACGGACGCCGTTTTACGGCTTGGGCCGGATCCGGCGATAAGGCTACCTGGGCGGAGGGACGATGGACCGTGAATGACAAAGGCCGGATGTGCTTCAAGGCGCTGTGGCATTCGTCGTCCGGCGTCGCCCCTGCCAGAACCTGTTTCAGCCACAAGCGGGTCGGCGACACGATCTATCAGAAACGAGATCCGTCGCAGAACTGGTACATCTTCAAGCATTCCCCAGTCGCCGAAGGCGATGAGTTCAACAAGCTTGTGTCGCGGGATCTGGTTTCCCTGAATTTGTACAAGCTCAGAATCGCGATCAAGCCGGCAACGTCCCGTCCCAAGGGCAAGATCAGCAGGAGTAAAAAGAAATGATCAAGTGCAGGAAAAACGCCATTCTGATGGCGGCGCGCTCATGCGTGCTGGCATTATCAGTCGCCGTGTCGGCGGTAGGCATGTCGCGTAGCGTTCTGGCCGACGATGTCCAGGCGCCAGGTGGGGTCACCGACGAGCGGCCGGTCATTACCGACAGCTCCATCGCGTTTGGCGCCTACGATCCTCACGGCGATTTCAGCAACGATCGCAACGTGAAGATCGAGCATCTCTTCCTGCCCTGGGAGGACGTCGATCTGTCGACCCTGGCGCTTGCCGATGCATATGCGCTGCAGCGCGGCCGGTCGCTCATGATCACGATCGAACCCTGGTCCTGGTCGGTCGATTGGCGGAAGAGCCCGGATGAACTCCTGAAGGGGATTTTGGCCGGTAGCTATGACAGCAACATGGCGGCGGTCTGTTCGGCCGCGGCCGATCTGAAGAGTCCGGTCATCATTCGCTGGGCCCAGGAGATGGACGACACCAGCGGCCAGTTCACCTGGTCAAACTGGTCGCCAAAAAACTATGTCGCGGCCTACCAGCGCATGATCACGGAATGCCGCAAGCATCTCAAAACGGCCCAGTATATGTGGTCGCCGAAGGGCAATTCCAACATGCAAGGCTACTATCCGGGCGATGCGTATGTCGACATCGTCGGCCTCTCGGTGTTTGGCCTTCAGGCGTATGACAAAGCCCATTTTGACAAAGAGCGGACATTCGCCGAAGCCCTCGAACCAGGTTATCGCCTGGCCGAAGGCTTCGACAAGCCGATCGTGGTGTCTGAGCTTGGCTACGAAGGCGATGATGCCTATGCGTGCAAGTGGGCGAAGGATGTCGCGAAAGCGCATGCTCAGTTTCCGCGGTTAACTGCCGTCGTGTACTTCAATGATCGTGAGGTCCACCCATGGCCGGACAATTACGGTCTGCCGAACTGGCGTATTGGCGATCATCGTTGCTCAAGCTAGCTTCGCCGCGGGTTGAACAGGCGTGGAAGAGGGGGCATGGTAGCCCCCTCTCTTCGCTGCGCCGGAGAGAGGGATGCTGCGTTCGTGAAGTAATGCGTCTCGCTGCAATACCCTCTCCCCGCTGCGTGCTATCGAATTTACACATCCTGTGTCGCGTGGGCTTATACCCTCGCCTCGCATGCCAATACCCTCGCCCCGCGAGAGCGGGGAGAGGGAGGGACCCATTGCGCAGCAATGGGAGGGTGAGGGGCAACCGGACTCTTTCTGAGAAGTCAGTCCGCTGTGAGACCTGCTTCAGGATAAAAGGGGTAACAGGGATGCCCCTCACCCTCCCAACGCTGACGCGTTGGGCCCCTCCCTCTCCCCGCTGCGCGGGAGAGAGGGAGCCGGCGTGGCCTCGATAATTTCAAGGAGGCTGCCGCCTAGACTAGAGCAGCGCGGCGACCGAGGGAGGCAAAGCTGTCGACCGGCTGCGGATCAAGCCACCGATCGATAGCGATCCCGGCCCGGATATCGCAAGAATGAACATGCCGCCGGCGATCGCCAGGTCCTTCTCGAAATGCAGCAATTCGTTCTGGCTCGAGAGGTTCGTGTGGAAGAGCAGGGCGGTCGCCAGGCAGAAGAGTGCCAAAGCGATGGCGCCGAGCCGGGCGAAGAGGCCTGCCGCGATCGCCAGGCCGGCGCCGAGCTGAAGCGCGATGACGACAAAGGCCACCGGCATCGGCAGGCCGAGTTTGGAAAAGCTTGCCAATGTCGAGCATAGGCTGGCGGCGAGCGACAGACCCTCATGCAGAAAGATCAGAGACAGCAGCAACCTTCCGAGAAGAAGAACGAGATCGGCCAGATGTCGCCGGCTTGTGACAGTATCCATCCTATCCTCCCTGTGGTGGGGAGGGAGCGTCCTCCTCGTCCGCTCCCACGTACCTCCAGTTTTCAGTTGCCCGTCTTGGCGGCAATGGCCTTCTGCAGGTCTGCCAGTTCCTCGCAGCCGGCCGGGCATAGGTTCTTCAGCGTCGCCACCTGCTCCTCGGCCTTGGCCATGTCGCCGGTTTCGACATAGAGCTCGCCCAGATATTCACGGGCGGCCTTGTGGTCGGGCTGCAGTTCCAGCGCCTTGGTGTAGTAGGTCAGCGACGTGCGGTAGTCGCCGGTCTTGCGAAGCGTGAACCCCAACAGATTATAGACATCCGCCTGCTGGTTATCCTCAGCGAGACCGCGGAGCTCGGCGAGCGCCGCGGCATAATCCTTGGCGGCGATCTTTGCCCGTACCGAGGTCAGGTCGGGTGCACCGGTCGCTTCAATATTGTCGACGGCAAAGGCCGGCAGTGTGGAGATCGCGGTAAAGCCGGCTGATGCGGCACAAAGGCCGATGGCGCTGAGAATAACGTATTTCCTGATCTTGATCATGATCGTCTCCTTGAGCCTTTTAGTCCTGGATCGTGGGCGTGAAGGCATAGGCATTGCCGTCCTTGACGAAGGTGCCCGAGCCGGGGAAGGGGAAGTGCGAACCGCAGATCGCGATGTTGTCGGCGATGATACGGTCGATCAGGCGGCGGCGCGTACCGACGGCCATCGGCCCGTCCTGGTCGTAGGCGCCTTGCCATTCGGGATGCGGTGCCAGCAAAGCCGGCACATACATGATGTCGGCAGAGACGAGCAGCTGCTTGCTGCCCGACGTTACGAGATAGGTGGAATGTCCGGGCGTGTGGCCAGGAGCTGACAGAAGCTGCATGCCGGGGGCGACTTCCGCGCCGTCGGCGACGAACTTCCAGTTCTTCCATTTGGGAAAGACTTCGGCGATGCGTTTCCCTGCAGGCTTTCGGCCTTCGGCGAGCTTTTCGACACGACCGGGCGCGGTCCACCAGTTATATTCGTCAGCATTGACGATGAGCTCGGCATTCGGGAAGACCGGATTGTTGGTACCCTTTTCCATCAGCCCCCAGACATGGTCGGGATGGAAATGCGAGATCATGAGCGTATCGATCTTCTTGTAGTCGATGCCGGCGGCAGCCATGTTCGCCGGCAGATGTGTGGCGTTTTGCTGCCACTGGCCGACGCCGGAGCCGGCATCCATCATGATCAGGCGGTTGCCGAGCTTCAGGACGACGACCGTCAACGGGATCGGCATGAAGTCGGTGGTGAGCCCCGCTTTCGACAGGGCTTCCTTGGTATCCTCGATCGAGGCGTTCTTGATGAAGGCCGGGTCGTGCGGCTTCTTCCAGATGCCGTCATAAATTGCCGTGACCTCGATATCGCCGACATTGTATCTGTAGAAGCCGACGGACGGTTCCAGCGGCGTTGCCGCGAGTGCCGGCATGACGAATTCGAGCTTGGACGACAGGCCGAATGCCGCGGCAGCGGCGGCTGAACCGAGAACTGTGCGACGTGACATCGTAAACATGACTATGCCTCCTTTTGGTGATGGCATTCGTGGCAGCGAGGAGCGGCTGTATGGTTTACTGCCCTCACTGACGACCTAGACCGAAGGCAGCGGGCGCTTATTCCCAAGTTCGCGCATTATTTTTCCAAGTGCTTGGGATGGATCAGTTATTTCGGTCGTCCGTCCGCCACGGCGCGGTCGGCGCAAATTAAATCTGCGGCGGTTTGGAATAAAATGCGGCGCCAATCGGTCTAGATGGACAGAGACCCACAATGCGTATTTCGTTTGAGCCGGCCTCATGTCCCAATTTGGCTGCTGACGAGGCAGGAAAGATGATGACACGAGCTCGGATCGCACATTCCATCGGTGCCAATGATTGGCTGTTCCCGCCAATCTGGCAGAGACTCCCGCGCCAAACGCGACCGTCCTTTTCGAAGAGGCTTTTCGAAGGTGCAGTGCTGCTGTTCCATCTGATGGCCGCGGCGAAGGAGGACAGTCAGCAAGCCGCCGCCGGGGCTGTGGCGCGCAGTGAGCTGACGCAGCGTTTTCACGACGTGATCGTTCCGCATCTCGATGCGGCCTATAATTTCGCCCGCTTTCTCAGCCGCGATGCGGATGCTTCCCAGGATATCGTGCAGGAGGCGTTCCTGCGCGCCTATCGCAGTTTCGACACCTACCAGGGCGGCGATCCCCGCGCCTGGCTCTTTGCCATCGTGCGAAACTGCTGCCATGTCTGGCGCCAGACCGATCGCCGCAAGGCCCGTTTCGAGCAGCATATGGGCGATGGCGGCGGCAGCGATGCCGATGACGCGGGAGACTATGAGATCGCCTCTGAGGAGGACACGCCCGAGACGGCGACCATACGCCGACGCGAGCAGGAACGCGTACGCGCCGTCATCGGCGGGTTGCCCGAGCCGATGCGGGAGATCCTGGTGCTGCGCGAGCTGGAGGACCTTTCCTACAGGGAGATCGCCGAGATTATCGAGGCGCCGATCGGCACGGTCATGTCGCGGCTAGCCAGGGCGCGGCGCGAATTCGGCGAAGCCTGGGGCGCATGCAGCCAGAGCGAGGTGGCACGATGAGCGAGGTGCTGCGAATAGGCTGCCCGGAATGGCGCGTGCTGCTGCATGGTTTTGTCGACGGCGAGCTCGCCGCTCCGCATGCATCGCGGTTTCAGGATCATCTTGCTGCCTGCCCGGGCTGCCGGGCGGAGATGGATGAGGTGCGGGCCGCGAGGAAGGTCATTCATCAGGAAGGGGTGAAATGGCGCCCGCCCGAGGCATTGCGGGCACAGGTTCTTTCGATGCTGGCCTTCGAGGAGAGCGCGGCCGCATCACACCCGCCGCAGCGGCCGCAGCCGCAGAAATCCGCCTGGCGGCGTGCGCTCGATCTCTTCAAGCAGTGGAGCTTCCTGCCCGCGGCTGCCGCGCTTGCGGCAAGCCTTTTCCTCTTTGCGATCACGCCGTCCCAGACGCTCGTTCTGCAGGACGAGATTCTGGCGAGCCATATCCGCTCGATGATGGCCGATCACCTGACCGATGTGCCGACCTCCGACCAACATACGGTCAAGCCGTGGTTCAACGGCAAGATCGATTTTTCTCCGCCGGTGATGGATCTCGTGAAGGATGGTTTCCCGCTGGTCGGGGGGCGTGTCGACTATCTCGGCGGGCGCGCGGTCGCAGCGCTTGTCTATCACCGCAATCGCCATGTCATCAATCTCTTCATCTGGCCGGCGAACTCGACGGCGCAGACAGCGGCCGTGCATGACGGTTACAATATGGAGCAGTGGTCCGATGGCGGGCTGGTCTTCTGGGCGATCTCGGACGTGGCACCTGGCGAGCTCGTCAGGTTCAGGGACGTCTTTCGCAGCGCGTCGAAGGGCTGATGCGGCTGTCGTGGATGAGCCGAGAGCTCCGATGCCACGCCATGCCAATACCCTCTCCCCGCTGCGCGGGAGAGAGGGGTTGGCGCATGCTCATCACTTCACCCTGAGCCCGGCCTCGCCCATCAGGGGCAGGACTTCCTTGGTGAAATAGGGCAGCTCGTCGAGGTAATTCACGAAAGAGACCGTCGTGCCGGCAAAGCCCGCGTCCTTCATGCGGATCATCTCGTCGACGATCTTGCGCGGCGTGCCGATGAGCGGATAGGTGCCCGCACCGCCGGCGAAGCGCTTGGCATGCAGGCGGAACGTCGCCTCGTCATGTGAGCCCGCGAATTTCTGCTTCTGCGTCATGTGGTAGTCGACAGCCCCCTTGTCGGCCTCGCTGACCGCGTAGCGCTCGTAATAGGCCTCGGCTTCGTCCTGCGAGGCGCGGCAGACGACGTGGCTGGTCGCGACGACGCCGAGGCTGTGATTGAGCTTCTCGGCTCTCGCCGTGATGTCGACGATATGGCTCTTGCCGGCGTCGATCTCGGAAAAGGTGGTGAGCAGAAAGTCGCTCGCCTGAGCGGCGAAATCACGACCCGGCGGCCCGAAGGCCGCGTTGAAAATGACGGGGCGCGGGCGCTGCACCGGCTTTGGTTTTCCGGAGACATTCTTCAACTGATAATACTTGCCAGCGAAATCGAAGGGCCTGTCTTCGAGATAGATCCGGCTGATCACCTGGTACCATTCGAGCGCCTGGGCATAACGCTCGGCCTCGGCATGGATGCCGAACATGGCGAACTCGTCCGGATTCCAGCCCGCCACGACATTGAGACCGGCGCGGCCGTTGCTCACATGGTCGACAGTCGCTAACGCCTTGGCCGCATAGACGGGATGGATCATCGGCACATGGATGGTCGAGAAGATGCCGATCTTCGTCGTGACCGCGGCCAAGGCCGATGCAAAAGTGAAGGTCTCGAAGGAATGCTCGCGCGAATTGGTGGTGCCGCCGAAACCCTTCCAGCGCGCGATGGGCAGGAAGAACTCGAAGCCGGCATCGTCCGCCATGCGGCAGAGCCTGGTGATGTCGCTCCAGCGCGCCTGCCAGCGCTCCGGCACCGTGGTCAGAGTGAGGCCACCATCGGCATTCGCCGAGAAGATGCCGAGCTTGAAGGGATTGGGGCCGTAGATGGGGTGGGCGCTCACACGGAAACTTTCTTGTATTTGGGCTCTTGCCAGATGTTCTCGGCCAGTATGCGCTTCAGGCGCATGACCGCTTCGTGAATGTCGACATGCGAGATGACGAGCGGGCTGACGCCGAAGCGGATGGCGTCGGGCTTGCGGAAGGAGGAGACGACGCCCTGGTCGATCAAGGCCTCGACGACCGAACCTGCACCCGGCGAACGGAAGGAGACATTGCCGCCGCGACGGCCGTGATCGCGCGGCGAGGTGACCTCGATTCCCAGCGGCGCGCATTCCTGATCGAGCAAAGCGATGAGGAGGTCGGTGAGCGATTTGTGCTTGGTCCAGAGCTTCTTGGGATCGATCTTCGGCCAGATATCGAGAATAGGTTTTGCCAGCTCATTGGCGGCGACCGCGGGTGTTCCGGCGATGAAGCGCTTGACGCCCGGATGCGGCACGAAATCGCGGGTGAAGCCGAAGACATCGGCGTGGCCCATCCAGCCGGCAAGCCGTGGCCAGACGGCGTCGGCGATGTCCTTGCGGGCATAGATGTAAGCGGGACCGCCGGGGCCGGTGCAGAGGTATTTATAGCCGCAGCCCACCGCCATGTCGGTGCGACTGCCCTTCAGATCGACCGGAACGGCGCCCGCCGAATGCGAGGTGTCCCATACGGTGAGGGCGCCCTTGGCGTGGGCGGCTTGCGTTACCCGCTTCATGTCCCAGCGCTCGCCCGAGCGGTAATCGACATGGCTCAAGGCCGCGACCGCGACCGTCTCGTCGAGCGCCGCCACAGCCTCTTCCTCGCTGTCGACGAAGCGCAAGGAGAGGTGGCCGCCCGAGGCCTCGACCAGAGCCTGGAGAACATGCACATCGGTCGGAAAATTGCCATTCTGGCTCAGGATGACCGAACGCCCGGCATTTACGCCGAGGCAGTGGCTCACCGCCTTGAACTGGTTGATGGTCGTCGAATCGCACACGACGACATCGCCGGGACCGGCGCCGATCACCGGGGCTATGGCATCGCCGAGCTTCGAGGGCATGTCGAGCCAGTCGCGGTTGCTCCAGCCGCGCCGGCGCAGATTGACCCAGTCATCGAGAAGGCCTTCCGCCTGCCGGCGCACCGTCTTCGGCATCGGCCCGATCGAATTGGCGTCCATGAAGATGGTGCCGGCCTTGCTTTCGAAAAGATCCGCGATTCCCGCCAAGGGATCGGCGGCATCGAGGGCCTGGGCATGCTTCAAAGTGAGCGATTTAGCGAGCATCGGAGGATTATTTCATACCTAAAATAATGCGGCAACGGGGATTTGCTCTTGCGGAATTCTCAGGCGCCGAGCTAGGGAGGAACATGGCCGCAAAACAAGATATTCGACTTGCCGCCGATATCGGGGGCACATTCACCGACATCGTCCTGGAAATACCAGGCCGCCGCCACAGCTGCAAAGTGCTGACGACGACCTCAGCACCCGAGCTCGGCGTGCTGGAGGGCATCGACATCGTTCTCGCCGAGGCGAAGCTCGATCCCGGTGAGGTCGACGTCTTCATCCATGGCACGACGCTCGCCACCAATGCGCTGATCGAGCGCAAAGGGGCTAAGACCGCCTTCATCACGACCGAAGGTTTTCGCGACGTGCTGGAGACCGGCTATGAGAAGCGCTTCGATCACTACGACCTGATGATCGACCGGCCGGCGCCGCTGGTGCCGCGCACGCGGCGCTACACGCTCAGCGAGCGGCTCGCCGCCAATGGCGATGTGCTGGTGCCGCTCGACGAGAGCGCCATCCCGGCGCTGGTCGAACAATTGCATGCCGACCAGGTCTCCGCCATCGCCATCGGCTTTCTCCACGCCTATGCGCATGACGCGCATGAGAAGCGCGTGCGCGATCTGCTGGCACCGCATTTCGGCGATGACGTCACCATTTGCCTGTCGAGCGAGGTGACGCCGGAGATCCGCGAATATGAGCGCTTCTCGACCACCTGCGCCAATGCCTATGTACGCCCCCTGATGGCGGGCTATCTCATGCGCCTGCGCGATGAGCTGTCACGGCGCGGGCTCAAGGCGCCGCTTTTCCTCATGATGTCGGGCGGCGGCCTCACCACGCTCGAGACCGCGGCGCGCTTCCCCATCCGCCTTGTCGAGTCAGGACCGGCAGGCGGCGCCATCCTCGCCAGCACCATCGCGCGGCAATTGGGACTCGATGAGGTGCTCTCCTTCGATATGGGCGGGACCACCGCCAAGATCTGCCTGCTCTCCGACGGCGAGCCGGAACGGGCGCGCAAATTCGAGATCGCGCGCGCCTATCGCGACATGAAGGGCTCAGGCCTGCCGGTGCGCATCCCGGTCATCGAGATGGTCGAGATCGGCGCCGGTGGCGGCTCGATCGCGCGCGTCGACAGGCTGGGGCGCATCACGGTCGGGCCCGACAGCGCCGGCTCGACGCCGGGACCCGTCTGCTATGGCCGCGGCGGAACCGAGCCCGCGGTAACCGACGCCAATGTGGCGCTCGGCAAGATCGATCCCGCTTACTTCGCCGGCGGCAAGATGGCGCTCGACGAGGAGGGCGCCAAGGCCGCGCTGCAGAAGGCGATCGGCGATCCGCTCAAGCTCGACGGCATCTGGCCGGCGGCGGGCGTCACCGAGATCGTCGAGGAGAACATGGCCAATGCGGCGCGCGTCCACGCCATCGAGCGCGGCAAGGATATCGGCGCCTGCACCATGATCGCCTTCGGCGGTGCGGCACCTCTGCATGCCTGTCCGCTCGCCGAAAAACTCGGTGTTGAGCGCATTATCGTGCCGAGCGGCGCCGGCGTCGGCTCGGCGATCGGCTTCCTGCAGGCGCCGATCGCCTATGAGATCACCCGCAGCGCGGCACTCAATCTCGCGAGCTTCGATGCGGCGAAAGCCAATGCGCTCTTGAAAGCGATGGAGCGCGATGCGCGCCGGGTGGTCGAGCCCGCCGTCGGCAAAGAGAAACTGCGCGTCATCCGCATCGCCGATTTCCGCTATGTCGGGCAGGGCCATGAGATCCGCGTCGCGCTGCCCGACGGTCCGCTCAAGGCGACCGACGGGCCGAAGCTGCGCCAGGCCTTCGAGAAACTCTACAAGGTCCTGTACGGCCTCATCATCCCCAATATGGAGATCGAGGCGGTGACCTGGTCGGTGACCGTCTCCTCGACGCCGCCCAAGGTGAAGCGCGCCGGCAAACCGCGCGCCGCCACCGCGCCGAAGCCCCGCAAGCAGCGTCAGGTCTATGACCAGGCGCTCGGCAGGACGGTCGCGATGCCGGTCTATTGGCGTTTCGACATGAAGCCCGGCTCGCGCATCAAGGGACCGGCGATCATCGCCGAGAACGAGACCTCGACGCTGGTCGGTGCGCGTTTCCAGGCTCACCTCGACAGCCTCGGCTATATCGTCCTCGAAAAAGTGAAGGGAGGCCGCTGATGTCCAAACAGGCCCTCGCCGCGATCCGCACGCAAGTGATGTGGAACCGGCTCATCGCGGTGGTCGAGGAGCAGGCGCAGTCGCTGTTGCGCACCGCATTCGGCACCATCACGCGCGAGGCGGGCGACCTCTCCGCCGGCGTCTATGACACCAAGGGCCGCATGCTGGCCCAGGCGATGACCGGCACGCCCGGCCATGTGAACACCATGGCGACGGCGGTCGAGCATTTCTTCCAATGGTACCCGGTCAAGGACATGAAGCCGGGCGATGTGTTCATCACCAACGATCCGTGGCTCGGCACCGGCCATCTCTTCGACTATGTGGTGATGACGCCGGTTTTTCTCGGCAGGAAGCCGGTGGCGATCTTCGCTTCGACCTGCCATGTCATCGATGTCGGCGGCGTCGGCATGTCGGCCAGGGCCTTTTCCTCCTTCGAGGAGGGGACCCTCATCCCGCATCTCAAATTGCGCAAGGCGGGCGAGATCAATGAGGAGCTGCTCTCCATCATCCTCGCCAATTCGCGCAACCCGATCGAGGTCCGGGGCGATCTCCTGTCGCTGGTCAGCGCCAATGACACGGGCGCCCGCCGCCTCATCGACATGATGACGGAATTCGGCCTGAGGGACATCGACAGGCTCGCCGAGCACATCCTGACGCAATCGGAGAAGGCGACGCGCGAGGCGATCCGGGCGCTGCCGCAAGGCCAGTGGTCCTATGAGATGCCGCTCGACGGCTATGAGGCGCCGATCCTGATCAGGTCGAAGCTCACCGTCAAAGGCGGCAATATCACCATCGACTTCACCGGCTCGTCGCCCGCGTCGATCCGCGGCATTAACAGCCCGCGCACTTATACGCATGCCTATTCGGTGTTCGGGCTTAAGGCAGTGATCGCGCCGCATGTTCCGAACAATATCGGCGCGCTCTCCTGCTTCGATCTCGTCACCGAGGCCGGCACCTGCGTCGATCCGATCCGGCCGAGCCCGGTCACGGCGCGCCATGTCATCGGCCAGATGCTGGCCGATGCGACCTTCGGCTGCCTGGCGCAGGCGCTGCCCGGCAAGGTGCAGGCGGAAAGTGCCGGCAGCATCTGGATCCTGTCGCTGTCGAGCGCGCATGAGCAGGTGCCGGCGAAGGAGACGGCCGGGGCACAGCGCTTCCAGGTGACGAATGTGGGCTTGGGCGGCATTGGCGGCAGGCCCGGCAAGGACGGGCTGTCGACCACGGCGTTTCCCTCCGGCATCGGCGCCATACCGGCGGAGATCACCGAGGCGCAATGCCCGCTCTATTTCAAGCGCAAGCAGTATCTGCCCGATTCAGGCGGGGCCGGCGAATATCGGGGCGGCCTCGGCCAGGTGATCGAGATCGCCAATCGCGAAAAGGCGCCCTTCATCATCTCGGCGGCGACCTTCGACCGCATCCACAATCCGGCGCAGGGCCGTGAGGGCGGCAGCCCGGGGCGCAAGGGGAGCGCCTCTCTGGGCAGCGGGCCTCGGCTCAAGGACAAGGGCAATCACGTGGTGCCGGCGGGCGACAGCCTGGTCGTCGAATTGCCGGGCGGCGGCGGCTTCGGCCGGCCGCAGGCGAGGAGCGACGCCGCGATCAAGGCGGATATCGCGGCCGGCCTGGTGAGCGAGGCGGCAGCCGAGCAGGACTATGGATTTGCCTCATGAAAGCCGGACAGTCGCATATCACTTCAGCGGTGGTGAAGGCGGAGGCGAGGAGCGTCTTCGCCCGGATGGCGGATGCTCAGAAGCTGCATCGCTGGTCCTTCGGCACATGGAAGACCGAGATCGGCGAAGACGGGCTGGTGCGCGGCACGAGCCTGTTCGACGGCAGCAGCATTCACCTGCGCATCGATGCCTACGAGACGCGTCATATCATCGACTATCATCTGGGCGTCGATCCGCAGAAGCTGGTGCCGCGCATTCAAGTGCGCGTCGTGCCGGGCGAGCATGTCGGGCTCGACAGCGGACATTCGGTGCTGACCTTCATCGCTTGGCGCTCGGAGGCAATGGATGACGACCGCTGGCGCCGCCTTACCGCGAGCCATGAGATGGAAGTGATGTTGATCAAGGCGATGATCGAAAGCGGGCAGTTCTGATCGCATTTGACCTCGCTTTTCCCGGCCATGATGAAAATAGAGGGAAAATACAGCGAAACTGAGAAAAGCGCCTTCCCCGGTCCCGGCCTTCGTCGAGTCTCATAGCGATTTCAAAGCTTTGCGAAATATATTGTTATGGCTCGGGCAGGGAAGATCGAGTGGTTCGCTTCTCGCGCGTGCATTCACTTTTGCTTGCTTTGACGAGGCCGCATCTGGCGGGCGCCGTCCACCACATGGCCGAAATCGACTGGCCACCGGCCTGCGGCTTTGCCCCTCGCCCTGCAAGCGAAGCACAGCGGGGAGAGGGAAGGGGCCCGACGCGCAGCGGCGGGAAGGGTGAGGGGCACGGCCATCGACGCAGTGAGGTCCTACTTGTCGCGAGAGCGTTCGGTTGCCTGAGGTCGAACTCAATCTCGCAAAGGCCCCTCACCCTCCCATTGCTATGCAATGGGTCCCTCCCTCTCCCCGCTAAAGCGGGGCGAGGGTAAGGGCGCATCCCTCATGAGATGTGTGCATATGATAGCGGCTTTCGCCGGGATGACGGAAGTGAGCGGGGCGTTGCCTTCGCATCGTTCTCTATTTCGGCACCGGTGCGCGTTCATCCATAAGGCCTTCGGCCTTGAGGTCGCGCCACATCGCCTTGGGGATCTTGGCGGCGAGAGTCTTCACATTGATCTTCACATGCTCAGGCGTGACGCCGCCGGGGATGACCGAGACGACAGAGGGATGGGCGAGGGGGAAGCGCAGGGCGGCTTCCGGCAATTTCACCTTGTGGCGCCTGCACACCGCCTCGATGCGGCGCACGCGATCCAGAATATCCTTGGGCGCCTTCGAATAATTATAGGTGGCGTCGGGCTTCGCGCCGGTCGCCAGGATGCCGGAATTGTAAGGCCCGCCCAGCACGATGCCGATGCCGCGCTCCTCGCAAAGGGGGAGGAAGCTCGCGAGCGCCTTCTGCTCGAGCAGCGTATAGCGGCCAGCGAGCAGGAACAGGTCGAAGTCGCCGCGCCTGGTCAGGGTCTCGCAGACCTCCCATTCATTGACGCCGCCACCGAAGGCCTTGATCACCTTTTCATCGCGCAATTTGACCAGCGCCTTGTAACCGCTCTTCATCAGTGTCTCGACATGGGCATCGCGCGCCGCCGCGGTGCCGTGGTTGAAGATGTCGATGTCGTGCACGAAAAGAATCTCGACGGAATCGAGCCCCAGACGCTCGAGCGAGAATTCGAGCGAGCGCATCACGCCGTCATAGGAGTAGTCATAGATCTCGCGGCGCGACGGGATATCGAAGAACTTACCGATGCCGAGCCGTTCGGAGGGCTTGCTCACCTGGAGCAGGCGGCCGATTTTGGTCGAGACGATATAGTCGGAGCGCTTCCTGCCGCGCAGAAAGTGGTTGAGGCGCGTTTCCGAAAGACCGGCGCCATAGAGCGGCGCGGTGTCGTAATAGCGCATGCCGGCCTTCCAGGCCGCCTCCAGCGTGTCCTGCGCCGCCTTCTCAGTGACGGTGCCGAGAAGGTTGCCGATCGGGGCCGTGCCGAAGCCCATCTCGGTGAATTTGAGCGTGGCGCCCGAAGGCGCCTTGAAGGTTTTGGTCCGCATCACATCCTGTCCGTTTTGTAGATCACGATGAGTTTGGATCGACGCGATCCAAACTCAATAAACGTGATCGATTCCCATGTGTAGCGCGGGATTCTCGCGAAAAACCGGCGTCCACTTTTTCGCATCCCGCGCTAATCCTGCCAATCGGTGAAGAGTTCGGGCTCGCGCCTGGCGAAGGACATGAGCTCCTTCATGACCTGATCGAGATGAGCGCCCATGGTGCGGGCGGCCTCAGCGCCATCGCGCTGTTCGAGGGCGGCGACGATGCGCTCATGCTCGGCCACCGTCTGGGCCCGGCGCAGCGGCGAGGCGAGGAGGAACCGCACGCGGTCGAGAGCGAGTCTGGCGGATTCGACCACCGCGCGGACGCGGGGAAAACCGAGCTCGGTCAGCAATATGTCGTGGAAGGCGAGGTCGAGCCGGTGGAAGCCCTGCTTGTCGCCGCCCACCACGGCCTTCCTCTGGGCGGCGAGGTTGGCCTTGAGCTCTGTCGCGGTCTCCTGGTCCATCGTGGCGGCGAGTGCCCGCACCGCCTCGGTTTCCAGCGCTTTGCGCAGGAACATGTTCTCGCGGACATCGGAAATCCTGATCAGCGAGACGGTGGTGCCGCGTTGCGGCTGGATGTCGACCAGACCCTGATCCTGCAGGCGGGCCAGGGCCTCGGAGACGGGAAAGCGCGAAACGCCCAGTCTTTCGCACAACCTCGCCTTATCGAGCGGCGCGCCTGGCTCGAAAGCGTGCATCACGATGGCGTTGCGCAGGACCTCGACGACCCGGGCGGTGGCGCCGCCGCGCTTCTCGCCCCGGATATTCTCCAGAAACTCGTAGGATTTTCCTTTGGCAATCATGCTAACATGTTAGTATGGCCGTGGAAACGCCAAGTCAAAGCCTTTTCAATCCACGCATTCTGATCGAGAATTGCCGGCCATGAAGATCGTCGAAACCCCAGCCAGAACCTCCCGCGTCATCCGACTCAATTCCGCCGACAATATTGTCGTTGCCGTCGACAATGTCGAGAAGGGCAAGGAAGCCCTCGGTGTTGTAGCAACGGCACGCGTGCCGCGCGGCCACAAGATGGCGGCGCAGCCGATCGCGCAAGGTGAGCCGATCCGCAAATTCGGCCAGATCATCGGCTTCGCCAAAACGCCGATCGCACCCGGCGACTGGGTGCATGAGCATAATGTCGAGATGCATGATTTCGCCCGTGACTATGCCTATTGCGCCGACGCGAAGCCGGAGGACATTCTGTCTGTCGGCCAGCAGGCGACCTTCGAAGGCTATCGCCGCGCCAATGGCAAGGCCGGTACGCGCAACTATGTCGGCATATTGACGAGCGTGAACTGCTCGGCCTCGGCGTCGAAATTCATGGCCGAAGAGATCAACCGGTCCGGCATCCTCAAGGACTATCCCAATATCGACGGCGTCGTGGCGCTGACCCAGGCGAATGGCTGCGTCATTGATTATCGTGGCGTGATCTTCGATACGCTGAAGCGCACCAGCTGGGGCTATGCGACCAATCCCAATATGGGCGGTGTCGTGATGGTGGGCTTAGGCTGCGAGGGCTTCCAGATCCCGCGCTTCAAGGAAGCCTATAACGTCACCGAGAGCGACACGTTCCGTACCATGACGATCCAGGAGACGGGCGGCACCAGGAAGACGGTCGAGGCGGGGGTCGCGGCGATCAGGGAGATGCTGCCGATCGTCAACAATGTGAAGCGCGAGACCATACCGGCCTCGGAGCTGATGCTGGCGCTGCAATGCGGCGGCTCGGACGGCTATTCTGGCATCACCGCCAATCCGGCGCTGGGGGCGGCGGTCGATATATTGGTGCGCCATGGCGGCACCGCTATCCTCTCCGAGACGCCCGAGATCTATGGCGCCGAGCACCTGCTCACGCGCCGGGCCGCCGATCGCGCGGTGGGCGAGAAGCTCGTCGACATCATCCACTGGTGGGAGGACTACGCGAAGCGCAACCAGATGGAGATGAACAACAACCCGTCGCCCGGCAACAAGCTGGGCGGGCTCACCACCATTCTGGAGAAGTCCCTAGGCGCCGCCGCCAAGGGCGGTTCGACCACGCTGACCGCGGTCTATCGCTATGCCGAACCCGTCACCGCCAAGGGCTTCGTCTTCATGGACACGCCGGGCTACGATCCGGTCTCGGCGACGGGCCAGGTGGCGGGTGGCGCCAATATCCTATGCTTCACCACCGGGCGGGGCTCCGCCTATGGCTGCAAGCCGACGCCGTCGATCAAGCTCGCCACCAACACGCCGATCTATGAGCGCATGATCGACGACATGGACATCAATTGCGGCGACATCCTCGACGGCGTCACGATCGAGGCCAAGGGCCAGGAGATCTTCGACAAGATCCTGAAAGTCGCTTCCGGCGAGCGGTCCAAGTCGGAGCTGCTGGGTTATGGCGACAACGAATATGTGCCCTGGCAGATCGGCGCCACTATGTGAGGGGCGAGGGCCGGGGAACCCATCCGGCTTGGGGGCGTTTGACTTTTATGGCTACAGTCCCCTCACCACCCCAGCCCGATCCGCCCGGACCCGCGCCGGCGCCCATCCCGCCGCATGATCCCATCCCCAATCCACAGCCCCAGCCTGTGCCCGGGAAGCCGTTGTGAGGGTACAGGATGGGCGAAAGCGGGTGTTTCACGTCACCACCCGTCATGGCCGGGCCCCGACCCGGGGCCATCCAGCCCCGACACCATACAGCTGTTGCGTGGTTGGACTGGATGGCCGCCTCAAGGGCGGCCATGACGAGTTAGGCAGGCGGCCATGACGATTTGGGCAGGTGCCCAGCAGAAATCCTGAATCGGATGAATCCTTTGGGCGTATCTGCTCACTCCACATCTGAGCTTTGCGGCAAGGCGCATTGACAGTGAGGGTGCCGCTTGATAGCGGCCTCTCTCCCGTCAACGCCGAGCCCAATTTCCCATGTCCCAGGCGCAAGAATCCTACTTCATCGGTGTCGATACCGGCGGTACCTATACCGATGCCGCCGTCATCGCCGCCGCCGACCATCGTGTCATCGCGTCGGCCAAGGCGATCACCACCAAGGGCGATCTTGCCATCGGTGTCACCGAGGCCATCACCCGGGCGGTGGCCAGCCTGCCGCAGGGCCTTAAACCGGAAGACATCTCGCTGGTCTCGGTCTCCACCACGCTCGCCACCAATGCGGTGGTCGAGGGGCATGGCAGCGCGGTCGGCGTCATCCTGGCGGGCTTCGATGCTCCGATGGTCGAGCGGACCGGCATCGCGAAAGCCTTTCCGGGCATGCCGGTGGAGATGATCGCCGGCGGCCATGACCACAATGGCGATGAGAAAATCGCCCTCGATGTCGCCGGGCTCGACGCGGTCCTGGCGCGGATCGGCAGCAAATGCGACGCGTTCGCCGTCGCCGCCGCCTTCGCGGTGCGCAATCCGGCGCATGAGCACAAGATCCGCGAGGTCATCACGGCCAGGACGGGCAAACCGGCGACGCTCTCGACCGAGCTCTCGTCCTCGCTCGACGCGCCGCGCCGGGCGCTCACCGCCGCGCTCAATGCCCGGCTCATTTCGCGCATCTCGCTCCTCATCGAGGCGGTGGGCCGCGCCATGGCCTCACTCAAGATCGTCTGCCCGCTGATGATCGTGAAGGGCGATGGCACGTTGGCGCTCGCCGAGACAGTGGCGATGCGGCCGATCGAGACGGTGCTGTCGGGGCCGGCGGCGAGCCTCGTCGGCGCCCGCTGGCTGTCGGGCTTGAGCGATTTCATCATGTCCGACATGGGCGGCACCACCACCGATCTCGGCGTTCTCAAGGACGGACGGCCCAGGGTCACCGAGGAGGGGGCGGAAGTCGGTGGCTGGCGCACCATGGTCAAGGCCATCGACGTGCGCACCATCGGGCTCGGTGGCGATTCCGAGGTCCATTTCGAGGCGAGCGGTGCGCTCACCATCGGACCGCAGCGCATCGTGCCGGTGTCGCTGATCGCGCATCGTTTCCCGGAAGTGCTGACCATGCTCGACAGCGATCTCGCCGATACGGAAGGCGGCTCGATGCATGGCCGGTTCGTGGTGCGGCCCTTCGGCGCCACGGGGCCGCTCGCGACGGCCGATCTGTCGGCGCGCGAGAAGGAGATCCTCGATCTCGTCACCGACCGGCCGAAGCCCGTCCGCAAGGTGGCGGTGTCGTCCGGCGCGCAACGCGCCTTGGCGGCGCTCAAGCGCAAGGGGCTCATCCAGATCTGCGGCTTCACGCCGTCGGATGCGGCGCATGTGCTCGATCTTCAGGACAACTGGTCGCGGCCCGCGGCGGAGAAGGCGGCGCGGCTCCTAGTGCGCTTCCGCGAGATGAAGATGCCGTCGCCCGAGCGGGTCAGGAGCTTCTGCGAGGAAGTGTGGTCGGATGTGGTGCGCCTCACCGGCCGCGTCATTCTCGACACGGCGCTCGGCCAGAAGACCGGCGGCGACGCCTTGCTCGACGCCGTCTGCTCGGGACGCGGCGGCATCGGCCTGGCCCGGATCGGATGCAGTCCGTCGGTGCCGGTGGTGGCGGTCGGCGGGCCGGTGAAGATCTATTACGGCGAGGTCGGCCGGCGTCTTTCGGCCGAGATCGTCTTCTCCGAATTCTGCGACGTCGCCAATGCGGTGGGCGCGGCGACCGGCGTGGTGTCGCGCGCCGTGACGGTTACGCTCGAAGGCGACGGCAGCGGGCTTTTCCGCCTGCATGGACCGGAGGGCACAAAGAGCCTCACCTCGGGCGCGCAAGCCCTGGCGCAAGGCGAAGCCCTGGCGCGCCAGGCGGCGCTCGCCGCCGTAGCACTGATGGGGGCGGGGCAGGCCGAGGTGAAAGTGAGCATCACCAAGAGCTATCTGCCGGACGCCGTCGACGACAACGGCCTGCTGAAGGCTGACATCACGGCGGAAGCCATCGGACGGCCGGACACGCGCTGAGCGCGTTTCCGGCTCGGAACTTTTCTATCGCCCGTCCGTTAGGCTCTGCAAGTAGGAGGCCCTCCTGGCCGCCGCCAGGGGGCATGCACCTTCTGGTGGAAATGGGGCGCGCATGCCGGAAGACGAAATCGAAGTCGAAACCGAACGGGTCCGCTCAGGGATAACGCTGCACCGGATGCGCTTCGTCCTGGGTTTCGGACTGCTTGGCGCCCTGGCTGCCCTGATGATCGCCTGGGCCGTTTTCTGAGCCCGTCGACCGCACCTCACTTTACAGAATCGCTTTTCTGATATCTCTGGCGTGCTCAAGGGGGCGCCAATAAGAATTTGGGGAAACACATGACGGGCGCGGCGCGCAAATTTTTCATCCTGGCACTGCTTTATGCCATTGGCGGCATGCTGCTGGGACTTTACATGGGCTTGTCCCAGGATCACAGCCAGATGCCGGTCCACGCCCATGCGATGGTGCTGGGCTGGCTGATGTCAGGCTTCTTCGCTTTCTTCTATCACTTCTTTCCGGAGATCGGCCGGTCGCGGCTGGCGAATGTGCATTTCTGGCTGACCACGGCAAGCGGCCTCATCCTGCTGGTATCGCTGTTCTTCGTCTTGTCGGGCAATATCGGGCTCGAACCGGTGACGGGTATCTCTTCCATGGCGTTCTTCGCCTGCTTCCTGCTCTTTGCGTGGATCGCCCGGCCGGTCTTCAGCCGCGCTGCCTGACGATCCACTCTTGCGCGCTCCCCGTTGGACTGGCAACTAAGTTCACCAGTTCAACAGGGGCACGCGATGGCCGAATTCTTCACGCTTGAGAATCTGATGACGCTTCTGGTGCTGACGGCGCTGGAAACGGTGTTGGGTTTTGACAACCTTCTGTACATATCGATCGAGGCCAAGAAGGTTCCGCCCGACAGACAGAAATATGTGCGCCGGGTCGGCATCGTGCTGGCCATCGCCTTGCGCATCGTGCTGCTCTTCGTCGTTCTCAAGCTCATCAGCGCCTTCCAGGACCCGCTGTTCAGCTTCGATCTCTCGCCCGTGGCGGCGGGCTCGGTCAACGGCCACAGTATCATCGTGCTGCTCGGCGGACTGTTCCTGCTCTATACGGCACTCAAGGAGATCTTTCACATGCTGGCCGCGCCACAATTCGGCCATGGCGAAGGGACCCGGCGCGCCATGCGCAGCGTCGCCTCTGCAATGGTGTGGATCCTGATCATGAACATCGTCTTCTCCTTCGACACGGTGCTGTCGGCGGTGGCGCTCACCGATAATTTCTGGGTGATGGCGCTGGCAATCGTCATTTCGGGCGTGCTGATGGTGGTGATGGCAGAGCAGGTGGCGACCTTCCTCGCCCGCAACCGCATGTATGAGGTGCTCGGCCTCTTCGTGCTGCTGCTGGTCGGGGTCATGCTGATGTCGGAAGGCGGCCATCTGGCGCATCTCGCCTTCTTCGGCTACCCGATCGAACCGATGGCCAAGAGCACCTTCTATTTCGTGGTGATCGCGCTCGTCATCGTCGACATCATCCAGGGCCGCTACCAGAAGAGGCTCCTGGCGGAGAAGGGGGATCATTAGCGCGCATCCCCGCGCTACGCGCCGCTCAGAGCCCTTTGTGCGAAATCGGCAAGCTCCCGGTTGAAGCGCGGAGAATCCTCCAGAAAGGGAGCATGTCCGGCATCGGCGTACCAGGAGGCAGCACAGTTTCCGCAGGTCTCGAGGATGTGCTCGCCCATGGCCGGGAGGATAATCGTATCGCGTTGGCCGTGGGTCATGAGGACAGGTTTGCTGAAGGCGCTCAGTACGTCGTCGGAATCGATCTCGCGCGTGACAAGAGCTCCCCTGACCTTCGGCGGCACCACGATGTTCCAGCATAAGGCGTTCTCAAATTCCTCGTGCGGCAGCGGGCGCGCCGTGCATTCACGGACGAAGGAGCGAATGGCCTCGATATTCGCGGGGAAGTCTTCGGCCGTCGCACCCGGGACGTGATCCAGGAAACCCGGCCCGATGAGGACACCGAAAGCGGCAGAATTGAGCGTCACGGCCGCGCTCACAAAGTTTATCCCGGCCACGCTGTCCTGGCCGTGGGCGCGGAGATAGTCGCAGATTATGAAGCCGGCATAGGACCAGCCGACAAGAAGCGGACGACCGAGATGAAGCTGGTCAATGATCGCCTGGATGTCGTCCGCCCATAAGCGGGCCTCGGTGTAGCTTTCGCGGCCTGGAGGCATTTCCGACATGCCGTGGCCGCGAAGGTCGAAACCCACCAGGCGAAACCTGTCGGCGAGCCCGCTCTCATATTGCCGGTGCCAGCACAGCTGGCTTTGCGACCATCCGTGTATGAACAATATCGCGGGGGCATCGGCCTTGCCCCATTCGCGCACATGCAATCTGACACCGTCGCCGCCGGTCACCGTGTGAGTTTTCATCGTGCTTCTCCCATCTTGAACCGCGCCGATGCTCTCTGACCCGCATTGGAAATGGTGTTTGAATGGGTGTTGGAAGTAAGCCGATGAGGCGTTGGAGTTTCGCCGTCAGATCCGGGGGCCGCTGCCGTTGATGAAGGACCTGACCTCACCGAGAAATTCGGCAAAGGCCGGCTCGTCGCCGAGGAGAATATGATTGGCGCTGTCGAGGTCGACAAAACGAGCGCCAGGTATGCCGGCCGCGAGCGCTTTGCCCTGTTCGAAGGGGACCGCCGCATCATGCCTGGCATGCAGGACAAGGGTCGGAACGCTCACCTTTGCGAGGATGGCCGATACATCCATGTCGCCAAAGGCATGGTGAATCCGACTGGCGTTGACAGGCGAGGCGGTCTCCTTCTGCAATTCATTGAACCAGGACATCTGATCGCGGTTCGCTCCCGGGATGAAGGTCTCGGTGAACAGCTGTCGAAAGGCGGGATTGTCCTTGCCCCAACCTTCGCGGATCAAGGTGGTCATGGCTTCATGGGTGTCTGTCTCATGGAGATCGCCGCGCTTGCGCCAGCCCCTGGCATAGCCGCCATAGAGGACGAGGCGGGATACCCTCTCGGGATGGCGGACGGCATAGGCCACCGAAACCGCGCAGCTTTGCGAGACACCAAGCAGCGGGAACACTTCGAGACCGCTGGCATCGGCGACACTCTCAAGATCGGAAACCATCGCGGCAAGGGACAGGTCATCGGCACTCCAATCGGACAAGCCATTGCCGCGCTCATCATAGCGGATCAGCGTGTTCCGCGCCGAAAGAGAATCGATCCAGTGCCGCCATACCGGGCTTTCCCATTCGTATTGCAGATGCGACATCCAATGCGCCGCGCGCAGAACAGGGGGACCGCTTCCGGACACCGCATAGGCAATCCGGACGCCGTCCGGGCTGCGGCAGTAGCGAATCTCCTGGGAGCGCTCGGCGCGTCCCGGCTCCTCGTCCAGGCTGGTCGCTTCCTGACGAGCGGCGGCGGCAAGGGAATGCGTCTGCGACGACAGCTGCCGATTGGTCGGGTCCATGGACTGCAGCAGGTGAGCATAGGGAAGAGCCCTTTCAGGCTCTCCCTGAAGCAGCTCGACCAGCACCTGCAGTATGAGGGATCTGGTGCGCTCCAGCGCATCGTCGTGAAATGTGCGCCAGGCCTCGAAGACGGGACAGCGCGGCAACTCGAGGCCTTCGAGGAAGCGGCCGCGGAAGCCGGCGGCCAGTTTTTCCAGATCGGGCGTGCCGAGAGAGCGCAGATCCTTCGCGGTCAAACGCGCAATATGTAGCAAATCGACGTCAATTCCGCCGGCATCCAGAAGCACGGTATCCCGGTCGGTCCGCAGAGGAGTTTCATCGGCGTCATCCTCGATGCAACGCCGCAGCTTCGAGAGGCTCCATCGCAGCGAAGCCCTGGGATCGTCGGGCGCCTGCCAGAACATCTGGCACAAATAATCGCGCCGTTGCCGACGGTTCACCACCGCCAGATAGGCAAACAAGGCACGTGTCTTCCTCGACGGCGGCAGCGCGATTTCCCGCCCATCCCGCAACACCACCAATTCTCCAAGCACCTTGACCTGCAATGGCGCCTTCATGTGAAACGACCGATCTGCTGAAAACAGTCTACCTCAGGCGAGGGCAGGCTGCCATCTTGAGGCCCGCTGTTCGGAGCGGGTTCACCCTGGTGCACGGCCTATTTGCATGCGCCGGTCGCATCGGCTAGAAGCCGCGTCGACAAATTCATTTCATCGGTAAACGGAACCCCTGATGGCGCGTCAGTTCATCTATCATATGCACGGCCTTTCCAAAGCCTATGCGGGCGGCAAGAAGGTCCTCGACAATGTGAACCTGTCCTTCTACCCGGACGCCAAGATCGGCGTGCTCGGGCCCAACGGCTCGGGCAAATCGACGCTTCTGCGCGTCATGGCGGGGCTCGACACCGAATTCACCGGCGAAGCCTGGGTCGCCGAAGGCGCCACCGTCGGCTATCTCCAGCAGGAGCCCGAGCTCGACCCGCAGCTCAATGTGCTCGGCAATGTCATGGAAGGCGTCGCCGCCAAGAAGGCGATCCTCGACGAATACAACGCGCTGATGGCGGATTACTCCGATGAGAACGCCGAGAAGGCCGCGGCACTGCAGGACAAGATCGACGCCCAGAATCTGTGGGACCTCGAAAGCCAGGTCGAGCAGGCGATGGACGCCATGCGCTGCCCGCCGGGCGATGTCATGATCGACAATCTGTCGGGCGGCGAACGCCGCCGCGTGGCGCTGACCAAGCTGCTTCTCGCCAAGCCCGATCTGTTGCTGCTCGACGAGCCGACCAACCATCTCGACGCCGAAAGCGTCAACTGGCTCGAGCATCATTTGCGCGACTATCCGGGCGCCATCCTGATCGTCACCCATGACCGCTACTTCCTCGACAATGTGACGGGCTGGATCCTCGAGCTCGACCGCGGCCGTGGCATTCCCTATGAAGGCAATTACTCGGCCTATCTCGGCCAGAAGGCCAAGCGCTTCGCGCAAGAAGCGCGCGAGGACGCGGCGCGCCAGAAGGTGCTCGAGCGCGAGCAGGCCTGGATCGCCTCCTCGCCCAAGGCGCGGCAGGCCAAGTCCAAGGCCCGATTCAAGGCCTATGACGAACTCGTCACCGCGAACGAGAACCGGCTCAAATCGACGACAGCGCAGATCATCATTCCGCCCGGCGAACGTCTCGGCAGCACGGTCATCGACATCCAGGGCCTGAACAAGGCCTATGGCGACCGGCTCCTCATCGACGATCTCAATTTCAAGCTGCCACCGGGCGGCATCGTCGGCGTGATCGGTCCAAACGGCGCCGGCAAGACCACCTTGTTCCGCATGCTGACCGGCCAGGAACAGCCCGATTCCGGCACGATCAAGATCGGCGAGAGCGTTCAGCTCGGCTATGTCGACCAGAGCCGCGACGCGCTTAATCCGAACAAGACCGTGTGGGAAGAGATCTCGGGCGGCAACGACATCATCTATCTCGGCAAGCGCGAGATGAATTCACGCGCCTATACCGGCGCCTTTAACTTCAAGGGCGGTGATCAGCAGCAGAAGGTCGGCACGCTTTCTGGCGGCCAGCGCAACCGCGTGCATCTGGCCAAGATGCTCAAATCGGGCGCCAATGTGCTGCTCCTCGACGAGCCGACCAACGATCTCGACACCGAAACGCTGGCCGCACTCGAAGAGGCGCTGGAGGATTTCGCCGGCTGCGCCGTCATCATCAGCCATGACCGCATGTTCCTCGACCGGCTCGCCACCCATATGCTGGCCTTCGAGGGCGACAGTCATGTCGAGTGGTTCGAGGGCAACTTCCAGGATTATGAGGAAGACAAGAAGCGCCGCCTCGGCGAGGATTCGGTGATGCCGAAGCGCATCAAATACAAGCAGTTCACGCGCTGAAATTTAAAGACCGCCCGTTCCGTTTCGGTGGAACGGGCGGCTCTAGATCAATACCTCCCGTGCCACGCCGCGGCAGTCCATCTCGAATTCGAGATCGACGACCGGCGGGCGCGTGTAGTGCCAGGTAAGCCCCGAGCCGGCCGCACCGCGGGCGACGATCTCATCGGCGAGGAAGGGATGGAGATCGTGGATGGTGTAGGCCTGGACCGCGCTGGTCTCCCGCCAGGAAGCGCCAAGGCGCGACAGCCGGCGCTCCATCTCGCCCAGAACGAAGCGCGCCTTCTCCCGCATCGCTTCGGGACTGATATCGCCCAGTCGAATGGTGTGATCGCGATAATTCGCCTTGCCTTCGACCGACTCGCCGCTGCCGGCGACGACGAAGCCCGGCCGCTCCGCGGGACGCTCGACGGTGAAAGTGAACGCATAAAATGACGGCGTGGCCGGCGGATCGATGATCGGGCAGACATTGGTGCGCGCGACCGGATTGGTCTCGCCGTCGGAAATCCCCCAACGCTGCAAGGTTTCGACATAGAGACGGTTGAAGGCGCGGAATCCCGCTTCGTCGAAGGGGGCCGGCGAGCGCAGCTCGCAGGCGCAGAAGGAGGTGAGGGGCCTTCCCTCCTTCCCGAGGAACGCCTCGATCCGCTCGAAGCCTTCGGCCAAGGGCAGAATTTCGCGAAGGCGCACGCGGACGAGGTCGAAGCCCGGGGCGGCGATCACGCCCGCCGAATACTGGAACACGCCTGGAATGTAACGATAGCCGCCGGGCGCAAAGAGCGTGGTGGCCTGTGGCTGGTCCGGCTTGTTCATCGGGCTCTCCTGAAAGCGGTGAGGAAGGCGGCGAGATTATCGCCGAGCATCGGGGTGAGATAGCCGCCTTCCTGAATGAGAACGGTCGGCAGGCCGAGCGCGGCGATCATCCGCGCCATCTGCATGAAGCCTTCCGTCGTGACGGCACCGCCGTTGAGCGGGTCGGCCTCATGGGCATCGAGGCCCAGGGCCAAAACGAGGGCGCCCGGCTTGAAGTCGGCGATGCGCTTCGCCGCCCGCTCAAGGGCTTCGATCCACACCTTGTCGCCGCTCTTCACCGGGACCGGCAGATTGAGATTGAAGCCTTCGCCGGCCGCGTCGCCCTGCTGCTCGGCATAGCCATAGAAGAAGGGGTAATAGGCGGCGGGATCGGCATGCACCGACAAGGTCAGCACATCGGCGCGGTCATAAAAGATCGACTGGGTGCCGTTGCCGTGATGGACGTCAATGTCGAGAATGGCCACCCGCTCATGCCCTCGGCGCAGATACTGGGCAGCGATCGCGGAATTGTTGAGATAGCAGAAGCCGCCGGAGCGCTCGCCATAGGCGTGATGGCCGGGAGGCCGGCAGAGCGCATAGGCGGCATCGGCGCCGGAAGAGACGAGCTCGGCCGCGGTGAGCGCGCTCATGGCGGACATGCTCACCGTCCGCCATGTCTGCGCCGTGACCGCCCCGGCGAAATCCATGATGTGCCAGCCGGCGCGGCCCAAAATATGCGAGGGATAGGCGGACGGCGCCTCGACCGGCCGGATGCTCGGCATGATCTCCGGAAAAGCGCCCGGAAGCTTCATCCATTCGGCATGGCCGTTTTCGAGGAAGTCGAGATAGCGGCGCGGGTGGACGCCCTCGAAATGGCTCGCCTCGAAGAGGTCCGGCGCCTTGGGCTCGAGTTCCGCCTTTAGGGCGCCCGCCATCAGGCGGCGCACCCTTTCGGGGCTCTCGGGATAGTCGACCAGCGCGCCATGACGCAGATAACGGGTGGGGGCATGCTCGTTCTGTATTTCGCTGAAGACGACTTTCATTCGGTCCTGTCCAATCGACTCATTCTTGCAAAGGCAAGACATCGCCTGATGACAGGCTTCCGCACAAGAGAACATCTTCCTGTCCGGGCGTCATCCGGGCGCGACTGGACTGTACGGATTTGTGTGAACTGGCAATTCCGGACGGTCCAGTTCGGCGTTAAACCCCGTCAAAATCGAGGAGCTCGCCATGTATATCCCGCCGGCCTTTCGCGCGGACGATCCACAGATGCTGCATGAGCTGATGCGCGCCGCGCGGCTCAGCAATCTGGTGACCGCGACGGCGCAGGGTCCGATCGCCACGCCCTTACCGTTGCTGCTCGTCGCGGATGAGGGCGAGCAGGGCGTTCTCTACGGGCATGTGGCCAGGGCCAATGCGCAATGGAAGACAACGGTCATCGGCGAGGCGCTGGCGATCTTCATGGGGCCGGATGCCTATGTGACACCTTCCTGGTACGCCTCCAAGACCGAGAACGGCAAGGTCGTGCCTACCTGGAACTATGCCGCGGTTCACGCCTATGGGCCGGTCGAATTCTTCGAGGACGAAACACGCCTGCTCGACGTGGTCAGGCGCATCACCAACTTGCACGAAGGGACGCGTGCCGAACCCTGGCAGGTCAGCGATGCGCCGGAAACCTATATCAGGTCGCAGCTGCGTGGCATTGTCGGGCTGCGCCTGCCGATTACCCGTATCGAGGGCAAACAGAAGATGAGCCAGAACCGCAACGCCGCGGATCGCGCCGGTGTCGCCAAGGGCCTCGCCGAAAGCGAAAGGCCGATGGACCGGCTGGTTGCCGGTCTGATCCCCACCGAAAGTCCCTGATTTAGGCGGCGCGCGCGTCGACCCGGCTCTTTTCCTTGGCGAAGGGGCTGAGACCCAGCCACTTCTGCATGGAGCGGGCGATCGCCGGATCGCCGGCGAGGTCGAGCGCACCGGCTTCCGCTTCCTTCTCGACTGTCGAAAGCCCCATCCAGATCGCCGTCATGGCATGCAGCGAGCCGGTGACCGCGAGATCGACTTCATGGCCCGGATCGATCAGGCAGAGATCGACGGTGCCTTGATCGATGACAAGCCACCAATGACGGCGAGCCGTTTCGAGCTCGGGATACTCGAAATGTATGGTGCAGCGCTTCTCCGGCAACGGGGTGGGATCGAGATGCCGGCGCATGTCCCACATCAGCAATGACGGATCCAGATTCTTGAGGGACAGGCTCGACTCCACCCAGCGCTGTCCCCATGCTCCAAGCGACATGACCAGTGGGCGCAGATCCTCGCCCGCACTGGTCAGCACATAATCGACGCCGCCCGACACCTTCGATGGGCGTGTGTAGATGATGCCCGCTTTCTTAAGTTCTTTCAGTCGCTTGGACAGAAGGGTAGGCGACATGCGCGGGACCCCGCGGCGGATATCGTTGAACCTTGTGCTGCCGCACAGCACCTCGCGCAGAACCAGTGCCGTCCACCTTGTGCAAAAAACTTCCGCCGCCATCGCGACCGGACAGAACTGTCCGTAACTGCCTTGCTCCACTTCAACTCTCCTGTGGCCAGGCCCTCGGCGGCGGAAGCTACGCCAAAGGCTCGGGGCGAGTCTAGTACAGTTTTGCAAGTGCCTGAGAGGCGAACGCCGGCATTTCGCGGCGATATCAGTACAGATCCGTGACTGGAACGACAGGCCCGAACGGTGGGATGATGGGACATGGGCGCACCCATCCAATGGAGGCCGACATGACCCTGTCGCACAATGTTCACCCCCTGAAACCCGCCGATCTCGCGCAGACCGCCGAAAGCCTTGGCCAGCGCTTCGCCGCGGCGGCGGACCAGGACGAGGACCGCTTCGTCGCGGAGAATTTCAAGGCACTCAAGGAGGCGGGGCTTGTCCAGGCCGGCGTGCCCCGTGAGCTGGGCGGCGGCGGCGCCACCGTCGCGGAGCTTGCCGAGATGCTGCGGGTGCTTGCGCATCACTGCGGGTCCACCGCGCTCGCCTTCTCCATGCACACGCATCAGGTCGCCATCCCGGCCTGGCGCTTCACGCATCAGAAGGTCGCCGCGGTCGAACCCTTGCTCAAGCGCGTCGCCAATGAACGCATTATCCTTCTGTCGAGCGGCGGATCGGACTGGATCGCGGGCTCGGGCAAGGCGGAGAAAGTCGAGGGCGGCTATCGCATCACCGCACGCAAGATCTTCACCTCGGCGGCACCTGTCGGTGATCTTCTGATGACCAGCGCCGTCGATCAAGAGCGGAACGAAGTCCTGCATTTCGGCGTTCCGATGAACTCGCCCAATGTGAAGGTGCTCGACACCTGGCGCACGCTCGGCATGCGCGGCACCGGCTCGCATGACGTGATGATCGACGGCCATGTCGTTCCCGACGCCGCCATCGCGGTGAAACGCAAGGCGGGCGAATGGCACCCGCTGTTCCAGATCATCGGCACCATCGCCTTTCCGCTGGTCTATTCCGTCTATCTCGGTGTCGCCGAAAGCGCCCGCGATATCGCGGTCGGTCTTGCCAAGAAGCGGCGGCCCGACGGTCATGTCCTGGCGCTTGTCGGGCAGATGGACACGGCCTTGCGGGCCGCACAGTTGGCCCGGCGCTCGATGCTGGAGGTGGTTGCGCGCAACGCTCCCTCGGCCGAGACGATCAATGACGTGATGATCGGGCGCCAGCTCGTCGGACAGAACGCAATCCGCGCGGTCGAGCTCGCGATGGAAGCGGCGGGGGGCGCCGGCTTCTATCGCGCGCATGGGCTCGAGCGGCGCTTCCGCGATATTCAAGCTGCGCGCTACCATCCTTTGCAAAGTGGTCCGCAGGCGGAATATGCCGGCGCCATGGCGCTCGGTCTGCCGACCGACAAGATATTCTGAAGCCGCCCGCCTGGAGAGGAGGTATCATCGCCGATATGTGGAGGCGCGGGCTTCCGCCCGCGCAGTTCTTTTCCTTTGTGTGACCTCGCGGCTTTTTCCGGGCGCTTTGGTCATGCCATAAGCGGTCATGGCTGACTGGTCCCCGACGCAATATCTCAAATTCGCCGATGAGCGCACGCGCGCGGCGCGCGATCTCCTGGCGCAGGTCCCGCTCGATCGCGCCGGTAAAGTCTTCGACCTCGGCTGCGGGCCGGGCAATTCGACGGCGCTGCTGATCGAGCGGTTCACCGATGCGGAAGTGACAGGTGTCGATTCATCACCCGACATGCTGGCCAAGGCGCGCGAGGCCCTTCCGCAGGCGCGCTTCATCGCCGGCGATCTCAGCGACTGGCAACCGGAGGAGGGGACTGATCTTCTCTTCGCCAATGCGCTCTTCCAATGGGTGCCGCACCATCTGAAAGTCGTGCAGCGTCTCCTCACCGCGCTGCCGAAGGGCGGCGTGCTCGCCATCCAGATGCCCGACAATCTCATGGAGCCCTCACATGTGGCGATGCGCGAGGTTGCCGCCTCTGGTCCCTGGGCCGCCAAGCTCAAGCATGACGGGCGTGAAGCGCTGCCTCAGGCTTCGACCTATTATGACGCGCTCAAGCCCCATGCGATACGCGTCGACATCTGGCACACGATCTACAATCACCCGATCGACGGCGCTAAAGGCATCGTCGAATGGGTGAAAGGCACGGGCCTGAGGCCCTTTATCGATCCCTTGGACGAGAATGAGCGCCGGGGCTATCTCGCCGCCTATGAGGCGCGCATCGCCAAGGCCTATCCGCTGATGCGCGACGGCAAGGCGCTGTTGCGCTTTCCGCGTCTGTTCATCCTGTGCGTGAAGTAATATCGCAGGCGCGGCAGTGACCGCCGTCGCTTGCAGCTAGAGCAAATCCCGCCAAGGGTGAAGACTTTGGCGACAAGTATTTGCTCCAAGATATTGATCTGGCGCGAATCCTTTTCGGCGAAGTGATTCCACTTCGCCGGGATGCGCGCTAATCCTCTTCCTTCGGCACCCAACGCTTGAAATCACGCAGATGATGATCGGGCTTGGCGCCCTTGATGTCGCCGGGCCTGGCGAGCGCGAAGGTGCGACGGCGCAGCTCCATCACCAGTTCGCGGCGGTCCTCGATATGAGCGATTTCGCCGAAGGGGGAGGGAGCGCCCACGCGCAAGGTGAGGCGGGTGCCGATGCGCCGCGCCGTCTCGCGGAAGACGAGCGAGGCCCGCAGCGTGTCGCTGACGTGGCTGGTGAGTTGGAACAGGCGGCTGTTCTGGCCGACGAAGAAGACGGGCACGATAGTGGCGCGCGAGGTGCGGATGAGCTTGGCGGTGAAGGGCGCCCAGGGCAGCTCGACCGCCGGCCCCTTATGCGGGCGCTCGCTGGTCGAAACACCACCGCCCGGAAATATTCCGATGGCATGGCCAGCACGCAGCCAGGACTGCGCCTCGAGCCTGGATCGCACATTGGTCTCGCGGGCTTCCCTCGTGCCGGCGAAATCGACGGGCAGGAGACTGTCGCGCGCTTCCGGGATCCGGCATAGCACCGAATTGGCGAGCACCTTGGTGTCGGGCCTGACCAGCAGCGAGGCCCAGGCGAGAGTGATGCCGTCCAGCACGCCGTAAGGATGATTGGCGATGAAGACAACCGGACCTTGCGCTGGGCAGAGATCAAGCGTGGCGCGGTCGATATCGATGGTGATCTTCAGGAGTCGCAAGGCGGCGCCGAAGAAGCTCTCGTCCGGCTGCCGCCCGACATTGCGGCCGTCATAGAGTTTCTTGAGCTTGGACTGCCCCCCGATCTTCTCGATCGCCTGGATGACGGTGCGCTGAAGGAGCGGCTGGTCGGCGGTCGAATAGGTGAACCTGACCGGCCCCTCACCACTGGACTGGTTCTTCTGCCTCTTGCCGCGCCTGTCTGTCATGTGCCGTAACCCCGCGCCAATTTCAAACGCCCATGCACCACAAGCAAGTGACATTTCCGGCGGGACAGTGGAAAATCCGGCCCGCGAAGACAGAACAGGGGAGTTCGCATGTATAGACTATATGGGCGCCCGGGCTCGGGCTCGGTGGTGGTCGAGGCGGTGCTTGAAGCGGCGGGGGGCGCCTTACGAGGTGGAGCTTGTCGAGCGCGCGAAAGAAGGACGCGTCCCGGAAGCTCTCGCTCACGTCAATCCACTCGGGCAGGTGCCGGCGCTGACGCTTCCCGACGGAACGATCATGACCGAGTCGGCGGCGATCGCGCTCTATCTGGCCGACAAGTATCCCCAGGCCGAACTGGCGCCGGCGCCGAACGCGCCCGAGCGCGCCGCCTATTTGCGGTGGCTCGTCTATCTCGCCGCCAATATCTACATGACGGATCTGCGCGCCTATTATCCCGACCGCTACACGTCCGACCAGAATGGCGGCAAGTACGTGAAAGCGGCGGCTCTCGCCCGTATGGCGCGTGAGTGGGAAGTCTATGCCGAGGCGCTTGACGACAAGCCCTTTATCCTCGGCGACAGAATGTGCGTCGCCGATGTCTATGCCGCCATGCTGGCGACCTGGAACCTGGACGTTCCGGCTTTCTTCAAGAAACATCCCAATGTGCGCGCCATGTATGACCGCGTGGTGGCACATCCCGCCATCGCCCGGGCCTGGGGACGCAATGAAATGGAAGACTGGAAGAACTAGGGCATCGGCCTATCCGAGAACCGCGGGCATGGTTGGGTCAAGCCCGACCACAAGCGTCTCGGGCCGATGCCCTTTTGATTCTGCGCATCGCTTATCCGAGAACCGCGCACACTTCTCGGGCCGATGCTCATGCCGCTTCGGCGTGCTCTCCGAGACCGACCACCCGGCAGATCGCATAAACGAGATCGGCCCGGTTCAGCGTGTAGAAGTGGAAGCTGTTGACGCCCTCGCGGCGCAGGAAATCGACCTGTTCGGCCGCCACCATGGCGGCCACCAGATTGCGCGTCTCGGGATCGGCATCGAGGCCATGGAAGCGCTGGCCCAAAGCGGGCGGCAGGAAGGCGCCGCATTTGGCGGCGAATTCCTTCACCCGGGCGAAGTTGGTGATCGGCAGGATGCCGGGCACCAGCTCGATATCGATGCCGCGGGCGAAGACGCGGTCGCGAAAGCGCAGGAAGGCGGCATTGTTGAAAAAGAACTGCGACAGCGCGCGGCGAGCGCCTTGCTCGGCCTTGTCGGCGAGGAAGGCAAGATCTTCCTCGATGGACACCGCTTCGGGGTGCTTCTCGGGATAGGCCGCGACCGAGATCTCGAAAGGCGCGATTTCGCGGATGCCGCGCACGAGATCGGCGGCGTTGCGATAGCCCTGTGGATGCGGCACGAAGCGGCCGCCGACACCACCCGGCGGATCGCCGCGCAAGGCGACGATGTGACGTATGCCGGCATCCCAATAGCCGCGCACGACCTTGTCGACGTCTTCACGAGGCGCGCCGACGCATGTCAGATGGGCGGCGGGAATGAGGGAGGTGCGCTCGCGGATCGCGTTCACCGTGCCGAGGGTGCGCTCCTGCGTCGTGCCACCGGCGCCATAGGTCACCGAGACGAAGAGCGGTTTCATCTCCTCGAGCTTGTTGATGACCTTCCAGAAGCTCTCGGAGGCCTCGGGCTTGGGCGGGAAGAATTCGAATGAGACTTTCAATTCAGGCTTACTCATCACGCCAGATTTCCTTCCACGCGGGTATTTACAGTCTGTTTTGTGTTGACGACATTGTCGGCGCGGCGTTCGGCGAGCCACAGCGAAACGGTGAGGCCGGCCGAGCCATTGCCCTTGGGCGGCGCCAGCGTCCGTTCCCTGACCAACTGCAGATCGGCGCGCCTCAGCCATGAAGCCATGACATCGGAGGCAATGCCGAGGCGGCGATGCGCATGCTGGTCGCGCAGATGCTCGAGATCATGCGGGGCGAAATCGACGATGAGCAGGCGTCCGCCCGGTTTGAGCACGCGTGCCGCTTCGGTGAGCGCGCGGCCAGGATCATCGAGATAATGCAGCACCTGGTGGATTGTCACGAAGTCGGCGGCGGCATTAGGAAACGGCAGGGCGTAGATGTCGCCCTGGCGCACCTGCGCTTGACGAAGGCTGGCAGCCTCCAGATTGGCGCGCGCCACACCCAGCATCTCGCGGCTCTGATCGATGCCGATGGCCTGGGCGGCGCGGTCGGCGAAGAGCGACAGAATGCGGCCGGTACCGGTGCCGAGATCGAGGAAGCTGCCAAGAGCACCCATCCCGGCTATGTCGAGCATGGCGGCTTCGACATCGGATTCGCTGACATGGAGCGAGCGCAGTCTCTCCCAGTTAGCGGCATTGGTGCGGAAATAGCTGGCGGCGGCCTCGGCGCGCTGGCGGCGGATCTCCTGGAGCCTGGCAATGTCGCTGATCAGGACAGGATCAGTGCCGGGCAGGAGGTCGACAATGGCGCGGGCGAGGGCGGCGCCGGGTGGCTCGTCGCTCAGGCGGAAGAGGACCCAACTGCCTTCCTTGTATCTGGACAAAAGTCCCGCTTCGGTCATCAGCTTGAGATGACGGCTGACGCGCGGCTGGCTCTGGCCGAGAATCTGGGTCAGTTCGCTGACATTGAACTCGCCATGCGATAGGACGAAAAGCAGCCTCAGCCGAGTCGTCTCGGCGATCGCCCGCATGCCAGCTAAGAGTTCGTCCATAGGTTGTTCCATTGATATGCTCACATAAACATATCTTTATGTCAAAATCAATGTTAGGGTGGCGTTAACCTAAAAAAGGCCTTAGTCACCCGTAAGGTGAAATAATCGGTCACGAATTTTCTAGACGTTGTTCGGGGAAAATGCGCTAAGGTGCATTTGTAGGGAGTCTTAATGAGCCGGGCGGAAGTCACTGGAATGAGCGTACATATGCGACGCATGATGGCATGCGTAGGCTGCGCCGCGCTATTCGCTTTGACCGCCGATACGGCCTTTGCTGAACGCCGGACGGACAAATCCGCATTCAAAGGGACTATCCTCTCAGTAAAGCCCGCCGACCCGCGCAAGAAAAAGCCGCACGCCTTCAAACCCAGGCTTGATGAGCGCGTGATCATCGAACCCGCAGCGGCCGTGCCGGGTGTCGATGTCGTCGATGGCGTGAAAGTTCCCAGCGATCTCAATGAAACCGGCGACCCGCAGGTCCCGGGCGATCTCGTCGCGGTGCAGCCCGATCCGTTCGAAGGCGTCAATCGCGTGGTGTTCGGCTTCAACCAGGTCGTCGACCGTCTGATTCTCGAGCCTACGGCGCGCATCTATCGCGCCGTCGTCCCGCCGCCGGTGCGGCGCGGGGTAAACAATGTGCTCACCAATCTGGCGAGCCCGATCACGCTCGCCAATGACGTGCTGCAAGGCAATCCGGAAGCGGCGGCGAACACCATGAAACGCTTCATGGTCAACAGTACGCTGGGGCTCGGCGGACTGTTCGATCATGCGACAGGGCTCGGCGAGCCGCTGCATCGCGAAGACTTCGGCCAGACGCTTGGAACCTGGGGCGTGGGTCCCGGGCCTTACATCGTGCTGCCGGTCCTCGGACCCGCCAATCCGCGCGATATCGGCGGCGTCGTGGTCGACACGGCGATCAATCCGATGACATGGATTCTCTACGATTCGCCTTGGTGGCAGCGATCGCTTCCCGTTGCGGCAGAGATCATAACCGGACGCGAGGCGCTTCTCGACGATTATGACAATCTGCGCAAAAATTCGCCCGATTTATACGCCAGCGTACGCGACCTCTATGCGCAGAAGCGGCAATCCGAGATCGCCAACGAAACCGCCGGATTTGGTTCGGCAAGCGGTGTTTCCAGTTTGCCACCGTCAACGGTTCCGCAAACCCTCAACCCCTATTGAGGATTCTCCACGATGAGTGACATTGTCCGGCCTCTTAGCCGTCGCCTTTTCATGTCTCTGGGCCTTTCCGCGGCCTTGGTTCCCTCGCTCACCTACGCGGCCTCGCCGGCAGAGAGCTATGTCTCATCAGTCGGCAATGGCGTGATCGCGGCGGCACGAGCGAATTCCGTCAGCCAGTTCCGCTCGCTGCTCAGATCAAACGCGGATATTGCGGCCATCGCGATCTACTCGCTGGGGCCCTATCGCAAGAGCCTCACCAACGACGTGAAGGCGGAGTATTACAGCCTGGTCGAGAATTACATCGCCAGAGTCTTTCAGCAGAACGCCAAGAAGCTCGCGGGTCAGAGCCTCGAGGTCAAGGGCGCCAAGGATGCCGGCGACAGCGTATTGGTGAGGAGCATTCTCAATATGGGAGGCGGCGGCGTCATGCCCGTAACCTGGCGCCTCGTGAAGCGCGGCGGCGGATTCCGGATCTTTGACGTGAATGTCGATGGCATCTGGCTGGCCTCGACCCAGAAGACGAATTTCGTTGCGGTCCTGAAGAAGAACAACGGCAACATGTCGGCGCTGCTCAACTATCTCAAGCAATAGCCGTCACAGGATCCTCATCAAGTCTCAGCTTGCGCACACCCCGTCATCTCTGGCAGGACTCCCGCTACGAGAGGGCTGGCATCAATTGATGGAACAAGGATGAGTTCGACACGATTCAGCCGACGCGGATTCCTGGGACTTTCGGCCCTGCTTCTCACGACCGCGCTCGCCGGGCGTCAGGCTTACGCCCTCACGCCGGTCGAGCAATATGTGACCAGCGTGGGCACCAGCGTCATCAAGCTTGCCAATAGCGGCGCCGGCAAAGCGGCTCTGCGGCAGCGTTTCTCGTCCCTCATCAACCAGCACACCAATGTGCGCTCGGTCGGGCTCGTGGCGCTTGGGCCTTACCGCAAGGACCTGCCGCCCACCATGGCGGGCGAATTCGTGAAGCTGGTCTCGTTCTATATGGCCGCTTTCTTCGTCTATTATATCGACGAGTTCCAGGGCTCCGATATCGAGATCGAGTCCTCCGCGAAACAGGGCAATAGCACGATCGTCCACTCCGTGGTGCGTTTCACGAATGGCTCGACGAGCCAGATCCGCTGGCGTATTCTTGGCGCCGGTCAGATCAGCGATATTAATGTGCGCGGGGTGTGGCTGTCACTGCAGCTGAAGAAGCGCTTCACCGACGTGCTGAAACGCTCAAAGGGCGATTTCAACGCATTGTTCGACGAGTTGAAGAGTGCCGAAGGCTGGTAAGGGCCACAGTTGACGACCCGCCGTCCGTTCCATTAGGTCTTGTGGTTCGAAGGCAAATCAGGACGAAACATGTTTAGAGTTCCGAAAGACGGGGCGTCGAGCCTGTCACGGCGCGCCTTCATCAAGGCCGGCGCCGCTCTGATGGCCGTTGGCTTGGGCGGCGAGGCGGCCCTCGCCGGAGACAAGGATCATCCTTCCGTCGCCTTCATGCGCAAGGTCGGCAAGGACCTGCTCGAGGCGCACCGGCAGGGAACCGTCCTCAGCTTCCTTAACGTCATTCAGCGTTATGCCGATGTGCCGCAGATCGCGCTCTATTCGCTGGGCCAATACAAGGCCAGCCTCGGCGCCGCGCAGCGGCCGCGCTACTTCCGCGGCGTGGCGGTGTTCATGTCGCGTTATTTCGCCGATCAGTCGCGCGAATATCCGGTCGCCAAATATGAGGTGGGCGACGCGACCACCGACGGCAAGGACGTGCTGGTGTCGAGCCGGATATTCCTGATGTCGGGTCAGGTCTACACCGTCACCTGGCGAGTGGTGTGGCGAGACAAGGGCTACAAGGTTGCCGACGCCAAGGTGCTCGGCTTCTCGATGGTCTACATGCAGCGCGGCATCTTCACCTCCTATCTCTCAAAGCGAAAGGGTGACCTGGTCCAGCTCATGGCGGCGCTCGAGGGTTAGCCCCTGCGCCGGGTTCCAGGATCTAAGGTTCCATTAATCTTAAAATTCTAACGTCCGGAGCGGGTCGGTGCGTTCCGGGAGTTGGCCATGCGTTTCCACAAGCTCGCCGGACTGGGCATCAGCACGGCCATACTCGCCACGCTCGCGGCCTGCGGCGACGCCTCTCAGCAATTCACCACCGTAGGCCTTGTCGCGCCGCCCATCCACTGCCTTACCGATCCGCGCATCCTCGGCGAGGCCGAGAAACTCGATCCGATCGATGAGGGAAATGGCTGCCAGGTGCCCAACCCCTGGCGGATGTATTCTGTCGCCGGCGTTCAATTCAGCCAGCCGGCCACACTCAATTGCAGCGTCACCCAGCCCTTGCACGACTGGATGAACGGCACGGTCCAGCCGGCGGCCCAGTCAGCCTTCGGCGCGCGAATAACGGGGATCACGGTGGTGGCGTCCTATTCCTGCCGGGCGCGCAACAACAAGCGGGGGGCGCGCATGAGCGAGCACGGCTTCGGCAATGCCATCGACATATCAGGCTTCACGCTTGCCGACGGGCGCAAGATCACGGTGAAACAGGGCTGGGGCGGCGCGGGCGGCGAACGTACGTTCCTGCGCCAGATCCGGCGGGATGCCTGCGGCGAGTTCATGACGGTACTGGGGCCGGGCTCAGACCGCTCTCACGGTGATCACTTCCATCTCGACCTCGCCAACCGGCGCAGTGGCCAGACATATTGTCATTAGATCGCCGAGAGGCCTCGTGGAATCACTTCGGCGCTCTATCTCTCTGATTTTGCGCGTCGGCCAATCCGAGAGCCGGGTCGGCCCGACTACGAGCTTCTCGGGCCGATGCTCCAGACGAAGGCAGGGCAGTCTATTCGACGACGCCGGGCTTCTCGGTGTTCACATAGCGGAAGCTCGCCGGGTCGAAGAACGGCGTGTCCTGGCCCAGCCATACATAGGCGAGCAGCGCCTTGTCGATGACGACGAAATACTGGATCGCGTCATTGGTCGTGCCGTAATCGCCGCAGGCGGAAAACACCTCCCCGGTGGCGAGCAGATCCTCCATATAGGCGACATTGGGCTCATAATTGTAGGTGCCGGAGGCGAAGTCGAGATGGACGACGCAACGGCCAATCTCCTTGTTGTCGATCGACGGCGCCGCGATCTTGTGGATCAGCACGGAGGGTCTCTCGGTGCCGACCGGCCAGAAGCGGGCGACCGGACCGCCATGGTCGCCGCCCCAAGACTGGATGAGTTCCTCACGCTCGTTGAGCGCGTAGATCACCTTGGGCAGTTCCTTGCCGGTGCAGGCCTGATAGCGGAAACTCAGTTGCTGATTGGGCTTGCCGCGAATGAAGACGGTCTGGTCCTTCCATTCACAGCCCGGCAGAAGGACCGCGCCTGAGTCGGTGCCGGTCTGCGCTGCGGCGGTGAGCGGCATCAGAAGGAGGGGGGCCGCGCAGAGCCATTTCACAAAAGACATCACGGCAACTCCTGAGTCATTTCATGGGCTTAGGGCGCCGGGCGTTCTGATAGAATCACTTTGGCGCTGTAACTTCTTGTTTGCGCATCCGAAAACCGCTTCGCATGGGCAAGCCCGAGCACAAGCTTTTCGGTCCGATGCGATGGCCTGGGTATTTCTGATATCGAATCAGCCCTATTTGAGAACCTTTGTATAGGCCTCGAGAAATTCGTCCGAATCACGGGGACAGCCGCCGCCTTCGTCCGGCGGATCAACATAGCGGTCGAGATTCTGTCCAAGCCAGCGCACCTGGCCCGGCACGATGCCGAGGTCGCCGGACTTAGAGAACAGGCACAAAGCGATAAGCCGGCCGGCGTCCGATATCGCCAGCGCCGCATTGTTGCCGGCGCAATTATGCGCCTCGCAGACCGCCGCGATGAGGGCATCTTCCTGCCGGGTGATGGGCGTGCCGACATCGAGATTATCGATCCATTCGGCGGTACCGGCGCCGGCGGCATTGTCCAGGGCCTCGATCACCTTGGGATGCTCGAAGAAGGAATAGCCGCCGACTACGTCAAAAGGGTACTTCCCGGCATAGGCTTTCAGATCCTCGGCTGATGCGGGAAGGTCGGCCGCATAGGCAACGCCGGCGGTCGAGATAAGGCAAAGAAGGCTGGCAAGCTTTGGGAGCTTCATGAAAATTGGCCGGTCATTTGGGTAGGAAAGCACTCTAACCGCCCGAATGTGGCATCGCCGCGGCTCTGCCGGCTTTTCACACAACTCCTTGTCATGACGCAACTGTTTGCTTGTTCCCGCATGGGAAGGGCGGCCATAATCATGATCACGAACATGTCAGGCCGGGTCAGCCTAAAGTGATCGTAATCGAAATCTCACGCCTAGCGCACGAACGGCAAGGAAAACCGGCACCTATCTTTGCCGATCACGCGCCAGCCCCGCCCGAACAGGAGAAAATGTCCAGCATGCCGCATGATACGCCGCTCATTGCCACGATCGTCATCGGCCTGGGCCTCGCCTTCGTCTTCGGCGCCATCGCCAACCGGTTCAAAGTCCCGCCGCTGGTGGGCTATCTCGTCGCCGGCGTCGTGGTGGGGCCGTTCACGCCGGGCTTCGTTGCCGACCAGTCGCTGGCGCCACAACTGGCCGAAATTGGCGTCATCCTGCTCATGTTCGGCGTCGGGCTGCATTTCTCGCTCAAGGATCTTCTGTCGGTGAGAGCGATCGCCGTGCCGGGGGCGGTCGTCCAGATCGCCATCGCCACCCTGATGGGCTACGGCATCGCCTGGTGGCTTGGCTGGACGCCGGCGGCGGGCCTCGTCTTCGGGCTCGCTCTGTCGGTCGCCAGCACGGTCGTACTGCTGCGCGCGCTGCAGGAGCGCCGCATCCTCGAGAGCGAGCGCGGCCGCATTGCCGTAGGCTGGCTGATCGTCGAGGATCTGGCGATGGTACTGGCGCTGGTGCTGCTGCCGGCGCTCGCGCAGTTCCTACAGGTCAAGGGCACCGATACGCCGCCGGTCGAGCCGCTCGCCGAATATGTCGGCCTCGGCCTCTCAGGCGTGCTCCTCGTTACCTTCATCAAGGTGGCCGTATTCGTGGCCCTGATGCTGATCGTCGGACGCAAGCTCATTCCCTGGCTCCTGCATTACGTCGCCCATACGGGCTCGCGGGAATTGTTCCGGCTCGCGGTCCTGGCGATCGCGCTGGGCGTGGCTTTCGGCGCCGCCAAGCTGTTCGGCGTGTCGCTCGCGCTCGGCGCCTTCTTCGCCGGCATGGTCTTGAGCGGATCACAGCTCAGCCACCGCGCGGCAGAGGAGTCTCTCCCCTTGCGCGATGCCTTCGCCGTGCTGTTCTTCGTCTCGGCCGGCATGCTGTTCGATCCGATGAGCCTCATCCGCGACCCGCTGCCCCTCATCGCCACCTTGTTCGTGATCCTGATCGGCAAGTCGCTCGCCGCCTTCCTGATCGTGCGCGCCTTCCGCCATCCGACATCGACAGCGCTCACCATCTCGGCGAGCCTCGCCCAGATCGGCGAGTTCTCCTTCATCCTGGCGGATGTCGGCCTGGGGCTGGGCCTCATTCCGAAAGAGGCGCGCGACCTGATCCTCGCCGGAGCGATCCTGTCGATCCTGCTCAATCCCCTGGCTTTCGCCGCCGTCGATCTGGTGAAAGCGAAGATCGAGCGGAAATCCCCCGGAGAGGCAGCGGCCAGCGCGGTGGTCGAGGACGACCTGCCCACGACCACGCTCAGCGATCATGTCGTGCTGGCGGGATATGGGCGGGTCGGCGGCCTCGTCGCCCAGGCGCTGGCGGAGGAGGGCAGGCCCTTTCTCGTCATCGAGGATGCGAGCGCGCGGGTCCAGGCGCTCAGGGAGCGTCACATAGAGGTCATCCCGGCGCATGCGGCGAAAGCCGAAACGCTCACCGCCGCCAACATCGCCGGCGCGCGCCTAGCCATCCTCGCCATTCCCAACGGTTTCGAGGCGGGCCGCGTGGTGGAACTCGCCCGCGCCGTCAATCCCGGACTGCGCATCATCGCGCGCGCCCATTCGGACGAGGAGGTGGATTACCTGACCAAGCTCGGGGCCGACACGGTGATCATGGGGGAGCGTGAAATCGCCCGCGGCATGATCGCGGCGCTGGGCGAGCCGGCCAAGCCGGAGGCGCCCAGTCCGATGATGCCGGACGCCGCCTGATTTGCATTTTGGAGCGAGGCGGACTATCTCTCAGTCCATGGAACAGGAAATCATCACCCCCAAGGCCCCGCCCGCCCCAATCTCCCATTCCATGGGCATTTTTCACAGCTTCCTATCGGCGGCAGGGGTGGTGCTTTTATCGATAACCAAGCTCGGGGCCGCCTTGGCCGCGGTGATCTGGGCGGTGTCGCAGCTCCTTGGCCTGCCGGATATGGTCATGTATGCGCTCATGGCGCTCGGCGTCATCCCGGTCATCTGGGCGACCCTCTGGGTCGCTGGCCGCGCCTGGCATGTCGAGCAACTGCTCGAGACCGGCCGCGATGTCGATCGTCCGGTATTCGAGGCCTTGTACTACTGGAAGAAGCACTGACATCTCCGTCGGTGACCGGTTTTACCCTTTCGCCCCGCCTCGCGGCCGACAGCGTCTTCATCGTCGACTGGCCGCTCTGCCAACTGCGTCTGATGGATGATCTGCGCTTCCCCTGGCTCATTCTGGTGCCGCGGCGCGACGGCCTCGAGGAGTGGACCGAACTCACGCCTGAAGAGGCGCATCAACTGTCGGATGAGATCGCGCGCGCCGGACAGGCGCTGAATCAGATGTTCAAACCGACCAAGATCAATGTCGGAGCGCTCGGCAATATCGTGCGCCAGATGCATGTGCATGTCATCGCGCGTTTCGAGACGGATGCAGCGTGGCCGGGGCCGGTCTGGGGCCAGGGGACGCGTCTACCCTATGAAGGTGCTCGGCGCGAGCAACTGCGCGGCGAACTTCTAACGCGACTGGGTAGATGATATCTCTAGTCTAGCGCCGGACGCTCTCACGGAATCGGTCCGGCGCTTCAGCTTGCACATCGGATTGTCCGAATACCGCTTGGCATGGTCGGGTCGAGCCCGACCACAGTTTTTCGGTCCGATGCTCTGGGCTGGGGCTCCGGCGCCATCGCTTCTCTTTTTGGCCCTCAGGTCTGGGGCGCCTCCTGCATGGCCAATGCGGCTGGTGGCTCCGGTTCCGCTTCATGTTTCGGTCCCACGAGAAAGAGCCCGGCGGCGGTCAACCCCAGCGCCGCCCAGATCCAGCCATTGAGGCTCTCGCCCAGGAGGACGACGCTCCAGCCGATCCCGGCCATGGTGGTGAAATAGGCAGACTGGCTGGTGAAGACCGAGCCGAGATTGGTGATGAGCTGGAGAAACAGGACATTGGCGGATAGCGAAGCCGCGGCGATCAGGACAATGGTCAGCTCCAATGCTCCGGGCGCGGCGGTTGGGTAGATCATCTGGCCGGTCGAGAGCGCAATTGGCAGGAGGATGGCGGCGGCTACGAGCTGCATGATGCCGACTATCGTGATTGTCGCGATATGTTCCGGCCGCTTCGCTGCCAGCATGATGCCTTCGGCGGCATAGCAGGCCGGTATCAAGAGGGCGACGACCGTCCACAGCAGCGCGCTGGCGCTGGCCCCTGTGAACTTGTCGTAGAGAATGACGAGCACGCCGAGAAGGCCCAGAAGCAGGCCGGCAAATCGCGACAGGCTTGGCTGCTCGATCCGCATGAAGGCGGCGAAGGCGAAGGCGAGGAAGCCTTCCAGCACGACGATGATGGAAATAATGCTGGCCTCGATCTTGCCGGCGACGAAGAACAGGAGCGATTCGCTGACTGCGGCACCCAGAAGCGCATAGGCAATGAAATAGCCCCAGGGTATCTCACGCGGCTTCGGCATGGTCCCCTTGGCGACCGACCACCCTACACAGCAAAGGCCGCTCAGCAGGCTGACCCAGAAGGCCATCCCAAAGGGATGGGCTTCCAGCCCCGAAGCCATGCGCGAAAGTGGCGCGACCAGGCCCCAGATGAGGCCGAGCAGGATCAGCCCGAAACCGCCGCGCAAGGTCTTGATGGACTGCCTGAGGCGCCGCTCGCGCTCATAGACTTTCTGTGCGGCGTCGGAGAATACGCGCGCAAGATCACCCAGCGCGTCGCGCCGCTCGGAAATCTCCCGGAGTCCGAGCTTGGAAGGATTGTAATTGCCAACTTTCAGGATCTGCGCCGCTCGCGCCAGCTTCTGCACCTGCTTCAGGTAGTCCACCTCCGCATCGCGCACATACTTCTTCTGAAGAAGCGTATTGACGCGCGCCCGGAAGATCACCGGATCGAAATTCTTGGGCAAGAAGTCTTCAGCCCCAAGCTCAATTGCCTTAACCGCGCTCTCCGTGTCGTCGAGCGAGGAAATCACGATCACCGGAATGTCCTTGAGCGCCGGATCTCCTTTCATGGCCTTGAGCACCTCGAAACCATCCATCTCCGGCATGACGATGTCGAGGAGCACGGCATCCACCGGGTGGCTTCGCATATGGTCGAGCGCCTCGGCGCCGCTTGCCACCGAATGACACTGATGACCGAGGGCGGTTGCCGCGCCAGCGAGCTTGAGCCTCAAGGTCCGCGTATCGTCGACAACCAGTATCCGCCCCGTCCTTCTCATGTGGTTTCCCCGTTCAATTCTCTGCCGATATAGGCGGCGAGCTCCTCCTTGAGCGTGAGGCAGCCGCGGGCGATCAGCTGCGAACTTTCCATCGCATCGACCAGCGCACCATGCTTGCTGCCAAACTCGATGGCCGCGCAAAGTTCCGCGAATTCCGCATCGCCGAAATCCCGCGCGCTGGATTTGATCGTATGGGCGGCGCGGCCGAGCAGGTCGAGCCGACCGTCACGCGCGGCGGCGAGGACCGCCTCCGCCAGTGGCTCGGCCTCGTCGATGAAACTCTGCAGAATCTCCGCCAGCACTGTCTCGTCACCGCCGATGAGTTCCTTCATGCGTTCGAGTGCCCGGGGCGAGATGCTCATAAGGTCCTCCCATTTCCCCGCCGCGCGACACGCGCCCGCCAGCTCGTGCGCAGAGCGCCGACGAGCTCGGCAAGCTCAATGGGCTTGCTCACATAATTGTCCATGCCCGCCTTGAGATAGGTCTCGCGATCACCCGCGATGGCGTTCGCGGTGAGGGCGACGAAATAGGGCTGCGCAACCTCCGAGTGGAGACTGCGGATGACCTTCATCGCCTCGATGCCGTCCATCTCCGGCATCTCGATATCCATGAGAATCGTGTCGAACGACGCCGTGGCGCTCATGTCGACGGCTTCCCGGCCGCTCACTGCAAGTTGCGGTGAATAACCCAGCTTCTTGAGCAGCGCCGAGCAGAATTTGCGGTTTGTCGGATGGTCGTCGACCACGAGGATGCTGAGGGGGCATTCTTTGGCGAGCTTGCCGTCGAGTTCGACCGCCGGCTTGGCGCCAGCTGGCGGAGCAACCTTCGGCACGGCATGGATTGAGGCGGTGATCGACTGCAGCAATGCCGACGGTTTGATCGGCTTGTTCAGTATATCGGCGAAGAGCTTGGCGCCCGCCATCTGCATGATCTGGGCACGGCTCATATGCAGCGAGCTGAACAGGATGAGTGGCAGCGACCGGCAACTGGCGAGATCACGGATCCGCTTTGCCACATCGATGCCAGTCAGATGCGGCATCTGCATATCGAGGATGATTACATCGGGCGGCTTAGCGCCGCGCAGGAAGGAGAGCGCTTGCTCTCCGTCGGCCACAAGAGTCGGCGTCATGCCGAACGACTTTGCATGGAGTTCGAGAACACGCCGATTGGTGGCGTTGTCGTCAACGATGAGAACGTGCTTTCCTCTCACGTTCTCGGTGTCGAAGGAGGCCGTACCTTCTTCAGCCCATTCCACCTTGATCGTGAACTCGAACACAGTTCCACGGCCGGCCTCGGAGGTGACGGAGATATCGCCGCCCAGCATCTCGACAAGCCGCTTGGAAATGGCGAGACCGAGGCCGGTTCCTCCATAGCGGCGCGAAGTCGAGTTATCGACCTGGCTGAATGACCGGAACAGCGTCCCGACGCGGTCTTGCGGGATGCCGATTCCGCTATCGGCGACGCTAAAGCGCACAAAATCGCTGTTCGCGCTTTGGCGCCTCACTTTCAGGAAAACCTCGCCCTTCTCCGTGAACTTGACGGCGTTGTTGAGAAGATTGAGCAGGACCTGGCGCAGCCTCGTCGGATCGGACACCACATGGCGCGGCAATTCCGGGTCCATCCAGTAGATGAGCTCGAGATTCTTCTCCGCGGCGCGCGATGAGACGAGGTCGAGAGATTCCTCCACGCATTGGTCGAGATGAAATGGGATCGCTTCAATATCGAGCCGCCCTGCCTCGATCTTCGAGAAGTCGAGAATGTCGTTGATGATCGAGAGCAGGCCCGCCGCGCTGCGCGCGATCGTATCGCAATATTCGGACTGTTCGGCATCGAGTTTCGTCGCGGAAAGCAGATGTGTCATGCCAATGATGCCGTTCATCGGTGTCCGGATCTCATGGCTCATGGTCGCCAGGAACGTGCTCTTCGTCGCATTCGCCGCTTCGGCGAACTCCTTCGCGGCAATGAGCGACTTTTCGAGATCGCGCAGCTTTTCCACGTCATTGGTGGTGATCTTGAGCAGTCTCTGTGTCTCGTCATACAGTCGAGACCTTTCCAGCGCCACGCTGGCGGCACTCGCGATGGTGGTCAGCAGCCCGATGTCGGATTCGACAAAGGCGTTTTCGCGATCGAGATTCTGCAGCGAGATCACGCCTCGGCACTTACCTTCAAAGACCAGTGGCACAAAAAGGCAGCACTTCGGGGGCTCGCCCTGGCGCACCGCGGGGTTCCCATATTTCTTTCGTGCGTTTTCCAGGTCGCCTGCAAGCAGCAACGGCTCGCCGGTTATCATCACATGCTTTCGATATCCGGCCAAAGGCATGGGGTCGTCGGGAAAGCGGATACCGCGCTCGATTGTGTAGGGGAAGTGCAGGACTTGTTCCTGCTCGTCGAACAGTCCGATATCGAGCACATGGGTATCGAAGACCTCATGGATCTTTTCGCCGATGACGGTATAGATTTCTTCAGCCTTCAATCCCGAGGCGAGCGCTTCCTGTAGTCCCTTGACATAAGCCAGCTCACCATTCCGCGCCTCGGTTTCCCGTAAGAGCTTTTTCGTCTCGTCGAAGAGCCGAGCATTCTCGAGACTCACACCTATGCTTGTGCTCAAGATCTGGAGAAGTCTCAGATGGTGCTCGTTGAACGCGTTCTTCTGATAGGACTGGACGCTGATCACACCGAGTGTCTTTTCATTCACGATGAGCGGGACGCCCATGTAGGATTCCGTATCGTCGGTTTCGTTCATGACGATTGAGCCGACCGAATCCTCGGACGACCCATAGAGAAGCGGCTGAGATGTCCGTATGATCTGGGATGTGAGTCCCTCGCCAAAGGGGAATGACTCGAAAGTCTGGTAGTCCTTGTAGAAGGAGTACGGGGTATGGATCATTCCCGATCGCTCGTCGTACAGCAGGATTTCCGTGACTTCCGCAGCGAATATTTCGCGCACTTTGTCTCCCGCGGTGCGGGTGAGTTCGGCGACGCTTAGCGATCCCGTCAACGCCTCGCTGAGGCTCACCAGGCTGGCAAGTTCCTGGGCGCGCTTATCCTTGGCTTTCAGCAGCTGGTCGGACTCTGCCAATGCTTCCCTCAGGCGCATTTCCTGGTCCCGCAGCGATATCTCGGCATTCTTCAGTTCAGAAATGTCCTTCACACCTGCAAAGATGCGAGACCAGTCAGCCGCGTAGCCACTGGTCACTCGGAAAGTCTCTATGAGGTGGAGCACTTTTCCCGATGGGGTGACATCGACATTCTCAATCTCGGCGTAGGACTCACCTGACATGAAGCGCTGGATGCAGAGCGGGTACATGTGAAAGTTGGCCTGGGGAGCCGATTTGAAATAGTCAATGAGTTCGAGCGTGGACGACAGACCGTAAACCCTGGCTGCCGCTTCGTTGATGTGAACCCATTCGATGAGCTGGGGGATCCTTGCAACTTCATCAGGATGAGTGGCGAAGTAGGAGACGATGTCCGTTACGCCTTCGGCTGCCAGCCTGTCGACATAGCGCTTGAGTTTCGACCAATCTTCAGCGAACAGAGGGTGGGGACTTGCCTCGAACAGTTCGCGAAAACACTGTTCCCGATCCTGCAGTTCGGGCGGTTGCAGTGGAGCAGGGTCGTGGGAGGGCGAGCCGTCTGTTCCCATCAGCTATGACCTTTGCCTTCGCTGCGCGCAGGAAAGCGCCCTGACGTGCAAGATCCCGCAAGTTTCCTGCATCTGCTCACATCGATTTCCTTCGCCTCGCCGGCCGGGGATTATTAGCCAGACACACGTTAAAGTTGCAGTATCAAGGGCTCGTGGCGTGTCGGGTGGATTGTAGGTGATCCCGCGTCAGAGCAGCGCTTGCCAAGCCGGGAGGGGCGTCTTGCCCAGCGTTAATTTTGAATTAGGATCGCGTTAGGGCGACAAAATTCGGATATGAAATGCCGCACGAAAATTCCCGGGCAAAATTCAAACTGCTTCTATTTGGGGGATTTCGCATCCAAGATGCCGAGGGCCGACCGCTCGAGCTGACGGGTCGGAAAGGCCCGGCGATCATAGCCTATCTGGCCCGATGCCCCGGAATGACCGCCACGCGGGAGAAGGTGGCCGATCTCCTATGGAGCGACAGCGACAGCGAACATTCTCGAAATAGCCTGCGGCAGACTTTGAGCGTTCTGCGCCAGGATCTGTCGTCTTTGGGCGCCGCCATCCTGCACAGCAACAAGGACACTATCGGCCTGAGCGCAATCGACACCGATGCGGCTATCCTGGAAATGTCGCCGTCGGTCCGTTCGGGAAGCCAGCTCGAGGAGGCGACCTCCGTCTATACCGGGCCCTTTCTGGATGGCTTCTTCGCGGGCAGCAGCACCTTCGAGGATTGGGCTGCCGTCGAGCGCGAGAAACTTCTCGTTATCGCCATAGGCTCTCTCGAAAAACTGGCCCGGTTGGTGGATGTGGAAAAGGGGCTGGCCATCGCCCTGCGCCTTCTGGCTCTGGATCCGACCCGCGAAGCATCATACCGGCTGAAAATGGAGCTTCTCGCTTTGAGCGGCCAGCGCGACCGGGCCGTCCGCACTTTCGAATCCTGCCGTGTCATGCTGCAAAAGGAGTTCGGGGTCGACGTAAGCCCTGAGACAAGAAGGCTGTGGCAGTCCTTGCTGGTTGGCCCGGACCCCCAACTTCTCTCATCGGCGCCAATGCAGATGAGCAGCGCGGCCGATGCCGCCAGCTGGAAGAAGCCATCCGTCGGGGTTCTGGGCTTCGTGAACCTCACCGCCGAGCGCGGCGAGACCTATTTTGCCAAAGGACTGGTCCAGGACATCGCGACTGCGCTTTCGCAGCAGCGCGATTACGCGATCGTGACCGAGCTTCCGACATTCACCACAGAGACGGGGAGCCTGGATGTCCGCCGCATCGCCACGACCTACAATGTGCAATATCTGTTGAATGGCAGCGTGCAGCGTGTCGCTGACGATCTCAGGGTCAATGTCCAGCTCATCGACACGGCGAACGGGCAAAATGTCTGGGCCGAGCGTTTCGACGGGCGAGTACAGGAAGGCCTTGAGTTCCAGGACCGGATCGCGCAGTCGGTCATGGTCGCCCTCGGTATAGAATTGCAGCTGACCAGCTGGAAAGTGCGCGACAAGAGCCCGCCCGGCAGCCCGGAGGTGCGGCGCCTGATCAATCAGGCGCTCACGAAATACTACGAGATGACCAAGGCATCCCTGCAAGCCGCCATGCGCCTGGCCGAACAGGCTCTGACTATCGATCCAGACAATCCCCGTGCCATGCGAACCTTGTCGATCGCTATCTCGGTCGGTCCGGCTTTCGGCGCGTTGCCCAACATGCGGGAGCATACCGACAGAGCCATTTCGCTTGCCGAGAGCGCCGCCAAGGCGGTGCCGGATGATGAGATTGCGCGTTGCTTCTTGGCTTACGCCCTTTCAAGCACGGGACGCATCGAGGAGGCCGTTGTGGAATTGCGCCATGCGATCGCCCTCAATCCCAATTATGCACATGCTCATGGCGACCTCGCCATTCTCTACGCTCTCCAGGGGCAGACCGAAGATGCCTTGCACCAAACGAACGAATCCATCAGGCTTGGCCCTCTCGGCTCGACCGAATTTTGGCGGCATCACAGCATTGTCGTCGCCAAATTCGGCAACGGAGACGATCGTGAGGCCCTGGAAGCCGCACGCAAGGTGGTGCGCACAAGACAAGGCTTCATCCCCGGGGCGCTTTACTGGGCGGCGGCGGCAATGGCGACGGGCAATGACGAGGAAGCCTCACGAGCCGTTCATCACTGTCTTTCCCAGATTCCGGAGCTCAGCCTCGCCAATGTGTCGCCGGGATATGTCCCGCGCTATGCCAGCGACAAGAATCATCAGAAATTCCTGACCATGCTGTCACGCGCCGGCCTTCCGGAATCATAGGAGATGAGATCAATCTGAAGTGATCGACATCCGGTTGCGTCACGAGGCGCTGTCGCAGGCCTTGGCGATCTGGCGCTCGACCGCCTTGCGGATCTTGTCTTCGAAATCGCCATTCTTGGCGATGAGCTTGCCGATCTCACCATGTGGCTCGACCTTGAAATCGGTCACGGCACAATCCTTGTTAGCGACCTCGACCATCACGTCAAAGCTCTCATCCACGCTGATCTGGACCTTCTCGTCCTCGTCAGTCTGGCAGGCGACATAGACGGTCGCCTCGATCTTGCGGCTGGAATCGGAGGTGCAATAGTCGAGCTTCTCGACACGCACCGTCTTGGTCTGGTCGATCTTGACCTTGACCTTGAACAGGCCGGCATCGACCTTCTGCTTAAGGCCCTTGCACAGCTTTGCCTTCTCGATCAGCGGTTTGACGACCTCGGAGACAGCGGCACTGTCGGGTCCGCCGCAGGCGAATTCACTGGCCGCCATGGCGGGCCAGGAAACCGTGTACAGACCCAAGGCCAAGGCGCCGGCGGCAATAACTGCAAGTTTCATGAGACCATCCCTGTCACAAGGCGAGACTCGCCGTCAATTGCGGGGAAATTCAGACCGCCTGTAACGAAGCGTTTCAGCTGGTCATGCGTCATATGCCCCCGCTGGCGCTTGCCGCCGAATCCACTATGCTGCGCCGCGATATGTCCATCTGGTCCCGCATCAGCCTCACAATTACGGCCATCGGCGATTCGATTTCGGCTTTCCTCGCGAAGATCACTGCGCCGCGTCCGAGCCCCGAAATGTCGATCGCCTTCACCATCGGCGTCATCGCGCTCGGGGCAAAGATGGCGAAGGCCGACGGTGTGGTCACGGGCGCTGAGATCGCCGCCTTCAAGCAGGTCTTCCGGGTGCCCGACCGCGAGCTCTCGGGTGTGGCGCGTGTGTTCAATCTCGCCAAGCAGGATGTCGCGGGATATGACGCCTATGCGCGGCAATTGGCGCGGCTCTTCGCCAACCGCCCGCAAGTTCTGGAAGACGTGATCGACAGCCTGTTCCATATCGCCAAGGCCGACGGCGCTGTGCATGAGCGCGAGCTCGCCTTTCTCGCCAGCGTGGCAGAGATATTCGGCTTCAGCGAGCGTGATTTCGCCCGCATCAAAGCGCGTCATCTCCCGCCCGCCAAAGACGACCCCTATGTCATACTGGGCATCGAGGCCTTCGCCAGCGACGACGAGCTGCGCAAGCACTATCGCAAGCTGGTGCGCGACAACCATCCCGACAAGCATATCGCCGCCGGCGTGCCGGCCGAGATGATCGAAGTCGCGACCGAGCGACTGGCGCGGATCAATGCCGCCTATGAATCGGTCGCCAGGGAGCGCGGCCTGTGAAGGGATCGGCGCTCCGCCACCGTGTCATGCCATCGCCCAATGTCGAGCCGCGTCAGGATGGCAAGACAGTCCGCATCCTGCTTCTGCACTATACCGGCATGGACGACGCGGAGCGGGCCTGCGCCTGGCTGTGCGATCCGATCTCAAAAGTATCCTGCCACTATCTCGTCGATGCAGAGGGCCGCATCACGCAAATGGTCGACGAGGACCTGCGTGCCTGGCACGCCGGCCAGTCGATCTGGAAGGGGGAACACGATATCAATTCCTGTTCGATCGGCATCGAGATCCACAATCCGGGGCATGACAACGGCTATCCGGATTTCCCGCCGGCGCAGCAGGCGGCGGTCGGCGCGCTCGGCCTCGACATCGTCCGCCGGCACCGGATCGCGCCCGAGCACGTGCTCGCCCATTCCGACGTGGCGCCGCGGCGCAAGATCGATCCGGGCGAGAAATTCGACTGGAGGGACCTGCACGAGCAGGGGCTCGGCCACTGGGTGGCGCCACATCCTCTCGGCGGCGGGCAGTTCTTTCAAATGGGCGACAGCGGCGATGCCGTCGAGGCGCTGCAGGCGATGCTGGCGCTCTATGGCTATGGGATCGACATCACCGGCGAATTCGATGCCGATACGAAGGCCGTGGTCGGCGCCTTCCAGCGGCATTTCCGCCCTGAGCGCGTCGACGGCATCGCCGACCGATCGACGATCGAGACCCTGCGCCGTCTCATCGACGCCTTGCCGGACAGCACCTGATCGCGTTCAGCTCTTGCCGCAGGCGCGGACCAGGCTTTCGAAATCGGCGCCCTCGAGCGGATATATGTTCTCTTCCGAATCGGTGCGGACCTGGAAACGATCGACCTTGCGCAGATCGGCGAAAAGCGGGTCATCGGCAAGAATCGCCGCCTCGGCGCTGATCGTGCCCGACATCTCGTTAGGCGCGGTGATGGCTTGATAGGGGAAATCCTTGCCGCCCACCGTGATGGTGAGCGTCACCTTCTGATCGGGCTCCAGATCATCGCCCGCCTCGGGAACGAAAATACGAATCTCGCCCGACCGCAAAGTGCAGCCGAAGCTCACCCCGGTATCCTCAGTTTCGGGAACGCCAAAGACGAGATAGGCATCCTCGTCTCCGGTGTCGAATAGCCATTCCCGTTCCTGAGCCCATGCCTGGCCGGCAGCGCAGATCATTAGCCCGGCCAGCAGATAACGCGTCAACATCTCGCCCTCTCCGGATGACAATCACCTGTGGGCCGGTCAAGCCCGAAGCGGCAGAGGTGATCGCAAATCTCCATTTCAGCACGTGATCGAACGGCACTCCCGTTTCTTGATCACGGCCAGTCCCGGCTGGAATCATAGCCGAGTTGCGAGGCAGCGATAAGCCCGTTCAGTTCTTGAAGGGAGGCTGAATTCCCGTTCCGGCGACGCCGGTCAGCTTGGTGATCACCCAGGCGACGGCGAGGATCGCCAGCGAAATGACGGCCCAGATGATGATGGCGGCGATCTCGCCGACATTCTGCAGGAGCAGCACAACCCAGTTGAGCAATTCGACGGTCTCGGCGGTGCCCCCGACCTTATCGGCATTGTTGGCGGCAAAGCCGGTGAGCGCGTTGATCAGCCAGTAACCGACTGCGGCGACCGCGCTCCACAGGCCGACGCAGAGCCAGGCGATGATCCACACGATATTCTTCACACTCTTCTCTCCCGTTCCAAATGCTCGAGCAGCAGTTTCAGGTTTCGCGTATTCGACTTAAAGAATAAGTCGAAAATATCCCCCGCCACCGGGATGGCGCCGAGGCCGGTATCGATGGCGACATTGCCGATCATGCGCGCAACGACACGCGGCGGCGCGCCGAAGCGCACGGCCTCCATGAGTGCGTAGGCCGAAATGCCAAGCGCCAGGACGTCGCCCGCGCCCGGAATGAAGCCGAGCACAGAATCGGCGCCGAAACGGATCCTTGTACCCGGAATCCGCAGAGCCGTATCCATGACGCGGGCGAGGCTCCTTAGCCGCGCCAGGCGGCGGGCATGATCGTCAAGGCCGAAGTCGGCGGCCGTGGCGGCAAAGGTCGTCATCTTTCTCCTGGTCCCCGTCCTGATCGCGCTCGGGAGACGGGCCATAGATGGTGAAGCCGCCCGCCGATTCAATCAGCTTTAAGCGTTGACGTGCGGGCCTTGGGCTTCTACCTCTCGCATCGCCAGCTGGCCGGATGGCCGCCGGGGAGGCCGCGAGGCCTTCCGGGAGGAAAGTCCGGGCTCCATGGAAATACGGTGCCGGGTAACGCCCGGCGGGGGTGACCCCAGGGATAGTGCCACAGAGAACAGACCGCTTCAGATCAGTCCGAAGCAAGGGTGAAACGGTGCGGCAAGAGCGCACCGCGCGGCCGGCAACGGGCGCGGCACGGTAAACCCCACCGGGAGCAAGACCGAATAGGGGCGGCATGGGCTTCGGCCCAGGGGCATTTTCAACCCGCCGCCCGGGTTGGTCGCGCGAAGCGCATGGCAACATGCGCTCCAGATGAATGGTCATCCAGCGTCCGCGAGGATGCGGACAGAACCCGGCTTATAGGCCAGCTGGCACTATTCCACTCAGCCTGCGGCAAATTGTATGGCTACGTTACGGCAGCCATACAAGCGCTCCTCATTTGCCGCCTTGTTGCTATTTTGGCCAAATGCTGGGTCCATAACGTCGCAGGCCGTGCCTGACGCCCGCGTGAAATCGTCACCTTGTCTGGATTCAGTGTCCGGGTATCTGTATGGGCAGTGTCCATACTTGATGGACCAATGTGTCTTTTTCTCAATTGGGTGCGGTAATGCATGGAACGGTCGGGCTCGAAAGCCGGGCGCAAGCCAGTCAGGGCTATGAAGCCATTCCGGGCTATAATGAACAGATCGTTCGCTGGTTCACGCTGGCGACCGTCGTGTGGGCGCTGGTCGGCCTCGCGGCCGGCCTCTTCATCGCTCTCCAGCTTACTTTTCCGTCGCTCAATTTCGGCGAATACGGCACCTTCGGCCGGCTGCGCCCCGTGCACATATCGGGCGTCGTCTTCGCCTTCGCCGGCAACGCGCTGTTCGCGACATCCCTTTATATCGTGCAGCGGACCTGCCAGGTTGGCCTGTGGGGCGGCCGCCAGGCCTCGATACTGGTGTTCTTCGGCTATCAGTTGTTCCTCGTCCTGGCGCTGACCGGTTATCCGCTCGGCATCACACAGAGCAAGGAATATGCGGAGCCGGAGTGGTACGCAGACCTGTTGCTGCTCGCCGTCTGGCTTGTCTATCTCGCGATCTTTACCGGAACGCTCGTGCGGCGGCGCGAACCGCATATCTATGTGGCCAACTGGTTCTTCCTCGCCTTCATCATCACCGTCGCCGTCCTTCATATCGTGAACAACCTGGCGATCCCGGTCTCGTTCGCCGGCACAAAGAGCTACTCCTATTTCGCCGGCGTGCAGGATGCGCTCATCCAGTGGTGGTACGGCCACAACATGATCGGCTTCTTCCTGACCGCCGGCTTCATCGGAATGATGTACTATTTCGTTCCCAAGCAGGCGGGGCGGCCGATTTATTCCTACCGTCTGTCGATCGTCCACTTCTGGGCGCTGATCTTCCTCTATATCTGGGCCGGGCCGCACCATCTCCATTACAGCGCCTTGCCGGACTGGGCGCAGACGCTCGGCATGGCCTTCTCGATCATGCTGTGGATGCCGTCCTGGGGCGGCATGATCAACGGCATCATGACGCTGTCGGGCGCCTGGGGGAAACTGCGCACCGATCCCATTCTGCGGTTCCTGGTCGTCGCGGTCGCCTTCTACGGCATGGCAACCTTCGAAGGACCGCTGATGTCGATTCGCTCGGTGAATGCGCTCAGCCATTACACGGACTGGACAGTCGGTCATGTCCATTCGGGCGCGCTCGGCTGGGTCGCCTTCATGGTCTTCGGCGCGGTCTACTATCTCGTTCCACGCCTGTGGCGCGCTCCCTTGTGGTCGCATCGCCTTGTCGAGTGGCATTTCTGGATCGCGACGGTGGCGATCGTCCTCTACATCAGCGCGTTGTGGGTGGCGGGCATCGCTCAAGGACTGATGTGGCGCGCCTATGACCAGTTCGGCTTCCTGCAGTATTCCTTCGCCGACAGCGTCGCGATGCTGCACCCCTATTATCTGGTCCGTGCGCTTGGCGGCCTCCTCTATCTAATCGGCGCGGTACTGATGGCGATCAACGTCTTCATGACGATCCGCCGGTCGAAGTCCAAGGAAAGCCAGACCCGAAACAGCGAGCGGCTGAGCCAGCCCGCGTTCCAAAACTAAAGATCACAGGTCAATCATGGCGACGAACAACGAAAAGAAACTCACGCACGGCACGATCGAACGGTCGACGACGCTGCTCTTCGTGCTTTGCTTTCTCGTCATCGCGATCGGCGGGCTCGTCGAGGTCGTACCGCTGTTTCGTCTCGAAGAGACGATCACGCCGGTTAAGGGAGTCAGGCCTTATTCGCCGCTCGAGCAACTCGGCCGCAACATCTATACGCGCGAAGGCTGCTACACCTGTCACAGCCAGCAGATCAGGCCGTTCCGGGACGAAGTGGAGCGCTACGGCCATTACTCGATCGCCGCGGAAAGCATGTATGACCATCCGTTCCTGTGGGGATCGAAGCGCACAGGCCCCGATCTGGCGCGCGTCGGCGGCAAATATTCGAATGCCTGGCATGTCGCCCATCTCGTCAATCCGCGCGACGTGGTGCCGGTGTCGATCATGCCGTCCTATGCGTTCCTTCTGGACCGCGAACTGAAGTTTGACGACATATCCGATAATCTGCGCGCGCTGCGCAATGCCGGCGTTCCTTATGACAGCAAGGCGGTCGTCGAAGCGGCCAATGACGTGCGCGCGCAGGCCACGGGCGAGAATGCCGATGCCGTGCTGGCGCGCTATCCCGGCGCCAAGATCGGCGACTTCGACGGCAAGCCCGATCGCATCACCGAGATGGATGCGCTCGTCGCCTACATGCAGATGCTGGGGACGCTGGTCGACTTCTCCGATGTCCGTCTGGACGAGCAGAAGGAGTAGGTCATGTCGCAATCCATCATCACAACTCTCCTCAATGGCTGGCTGGTGGCGGCATTCATCCTGTTCGTCGTCATCCTGTGGCGAACATTCCGACCGGCGGCCCGGTCGGAGATGGAACGCAATGCCCGCATCCCCTTCGAACGGGAAGGAGACGAGTCATGAGCGCCCCTGATCGCGATCCGCTGACCGGACAGGTGACGACCGGACATGAATGGGACGGCATCCAGGAGCTGAGGACACCTATTCCGAACTGGTGGATCGTCACCTTCGTCGTGACCTGGGTCATTTCGGTTGGCTATCTGGCGCTCTATCCCTCTTTCGCCACCAGCAAAAGCTATGCGCCCGGCCTGCTTGGCTGGTCGAGTTCCAAGGAGCTCAAGGAGGCGACGGATCAGGCGCTCGAGGCGCAATCGATCTGGCGCCAGAAGCTGCTGACGGTACCGCTCGATCAGATCGAGAGCGATGACGAGCTGCGCCGCTTCGCGGTCGCCGGTGGCCAGGCCGCGTTCAACGAAAACTGTGCCGCCTGTCACGGGGTCGGCGCCGGCGGACAGATCGGGGAATTCCCGGCGCTCGTCGACGACGACTGGCTGTGGGGCGGCAAGATCACCGACATCCACAAGACGATCACGCACGGCGTGCGCAGCGACAACCCGCAAGCGCATCAAGGCGACATGCCCGCTTTCGGCGACATGCTGACGAACGCGGAAATCGCCGCAGTCGCGGATCATGTGCTGAGCCTGGCGGATCGTTCGCAGAATGCGCTGCGCGCCAGCATGCCCGGGGCGGCGATCTTCGCGGAGAACTGCGCCTCCTGTCACGGCGCGCAGGGTGATGGAAATCGCGAGCTGGGCGCGCCCAGGCTCGACGACGCCATCTGGCTTTACGGGAACAGCCGCGAGGAAGTGATCCGCCAGATCACCAGCCCGAGGATGGGGCAGATGCCCGCCTGGGAAAACCGGCTCGACGAAGCCACGATCCGGATGCTCGCTGTCTATGTCCACACTCTGGGCGGAGGAGAACGCTGATGACCATGACGCTGGTCGACACCGTTTCGCGGCGCCGGCCGGCGCGCTTGCCGGTGCCTCAGAAGGTCAGCGGTAGATACCGGACGATAAAGACGGTTCTCGCCACTCTGTTGCTGACTTTGTTCTTCGTCACGCCGTGGCTGCGCTGGGACAGGGGACCGCTCCTGCCGGATCAGGCTGTCCTCTTCGACCTGCCGGGACGCCGGCTGTTTCTCCTCGGCCTCGAATTCTGGCCACAGGATCTGCCGATCGCGGTGGGTATCCTCATCTTCGCCGCCTTCGGCCTCTTCGGCACGACCTTGCTCGCCGGCCGGGTGTGGTGCGGCTTCGCCTGTCCACAGACAGTTTGGACCGATCTGTTCTTCGGCGTCAGCCGCCTATGCGAGCGGTTGCTCGGACGCGGCACGCTCATCTCGACCGTCGCGAAGACGGCGATATGGATCGTCATCGGCGTGCTGACCGGTTTCGGCTTCGCCGCCTACTTCAATGATGCGCCGACGCTGCCGGGCGCTTTCCTCAGCGGGACAGCTCCGATCGCGGCCTATGTCACCATGGGGCTGCTGACGATGACCACCTGGCTGCTCGCGGCGTATGCCAGGGAACGCGTCTGTCTCCATATGTGTCCCTGGCCGCGCTTCCAGGCAGCTCTTTTGGACAAGGACAGCCTGGTCGTCACGTATCAGCGCTGGCGGGGCGAGCCCCGGGGCAAGAAAAAGCTCCCGCTTCGCCCCGAGCTCAAGGACCTGTCCACGCTCATTCGCGAAGCGACATCCTTCGACAACGCGCGCGGCGACTGCATCGATTGCCAGCGCTGCGTGAATGTCTGCCCGACCGGCGTCGACATCCGCGACGGCCTGCAGATGGGATGCATCGGCTGCGGGCTGTGCATCGATGCCTGTGACGACGTGATGGCCAAGATCGAGCGCACGAGTGGCCTCATCCGCTTCGATGTGGAAGGCTCGGAAAGGGCGGGATCCGTCAAGGCAGGGGCGCTGCGGCTGCTGCGCGCCAAATCCGTTCTCTACGCCTCCTTGTGCCTCGCGGCGCTCGGCGGCATCGTCTTCGGCATCGTCTCGATGAGCGGTATCCAGCTCGACGTGGAGCCGCAGCGCAATCCGCCCTTCGTCCAGTTGTCGGACGGATCGGTGCGCAACGACTTCAGCCTCAGGCTGGCACATCGTCTGGGGAGGCTGGAGCGTGTGCAGATCTCGAGCGAGGGTTTGCCCGGCGCCAGCCTGCGGCTCGCCTCGGCGGAGACATCGGACAGAGTTCTCGTCGCCGATCTCGTTGGAACCCGGCAGCTCAGTGACCGGCTCTTCATCACGGCGCCGGCGGGACATGCGCCGCAAGGCCGCGCCGCGATCCGTGTCGTGTTCGCCGACCCCGACACAGGGGCGGAGCTCGGCGCGGTCGACACTTATTTCTGGGGTCCGGCGCAATGAGCGAGAAGCGGAAGGATCTGTGGATTCCAGCCTGCTTCGTTCTCTTTTTCGTGGGACTGGCCGGGCTCGAAGCGTGGTTCGTCCTGCTGGCCAACCGCACCTTCAGCGGCCTGGTAACCGACAATGCCTATGCGGTGGGGCTGAAATACGATGATGTCCTGGCGCAGCGCGAGGCCGAGCGCGAGCTCGGCTGGTCGACCAATCTGAACTTCGTTCAGCAAGGCGGGCTCGTGGGCCGGCTCACTCTCGCCGTGACCGACCGGGACGGCATTCCGCTGGACACCCCGAATGTGCGAGCCACCGCCGAGCGCATGACGCGCTTTCCGCAAATCCAAACCGTCAACTTCCTGCGCCAGAAGGCCGGCATCTATGTCGCGGACCTGAAGGTTCCACTCGCCGGGCGCTGGTTCGTGCGGCTCAGGGTGGAGCAGGCCGGGCGCTCGGTGCATGCGATCAAGGAGGTCGATGTCCTGCCATGAGCGCCGGGGTGAGCGTGGCCACGCCTTTCCCAGATATGTCGCCAACCGCGGGCATGCTGACGGCATTCGTCGAGTCTGACAGGCGGAAGCATCATCTCAGCCTGCTGGTCGAGGGCGTGCATTGCGCCAACTGCATCCGCAGGATCGAGACCCGCCTCAAGCAGGATCCGAAGGTCACGAGTGCGCGCGTCAATCTCTCCCTGCGCCGGCTCAGCGTCGACTGGACCGGCGATGCGGATCATGCCGAGAAGATCGGAGAGGCCGTCAGTTCGCTGGGTTATGGAATAGCGCCCTTCGAGCCCGGGATGCTCAGCGCCAGCGACACGCGGATGGGCAGGGAGCTGCTGCGCTGCCTGGCCATCGCCGGTTTCGCCTCGTCGAATGTGATGATGCTCGCCTGGGCGGTGTGGGCGGGACAGGTCGACGGGATGGCGACGAACACGCAGGCCCTGTTCAACTGGCTGTCGGCGCTCGTCGCCGTGCCGGCCCTTGCGATCGCGGGGCGGCCTTTCTTCCGTTCGGCCTTCGCCGCACTGAAAGCGCGCCGCACCAATATCGACGTCCCGATCGTGGCCGCCCTTCTCCTGGCAACGATCATGAGCCTGGTCGAATTGATCAGACAGGGGCCGGATGTCTATTTCGACAGCGTCGCCACGCTGCTCTTCGTTCTTCTGATCGGTCGCTATCTGGATCTCCGGGTCAGAGCACGGTCGCGAGAGGCGATCGAAAGACTGGTCATGCTGCAGGCGCGGCATGCCACGGTGGTCGATGCCGATGGCCGCGCCTCGGTGGTGCCGGCAGCGTCTGTCGAGCCCGGCATGTCGGTGCTCGTCGCGCCCGGCGAAACCGTGCCCGTGGACGGCCGCATCACGCAAGGAGAGGCGTCCGTCGATACGGTCGCGGTGACCGGAGAATCACTGCCGATCGAGCTGCGCGCCGGCGATGAAGTGCTCGCCGGCTCGATCGTGATGACGACGCCTCTTCATATCGTGGCAAGCCGGACAGCCGCGACGAGCCATCTGGCCGACATCCTGCGTCTCGTCGAGCAGGCGCAATTGCGAAAAGGGCAGGCCGGGAATCTCGCCGATAAAGTCGCCGCATTCTGGACTCCAGCTGTGCATGTCGTGGCGCTTGCCACCTTCTTCGGCTGGTGGCTGATCGCGGGCGCCGGTCCGGCCACGGCTCTGGTTTATGCGGTCTGCGTGCTCATCATCGCCTGTCCCTGCGCAATTGGCATAGCGGGTCCGGTGGTACAGGTCGCCGCCACCGGTGGATTGCTGAAACGCGGCGTGCTGATCAAGTCCGGCGACGCACTCGAGCGGCTGGCCGCTATCGACGGCGTTGCGTTCGACAAGACAGGGACGCTGACGATGGGCCGGCCCGAGCTCATCGAGGCGCCACTGGATGCCGAGACGAGGGCACTCGCGGCCTCGCTCGTGGCGCAGAGCAAACATCCCTTCGCGCGGGCGCTCGCGCGGCGACTGGGCGCGGCGCCGACGCTTGCGGGGACGATCGAGGTTCCGGGCGCTGGACTCAGCGCCGAGGTGGATGGGACGACCGTCCGGCTCGGCAGTGCCGCCTTCTGCGGCCTCGACATCGTGGCGCAGGACGCCGCCAGCGAAGTCTGGCTCGCGGTGCCTGGGCGCCCCCCGGCGCGCTTCGTGCTGGCGGATGCCGTCAGACCGGAGGCACGAGACACTGTCGCCTATTTCGAGAATGCCGGAATCGAGACCACTATACTCTCCGGCGACCGGGCGCCGGCGGTCGCGCACTGCGCGGCGGAAGTCGGCATCCGGGCGCATAGCGGCAAATTGAAACCGGCAGACAAGGCGACGGTTCTGGCCAGCTGGGTGGCTGAAGGCCGGAAGATCCTCATGGTCGGTGATGGTCTGAACGACGCGCCGGCGCTGGCGCAGGCGCATGTGTCGGCAAGCTTCGGCCACGGCGTTGCCGCCACGCAGGCGACGGCCGACATCGTGCTGCCGGCCAACCGCCTGTCAGCCATCATGCTGGCGCATCGGACCGCCCGCCGCGCCGTGATGATCATCCGGCAGAATCTTGGCTTTGCCGCGCTCTACAATGTCGTGCTGATCCCGGTGGCCGTCCTGGGATTTGCCACGCCGCTGATCGCGGCCGCCGCGATGTCGGCGAGCTCAATCGCGGTCACGCTCAATGCGCTGCGCGCCCGCCCGCCGGCGGAAGGAGGCGTCACATGAGTCCGCTGCTCTTCCTCATTCCCATCGCCCTGGCGCTCGGCGGTCTCGGCCTTGTCGCGTTTCTGTGGACGCTTCGCGACGGCCAATATGAGGACCTCGACGGCGCGGCTGAACGCATCTTTCTCGACGACGACGATCCACAACGATTTCACGAACGACAACAGGATGTATCTCATGACAATGAGAAGTAATACTTTCAGCCTGCTTCTGACCGCAGCGATGGCGCCGGTCTTCGGCTGGCTCTATGCGGGCGGATGGGGCGCGGTGCTGGCTCTTTTGGCCTGGCTCGTGTTCTATGTGCTGCCGCGTACGACCGGGGTACGGTTGCTGGGTTTCCTCTACAGCGAGTTCTTTACGGAGAAACAGTTGCCTCTGACGATGATCAACATCACTATGGCGATCATCCTCGGGACGTTGCTGTTCGGCATGGATGTGGCCCTTTACGCGGCCCTGGTCGGTGTGCCGGTCGTCGTGCTGACCTTGACTGTCGTGGCGCTCGAGCCCGATGAGGAGGCAAAGGGCGAAGCGATCCCGGTCACCACCGAAAGCAAGACGACCCGGCGAGACTAGAGCGCCGGCCGTTCTGATAGAAGCGCTCCGGCGCTCTATCTCGCTAATTGGAGCATCGGATTTACCCGAAAACCGCTTCGCACTTTTCGGTCCGATGCTTCTATGCTGTCACGCTGACGGCGTGCCGGTTCATCCAGCGCACGCCGTCGGCGATCCCGCCAAAGGGATAGAGGTGGTAGAGAATAGCGCCGACATCGCGCTTCTCCATCCCGTGCAAAAGCCGTTCGAAGAAGCGCTCCGGTCCGACGCGATGGACGAGCTGCGCGAGCGAGAAACCATAGCGACGCGCGATGCCGGCGGATGCCGCAACGCCGAACTGCCGGGCGAAGCGCAGGAGCTTGCCGACATCGGTGGGGCCCGGCACGCCGATCCTCACCGGAGTATCGAAGCCTTCGTGGCGCAATTGCTCGATCCATCTCAAGACGGTGTCGGCATCGAAACCGAATTGGGTTGTAATCTCGACCGAGCAGCCGGCGTCCGCGAGAAAGCTGAGCTTCCATTTGAGGGCTTCCCAGAGCGCGGCATCGGCGATCCTGGGATGGCCCTCGGGATAGGCGACGATGCCGACATGACGAATGCCATGACGCTCGATCACGCCGCTTCTCAGGAGCTCGAGGGAATCTGGATAAGGCCCGGCAGGACTCGCCGGATCGCCGCCGACGAGGAGAAATCGCTTCGGCCTGACCTCTATGATCAGCTCACTGACAAGAGTGTCGAGATCCTGCTGCGACAAGAGCCGCCGCGATGAAATGATCGGCACCGGCTCGAAGCCGCAAGCACGGATCACGCGAGCCGCCGTGATCCTCTGCGCATGCGTTTCATTTCCGAGAAAGGCAATATTGACCGGTGTCCCCGCAGGTATATCGGCCTGCGATGCCTCGAGCTGAGCGATGTCCTTGCCGGTCACCTCCAGCGCGTAGGGGGCCGCTGGGCCGCGATGCTGCTCTTCCATCGGCGGGCCATACATGGTAGCCTAATTGTATGTCAATAAACCATACATAAAAAATGAGGGAGTGAAATGTGGCGACCGCGACTGACTGACAGCGCCCGGATGAAATATCTGGGGATTGTCGAAGCGCTCGAGGCCGATGTCCGATCGGGCCGAATTGCGCGAGGGGAAAGGCTGCCGCCGCAGCGCGCCATCGCCGATGCGCTCGATGTGGATCTCACCACCGTGACGCGCGCTTTCAATGAAGCGCGCCGACGCGGCCTGGTCGAGGCGCAGGCCGGGCGCGGCACCTTCATTACCGAAAGGCTCGCGGGCAGCGCGCCCGTCGAGCATTTCCGGCCGCTGATCGATCTGAGCATGAATATTCCCCCCCAGCCTGCGGCTGCCAATCTGCGCAAAGCCTTCCCGCAGGGAATCGCCGAGCTCTTGGGGAGCAACCGCGGCATGCTGAGCCTGCATTATCACGAGAGCACCGGCACGGAGCCCGACCGCCATGCCGCGGCGAACTGGCTGGCGCAGCGGCTCGACGGCGTGGCCGCGGAGCGCGTTGTCGTCGCGGGGGGCGCGCAGAGCGCGCTCTTCGCCATCTGCGAGTTGCTGCTCGGCCGTGGCGATGTGGTGGTCGCGGGAGAAATGACTTATCCGGGGCTTAAGGCAATCGCCATTCAGAAGGGGCTCATGCTGGAGCCTCTCGCCATGGACGGGCAGGGCATACTGCCCGATGCCTTCGAAAAGGCCTGCCGGGAGAAATCGCCCAAGGCGCTCTATCTCATACCGAGCATCGACAACCCGACGACGGCGACCATGCCGGAGGATCGGCGGCGCAAGATCGCGGCGCTGGCGCAGCAGCATGGCGTGGCGATCATCGAGGACGATCCATATGCACCGCTGCGGCCGGAGCGGATCGTCACCATGGCGGCGCTTGCCGGCGCGATCACCTGGCATATCGCGACACTGTCGAAATGCGCTACCCCCGCCTTGCGCGTCGCTTATGTGGTGGCGCCCAACGCGACCAAGGCGCTGCGGCTCGCTGGGGTGCTCCGAGCGACAATCCTGATGGCGCCGCCTTTGATGTCGGCGCTGGCGAGCCGCTGGATCGCCGACGGCACGCTCGACGAGATCATCCGGGCGATCCGCGCCGAGAATGTCGAGCGCCAGAAACTCGCGGCCGCGATCCTCGGAGATGCGGCATACGCTGCCGATCCGTATGGGCACCACCTCTGGCTGCGCCTCGCCGGCCAATGGCATGCCGCGGACTTCGCCGAGCATGCCGACCGGGCCGGCGTCTCGATCGTGCCGAGCTCGGTGTTCTCGGTCGCGGCCCATCCCACCGAGGCGGTCAGGCTGTCGCTGGGAATCGCGCCGGACCGGGGAGCCCTCGAAGACGGCCTCAGCCAGCTTGCCAGCCTCCTGTCGCAGCCCTCGGTCGCGGCGCGCACGATGGTCTAGATCACGATGAGTTTGGATTGGATCAATCCAAACTCATAGACGTGATCGATTCAAATTTTCTAGCGCGGGATTCTCGCGAAAAACCGGTGCCCACTTTTTCGCACCCCGCGCTATGCTAGCGATCTCTCGCGCTTGCGCGCCTCGGCCGATTGAACGCCGCGTCACAGTGCCGGAGCGGATCCCTGCCAGCGTCGCCACGGAGGTCTATTCTCTGTGGCTAAGTCCGCTCAGCGAAACGATTTGTTAAGGCGCCACGGAGCATTGTCGGAATCTCATTAGTAATCTGTTCACCGTACCGAAAATGGCTTCGCCCTTGCCCAGCGCAGATGCCCGGCACAAGCCGGTGATGCTCGCGGAAGTGCTGTCGGCGCTCGCGCCGCGCGACGGCGGCATCTATGTCGACGGCACCTTCGGTGCCGGCGGCTATACGCGTGGGCTTCTCACCGCCGCCGACTGCAGGGTCCTCGCCATCGACCGAGACCCCGACGCGATCACCGGCGGGACGGCGCTGGTCGCCGCCTTCCCAGAACGGCTGACGCTGGTCGAAGGCCACTTCAGCGATATGGAAAACCTTGCGGAACGCTTCGGCATCACAATGATCGACGGCGCCACCCTCGATATCGGCGTCTCCTCGATGCAGATCGATCAGGCGGCGCGCGGCTTCTCCTTCGCCAAGGACGGTCCCCTCGACATGCGGATGAGCCAGTCCGGTCTCTCGGCGGCGGATATCGTGAATGCGGCCGAAGCGGGCCAGCTGACCCGTATCATCGGCGTGCTCGGCGAGGAGCGCAAAGCCCGCGCCATCGCCCATGCCATCGTCAAAGCGCGCAGCGAAGCGCCGATCCGCACTACCCAGGAGCTGGTGCGCGCCATCGAGCGCGCCACCGGGCGTCAGCGCCCGCAGGACCGCATTCATCCGGCCACGCGCACCTTCCAGGCCTTGCGCATCTATGTAAACAGGGAGCTCGAGGAGCTCGGCCTCGCGCTGGCGGCGGCCGAACGACTGCTCAAGCCCGGCGGGCGCCTGGCGGTCGTCACCTTCCATTCGCTGGAAGACCGGATCGTCAAGCGCTTCTTCGCCGAGCGCAGCGGCAAGACGCCTTCGTCCTCACGCCACATGCCGGGGCGTGAAGCGGGGGAAGAAGCGCGTTTCATTCCCGTCTTCCGGGGGCATCAGGAAGCGAGCGTGGCCGAGACGGCGGACAATCCGCGCGCCCGCTCGGCAAAGTTGCGCGCCGGCGAGCGCACCTCGGCGCCAGCACTGGCTCTCAATCTCGAAGATATCGCGGTTCCATCGGTCGAAGGGCGGCGCAACTGATGCTCAGAGCATTCAATGCATGTCTGGTCGTGGCGGTCCTCGTCTCCGCCTATGTGCTCTATTCACTGGAGCATTCCATTCGCGGCATCGAGCGGCAGATCGCGCGCTCGAACGCCGCCATCGCCAACGAGAAGGAGACGATCGGGCTTCTCAATGCCGAATGGTCGAGCCTGATCAGGCCGGATCGCCTGCAGCGGCTCGCCGAGCAATATCTCGAGCTGAAGCGCATATCGCCCGATCAATTCGTGAAGATCAACGAGCTCGCGACGCGCATTCCCGACGAACCTCCGGTCAAGCTGGAGGAGCAGGGCAAGGACGCGATCGGCGACATTCTAAAGGCGATGGAGTGAGGCGTGATGCTGTTTTCAATGCGCCAGGACGGAAGCCTCGCCGGACGCAATCGTCTGCGGCTGGTGAACTTCGGATTCGTCATGTTCTTCGTGGCGATCGCCTCGCAACTCGCCAATCTCACTTTGTGGCAGCAGCGCCCCGAGAAGCCGGTCATCGAATATAGCGAGCGGGTGCCGCGGCCCGACATCGTCGATCGCAATGGCGTGGTTCTGGCAACCGATGTTTCCGTATTCTCGCTCTATGCCGATCCGCGCAAGATCCTCGATGTCGACGAGGCGGTCGAACTCTTGACCGCCACCGTGCCGAGCTTCGATGCCAAGTCGCTGCGCCAGAAGCTGTCGCAGCCCAACCGTGCGTTCATGTGGCTCAAGCGCGAAGTGAGTCCGTCGGAGCGCGAGGCCATCCACAATCTCGGCATTCCCGGACTTGGCTTCCGGGCCGAAACCAAACGCGTCTATCCGATGGGCCGGCTGGCCAGCCATGTGCTGGGCTATGTCGATCTCGATTCCAAGGGCATCGCCGGCATCGAGAAATTCCTCGACGATCAGGGCGCGCTCTATACCGCCTCGCTCGGCGAGGACAATACGCGCGCCATGCCGGCGGTGCTCTCGATCGACATCCGCGTCCAGCACGCGTTGGCCGACGAGCTCGCCAAGGGCATCGCCAAGTTCCGCGCCCTGGCGGGCGGCGCCATCGTTCTCGATATGCGCAGCGGCGAAGTGCTGGGCCTGGTGTCACTGCCCGATTTCAATCCCAATCAGGAAAACAAGAATTTCACCTTCGACCAGGCCAACCGGATGACGAGCGGCGTCTTCGAGCTGGGTTCGGTCATCAAGGCGGTGTCCTTCGCCATGGCGCTGGACTATGGCACTGCTACCCTCGCGAGCCAGTTCGATGCCCGCGCGCCGCTGGTCATCGGGCGTGCCGCCATCCACGACTTCCAGCCGACAAGGCGGATTCTGACGCTGCCCGAGGTCTTCACCAACTCCTCCAATATCGGCACGGCTCGCATGGTGCTCGCCGTCGATCAGGAACGGCACCAGGCATTCCTGCGCCGGGTCGGACTGATGGATCGGCTCGTGACGGAGCTACCGGAAAACGCCAAGCCGATCCTGCCCAAGCGCTGGGGCAGACTGGTCCAGGCGACCGTCGCCTTTGGCCACGGTTTTGCCGTACAGCCCCTGCAAGGAGCCCAGGTGGTAGCGGGTTTGCTCAATGGCGGAAATATGCTTCCGGTGACGTTCCTCAAGCGCGACGCAGCTGATGCGCAGGCGCTGGCGAAGCGCGTGGTGAAGCCCGAAACCAGCGAGAAGCTGCGCTATCTGTTCAGGCTCAACGGGCTCGAAGGCAGTGCGCGCAGCGCCAACGCCAAAGCCCCCGGCTACCGTATCGGCGGCAAGACGGGCACGGCCGAGAAGGTCGTCAACGGACGCTACGACAAGACCAAGAACCTTACCGTTTTCACGGGCGCCTTTCCGATGGATAACCCGCAATATGTCGTCATGGTGATGATGGACGAGCCGCAGGCAACCCCCGAGACCTACGGCTTCTCGACCTCGGGCTGGAACGCGGTGCCCACCGCCGGCAACATCATCGCCCGCATCGCGCCGTTGCTCGGCGTCGAGCCGGAGCTCACCGATGCCGAGCGCAAGGAGATCGCCAAGCAGCAGGCGAAAGCGTTGAAGGAAGGCAGGACCTGAAATGAGCGTGCCTCTCTCGCGCCTCCTCGCCGACGATGCCGCGCTGCCGCAGGGCGCCAAGGACGCGGCGATCTCCGGTCTCACCGCCGACAGCCGGCAGGTGAAGCCGGGCTTCCTCTTCGCCGCCTTGCCAGGCACGAAGGTCGACGGCGCCCAGTTCATTCCGCAGGCCGTCGCGGCCGGCGCGGCAGCGGTGGTCGTTGGCCAGACGGTCACGGCGCCGGCGGCGAATTCGATCCTGATCAAGTCAGCCAACCCACATCAGCTCTTCGCGCGTATCGCGTCGCGCTTCGCCGGCAGCCAGCCCGATATCGTCGTCGCCGTCACTGGCACCAATGGCAAGACCTCGGTCGCGGCCTTCGTGCGACAGATCTGGCAGTCGATGGGATTTCGCGCCGCGAGCATCGGCACAGTCGGCATCGTCGGACCGGCGGGCGAGGAATATCTCGCCCATACGACGCCCGATCCGGTCAAGCTGCATCACACGCTGGCGGGTCTCGCCCAGGATCACGTCACCCATCTCGCCATGGAAGCGTCGAGCCACGGGCTTGCGCAGTTCCGGCTCGACGGAGTCCGGCTGGCGGCCGGCGGCTTCACCAATCTGACTCGCGACCATCTCGATTATCACGCGACCTACGAAGAATATTTCGCCGCAAAAATGCGACTGTTCTCGGAGTTGCTGCCTGAGGGCGCGCCCGCGGTGGTCAACGCCGATGTGGAGATCGCCCAGGATGTGCTGGGGCGCGCCAAGGCGCACGGCCTCACCGTCTTCACAGTTGGCGAGAAGGGGCATGATCTCAAGCTGGTCTCCTGCATGCTCGACGGCTTCGGCCAGCGCCTGGTACTGGCGACGGCGAGCGGGCAGCACGAAGTCTACCTGCCGCTGGTCGGCGATTTCCAGGTGTCCAACGCGCTCGTCGCCGCCGGCCTCGTCATCGCCACGGGGGGCGAGGAGGCCCTCGTCCTGCATGCCCTCGAATCGCTCAAGGGCGCCAAGGGCCGGCTCGATCTGGTGGCGCATTCCGCCAAGGGCGCCCCGATCTTCGTCGACTATGCCCATACGCCCGATGCGCTGGAGAAGGCGATACTGGCGCTGCGGCCCTATGTTAAGCGCAGGCTCGCCGTCGTATTCGGCGCCGGCGGCGACCGGGACAAGGGCAAACGCCCGCAAATGGGCGCCATCGCGGCGAAGTTCGCCGACATTGCCTATGTGACCGACGATAATCCGCGCTCGGAGGATCCGGCCATCATCCGCGCGGCGGTGATGGCGGCTTGCCCGGGCGGGATAGAAATCGGCGACCGGGCGCTTGCCCTCAGGACGGCGATCGAAGCGCTGGAAGAGGGGGACATCCTTCTCGTCGCCGGCAAGGGGCATGAACTCGGCCAGACGATCAGCGGCAAAGTGCTGCCTTTCAGCGACCATGATGCGGTGAAGGCGGCGGTAGGCGGGCAGGATTACCATGGCTGAACGGCCGCTGTGGACCATTGATGAGCTGATCGCCGCCGCGGGTGGGACCTTGCGCGGCACGGTCTCGATGCCGCTCACCGGCGTCTCGATCGACAGCCGGAGCGTGGCTCAGGGCGACATCTTCGCTGCGATCAAAGGCGACCGGGTCGATGGCCATGACTATGCCGAGAACGCGCTCAACTCGGGCGCCGGGCTCGCCATCGTGTCACGCCCGACAGAGGCCATGGCGGCGGCGGGTCCACTTCTCATCGTCGACGACGTGCTGAAGGCGCTCGAGAAGATCGGGCTCGCGGCCAGGGCCCGCTCGAAGGCGCAGATCATCGCCGTGACCGGCAGCGTCGGCAAGACCAGCACCAAGGAGATGCTCAGGCTTGCGCTCTCGGCTTCTGGCTATACGCATGCCTCGGTCGCGTCGTTCAACAATCATTGGGGCGTGCCGCTCACGCTGGCGCGCATGCCGGCCGACACCGCCTATGGCGTGTTCGAGATCGGCATGAACCATCCGGGCGAGATCACGCCGCTGGTCAAGATGGTGCGCCCGCATATCGCGGTCATCACCACCGTGGTCGCCGTTCACCTCGGCTATTTCTCGTCCGTCGCCGAGATCGCCGATGCCAAGGCGGAGATCTTTCTGGGTGTCGAGCCCGGCGGCCATGCGGTGCTCAATCGCGACAATGAATTCTTCGACCGCCTGAGCGCCGCGGCACGCTCGACCGGTGTCGCCAATATCGTGAGCTTCGGGCGGGATGCAGCCTCGGATGTCTATCTCGAAAGATCGGTGCTGCACGCCGACTGCTCGTGCATCACGGCGACAATCCAGGGCGAACCGGTGATTTACAAGCTCGGCATGCCGGGCGAGCATATGGTGCTCAACAGCCTTGCGGCGCTGGCCGCGGTCAAACTCGCCGGCGCCGATCTCGCGCGGGCGAGCCTGGCGCTCGCTGCGGCGCAACCCGCCAAGGGACGTGGCGTGCAGATGACACTCAGGGCACCCGGCGGCACCATCCTTCTCATCGACGAGAGCTACAACGCAAATCCGGTGTCGGTGCGCGCCGCGCTGACGCTGTTGAAGCGGGCGGAGCCGGGCAAGAACGGCCGCCGCGTCGCCGTGCTCGGCGACATGCTGGAGCTCGGCGAACGGGGGGCGGAACTCCATGGCGAGCTCGCCGATGCCGTAGACGAGGCCAAGGTCGATGTCCTATATGCCACCGGGCCCCTCATGGCCCACCTCTGGAACAAGACCCCGCCGCACCGGCGTGGGGCCTATGCCGACAAATCGGACGGTCTTGCGGCCACGCTGCTCGGAGGGCTGAAGGCCGGCGATGTCGTGATGATCAAGGGATCCCTTGGCATGCGCATGGGACCGCTGGTCGAGGCCATCAGAGGGCAGTTCCAAGCCGATCACGATGCCCTTGGATTGAAGGAATCCAAGGGCATAAACGTGATCGACCATCATAATAAGGAGCGGGGTTCTCGCGAAAAACCGGCATCCACTTTTTCGCACCCCGCTCCGCCCGACAAGGACGGCCGCTAATGCTCTATCATTTGCTCGTCAGCCTCACCGACGAAGTCTCTGTGCTGAACGTGTTTCGCTACCAGACGACGCGGACTGGCGCGGCCATCCTGACGGCGCTGCTGTTCATCTGGCTGTTCGGCCCGACGATCATCTCGCTGCTCAAGATCAAGCAGGGCAGGGGCCAGCCGATCCGCAGCGACGGTCCGCAGCGCCATATCATCGAGAAGCAGGGCACGCCGACGATGGGCGGCCTGATGATTCTGTCCGGTATCTTCGTGTCGACATTACTGTGGGCGGACCTCACCAATTTTTATGTCTGGGCGGTGCTGTTCGTCACTCTCGGCTTCGGCGCCATCGGCTTCTATGACGACTTCCTCAAAGTCACCAAGTCGTCGACGCATGGGTTCTCGGGCAAGATCCGCCTCCTTATCGAAGTCGTAATCGCCGCGGTGGCGGTCGGCATCTTCATGGGCATCGGCGACAAGACGATATCGAGCGCGCTCGCGGTGCCGTTTTTCAAGGACGTGCTCATCCAGTTCGGCGTCCTCTTCCTGGCCGTCGGCGTATTCATCATCGTCGGCGCCGGCAATGCGGTGAACATCACCGACGGGCTCGACGGTCTCGCCATCGTCCCGGTTATGATCGCCGCCGGCAGCTATGGCCTCATCGCCTATCTGGTCGGCAACGCCGTGTTCGCCGAATATCTGCAGCTCCACAATGTGAAGGGAACCGGCGAGCTGGCGGTGCTGTGCGGCGCCATCGTCGGCGCGGGGCTGGGCTTCCTGTGGTTCAACGCGCCGCCCGCCATGATCTTCATGGGCGATACGGGCTCGCTGTCGCTCGGCGGAGCGTTGGGCGCCACCGCCGTCGCGGTCAAGCACGAGATCGTGCTCGCCATCATCGGCGGCCTGTTCGTGCTCGAGACCGCTTCGGTCATCGTCCAGGTGGCGTCCTTCAAGCTCACCGGCAAGCGCGTCTTCGCCATGGCACCCCTGCATCATCATTTCGAGCAGAAGGGCTGGAAAGAGCCGACCATCGTCATCCGCTTCTGGATCATCGCCTTCGTGCTGGCGCTGATCGGGCTCTCGACCCTAAAGCTGCGGTAGGTCGCCGATGTTTCCCGCCAAGACATTCGCAGGCAGGAAGGTCGGGGTCTTCGGCCTCGCCCGATCCGGCACGGCCTGCGCCGAAGCCCTGCGGCTGGGCGGCGCTGAAGTCCATGCCTGGGACGACCAGGCGCAATCGGTCGAAAAGGCTAAGCTGGACGGGCTGCCGGTCGGCGATCTCAAGGCGATCGACTTCACCACGCTCGACTCCCTGGTGCTGAGCCCCGGCGTGCCGTTGACTCATCCGAAGCCGCACTGGACGGTGGAGAAGGCGAAGGCGGCCGGCATTGAGATCATCGGCGATACCGAAGTCTTCCAGCGCGAGCTTGCCGGTACTGGCGCCAAGCTCGTCGCGATCACCGGCACCAACGGCAAGTCGACGACGACGGCGCTCACCGGTCATCTTTTCCAATCGGCCGGCCGCGACGTCGATGTCGGCGGCAATATCGGCAAAGCGGTGTTCCTGCTGCGCCAGCCGGTCAGGGACCGCGTCTATGTGCTGGAGCTCTCGTCTTTTCAGATCGACCTGATGCCGAGCCTCAGGCCCGATGCCGGCATCCTCATCAACATCACGCCCGATCATCTCGACCGGCATGGCACGATCGAGAACTATGTCGAGGTCAAGGCGCGGATGTTCGCCCATCAGGGGGCAGGCGACACGGCCATCATCGGTGTCGATGAGAGCTGGGGCGCGGACATCGTGAAGACGATCAGCGCCGGCGCCCATATCGTCCCGGTTTCGGTCGAGCGCGCGCTCGCGGAAGGCCTGTCGGCACCCGACGGCATATTGTCGGAACGCCGCGACGGCAAGGAGACCGCCACGCTCGATCTGAGGCAATTGCCGGCACTCAAGGGTCGGCACAATTGGCAAAACGCCGCCATGGCCTTTGCGGCGGGGCGCGCTCTCGGACTCTCGCTCGATGAAATCCGCAAAGGCCTGATGAGCTTCTCGGGGCTTGCTCATCGCATGCAGGAGATCGGCCGCCTCGACGATATCGCCTTCATCAATGACTCGAAGGCGACCAATGCCGATGCGGCGGCCAAGGCGCTGGCTGCCTTCGACGACATCTACTGGATCGCCGGCGGCATCGCCAAGGCCGGAGGCATTGCGCCGCTCAGCCAGTTCTTTCCCAAGATCAAGCGCGCCTATCTGATCGGCGAGGCGGCTGACGAGTTCGCCCGCACGATCGGCGACAAGGCGCCCTTCATCAAGACCGGCACGCTCGACAAGGCGGTCGAGGCGGCGGCACGCGACGCGGCGAGGGACGGCAACGAAGGTGCGGTCGTGCTGCTGTCGCCGGCCTGCGCGTCCTTCGACCATTATCCGAATTTCGAAGTGAGGGGGGATGCCTTCAGCAAAGCGGTCGCCGCGCTGCCGGGCATCCGGATGACCGCAAAGGGGAACGGACATGCTGATAAGCCGCAGTGACCGGGGGCTCTTCGCTTCCTGGTGGTTTACCGTCGACCGGTTGCTCCTGAGCGCCGTGCTGCTGCTCATGGCGGCGGGCGTGCTGATCAGCATGGCGGCGAGCCCGCCGGTGGCTGCCCGACTCGGCCTCGACGCCTTCCACTTCTTCAAGAACCAGCTCTTTTATCTGGGCATCGCGGTCGTCATCCTGACCGCCACCAGCCTGCTCGAGCCCCTGCAGGCGCGCCGCGCCGCCTTCCTCGTCTTTTTCGGCTCACTGGCGCTGATGGTCGTGGCACTGTTCTACGGCCCAGAGATCAAGGGCGCCAATCGCTGGATCGATATCGGGCCCATCGGCCTGCAGCCCTCGGAGCTGGCGAAGCCCGGCTTCATCGTCATCGTGGCATGGTTCCTCGCCGAACAGACACGCAAGCCGAGCATGCCGGGCCTGCCGATCGCTCTCCTTCTGTGCGGCGCCTTTGTCGGGCTGCTCATCCTGCAGCCGGATTTCGGCCAATCGGCGCTGATCGTCATCACCTTCACCGCGCTCCTGCTCATCTACGGCATTCCCTGGGTTCTGGTCTTCGGCATCAGCGCCCTCGCCGTCGTGGGGGTGTTCCTCGCCTATGAAGCCATCCCGCATGTCGCCTCGCGCATCGACCGTTTCCTCGATCCGGAGAAGGGCGACACGTTCCAGGTCGACACGGCCACACAGGCCTTCCAGAATGGCGGCCTGTTCGGCGCCGGCCCCGGTGGCGGCGAGGCGAAGCAAATCCTGCCCGACGCCCATACCGACTTCACCTTCGCAGTGGTGGGCGAGGAATTCGGCTTCCTCGCCTGCATGGGCCTGATCTTCCTCTTCGCCTTCATCGTCATCCGCATACTGAGCCGCGCCAAGGCGGAGCCCGATCCGTTCGCGGCGCTGTCGATGAGCGGCCTCGCTATCATCTTCGGTCTGCAAGCCGTCATCAATATGGGCGTGAATGTCTCGCTCCTCCCGGCCAAGGGCATGACGTTGCCCTTCATCTCCTATGGCGGCTCCTCGCTGATCGGCATGTCCTTCGCCATGGGGCTGGTGCTGGCCTTCGCGCGTTCGCGCACCCTCGCCGTCCAGAGCGATCCAGCCTGGCGGGCGGTGACGGCTTGAGCGAGCGCATGAGTTCGCGGCTCGTCGTTCTCGCCGCCGGCGGCACGGGGGGCCATCTCTTTCCCGCCCAGGCGCTCGCCGAGGCGCTGGTACGGCGTGGCTATGCCATCCATCTGATGACGGATGAGCGGGTGCGCGACTACGGCCGCGCTTTCCCGGCGCTCGAGACGCATCTGGTGCCCGCGGCGACCATCTCGCCGGGCAAACCGCATCTGCTGCTGGGACAGGCGCTGCGGCTTTACAAAGGCTACCAGACGGCGCGCGGCATTCTCCAGCGCCTCAAGCCTGCGGCCGTCGCGGGCTTTGGCGGCTATCCGTCCTTTCCGCCGGTCATTGCCGCCTCGCGGCTCAAGATTCCGTCCTGTATTCACGACCAGAATGCGGTCATGGGCCGGGCCAACCGCGTACTGTCGCGCTTCGCCGATGCGGTGGCCTCGTCCTTTCCGGCACTCGGGCGGCTGCCGGAAGCCTGTAAAGACAAGCTGCGTTATACCGGCAATCCGGTGCGCGGAATCGTGCTCGAAAAGAAGGCGCAGCCTTATCGATCGGCGGCCGCCGACGAGCCCTTCAATCTCCTCGTCTTCGGCGGCAGCCAGGGGGCACGCTTCTTCGCCGACTTCATGCCCGAGGTGGCCAAGCGCCTGCCGAAGGCGGTGCTGCGTCATCTCAAGATCGTCCAGCAGTGCCGGCCCGAGGATATCGAGCGCGTGAAGGCCGCCTATGCGGAGCTTGACATCGCCTTCGAGCTCGCCTCCTTCTTCGCCGACATGCCGCAGCGCTTTGCCGACGCGCAGCTCATCATCTGCCGGTCGGGGGCCTCCACCATCGCCGAGCTCGGCGTCATCGGCAGGCCCGCGGTCATGGTGCCGCTGCCGCATGCCCTCGACAACGACCAGCTCCATAATGCGGAATTTTTCGCCGGAAAGGGTGGCGGCTGGGTGCGTCCGCAGGCCGAGCTGGAACCGCAAGAATTCGCTGCATTCCTGACGCGGCTCAGGTATCAAGACGCCGAACTGGCCGGGGCGGCCCACGCTGCCCTGGAGCAAGGCATGCCGGACGCCGCCGAGCGCCTCGCCGATCTGGTCGAGGATCTGGCCGCCCGCGCAACCATGGAGAATAAACTGAAATGAAACTTCCGCGCGAAGTCGGACCGATCCATTTCATCGGGATTGGCGGCATCGGCATGAGCGGCATCGCCGAAGTGATGGCGACGCTCGGCTACAAGGTGCAAGGCTCCGATCTCTCCGACAACTACAACACGGCCAGGCTGCGCAAGAACGGTATCGCGGTGTCGATCGGGCATGACGCCGCCAATTTGGGCGATGCGCAAGTGGTAGTGGTGTCCTCGGCGGTGAAGCCGGAGAATCCTGAGCTCGCCGAAGCGCGCCGCCGCTTCCTGCCGATCGTGCGGCGCGCCGAGATGTTGGCCGAGTTGATGCGCTTCAAATCCTGCGTCGCGGTCGGCGGAACGCATGGCAAGACAACGACGACCTCGCTCGTCGCGGCCTTGCTCGATTCCGGCGGCCTCGACCCGACCGTTATCAATGGCGGCATCATCAACGCCTACGGCACCAATGCGCGCCTCGGCAAGGGCGACTGGATGGTGGTCGAGTCGGACGAATCCGACGGCACCTTCGTAAAGCTGCCGGCCGACGTGGTGATCGTCACCAACATCGATCCCGAGCATCTCGATCACTATGGCTCCTTCGACAAGGCCAAGGAGGCGTTCCTCGCTTTCGTCGAGAACATCCCGTTCTACGGTTTCGCCGTGATGTGCATCGACCATCCGGAAGTCCAGGCGCTGATCGGGCGGGTGCGCGACCGGCGCATCGTCACCTACGGGCGCAGCCCTCAGGCCGATGTGCGCCTCCTCGACACGTTTTACAGCAATGGCGAGATGAAGTTCTCGGTCAGGGTGACGGACCGGCGCAATTCATCCACCCACGACGTCAACGAGCTCAGCCTCTCGATGCCGGGCGATCACAATGCGCTCAACGCCACGGCCGCTTTCGCGGTGGCGCGCGAGCTCGGCATCGCGGATGAGAAGATCCGCGCAGGTTTCAAGAGCTTCGCCGGCGTCAAGCGCCGCTTCACCCGCACCGGCGAGCACAATGGTGTGGCGGTGTTCGACGATTATGGCCATCACCCGGTCGAGATCGCCGCGGTGCTGCGCGCGGCGCGCGGCGTCACGCAAGGCAAAGTTGTCGCTGTAATGCAACCGCACCGCTATACGAGACTTTCCTCGCTATTCGCGGATTTCTGCTCTTCCTTCAACGACGCCGATACGGTCGTCGTGGCACCGGTCTATTCGGCGGGCGAGGCGCCGATCGAAGGGGCCTCGCATGACGCGCTGGCTGAGGGCCTGCGGTCGCGCGGCCATCGCAGCGTGCACAAGATCGACGCGCCGGAGGAACTGGCGGCTCTGATGAAGACGCTGGTGAAGCCCGGCGACATCATCGTCTGCCTTGGCGCCGGTACCATCACGCAATGGGCCTATGCTTTGCCGCAGCAACTCGCCAGCCTCGACGGCAAGACCGGAGCGGCATGATGGCATTGAATGGGGAAAAGCTGCTGGCCCGGCTGCCGAAGCCGCGCGGCAGGATCGAAGCCAATGCGCCGCTCGCCGATCTGACCTGGTTTCGCGTCGGCGGGCCGGCGGAGGTGCTGTTCACCCCGGCGGATGAAGCCGATCTCGCGGAGATGCTCAAGGGGACGCCGGAGGATATTCCGGTTTATGTGATCGGTGTCGGCTCCAACCTCCTGGTACGCGACGGCGGGGTGCCCGGCATGGTCATCCGACTCGGGAAGGGTTTTGGCGAGGTGACGGTCGAGCCCGGACACCGGATCAGAACCGGGACCGCGGTTCCTGACGTAAGGGTCGCCCGTTTCGCCCTCGATCATAGTATCGGAGGATTAACCTTTCTGAGAGGTATACCCGGCACGATTGGCGGCGCGCTTCGGATGAATGGTGGCGCCTATGGTCGCGAGACCAAGGACGTTCTTCTCGAGGCCAGAGCCGTAGACCGGAGGGGATCGCTTCACGTGCTGTCGAATACCGACATGCAGTATACGTACCGTCATTGCGGTGCGCCGGAGGACTTCATCTTCACGCAAGCCCTTCTTCAGGGCGAAGCGGGAGACAAGGAGGACATTGCGCGCGCCATGAACGATGTGACGGAGCGGCGCGAGGCGACGCAGCCGATCAAGAGCCGTACCGGCGGGTCGACCTTCAAGAACCCGCCCGGCCACAAATCGTGGCAGCTGATCGATCAGGCGGGTCTCAGGGGCTTCAGCATCGGGCCCGCCAAGGTCTCCGAGCTGCATTGCAATTTTCTCATCAACGAGGGCGGCGCCACGGCGGCGCAGATCGAAGAACTCGGCGAGACCATCAGGCAGCGCGTGAAGAAGACATCCGGCATCGAGCTCGATTGGGAAATCAAGCGCATCGGCATTCCGGCGGAGGGCGCCTGATGCCTATACGCGATCCGAAATACACCCATGTCGCGGTCCTGATGGGCGGCTGGTCGGCCGAGCGCGAAGTGAGCCTGTCGACCGGCGAAGGCTGCGCCGATGCGCTGCGCCGCTCGGGCTTCCAGGTGACGCCGATCGATGTGAAACGCAACATCGCGGAAGTCCTGGCCGATCTGCGCCCTGACGTCGCCTTCAATGCGCTGCATGGAAAGTGGGGCGAGGATGGCTGCATGTCGGCGATCCTCGAGACGATGGAAATCCCCTATACGCATTCGGGCGTGCGCGCCTCGGCCATCGCGATGGACAAGGTGAGGTCCAAGATCCTCTTCACCGCCGCCGGCATTCCGGTCGCGGAGGGCCGCATCGTCGATCTCGAAGTGGCCGCCACGCAGCATCCTCTGCCTTTGCCCTATGTGCTCAAACCGCAGGCGCAAGGTTCGAGCGTCGGGGTCCATATCGTCGATCACAGCTCCAACGGTCCGGCTGCGATTGTCCTCGAGGAGCGTGAGCTGTTCGGCGATCAGGTCCTGGCGGAACGATTCATTCCAGGCAAGGAGCTTACTTGTGCGGTGATGGGCGATGTCGCGCTCGGCGTCATCGACATCCTGCCGGCCGTCGGATTCTATGACTACAAGGCGAAATATGCGCCGGGAGGTTCGGTTCATGTGTTGCCGGCAGACATTCCACGCGAAGTCTATCGCAAAGTGCAGCAATATGCGCTGGCCGCCCATCAGGCCCTGGGATGCAGAGGCGTGAGCCGCGCGGATTTCCGCTACGACGACACGCCGGGCGGCGACGGCGAACTGATCCTCCTCGAAGTCAACACCCAGCCGGGAATGACGGGCACTTCTCTGGTGCCGGAACTCGCGGCGCACGCTGGACACTCCTACGAGGATCTGGTGACCTGGATGGTCAATGACGCCTCGGTGAACAGATGAAGCTCGCACAAGACATCCGCCGTCGCGCGTTCCAGTTCTTCCGTCGGCTGCCGCCCGCTGGACCGAGCCGCAGGACGCGCTTCGTCGCCAGGGCAGGGGCGTGCGCGCTGCTGTTCGGGTCGATCATCCATGGCCTCGTGATCGGCGGCCATCTCGATTATGATGGAAGCCCGTGGCGCAAGCTTCCTGGTCAGTTGGCGAGCTCGCTCGGCTTCGCCGCTGACGATATCCGGATAACCGGCCTCGTGCACCAGGAGCCGGAAACGCTGCTCTCCGCGCTCGGCGTGCAGCCAGGCGGCTCGCTCGTCGGCTTCGATGCGACGCGGGCGCGCTCCCTGCTTGAAAATCTCGACTGGGTCGCCTCGGCGCGGGTGATGCGCAAATATCCCAACCGGCTCGACATCGTCGTCACCGAGCGCCAGCCCTTCGTCATCTGGCAGCGCGATGGGGTGCATTACGTGATCGACCAGACCGGCACGGCGATGAGCACGCTCGATCCAAGGCGATTGTCCTCGCTGCTGCTCGTCACCGGCGAAGGCGCCCATCGCGCCGCCGCCGAACTGGTGGGCCAGCTCTCGGCTGTGCCGCAAGTAAAGGCGCGTGTCACCGCCGCCGCCCGCGTCGGGGAGAGGCGTTGGACACTCTATCTCGATAATGGAATGACCGTGGCTCTGCCTGAAAAGGATCCAGCGCTTGCGCTCGAGACGCTCGCCGCGCTCGACCGCAACCAGAAGCTGCTGAGCAAGGGTGTCAAGTCGATCGATCTCAGACTGGCGCATCAAGTGGTCGTCGAACTGCCGGATCCGGTCGAACCGGAAAAAGATATTAAGAAGTTCAAGGTAAGTCAGCAGCAGTAGCGTTGTCCGTGCTTTGGGAAGGGATTTTGCATGACCGTCATTGAGTTGCCCGTCAAAGGAGATGCAAAGCCCCCGATCGCGAGCAAGGGCAGCATCGTCGCCGCTCTCGATGTCGGCAGCACCAAGTTCAGCTGCCTGATCGGCGAAGTGGTCAGCCAGAACCGGCGCACCGCGGACGGCAAAGAAGCTTCGGCGCTGCGCGTGTTGGGCTTCGGCTGCCAGGCCTCGCGCGGCACCCGCAACGGCGCCATCGTCGATCTCGATCAGGCCGAGCGCGCCATAAGGCTCGCGGTCGATGCCGCCGAGAAGATGGCGAAGCGCACGATCACATCCGTTTACGTGAATGTGGCGGGCGGCAGGCCGCAATCCAATTCCTATTCCGCGTCGGTCGCGACCGAGACCGGTCAGGTCACCCCACGCGATATCGAAACGGCGACGCGCTCCGCCCTCGCGCAAGGCCACCAACCTGGCCGGCGCACGCTCCATACCGCGCCGGCGCAGTATAATCTCGATGACGCGCGCGGCATCACTGAGCCCGCCGGCATGTTCGGCACGACGCTCACCGCTGAAGTCAATGTCGTTTCGGCCGAGCCCGCCGCGCTGCGCAACCTGGCGTTGGTGATCGAGCGCTGCCATCTTTCTGTCGCCGACTATGTCGTCGCGCCCTATGCAGCGGCGCGCTCCGTCCTCGCCGAGGACGAAATCAAGCTCGGCGTAACACTTCTCGACATGGGTGGGGCGACCACCGGTGTCGCCTCCTTCCATGACGGGCACCTGGTCTTTGCCGATGTCATCCCCGTCGGCGGCATGCATATCACCCACGACATCGCCCGCGGGCTCTCGACCACGATCGCCCATGCCGAACGCATGAAGACCCTGTGGGGCAGCGCCATGTCGACGGTCGTGGATGACCGCGAGACCGTGGCGGTACCGCTGCTCGGCGAGCGCGGCGTCGACACGATCTATCATGCGCCGAAATCGATGCTGACCGGCATCATCCGGCCGCGCCTGGAAGAGATCCTCGAAATGGTGCGCGAGCGCCTCGACCGGGCGAGCTTCGCCAAACTCGCGGGGTCGCGCGTGGTGCTGACCGGGGGCGGGAGCGAGCTCACCGGGGTACGCGAGATCGCCGCCCAGTGGCTCAACCGGCAGATCCGGCTGGGAGCGCCGCTGCCTGTGGCCGGCATGCCGGAGGCGGCACGCTCGCCCGCTTTCGCCACCGTCTACGGTCTGCTCAATTACGCGCTCAGGCCCGATATCCACCATGCCGCGGGCGTCGCGCGCCAGGCGATGAAGGATGCCGAAGCGGGCTATCTGCGTCGCGTCGGCAAGTGGATCGCCGACAGTTTCTGAACGTAACTCCGAGCGTCCGAGCGAGCCGCGCGCCTGCGCTGGCTCGCTCGTGCATTTTTGGAGGCCATATCCAATATATTTCAAAGGCTTATGAGGCTTTCCTCATAAGGAGATTCAACTCCATCGGGCGGTTTCGCGGCGAATGGTCAAGGAAATACCTTCCCTGTGCCCCGATCTGAGTCAGTTTTGATTCAAATAAACATGCGCTGGTTAGCGTTTGTTAACCATTTGTTATTGAATGGGTAAGAAAGATTCCTATCGGGGAAAACTCACTTCCAGGTGCTTCAAATGACGATAAATCTCACTGTGCCGAGCTTGGCCGAACTTAAACCACGCATCACCGTATTCGGCGTGGGCGGCGCCGGCGGGAATGCCGTCAACAACATGATCGAGAGCCGCCTCGAAGGGGTCGAATTCGTCGTCGCCAATACCGACGCGCAGGCTCTCACACAGAATGTCGCGGAAAGACGCATCCAGATGGGCACCGCCCTGACGCAGGGCCTGGGTGCGGGCTCGCAGCCGCAGATCGGCGCGGCCGCCGCGGAAGAAGCGCTGCCGGAGATCCTGGACCATCTGGCCGGCGCTCATATGTGTTTCATCACCGCCGGCATGGGCGGCGGCACCGGCACCGGTGCGGCGCCGGTCATCGCGCGGGCGGCGAAAGAGCAGGGCATCCTCACCGTCGGCGTGGTGACGAAACCCTTCCATTTCGAAGGCGTACGCCGGATGCAGACGGCGGAGCGCGGCATCGAGCTCCTCGCCAAGAACGTCGATACGCTGATCGTCATCCCCAACCAGAACTTATTCCGCGTCGCCAATGAGAAGACCACCTTCGCGGCCGCCTTCGCCATGGCCGACCAGGTGCTCTATTCGGGCGTTGCCTCGATCACCGAACTGATGACCAAGGAAGGCCTCATCAATCTCGACTTCGCCGACGTCCGCGCCATCATGAGCGAAATGGGCAAGGCGATGATGGGCACCGGCGAAGCCTCCGGCGAGAAGCGCGCCATCGAGGCGGCCGAAGCGGCGATCTCCAATCCGCTGCTCGACGATGTGTCGATGCGCGGCGCCCGCGGCCTGCTGATCTCGATCACCGGCGGACCTGACCTGACCCTCTACGAAGTCGACGAGGCGGCCACCCGCATCCGTGAGGAAGTGGATTCGGAAGCCAACATCATCCTCGGCGCCACTTTCGACGACTCTCTCGAAGGCACGATGCGTGTCTCGGTCGTGGCGACCGGGCTTGCGATCGAACAGGCCGAGCATATGGGCGATGAGACGGTCCAGGAGCAGGAAGCCCCCGCCCGTCCTGTCTTCGGTTATACGGGCAAGCAGCCCATCCCGGTGAAGAAGCCGACGCCGATCCAGATGACGCCCGCCGCCCCGATGCCGCATGTCAAGCGCGCGGCTCCGGCGCCGCAGCCCCACGCGCAGCCGATGCAGCAGCATCCGGAAGCGGAAGAGGAGCATGAGCCTGCCGACGTCGAGACGATGCAGCACGCCGTGCATCAGGCGCGCGCCCAGCAGACTGCTCCCCGCATGCCGCTGGTCGAGGATTTCCCGCCCATCGCGCAGCGTCAGATTGCGGCGCAGCAGAACCGCATCGAGAACATTGCCGAGCATGCCGCCAAGAAGAAGCGCGGCCTGTTCGAGCGTCTGGCCGGCGTCGGCCTTTCGCGCAAGGGCGACATGCCGGTGAGCGAACCTGATCCGCGGTCGCGCCAGGAGCCGCGCATGCAGCCCGAGTCGCAACGGCCGCAGGTTGCGCAGATGCCGGTGACCAACGCCGCGCAACCCGCCTATGACGATGATCAGCTTGAGATTCCGGCCTTCCTGCGCCGCCAGGCGAACTAGTTGATAGGCTTAAGTTACTACAGCAGCTAGAAAAAAGCCCGGCGGTCACACTTCCGCCGGGTTTTTTGCATCTAACTGAGAGGGGCCGCTGGAATCCTGGATCGTGGAGGGGTACAAGGCGGCCTCATCTGACATCTCAAGCGGGAATTCAACGGTTGACTCTTCTGTCCAGGACTGGTGATCGGCTTGCCGCGGGGCTGCGCTTTGGTTCCGTGATTGCCGTCGCACTGGTGCTCAGCGCCTGTTCCAGCATGTCCAATCTGCTGGACAGCGGATCATCGTCCTCGACGCAGGCAGCTTCCTCCGGCTCGGGCGACGGCATTGCGCCCGACATGGCAGCCGCAGAGCAGACCGAGCCCGTCGGCCCTCTTTATAACAAGGGCCTCGAGCAGATGCAGTCGGGCGAATATCGCACCGCGGCCAAGACCTTCGCCGAGGTCGAACGCCAGCACCCCTATTCGGCCTGGGCCACCAAGGCGCAATTGATGCAGGCCTATGCGCAGTATCAGCGCAACGCCTATGACGAGGCGATCAACGCGGCGCAGCGCTTCCTCACCTTGCATCCCGGCCACAAGGATGCGGCCTATGCGTATTATCTGATCGCGCTCAGCAATTATGAGCAGATCATCGACGTCCGGCGCGACCAGACCAACACCCAGAAGGCGCTCGCCTCGCTCGAGGAAGTGGTCCAGCGCTATCCCGGCACCGCCTATGCGCAAGATGCCGCCGCCAAGGCGACGCTGGCGCGCGACCACCTGGCGGGCAAGGAAATGGAAGTCGGCCGCTATTACCTGAAGAAGGGCTCCTATCTCGCCGGCATCAACCGCTTCAAGCGCGTGATCACCGAATATCAAAACACTTCGCATACGCCGGAGGCGCTCTATCGGCTGACCGAAGGCTATCTGGCGCTCGGCATCCAGTCGGAAGCGCAGACCGCCGCGGCCGTGCTCGGCTATAACTATCCCAACAGCCAGTGGTATCAGGACGCTTATGCACTCCTGAAGAACGACGGCATCCTGCCGGCCGAGAACAAGGAATCCTGGATCAGCAAGGCGCTGAACACGGTCAACCCGTTCTAGTGTGCTGAACGCGAAGTTCCTGATATCAGCGGCTTGCACCGACAGGAACTTCGCGTTCAAAAGCACACTAGAATCATTAGGTTTTCTAGTGTCCTTCCGAATCCGAAATTCGCTCGGAAGGTCCCGCTGGCTGTGGCGAACTTCGGATTCGGGACACTAGAGTGCCGGAGTGAGGGCCCTATTCGTCCTCTCGCAGACTCAGCTATAAGGGCGCCATGCTGACGGCGCTCTCCATCCGCGATATCGTGCTCATCGAAAAGCTCGACCTCACGCTCGAGCGCGGGCTCACCGTACTCACCGGCGAGACGGGGGCCGGCAAATCCATCCTTCTCGACGCTCTGGGCCTGGCACTTGGTGCGCGCGGTGACAGCAGCCTGGTGCGCAATGGCGCCGAGAAGGGCGTCGTGACCGCGGCCTTCTCTCTGCCCAAGGCGCATGCCGCCTTCGGCCTCCTCGAAGCGCAGGATATCGAGGCCGATGGCGAGCTCGTCATCCGCCGCATCCAGAATGCCGACGGTCCGAGCCGCGCCAGCGTGAACGACCAGCCGATCAGCCTCAATCTCCTGCGCCAGATCGCCGGCACGCTGACCGAGATCCATGGCCAGCACGATGACCGGGCCCTGGTCAATTCCGCCAATCACCGGCGGCTGCTCGACGCCTTTGGCGGGCTCGAAGCCGAAGCCGAGAAAGTGCGCGATCTGTGGGAAACGTTGAGCGCCGCCGAGACAAAGCTCGCCGAACACAGGGCGCTGCTTGCGCGTTCCGAGGCCGAGCGGGACTATCTGACCCACGCCGCCGACGAGTTGCGCAAGCTCGATCCGCAGCCGGAAGAGGAAACCCTGCTCTCCGACAAGCGCCAGCTGATGATGAATGCCGAGCAGTTCGCGAGCGCGCTCAGCGACGCGGAAGACGCTCTGAATGGCGACGGCGCCGTCGAAGCGCGTCTCAACGCAGCCCTGCGCAAGCTCGAACGGCGCAAGGACCAGGCACAGGGTCGGCTCGACCGCATCTGCGAGGCGCTCGACCGGGTGCTTCAGGAAATGGGCGAGGCGCATCGCGCCTCGGCGGAGGCTCTGCGCTCCTTCGCCTTCGATCCGCGCGAACTTGAGCAGTCGGAAGAAAGGCTCTTCGCGCTCAGAGCCGCGGCGCGCAAATACAAATGCACCGTCGATGCCTTGGCGAGCGTGCGCGAGAAGATGGAAGGCGATCTGCAGGCGATCGCCGATGGCGGCGCCGAGCTGGCGCGGCTCGAAGCAGCGTTCAAGGCGCATGGCGATGCTTTCGACGAGGCGGCGGCCAAGCTGAGCGACAAGCGCAAGAAGATCGCGCGCAAGCTCGACGACGCGGTGGTGAAGGAACTGGCGCCCTTGAAGCTCGCCAAAGCGCGCTTCGAGACGCGCGTCGAGGCCGATCGCGGCCGCGGCGGCAGTCATGGCTTCGACAAGGTGGAATTCCTGGTTGCCGCCAATCCGGGCACGCCTCTGTCGCCTTTGATGAAGGTCGCATCGGGCGGCGAGCTTGCGCGCTTCATGCTGGCGCTCAAGGTGATCCTGGCGGCAAAGGGATCGGCGCCTACTCTGGTCTTCGACGAGATCGACACCGGTGTCGGCGGCGCCGTCGCCGATGCGATCGGGGTGAGGCTGGCGCGTCTCGCCAAGGGCCTGCAGGTCCTGGCGGTGACGCATTCGCCGCAAGTCGCCGCCCAGGCCGGCCAGCATATGCTGATCAGCAAGATGGAAGAGGTCGGCAAGAAGCGCATGGTCACGCGCGTCCAGGAACTCGGCGCCGCGAGCCGGCGTGAGGAGATTGCCCGTATGCTGTCCGGCGCCAAGGTGACAGAAGAGGCCCGCGCCCAGGCCGACCAGCTCCTGCGCGCCAGTTCCTGATCAAAACCGGGTGTTCGCGTCGCTATTAGAAAGTACTCGCTGAATCCATATCAGTAGTGCTTCCCAAATCTGCAGCATGATTGGTGGGGAGCGCTTTGGAACATTACGACATGCAGTCGCGATGTCTCGGACACAGGATAGCCACCATGATGTGCATTGATTCATCAAGGACAACCATCCTGGCTGTTCACAGTAGAGGAGATTCTTTGATGTGCGATTATAGTCTGCATCACGTCGCCTCTCGTCCCGCAAAGGTCGGCGACAAGCTGGTAACGTCCGCATTCGACAGCTCGGTCACGCATGGCTTCTGCGCCGTGGGCGAACCCGGCATTGCCGTATGTCTTCGTCCGGGTACGGAACTTGCTTTTGAAAATGACGTGGAGAGCAATCAGGGCACGCTCGGCGGGCTCGGCATGGAGATCGGAGAGCTCGGCGGCAGCGTCGCCCGGTTCACCCAGATCAATATGGACCAGCCTGCCGCCTATCACGACGCGCTGGAGTTTCCGAACGGCAAGATCGTGCTCGTGACCCGCCTCAGGAAGGGACAGGTCGGAACCGTGCTGCAATTGCCTCCGGTCGGCGAGGCAGTGAAGAAGGACGAGGCGGTCACCACACCCGAATTCATCGGCTGAGGACCGCGACTATCAATCCGAGAGGACACGCCTGTTGGCGTCCCCGGCGGGCGGGAACCGGTGCTTACAGATTCAACTGGTAGCTGACCGGGATCCAGCGAAAGGTGTCCTTCACGCGCTCGACAAAGCCAAGTCCGGGGAAGGGCATGTGATAGCCGGCGACGAGAAGTCGCTCGTCAGCCGCGAAAGCGAGCAGATGCCGGCGCGTGCCCGCGGCCTTTTCCTTGTCGTCATCGACAGTCGCCTGCCAGTCCGGCCGCTGCAGCGACACGATGTAGTGCAGACAGGTATCGGACCAGATCAGCAGTTGCTTTCCCTCACTTGCGATGCGCCAGGCGAGGAGGCCGGGTGAATGCCCGGCGGCATCGATCGCCGATATACCGGGAAGGATCTCATCACCCGGATTCACGAATGTTGCACTGTCCGCAAGGGGCGCGCAGCTGCGCATGAAGAGTTCGCGATCGGCGCGCCGCGCCTGCCGCACGTTTTCGCCGCGCACCCAGAAATCGAACTCGGCGGCACCGAACACATAGCGCGCACGGGGAAAGACAAGTGATGCACCGGCTCGCAGGCCACCAATATGATCGGGGTGGCCATGTGTGAGGACGACAATGTCGACAACTCCCGGAGCGACGCCGATCCTGGCGAGGCTCGGGAGAAGCGCGCTTTCCGGCGCGCCGAGGCCGGTGTCGAACAGGATCTTCGCCGCACCCGTATCGATGAAGATCGGGATGAAGGGATGCTCAAAACGGTCCGGATCGATGAAATTCGTCACCGCCAGCTCACGCACATGCGCGTCGGGTTCGCCCAAGGCGAAGCTCGCGGCAAGGCCGCCGCGGATATCCGTCGCATCCAGCAGGGCGGCGATCCGGAAGGCGCCGAAATCGAAGCTGTAGACGTCAGGGCGCAAAAGCATGGGCCGTACTATGTCGTGACGTTAAGGCAAAGCCAAGACAGCATCTTGTGCTCCGGGCGCGCGCATGTATGAACGCTCCGAATGCGAGGGGAGCACATGAAAGCGATTATCGATACGGATCCGGGCGTCGACGATGCGATGGCGATCTTCTTCGCCGCCGCCTGTCCCGAGATCGAGCTTATCGGGCTGACTTCCGTTTACGGCAATGTTCCGGTCGAGATGGGCACGCGCAACGCGCTGCACCTGGTCGAGATGATCGGCCGCCCCATTCCGGTCGCGCAAGGAATGGGCAGGCCCTTCCGCGGCGGACCGTGGGAGCCGGTCTTCTGGATACATGGCGAGCAGGGTTTCGGCGCGCTGCCGGCACCCCGTCCGAGGGGGACGCGCGATCGACAGCCACGCGGTCGATTTCCTCATCGATCAGGCGAAACGCCATAAGGGGGAACTGGTGGTGTTTCCGATCGGGCCACTCACCAATATCGCCGCGGCGATCGAGCGCGATCCCGAATTCGCGAAGAATGTAGCGAAGATCGTCGTCATGGGTGGCGTCGTTCATGCGCGCGGAAATGTGACGCCCTTCGCCGAAGCAAATATCTACAACGATCCGGATGCGGCGCAGATCGTGCTCAGTTCGGGTGCCGAGACCGTGCTGGTGGGCCTTGACGTCACCGACCGCACGTCGCTCACGAAAGACGATTTCGCCGCGCTCGCCGAGCGCTCGCCGAAATTCGGCGGCTTCCTGGCGGCGATCTCGGATCTCTATATCGACGTCTATCTGGGGCGTGGGGCGAGAGGCTGCAGCCTGCATGATCCGGCGACCGTCATCGCGGCGCTGCGGCCCGATCTCTTCCGCATGGAGGAGGGCGATGTCGAGGTCGTGCTCACCGGTGAGCGGCTCGGCCAGACACTGCTCGCGCCGCGCAACGGGCAGAAGACCCGCGTATGCGTCGAGGCCCAGTATGATCGCGTCGTGGACGTGTTCCTCGACGGGATCGCGCGTCTTGGTTGATCAGGACGTCTCGCCGATTTGCATCGACCCGGCGATGAGATGCGAGGGATTGCCTGACACCTTCCACCCGTCGAGCACCTCGAAGGCGCGCCGGGCGAGCTCGCGCAGCGGCAGAGCGTAGGTGGTGAGACGTGCGCTGCCGTTCAGCGCCTCGCGAATGCCGTCGAAGCCGACGATCGCCACATCCTCCGGTACCCGCAGGCGGCATTCGGCGGCGGCGCGCAGAGCGGCGAGCGCCTGCTCGTCGGTGGTGGCGAAGATCGCCCGCGGCCGTTGCGGGGCTGAGAGCAGAGGGCGCAATTCACTCTCCGCCCGCAATCTTTCGAAAGGCACGCGATGCAACCTGCCTTCGATGGCAAGGCCCGCCTCCGTCATCGCCTGCCGCCAGCCGCGCTCGCGCCGGCCGGAAGGACCGAAATCGTCCGGGCCTGCGACGCAGTGGATATTCTCGTAGCCTTGCGCGATCAGATGATGGGTCGCGGCGATGCCGCCACCCGCATCGTCGAAAAGAACGCTGGGATCGCTGACGCCCGATGGCGCGGAATGGACATAGATGCGCGGGCAGTCATCGAGGCTCTCGGCATGTCCGGTGATGCTGGTGACGAAGATGCCGCGCGGGCGCAGGTCGGCGAAGGCGTGCTCGTAGTCGAGCTCGACCGTCGGGTCATAGGCAGTGTTGCCGATCAAGGTGAGGAAGCCGCGCGACTTGCCTTCGCGCTCGAATTCGCGCGCCAGTTCGCTGAAGAAGGCGTTCGAGAAATCGGGCACGAGAAGGCCGACGAGATTGGAACGCCCCGCCATCAGCGCGCTCGCCAGCGGGTTGCGCCGATAGCCGAGCCGGGCGATGGCGTCCGCGACGCGCGCCTTGGTCTGGGGAGCGACGGCGCGCGGGCCGTCATTCAGCACATAGCTCACCACCGCCGTCGAGGTGCCGGCCAGCCGGGCGACGTCGGCGAGGGTGGGGCGGCGGGCGCCTTCTGCCATCGTCAGCCGCCTTTTGCTTGTTCACAGCACATCGGAAAACACCGGCGATACATTGACATTGCGATAAGCTAAGCGCTTAGATAAGGAATAACCCAGCCTTGCCGGCGGGGTCAATGGCGGGTTCGGGGATCAGGGGGCATGACGCAATTGGCGACGGGCAGCGATGTCGAGATCGGGCGAGCCCAGATCGAATGGGTGAGCCGGCATTCGCCGGTACTCAACGGGTTGGTCCGCGAAACCCTGGCCGACGGCGCCCTGAAAGGCGCACGGATCGCGGTCGTCGTGCATCTCGAAGCCAAGACGGCCTTCCTCGCCACCGTGCTCGCCGATGCCGGAGCCGAGGTCGTCGTCGCCGGCAGCAATCCGCGCACGACGAAAGGCCCGGTGGTCGAGGCGCTGAAAGCGCGCGGCCTCGCGGTCGTCTCGGCGCCAGATGGCGATCATGCGAGCTGGGAGCGCGAGCTTCTCGCCGCCGCCGACTGGGGACCGCATTATATCATCGATGACGGCGCCGAGCTCACCATGCGGATGGGCAGGTTCCGTCCTGAGCTCTATGCGCGTCTCAAGGGCGTCTCCGAGGAGACGACGACGGGCACGGCGAGACTGCATGCGCTCCGGGCGGCGGGGAAGCTGCCTTTCGCGGCGCTCACCGCCAATGACGCGCGCAGCAAGCATCTGTTCGACAACCGCTACGCGACGGGACAAACGACGCTGCAGGCAATCCTGCGGCTCACCAACCGGCAGATCGCCGGCGCCCGTGTCGCGGTGATCGGGTATGGCTATGTCGGTCGCGGCATCGCGCTTTATGCCAAGGCGATGGGCGCCCATACACGCGTCGTCGAGGCCGATCCGGTCCGCGCGCTCGAGGCTCATATGGACGGCCACAAGGTCGGCACGGCCGCCGATATGCTGCCGGGGGCGAGCATGGTGATCGCCGCGACGGGCGGCATGCGCGCCATCGGCGCCAGCGAATTCGCCCATCTCGACCATGATGTCATCCTCGCCAATGCCGGCCACCACGATCTCGAAATCGATGTCGAGGCGCTGGCGGGCCTGACGAATGACCGGCGCGAGACCCGGCCCCAGATCACGACATTCCGCGTGGCGTCGCGCGACCTGCATGTGCTGTCGGGTGGTGCCCTGGTCAACATCGCCGGCGGCAGTGGCCATCCGGTCGAGATCATGGACCTCACTTTCGCGGTGCAGGGGCTGGGCGCGCATCATCTGGTCACAGCCGGCCTGGCACCCGGCGTCCATATCATTCCGAAAGCGCTCGATGACGCGATTGCGGCGGCGAAGCTCAAGAGCATGGGCATCAGCCTGAGCGCGGCGCGCCGCGAGCAGGAAGACGACATCGCGCAGTGGATAGAGGGAATGCCGACGCCATGACAGTCAATCTCGCGCAAGAAGGCGCCGAGCGCATCGCCTGGGCCGGCCGCGGCATGCCGGTGCTCGCCGCGATCGCCCGCCGTCTCGTCGAGTCCGGCCGGGTCCGTGGCAAGCGGATCGGTGTTTCCCTGGTGCTCGAACCGAAGACGGCCAATCTCGCTTTGGCGTTCAAACGCGCCGGCGCCGAGGTGAGTGTCTATTGTGGCGGCAGCTCGACGGAGGCCCGCGTGGTGCAGGCGCTAGAAGCGCAAGGCATCGCGGTTTTCGCGGAGGCCGGCGCCACGGCGGCGCGCGATCTGGAACTCGCCCGCGCCTTTCTCAAGACCAGGCCCGATATTCTGATCGATGACGGCGCCAGTCTCATCCGGCTCGCGCATCGCGAATTCCCCGATCTCGTCTCATCGATGCTGGGGGCGGCCGAAGAAACCACCAGCGGCGTGCGTCCGCTGCGCGCGATGCATGAGGAGGGGGCGCTGCGCATTCCCGTCATCGCGGTCAATGATTCGCGGATGAAATATCTCTTCGACAATGTGTACGGGACAGGGCAATCCTGCGTGATGGCGTTTCTCGACATCACGAATCTCCAGCTTGCCGGGCGCGAGGTGCTGGTGATCGGCTATGGCTGGGTTGGCAAGGGTGTTGCGGCGCACGCGGCGGCGCTGGGTGCGCGCGTGACCGTCGCCGAGCTCGATCCGGTCAAGGCCCTGCAGGCGATCCATGATGGCCATGCGGTAAAGAGCGTCGAGCTCGCCGCGCCCGCGACCGAAGTGGTCTTCGCCTCGACCGGCATCGCCGGCGTGGTGACGGAAGCACATCTGCACAAGCTGCCGGACGGCGCTTTCCTGTGCACCGCGGGTGGCGGCGACTTCGAGCTGCCCATGGATTATCTGCGTTTCCTCGGGACGGCCAAGGACGTGCGCCAAGGGGTCACCGAATACACGCTGCCCGGCGGCGCCCGTATCCGCGTGATGGCGGACGGCCATTGCATCAACTGCTCGGGCGGCGAAGGCAATCCGATCGAGGTCATGGACCTGTCGCTGTCGCTGCAGGCGATCGCGGTCGAGGAACTGGCGGGCGATGCGTCGCGCAAGGCTCCCGGGCTCTATCCGATCTCGGAAGCGGCGGAGCGTGACGTGGCGCTGATCAGGCTCGGCCATGAAGGCGGCGTGATCGAACCGATGACGGAACAATTGGCAACGGCAATACGGAGCTGGTGATTATGACGATGGGTGGTGTTTCGACGTGGCTGCGCAAGGGCGTTTCGGGCGTGGCGCTCGCGACGGCATTGTTCGCGCTTTCCGCCTGTGGCGAGGAGCCGGCGGCGACCGACAAGCTGAAGACGGGGCCGATCCCCGAGTCAAAGACGGAGCTCACCGTCTGGTCGTTCCTGCCCGGCAACTACGAGAAGGGGGCGGAGGCCTATAACGCAATTGCCGCCGACTTCCAGAAGGCCCATCCGCAAGTCACGGTCACGGTCATCGACATGCCGTACGGCACCTATTTCGACCAGGTGCGCAATGCGGTCGTGGCGCAGAGCGGACCCGATGTCATCACCATGTACGGCTCGGCGCAGGCCTACAGCTACAAGAACGGGCTCTATCCGCTGCAGGACGCGATCGACGCGACTCTTCGCCCGCAGATCAAATATCTCGACGAGAATTACTCGGCCGACGGCAATCTCTATATCCTGCCGACCGGCTCCTATGGCTATGTCATGCTGGTCAACCGCGCCATGTTCGCGCAGGCCGGGATCGATCCGGCGGCGGGGCTCGCCAGCTGGAACGCGATGCTCGCCACCTGCAAGGCGCTGACCGAGAAGGGCATCCAGCCGATGGCCTCGGGCTGGAAGGACGGTTATCTGTTCGAGACCTATCTCTATATGATCACCAGCCAGATGATGGACAAGGCGGCGCTCGGCAAGTGGGTCAAGGGCGAGCTCAAGCTCGACGACAAGCTGTTCACCGATGCCGTCAACTACATCATGGACATGAAGAATGCCGGCTGCTTTGGCGACGACAAGGCGCTGGGCCGCAACATGTTCGACGACACGACGGTTCAATATGCCTCGGGTGGTGCCGCCATATTGGTCAACGGCACGATGAGCAGCGCCATGCGGCTGCTCGGCGACCAGCCGGAAACGATGGCGATGGCACTGCCGCAGGTACCGGCCTCCAAGCATAAGAATCTGGTCGATGCGGGCGCCGAAGCCGGCTGGAGCGTCACCAAGTGGACGAAGAGCCCGGAAGCCTCGGCCGCCTTCGTCAATTTCATCGCCAGCAAGGAAACGCAGGAGAAATTGTGGGGCATCATCGGTGTGCCGCCCAATATTACCGGCTTCCAGGCGCAGGCGCAGAACGACATGCAGGCCGCCTATATGGCACTGCTCGCCAATCCTGAGAACCACACGGGCTTCGCCGCCTTCCCGCTGCCGGTGCTGGCGGTGATGGAGCGCAATGCGGCGCCTCTTATGGGCGGCACGATGACCGTCCAGCAGTTCATGGAGAGCGCGCAGGCGGCCTTCGCGAAGACGAACTGAAATATGTCCTTTGCCTATCAACCGGCGGTTTCGCGCTTCGAGATTTTCCCTTCTCCCGCTTGCGGGAGAAGCTGGCGCGAAGCGCCGGATGAGGGTGTTCTCTCCGCAACACGAGTGATCGTTATGGAGTCGGATATCTTGAGACAGACACCCTCACCCACCCTGTCGGGCACCCTCTCCCGCAAGCGGGAGAGGGGGAAATTTCGGATAGGGCTCGCCGCCTCTTTGATTGAAGAAGATATGCGCGCGTGAAAGCTGAACCATGCAGGCGGTGAAGAGGAGAGGTTGGCGGCGCGCGCTGGATGGAGGGCTGGTGCTTCTCCTGCCGGCGATCGTGCTCGAAACGCTCGTCCTCTTCCTGCCTCTCGGCTATGTGGCCTTCCGCTCGCTCTATGACTGGCAGCCGGGCAGCGTCTCGACCTTCATCGGATTGAAGAATTACGACGTCCTGTTCGCCGATCCGGAGTTCTGGCAAGTGGCCGGCAACCAGCTTTTCTATCTGCTGGGCCTGCCGCTCTGGGTGGCAGCCCCGCTCGTCGTCGCCTTCGCGCTGCGCGAGGGCGTGTGGCGGCCGGGGCTCTTCCGCTCCATCTATTTCCTGCCCGCGGTGATGTCGCCGGCCATTGTCGGCCTCGTCTTTCGCACACTGCTTGCCACCGACGGGCCGGTGAATGCGACGCTTGAGACGTCGGGGCTCGGCTTCCTCGCCCATCCCTGGCTGACCAATGTCGACTATGTGAAGCCGGTCATCATCTTCGTCGTCCTGTGGGCGGGTTTCGGGGTCGGCGTGCTCATCTTCTCGGCGGCCTTCGCCGCCGTGCCGCAGAATATCTTCGAGGCGGCGCGGCTCGACGGCGCCCGTTTCTGGAGCGAGTTCTGGCATATTGCGGTGCCGAGCGTGCGCGGCACCGTGTTCCTGTGGGCGATGTTCCAGATCGTCTGCATCTTCCTGTTCATGTTCGGCTGGATCTATGTGCTGACCGGCGGCGGGCCCGGCCTCGCCAGCGCCACCATGGATTTTTCCATCTATCAGCAGTTCATGCGCTTCGGCTTCTATGGCACGGCGGCGGCGCAATCGATCGCGCTGGTCGGCGCGATCATCCTGTTTCCCGCCATCGGCTTCGCGGTACGCGCGCTCGTCGAAACCTTCTTCAAGAGGGCGCCGAAGTGAAAGCGGGAACCACGAGCAAATTTCGCACCGCGATCATGGCGGCGATCAGTCTCGCCTTCATCCTGCCTCTGCTGTTCCTCGTCGCCACCGCGATCCGTACCCGCCAGGACTACATCATGGCGCCCGGCGGACTGCCGCGATCCTTCACCCTCGACAATATCGTTACCGCCTGGACGCAGGCCAATCTCGGCCAGGCGCTGATCGTCTCGCTCATCGTTGCGGTGATCGCCTGCATCGTCTGCGCCTCGACGGCGCTGGCCGGCGCTTTCTGGTTCCGCATCCATCATGGCCGAGCGGCGCGCGGTCTCAATCTCCTGCTCATCGCCGGCTACGCCATTCCGATGGTGGCCTGGCTTATCCCGGTCTTCGTCATGCTGGCGAGCGCCCGGCTCGTCAATAATATCGTGGTGGCCGGCATCATCGCCGGCGTGGCGAGCCTGCCCTTCGCCATCTATCTCATCCACACCTTCTTCCGCCAGGCGCTGACGACGGAGCTGCTCGAGGCCGCCGCCCTCGACGGCGCCCGGGTGCTGAAGATCTTCTGGTATATCGCGGTGCCGATGTCGCGCCCGGCGCTGGCCTCGATCGTGGCGCTCGTCTTCGTGTGGACTTTCGGCGATCTTCTCATGGCCGCGACGCTGCTGCAGGGCAATCCGCAGGTCTACACGCTCACGCTGGCGGCGACGACACTGTCGACGCGTGAGGATGTCAATCTGCAAGGCCAGGCGGCGGCGGCACTCGTCTCGCTCATTCCGGTGCTGCTGGTGTTCATGGTGGCGCAGCGCTCGCTCGCCGCCGGATTCGGAGCCGGCAGTGGCAAATAGGATCTATGGCGCGGACTGGGTGGTGCCGGTCGCCTCAGAGCCGTTGCGCGACGCGGTGGTGGCAGTCGAGGGGAGCCGCATTGCCTGGCTCGGGCCTGAGGCGAAATTGCCGCCGCAGTTCCGCGCCGTCGATATCGATTGGACGGACGGTGTCATCACGCCCGGCCTCGTCAATGCTCATACGCATCTGCAATATAGCGGTTTTAATGCTCTGGGCCGTGGGCAATATCGCGGCTTCGAGGACTGGAGCGTCGCATTCGAAGCGCTCTATGACCGGGAAACTTGGGAATGGGGGCGGGCGGCGGCGCAGGGCGCCAAGCTCGGCCTCGCCACCGGCACGACAGTGTTTTCGGAAATCATCACCAGCGATGAAGCGCGCGGCGCCATTGCCGCCGCACAGGCGAGCGGTATCGAATATCTGGAAGTCATCGCCGAGACGACACGGTCATGGACGAATGGCGGGCGCGAAGAGCTGATCAAATGGCTCGGTGACAAGGCGACGATCACGACCGGGATCTCTCCGCACGCGCCCTATAATCTCGATCCCTGTGTCGTCTCAGACCTTGTCGAACTCGCCAGATCGCGCGGCATAAGGTTGCACACGCATCTGGGGGAATCGGCGCTCGAGGAGGCGTTCTATCTCACCGGTGATCCGGCGGTGCTGTTCATCTATGGCGATCTTCGCGATGAATATCATCTGGTGCGCCAGAAGGGCTCGGGTCTCAAGACCGCCGCCTATGCCGACAGCGTAGGCCTGCTGGGCGAATGCACGCACATTGCGCATGGCGTCTATTTCGACAAGTGCCAACGTGATCTGCTGCGCCAGCGGAAGACGCGGGTGGCCCTCTGTCCACGCTCCAATGCGGTGATCGGTCTCGCCGAGGCACCGGTCGCCGCCTATCTCAGCGAAGGCCACGATATCGCGGTAGGCACCGATTCACTGGCCTCGGCGCCGTCGCTCGATCTGATGGCGGATGTGAAAGCCTTGGCGGAGATCGCCCGCAAGCAAGGCTATCGTGAAGGCGATCTATGGACGCGGCTAGTGCAGGCGGCGACCTCGGGCGGCGCCCGGGCGCTCGGCATGGCGAAGCGGGGCTATGGCGCGCTGATTGAAGGTGGTCCGGCCGATCTGGCGATCTTCGCGATCGACGTCACGGGCGATGAGGTCGAGCGCGCACTGGTCGAGCAGGGAGAGGGGCGGTGCGTGCTCACCGTGGCGCAAGGCCGCGTGGTGCATGACGGTCGCGACAAAGCAAGTGAGATAGAGAGACATGTCCGATCTCAAGATCAGCAAGCTCCATAAACGCTTCGGCACCGTCGATGTCCTGAAGGACATCAATCTCGACATCAGATCGGGCGAATTCGTCGTGTTCGTCGGTCCGTCGGGCTGCGGCAAGTCGACCTTGCTGCGCTGCATATCAGGGCTCGAGGCGGCCACCGAAGGCACGATCGAGATCGACGGTGCGGTCATCGACGATGTCGAGCCGGCGCAGCGCGGCATCGCCATGGTATTCCAGAACTACGCGCTCTATCCGCATATGGATGTGTTCGGCAACATGGCCTTCTCGCTGAGGATGCAGCGCCTTGCCAAGGACGAGATCAGGCGCAAGGTCGAGGCGGCGGCGGAGAAGCTGCAGCTCACGCCCTATCTCGACCGCCTGCCGGCGCAGCTGTCGGGCGGCCAGCGCCAGCGTGTCGCCATAGGCCGCGCCATCGTGCGCGATCCCAAGGTATTCCTGTTCGACGAGCCGCTTTCCAATCTCGATGCGGCGCTCAGGGTGCGCATGCGCATGGAGATCGCCCAGCTCAAGATGCAGCTTCCCAACACGACGATGATCTATGTGACGCATGACCAAGTCGAGGCGATGACCATGGCCGAGCGCATCGTCGTGCTGAAGGACGGCCGCGTCGAGCAGGTGGGAACGCCCATGGAGCTCTATGAGCGTCCGCAATCGCAATTCGTGGCGGGTTTCATCGGCTCGCCGCGCATGAACTTCTTCACGGGCAAGCTCGCGCAGGCGTTCAAGGCGCACACCGTCGGGGTGAGGGCCGAGCATCTCGATATCGTTTCGGCGGACGGCATCTGGGCGGGCAAGGTGGTCTATGCGGAGAATCTCGGCGCCGATACTTTTATTTATGTGGATATCGGCGCGGAGGCGCCGATGGTGCTGCGCCAGCCCGGCAAGGCCGTCCATGACGCCGGTGCCGAGGTGAGGCTCGCGCCGAAGTCGAATGAATTCCATCTGTTCGACGCGGACGGCAAACCGCTTCCGAAATAGCAGGAATAACAATCAGATAGACTGAAAATGCATCAGGAAACTGCGATAGGCCTTGTCAGATTGACTCTTAAGATATATCTTAATATGCAATCTTAGTAACTATCGAAGGATATATCTCATGTTTGGACGTCATCATGAACATCAGGGCGGCCACGGCCGCCACCACGATTGCGCGCCCGTCGGGCGCTGGGGCAGGGGCAGGCCTGCCGGCGATGATGAAGGCTTCGGGCGCGGCGGCTTTTTCGGCGGCCGCGGTGCCCGCATGTTCGGCCACGGCGATCTGCGACTCGTCCTCCTGGCCTTGATCGCCGAGAAGCCGCGCCACGGCTATGAACTCATCCGCGCCATCGAGGAGAAATTCGGCGGCAACTACGCCCCGAGCCCAGGCGCGGTCTATCCGACACTGACGCTGCTCGAGGAGCAGGATTACATCGTGACGGAAAGCCAGAGCGGCACCAAGAAGCTCTATCAGGCGACCGAAGCGGGCCGACAGTTCCTGGAGGAGAACAGCGTCCCGCTCAAGGGCATCCAGGCACGCATGGATCTCGCCGCCCAGGCCTTCGCTATGCATTCGACGCCGGAATCGGTGCGCGAAGCGATGCGGACGCTGAAGCAGTCGCTCCATATGCGGCGCGGTCCGTGGACCACGGAGGAGGCGGAACGGGTGCGCAAGCTCATCGAGGCGACGGCGCGCCAGATCGTCGGCGGGCCGGAGAATTGATCCTGACAGGTTAAGGGGCTCGTCCGGCTATCCTGGAACAAGTCATTTCCGCCAAAGCCTTCAACTTTGGCGGGATTTGTTCTATTCGCCTTCGGAAGGAAACGAGCCGCCGAACCATGACCCCTGCCGCCAAGAAGACCGTCGACAAGCTCACCCAGAAGGAAGCCGCCAGCGAATTGCAGCGGCTTGCCGCCGAGATCGCGCATCACGATGAGCGCTATCACGGTGAGGACGCGCCGGAGATTTCCGACGCCGATTACGACGCGCTGCGCCTGCGCAATGAGGCGATCGAGGCGCGCTTTCCTGAACTCATACGCGACGACTCGCCTTCGCAGCGGGTAGGGGCGGCGCCACAGGCTAAATTCGGCAAGGTCCGGCACCGCGTGCCGATGCTCTCCCTCGGCAACGGTTTCTCGGATGAAGATGTGGTGGAGTTCCTCGGTCGCATCCGCCGCTTCCTCAATCTCGCCGAGGACGCGCCCATCGATGTGACGGCCGAGCCCAAGATCGACGGCCTGTCGCTGTCGCTGCGCTACGAGAAGGGCAAGCTCGTCCAGGGCGCCACACGCGGCGACGGTTCGGAAGGCGAGAATGTCACCCTCAATGTCCGCACCGTGAAGGACATCCCCAATCACATCACGGCCAAGGACGTCCCGGACGTGCTCGAGGTCAGGGGCGAAATCTATATGTCCCACAAGGACTTCGCCCGGATGAATGAGAAACAGATTCAAGCCGGCGAAAAGGTCTTCGCCAATCCGCGCAATGCCGCGGCAGGCTCGCTGCGCCAGCTCGATCCGGCTATTACCGCAAGCCGGCCCTTGCGCTTCTTCGCCTACACTTGGGGCGAGGTGTCGAAACTGCCGGGCGTTACGCAATGGGACGTCATCCAGGCCTTCAAGCGCTGGGGCTTCCCGGTCAATCCGCTGATGAAGCTCTGCCATTCGGCCAACGAGTTGCTGGCGCAGTATCACCAGATCGAGGCCGACCGGGCCAATCTCGGCTACGACATCGACGGCGTCGTCTACAAGGTGAACCGGCTCGACTGGCAGCAAAGGCTGGGCTTCGTCAGCCGGGCGCCGCGCTGGGGTCTCGCGCATAAATTCACCGCCGAAAAGGCGATGACGATCCTCGAAGGCATCGACATCCAGGTCGGCCGCACCGGCGCCATGACGCCGGTGGCGAGGCTCAAGCCCGTCACCGTCGGCGGCGTCGTCGTCGCCAATGCGACGCTTCACAATGAGGATGAGATCCAGCGCAAGGACATCCGCATCGGCGACACGGTGATCGTGCAGCGCGCCGGTGACGTCATTCCGCAGATCCTTGGCTTCGTCGAGGACAAGCGGCCCAAAAGCGCCAAGCCGTACGAATTCCCGACCACCTGTCCGGTCTGCGGCAGCCACGCGGTGCGCGAGGTCAATGAGAAGACCGGCAAGGTCGACGCGGTCCGGCGCTGCACCGGCGGCCTCATCTGTGCTGCCCAGCGCGCCGAGCGCCTGAAGCACTTCGTATCGCGCAACGCCTTCGATATCGAGGGCATGGGCGACAAGGTGATCGAGGAGTTCCTTTCGCTCGGCTTCATCGCGTCGCCGCCCGACATCTTCACGCTGGAAGAGCGCAAGGTGAAGGTCGCGGAGCTCGAAGGCTGGGGTGAAACGAGTGCGCGCAACCTCTTCGTCGCGATCAATGCGCGGCGCGAGATCGGGCTCGACCGCTTCATCTTCGCGCTCGGCATACCCCATATCGGCGAAACCAATGCGAGACTTCTGGCGCGCGCCTATGGAACGGCGGAGGCGCTGCGCGAAGCCATGCGCGCGGCCGCCAAGGGCAAGGAAGAGGAGGCCTATCAGGAGCTTCTGTCGCATGAAGGCATCGGCCCCATCGTCGCCGAAGCGGTCGTCGACTTCTTCGGTGAGCCGCATAATGTCGAGGTCTTCGACAGACTGCTGGCACAGGTGAGCGCGGCGCCGCTCGAAGCGGTGCGGCAGAGCCCGGTCTCCGGCAAGACCGTCGTCTTCACCGGCGCTCTCGAAAAGATGACGCGCGAGGAGGCCAAGGCCATGGCGGAACGGCTCGGCGCCAAGGTGGCGGGCTCGGTATCGAAGAAAACCGATCTTCTGGTCGCCGGTCCCGGCGCCGGTTCGAAGCTCAAGGACGCGCAGAAGCACGGCGTCGAGGTGATCGATGAGGACGAGTGGTTCCGCCGCGTCGGCGGTTAGCTCTTTTTCCCGGCCTGCCTTCGCAGCCATGTGGTGAAGGCCCGGATCGCGGGTGACGACAGCTCGCGTTGCGGGCGCACCAGCCAGTGTGCGAGCCTGTCGTCGACTCTCACGGTGAAAGGCTGGACCAAGCTTCCTTGTTCGAGATGCGCCTCGGCAAGCCGCGCCGGTACCAGGGCAATGCCCTCGCCGGCGACCGCCGCCTGTAACAGCAATAGGCTCGAGGCGAGCCGTGGTCCTCGCGTCGCCCAATCCGGTCTTGCGAGCCCAAGGGCTTCGGTGAAGTCGGCCCAGGAGATCGCCGTGACTTCATCGTGCAACAGCGTGGCCCGTTTGATGTCCGCCGGGGTTTGCAAGCGCGCCGCGATCCGCGGCGCTGCGACAACGATCACGGAGTCTTCCATCAGCTTCTCGGCCCTGACGCCCGGCCAGTTGCCCCGGCCCGTCCTGATCGCCATGTCGATGCCGGAATGGGCGCCGGGCTCGATGAGAGACTGGCTCTCCGACACCCAGATTTCGAAGGCAGGATGGCGGGCGCGGAAATTCGGCAGACGCGGAAGCAGCCATAACGACGCGAAGGAGGCGGTGGTGTTGATCCTGACCATGCGCAATCTGGCGCTGCCGCGGCCCGTAGTCTGAGCCGCGTGGGCGATAAGGATGAAAGCCCGGTTCGCCGCATCGGCAAAGTGTTTGCCTGCTTCGGTCGGCACAAGCCGTCCACCACGTCCGCGCGCGAGAAGCGAAGTGCCCAGATGATCCTCGAGCGAGCGCACGCGCCGGCTCACCGCGCCATGGGTGAGTCCCAGTTCCTTCGCTGCGGCGACGGTCGACCCGAGCCGGACAACCGCCTCGAACATCCGCACCGCTTCGAGCGGCGGCAGTTTTGGCACTGACAGGGTGTGACGTGCGCTCACAGGCCGGCACGATAATGCGCTGGCGCGGCCAAGGCAATCGACCCAACACTCCGATGGCCAAACAGGAGATCGAAATATGCCGACTGTCGCCGTCATCAACGGATCGCTGCGCCAGGCCTCGCTCAACGGCCGGTTGGCTCGGGCGCTGGCGCTGATCGCCAAGCCGGGGCTGGATCTGCTGACGGCCAGGATCGGCGATTTGCCCCTCTACAATCAGGATATGGAAACCGAACTGCCGGCCGCCGTCGTGCGGTTCAAGCAAGAGATCGCGGCAGCCGATGCGGTGCTCTTCGTCACCCCGGAACATAACCGCTCCATTCCCGCTGCCCTGAAGAATGCGATCGACTGGGGAACGCGGCCCTATGGCACCAGCGTGTGGCTCGACAAGCCGGGCGCCGTCATCGGCACGTCCGGCGGCGCGGTCGGAACCGCCGTGGCGCAGACGCATCTGCGCGGCGTGCTCACCTCGCTCGGCGTCGCCCTGATGGGTCGGCCCGAGGCCTATATTGTCTTCAAGGAGGGCCTGTTGGATGACGCCGACAATGTGACTGACGCTAGGGCGCATAAGGCACTCAGCACCTATGTCGAGGCCCTGACCAGATGGATCACACGTCTCACCTGAAATGGTTCAGAGCAATTTTCTTCAAGCGGCCATCGGCCGGAATGCTATATTTGAGCCATGCTGCAGATTTCGCCGCGCGACTCCGTCGGTCCCGAGAGCCTCTCTCCGGAAGACGAGACCTATTTCTGGCGGGTGTCGCGGCATGGCGATCTCGACTGCTTCACCGCCACCTTCCGCAAGCATGTCTTCCCGCCCCATACGCATGAGACCTATGTGATCGGCGTGACGCTCGATGGCGTGCATTCCTACATGCATAAGGGCGTCAAGGTTCGCTGCGAGGCGGGCACGATCTGCTTCATAAATCCGGACGAGGTGCATGACGGTTCGCCCGACACCTACGGCTATTCCTACCGAATGACCTATCCAAGCCCCGACTTCCTCGGCGCAATGCTGCGCGAGGCGACGGGGCGATCCGTCGGCACGCCGCGCTTCCGCATGCCGGGCGCGCGTGATCCGGAACTGGCCCAGATGTTCTGCGCCGCGCATCGCGCCCTTGAAAGCAACGACCAGCCGCTCTTCGCCGACGAGAAGCTCATCGCGTTCTACTTGGCGGCAGTCGAGCGCTATGGCGGCGGCCTGCCGTCGATCATCGCCGCGGGTGAGGAACCGGACGCCATCGTGCGCACCAAAGACTATCTGATGGCGCGTATTTCCGAAGCCACCGACTTCCAGGCACTCGCCGCCCATGTGGGTCTGAGCGCCTGGCATCTGATCCGCATTTTCCGCAAGGCGACCGGGCTGACACCGCATGCCTGGCTCATCGACCGGCGCGTGCACCTTGCGCGCGAATTGCTCAGGGCAGGCGAAAGTCCCAGCCATATCGCGCTCCAATGCGGCTTCGCCGACCAGGCGCATATGACGCGAAGCTTCAAGGCGAGGCTCGGCGTGACGCCCGGCCAGTATCGCGCTCTCCTCAACTGATCATCGCATTCGGCGCGCAAAATCCTTCAAGACGGCTATGGCCGCGATTGCTAGAGAGGCGCTCCCTCGGGAGTAGAATATGAGCAAGGCCGCCAGCGAATTCAGACAAGGCGTCATCGACATCCTGCCGGTAATCGCCGCCGCCAGCGTGATCGGCCTTCTCTGGGGGACGCTCGCCGCGAGCAAAGGCCTGTCGCCGCTCGAGACCGGCCTGATGAGCGTCAGCGTTTTCGCCGGCGCTTCACAATTCATCGCCATCGAATTGTGGCGCGACCCGGCGCCGTGGTTCTTCCTGAGCATGACGGTGTTCATCGTGAATATCCGGCATGTGCTGATGAGCGCCTCGCTGTCGCGCCATATGGGGCTTGTTCCACCCGGCTGGCAGGCCGCACTGCTCTATATGATGGCGGACGAGAACTGGGCCTTTTCGGAACGGCGCGCTCTCACCCAGCCTTTGACCATGGCCTACTATCTGGGCCTTGGGGTGCCGATGGTCGTGACCTGGACGGTGACGAGCGTCATCGGCGCGCTGGCCGGCGCCTGGCTCAAGGACCCGGCGGCTTACGGATTCGATTTCGCTTTCTCCGCCTTGTTCATCGGCATTCTGGCGGGCTTCTGGAAAGGGCCTAGGACCGGCGCCGTGCTCGCGGCAAGCGCCGTTGCCGCCGCCCTGGCCAAGCTCACCATTCCGGGCGCCTGGTATATCGTTCTGGGCGGCCTTGCCGGCGTTGCTGTCGCCGTGCTGCTGCATGCCGAGGAAGAGGAGGCCAGGGCTACGTCATGACCCTCCATCTTTCCACCCTCATCGCCATCATCGGCATGGCGCTCGCCACTTATGCGACGCGTGTCGCGGGCCTCTTCCTGATGCGCCATGTGACCGTCAAAGGCCGCACCAAGGCGGCATTCGACGCGCTGCCGCCAGCGATCCTGATGGCGGTCATCGCGCCCAACATCATCGCCACCGGCGTCGCCGAGACGATCGCGGCGGCGATCACGGCGGCGGCCGCCTTCCTCAGGCTGCCGATGATCGTGACCATCCTCGTCGGCATGGCGAGCGTCGTGCTGCTGCGGATGATCTTCTGATAAGTTAACGGCATTGCCGTTCCAGCGGGCGGGAACTTGTTCCCGTGCCCGGCGTTAAGGTGGCAATGGACAAACAGCAAATCCTGGCGCTTGGAACCATTGTCGCCATGATGGCGCTGTTCGCCTGGGGCAGGCTCCGCTATGACCTGGTCGCCATCGTCTCCCTCATCGCCGCCTTTTTCGTCGGCATCGTGCCGGCGGAGAAGGCTTTCACCGGATTCTCCAGCGACATCGTCGTCATCGTGGCGAGCGCGCTCATCCTGAGTGCGGCCGTCTCGCGCTCGGGCATTGTCGAGCTGGCGATGAGCCACGCCACTTTCGACTTGTCGAAGCCGCGCGCCCAGATCGTGACGCTGACATCGTGCATCGCGATCCTGTCGGCCTTCGTGAAGAATATCGGCACGCTGGCGATGTTCCTGCCGATCGCCTTCAAATTCGCCCGGCGCACCGGCACCTCGCCCTCAGTGCTGCTGATGCCGATGTCCTTCGCCTCTCTGCTCGGCGGACTGATCACGCTGGTTGGCACCTCGCCCAACATCATCGTCTCGCAGGCGCGTGAGAAGTTGCTCGGCGAACCCTTCCGCATGTTCGACTTCGCGCCTGTCGGCATCGGCCTGACGGCGGCCGGCATTGTGTTTCTGGCCTTCGGCTATCGCCTGCTGCCGAGCGGGCGGCGCGCCACCGCCTCGATCGAAGCCGCCTTCAATCTCGACGCCTATGCGACCGAGGCCACCGTACCGGAAGATTCGCCGCTGGTCGGCCAGCCGATCGCCGAGCTCGAGAAACAGGCTGAAGACGAGATCGATGTCGCGGTGCTGATCCGCGGCGGGCTCAATAAGTCCAAACCCGGCAAGGCGACCAAGATTCGCGCCGGCGACGCGCTCATCCTGCATGGCGAGCCGGCCGCTCTGGAAAGGGCGGTGGCGGTGGGCAAGCTCGTGCTGGTGCGCCAGGACAAGACGCCGGCCAAGGAAGCGGCCAGCGACGAGATCGGGGTGATGGAAGCGGTGGTCGGCGCGGAATCGCCGCTGGTCGGGCGCACCATATCGCAGAACCAGCTCTTCAACCGATACGAACTCAATCTTCTGGCGGTCAGTCGGCGCGGCAGCCGGATCACGCACCGGCTCAAATCCGTTCGCCTCAGAGCGGGCGATGCGATCGTGCTGCAAGGCAATATGCGCTTCATGCCGGAAACGCTGGGCGAGCTTGCTCTTCTGCCCCTGGCGGAGCGGCCGCTGGGGCTTGGACGGACGAGAAATACCTATCTGCCGATCGCTATCCTCGCCGCCGCGATGCTGGCGGTGGCGATCGGTCTGATGCCCGTGGCGATCGGCTTTTTCATCGCCGCCGCACTCGTCGTGCTCGCCGGCTGCATCACGCTGCGCGAGGCCTATAATGCCATCGACTGGCCGATCCTGGTGATGCTGGGCGCTCTCATCCCGGTGAGCGATGCGGCGCAGTCGACGGGCCTCACCGACACTATCGCCCATCTCGTGTCGCTGCTCGCCGATTTCCTTCCGCCATGGGGTTATGTGGCGATCATGCTTCTCATCGCCATGTGCGTGACGCCCTTCCTCAATAATGCGGCGACGGTGCTGATCCTGGCGCCGATCGCGGTGTCACTGGCGACGTCGCTCAAGATGAACCCCGATCCCCTGCTGATGGCAGTGGCGATCGGGGCGGGGTGCGATTTCCTGACCCCCATCGGCCATCAATGCAATACGCTGGTAATGGGGCCGGGCGGCTATCGCTTCGGCGATTACTGGCGCCTCGGCCTGCCACTCTCCTTCATCGTGCTTCTGGCCGGCGTGCCTCTGATCCTCATATTCTGGCCGCTGTAGCGGCGCGGGAGAGAGAACTCCCGCGCCGGCAGCGTCTCCGGCTCACGCATCCGGTGTTTCGGCCCAGCCTTTGCGGGTGCCGCGATGCAGGACGTCGTCGCCATCGACAATGTCACCGGCGGCGATCTCGGGCTGCTTCTGCAGCGCTTTGTAGAGTGGGGTGAAGTCAGGCGAGGTCGCCTTGAACAGCTCCTCGAAGCTCCTGATCACGAAATAGGTGTTCTGGAAGGTGTCGATCCGGTAGCGGGTACGCATCACCCGCATGAGGTCGAAGCGCACGCGGTTGGGGCTGTCGCTCTCGAGCGCGTAGATCGACTCAGCTTTCGACGACATGATGCCGGCACCGTAGATGCGCATGCCCTTCTTCGTTTCCATCAGGCCGAACTCGACCGTGTACCAATAGAGCCGCGCCAGATTGGGCAGCGCGCCGAGCTTCAGCGCCTTGACGCCACCCTTGCCATATTCGGCGACGAAATCGGCCATCACCGGATTCATCAGGAGAGGCACATGGCCATAGAGGTCGTGAAAGACATCGGGCACTTCGAGGTAATCCATCTGCTCGGGCTTCCTGATCCACCAGGTGGCGGGGAAGCGGCGATTGGCGAGATGGTCGAAGAACACATCGTCGGGCACGAGACCCGGTACGGCGACGACCGACCAGCCGGTCGCCTTGCCGAGAACCTCGCTGAGCTTCCTGAAATCGGGAATGCCGTCGGCGGCCACGCCGAGGCCGGAAAGGCCATCGAGATATTCATCGCAGGCGCGGCCTTTGAGGATCTCGGCCTGGCGGCGGAACAGTGTCCGCCATGTATCGTGGTCCTGATCGGTGTAGCTGGCGACGGGCTGGTCGATGGTAAAGTCAGCCCGCACATCCTCTTTCTTCAAGGCTGTCATGGCATGCACTCCTTCTAGCGCCGATACGGCGGAGCGCCATGATAGCGCGAATCGGGGGCGCCGGCACCGCGGCGCTTGACGGCGGCGGTCTTTTCGTCCAAAACCAAATCTTTATAAAACCATTTGGTTATAGAATGACGCCGTCCAGCCATCTCGATGCCGCGTTCTCGGCCTTGGCCGACCCGACCAGGCGGGCCATTCTCGCCCGGCTCGCCCTGGGCGAGGCCTCGGTCATGGAACTCGCGGAGCCGTTCTCCATGAGCCAGCCGGCGGTCTCCAAGCATCTCAAGGTGCTGGAGCAGGCGGGCCTCATCTCGCGCGGCCGCGATGCGCAGAGGCGGCCCTGCCGGATCGAAGGCAGGGCGTTCGCCGAAATGGAGGAGTGGCTCGAGAACTACCGCCGCTTCTGGGAAGGCCAGTTCCGGCAACTCGACGCCCTGCTGGACGAACTCAAGGCGGCGAAGAAAAAAGCAAGGGCGGCAACGCCCGGAGCCAAAGGAAAGCGTAAATGATGTCCAAGTCCGGAGGAATGCCGAAATGAATGCCGCTACACCCAGAACCACGGTCGGCCTTAAAGTGTCGGCCCCCGGCGCCCGCGAGATATTGCTCACACGATTGTTCGATGCGCCGCGCGATCTCGTCTTCGACGCCTTCACCAAGCCCGAGCTCATCAAGCGCTGGATGTTCGGGCCCGAAGGCTGGTCGCTGCCGGTCTGCGACCTCGAGCTTAAGGCCGGCGGCAAGATGCACTATGTTTGGAAACACAAGGACGGCAACAGCATGGGCATGCGCGGCGCGTTCCGCGAGATCAAGCGGCCCTCGCGCATCGTCCATACCGAGATCTTCGACGAGGACTGGACCGGCGGCGAGACGCTGGTCACTACGCTCTTCACCGAGAAGGACGGCAAAACTCTGGTCGAGCAGACGATCCTCTATTCTTCGCGCGCGGCACGCGACGCGGTGCTCAAGTCGCCGATGGAGGACGGCGCCGCGCAAGGCTACAACCGGCTGGACAAGTTTCTGGCCGGCCAGGCGGACAGGCGCGGCGCGGCCTGAGCGAACGACACACTTCTAGTGTGCTGAACGCGAAGTTCCTGATATCAGGCGGCTTGCACCGACAGGAACTTCGCGTTCAAAAGCACACTAGGATCATTAGGTTTTCTAGTGTCCTTCCGAATCCGAAGTTCGCTCGGAAGGTCCCGCTGGCTGTGGCGAACTTCGGATTCGGGACATTAGCGGAGATACGTCATGCAGAAAATCAGGCCGTTCCTGTGGTACGACAACCAGGCCGAGGAGGCGGCGAAGTTCTACGCCTCAATCTTCAGGAATTCGAAGATCGGCAAGTCCGTGCCGGGGCCGGAGGGGAGGGTTCTCACCATCGAATTCGAGCTCGAAGGCACGCAATTCGTTGCGCTCAATGGCGGGCCGCATTTCAAGTTCAGCGAGGCGATCTCACTCACCGTCGATTGCACGTCGCAAGGCGAGGTCGATGAATTATGGGAGAAGCTGTCGGAGGGCGGCTCCCAGGGGCAATGCGGCTGGCTCAAGGATAAATACGGCCTTTCCTGGCAGATCGTTCCGAGAGTGCTGGTCGAGCTTCTCACCCATCCAGATCCCGCGACATCGCAGCGCGTGATGCAGGCGATGATGCAAATGTCCAGGATCGACATCGCCACGCTCAGGGAAGCCGCGGCCGCGTAATCTGGCCGGCTTGATTGTGTGATACGGCAAATCTACCATGCTGCCGTTCTCGCCGGCCCTTCGGCCGCGGAACGGGGATGGCGAGATGAAACCGATGCTTGAGGCGGGTCTCAAGGCGACCTTCGAACGGCAAGGTTATGCCGGGCCGTATCGATTCTTGACCGATGCCGAATGCCGCCTGTTGCAACGCTATGTCCGCAGCGGCGAACTGGCCGCACCGGCCGTCTGGGGCAAAGGCCTCGCGGTGCGCGATCAACTCCTCTACGGCCTCGCGACGAAGCCCGAGCTTCTGGTGGCGCTGGCACAGCTTCTGGGCCAGCATGTCTATCTCTGGGGTGCCCAGGTCATCGCGAAAGAGCCGGGGGAGGTGCATCCCTGGCATACCGACATCGAGACCAGCCATCCCGGCGGCCGCTTCGTCTCAGTCTGGATCGGACTCGAAAACACCTCGGCACAGTCGGCGCTTCAGCATATCGGCGGCTCGCACCGGATCGGCAAGCCGCTGCAGCAGGTCGCGCATGAAAAACAAGTCGCCCGCCCGGACCGCACCGCCGAGCGGGCGCTCGCCTGGGCGCGCGAGACGATCGCGGATGCCGAGCTGTCGACGGCCGATGTGCGGGACGGAGACGCCGTACTGTTCGACGGACGCATCTGGCACGGCTCGCTCAATGCCGGGAGCAGACCCAGGCGCGCCTTGCTGCTGCAGTTTGCGGCGGGCCATCATCAGGTGCGCATCCCGGACCTCGCCAAAACGATGAATTGGCCGTTCGCCTACAGGCCGGAGCTGCCGCCGGCGATTACGGTTCTCGGCCGGGCACGCGGATATCGCAATCTCGTCGAGCCGCCGCGCGACAAGGCGCTCGACCAGCCGGTGATCGCCGGGCTCGATGCGCCGGCCGGTGACGGAGCATGGATAGCGCAGCCGCTCATGGCGGGCAGGACGGCCGCGGTGGGGCATCTCGGTGCGCATTACTCTCTGCTGCAGCCCGGGCACTCGCCGCATCCCCCGCATGCGCATGTCGAGGAGGAGATCCTGGTCGTCATCGACGGCGAGGCCGAGATCGTCCTGCCCGAAACCAGGATGATCCGACGCCTGCCGTCCACCGGCTGAAGCCCGGCGACTTCGCCTATTATCCGGCCTATCGCTGGCATACGATCCGCAATGCGAGCGACAAGCCGATCGTCTATCTCATGTATAAATGGCGGGGCGCCTCACTCGGGCTCCCGAAACATGCGGCGGCGGGCGTTTTCTCCGACACCGGCGAGTGCGCGGCCTCCGACAAGTCCTTTCAAACGCGGCTCGTCTTCGAGGGAGGAACGCATTTCCTCAAGAAGCTGCACGCCCATCGCAGCGTGCTCCAGCCGGGCGGCGGCTACGCGCCGCATGCAGATCCCTATGACGTGCTGATCGCGCTCTTCGAGGGGACGGTCCAGACGATGGGACGAACGGTGACGGCGCCGGCATTCCTCTATCATCCCGCCGGATCCCTGCATGGCATCCGCGCGCTCAGCGAATCGCCGGCGCGCTATCTGGTGGTCGAGATGCACGGTGCCGAGCCACGCGACGATCGCGGCCGCAGAAGGATCCAAGCGGAGTGGTCCATGGTGGGCGCCTCCACCGCGCGGATCAGTGCGGACTGGACGGTGCGGCGGTTCCCTTAAACCGGCGCGCAGGCCTGCTTCAGCCAGGCAAGCTCCGCGCCTTCGAGGAAGGCGCCGATCTCGCGCTCGACGCGGGCATGATAGGCGTTGAGCCAGTCACGCTCCTCAGGTGCCAGGACGCCTGGCTCGATCAAGCGGCGGTCGATCGGGCAGAGCGTCAAGGTCTCAAAGGACATCATCGGGCGCTCGCCGCCAGGGATCGCTTCCGGCTCGCGCACGAGAATGAGATTCTCGATGCGGATGCCATACTGGCCTTCCTTGTAATAGCCGGGCTCGTTGGAGAGGATCATGCCGGGCTCGAGCGGGGTGCGGTCGGATTTGTTGATGCGGGCAGGGCCCTCATGGACGGAGAGATAGCTGCCGACGCCATGGCCGGTGCCGTGATCGAAATCGAGGCCCGCCATCCATTGCGGCTGGCGCGCCAGCACGTCGAGCTGGCTGCCGCAGGTGCCTTTGGGAAAGCGGATGCGCGACAGAGCGATCATGCCCTTGAGCACGCGGGTGAAACGGTCCTTCATCTCGGCCGTCGGCGTGCCGACGATGACGGTGCGGGTGATGTCGGTCGTGCCGTCCTGGTATTGCGCACCGGAGTCGATGAGATAGATCTCGCCGTCTTTCAGCGGCAAGGCGGTTGCCCTTGAGACGCGGTAATGCGGGATGGCCGCATTGGGGCCGACGCCGGAGATCGAATCGAAGGAGAGGTCCTTGAGCATGCCGCCCTCGGCACGGAACTCGGCGAGCTTCTGGGCGACGGTGACTTCATCCTGGCCGCCCTTGGGTGCGGCCGCGTCGAGCCAACAGAGGAAACGCGTCACGGCGACTCCGTCGCGCTTCTGAGCGGCGCGCGCGCCTTCCTGCTCGATGGCGTTCTTGCGCGCCTTGGGCAACACGCAAGGGTCCTTACCGTGGACGATCTCGGCACCGGAAGCCGCCAGTACGGCGCGGATGCGCTCCGGTGTCCAGTCGGGATCGATCTGGACGCGGGCTTTCTCGCGGCCGAGGCTCGCCAGCGAGGCCTCGATGTCCTGGGGAGCCTTGAGACGCACGATGCTCTTCAGATGCGCCGTCACATCCTCCGGCAATTTGGCGGTGTCGATGAAGAGCTCAGCTTCGCCCTTGCGGTGCAGGATGGCATAGCTCAGAACCACTGGCGTGTAGGCGACATCGCCGCCGCGGATATTGAAGGCCCAGGCGACCGAGTCAGGCTGGGTCAGCACCACCGCATCAGCGCCGGCCTTCTCCAGACTCTTCGCCACATCGTCGAGTTTGTCCCTGGCGCTCTTGCCCGAGAACTGCGTCGGCTGGACGGAGACCGGCTTCATCGGACGCTTGGGCTGTTCGGCCCAGATCGCGTCGATGGGATTGCCGTCGACGGGCTGGAGCTTGGCACCGGCCTTGGCCGCCGCCTTCTCGAAGCGGGAGATCTGATCGGCGGTCAGCAACCATGGATCGTAACCCAGGATCTCACCAGGCTTCAGTTCCTTTTCCAGCCATTCCGCCGGCGGCTCCTCGACCAGATGGCGGGGCGTGAAAATCGCGGTATCGACCTGCTGGCGCACCTGTATCGTATAGCGGCCGTCGACGAAGATGGCGGCGCGATCAGACATCAGGATGGCGAGGCCCCAGGAGCCGGCAAAGCCGGTGAGCCAGCGCAGCCGCTCGGCATAGGGCGCCACATATTCACCCTGGAACTCGTCCTGGCGGGGGATGATGAAGCCGTCGAGCTGGCGGCGCTGGAGTTCCTCGCGCAAGCGCGTCACGCGCTCGCGCGAGAGGTGACCTTCGGAGACGTCGTCGAATGATTGGAACATGGCCCATATAGAGCATATCCTCCCGTAGTTGAGAAGTTGGCGATGCGATCGCTTCAGACATGACGCAACCTCGCCGTGAGACACCCAGAGGACTGCACCGCCTTAAAAGAGCTGCGAGGCCGTTTCCTTCCGCACGGCAATCCTGTAGAGCGAGGAGACGGGGCGTAAGTTCACGTTGGGACGGCGGCAGCCATGAAGACCAGACCACCGGTCGACCAGGACCTCTTGGCGGTCATCGGCCCTGATGCGATCATCGAGGCCAAGCGGCGGCTGGCGATGCTCGACGCCATCGCCTATGCGGCAACGCGCATGATGGCGGGCGATTGGCGTGACCATGTCCAGGACTTCCTGAAGCGGCTGGGGCACGCCACGCAGATGAGCCGGGTGACCATGTTCGAAGTCCATCCCGGACCCGATGGCCACAGGGTGCAGTCGTGCCGGCACGACTGGGCCGATAAGGGGCTTTCCCCGCTCAGCAGCGACCCCCGCTACAGCAACATGCCGCTCTCCGACGACGACGATCCCGAGCATTTGGGCGAGTGGGCCGAGAAGCGCGAGCGAGGCGAGATCGTCCAGGCGAAGTTCAGCGAGACGACCGGCTATACGCGCCAGGTCTTCATCGAGCATCACACCTTGTCCTTCATCTCCGTGCCGATCATGGTGGGACGAAAATGGTGGGGGTTCCTCGGCTTCGACGATTGCAAGGAGGAGCGCGGCTGGAGCTCGGAAGAGATCCATGTGCTGCGCACCGCGGCCGCACTCATCGCCGGCGCCGTCGAGCGCGAGCAGGCGGACGAGAAGATCAGACTCTCGGAAGAACGCTATGCGCTGGCGGCGCGCGGCGCCCATGACGGGCTGTTCGACTGGGACGTGAAATCGGGCAGCATCTTCCTCTCGCCGCGCCTGCACGAAGTGCTGGGGCTCGCACCCGCCAGCCTCTCCGGCAACATCGACGAATTGATCAGGCTGTTCGTGAAAGCCGACGGCGATTTCCTGCGCGCCACCTTCCGGCACAAATTCGAGCGCCGCGAGGAGACGTTCGACATCGAATGCCGCTATGAGCCGAAGCCAGACGCCACGCAATGGATCGTGATGCGCGGCCTCATCGTCTATGGCGCGGAAGGGCCCCGGCGGGTGGTCGGCGCGCTGCGCGACATCACGCGGCAAATGGAGGTACAAAAGCGCCTGAGCGATGCCGAGCGTAAGCGGGCCAATCTGGCGCGTTACTTCTCGCCCAACATGGTGGATGGGCTGATGCAGACAGGCGGCCGGCTCGACGAAGCGCGCACCCAGCGCGTGGCCGTGCTGTTCGCCGATATCTGGGGTTACACCACGATCAGCGCGGCGATGCCGCCGATGCAGGTCATGGCGCTGCTGCGCGAGCTGCTGCGCATGTTCGAGAAGGCGATCTTCGCGCATGGCGGAACGCTCGACAAGTTCCTGGGCGATGGCCTCATGGCGACCTTCGGCACGCCCAAGGCAGGACCCCGCGATGCCGCCAATGCGCTGGCCTGCGCCGCGGCGATGGCGGAAGCGATCGCGCGCTGGAATGCGAAACGGCGCGCCAACGGTCTGCAGCCGATGCATCTCGGCATCGGGCTCCATCACGGCGATGTGGTGCTCGGCGACATCGGCAGCGAGCGGCGCATGGAATTCGCCGTCATCGGCGACACCGTCAATGTGGCGAGCCGCATCCAGGAGATGACGCGGGCACTGAATATCGCGGTGCTGGCGAGCGACGCGGTGATCCGGGCGGCACGCCAGGAAGCCGGCGAGGACGCGGTGCGCGAATACGGCGACAGCGGCGAGCACGAACTGCGCGGCCGCACCGGCAAGATCAGGTTGTGGAGCCGGGCGGCCGAGAGGTAGGGACGCTCTCTCGACTTTCCCCTTCTCCCACGCTGCACGGGGGAGAAGGGAAAGTGTGAAACGCGCTCGCTACTTCTTCACGATGCGGCCTTCGACCGCCGGAGAAATCGTCTTGTGCGCGCTGACATAAACCATCACGTCATTGGCCATCAATTTCGCGTCGCGCACGGTGAGCAGGGGCTTCGCCTCGCGGAACACCGAATAGCCGTCGCCGCCATTGGCCATGAAATCATTGGTGGCGAGTGTGTATTTCGCATTGACGTCGAGCGGCTTGCCGGCGACCTCGACCGAGACGACGCGCTGGCCCTTGGGCTTCGCCGCGTCATAGACGACCTTCATCCCCGAAACCTGCGGGAAGCGACCGCCATTGTCCTCGATCTCGCTGAAGCCGTTCTCGAGCGCCGATAGGATCGTGGCGCCGGTGACCTGCAGTTTCATGGTGCGATTGCCGAAAGGCAGCTCGGTCAGGACGTCCTTGCGGGTGATGGCATGGCCGGCCGGATACTCCTTGTTGCCGCGCAGGCCGCCGCCATTGGTGATGGCGACATCGGCGTCGACCGCCTTGCGCAGCGAATCGGCGACGAGATTCCCCATCGCGGCTTCCGCGCTCCTGACCGTGGCGCGGCGGCTGTCGAGCGGCGTGGTCGTGGTGCCGATGGCGACATCGAGCTCCTTGGCCAGCATCGCGGCGAGTTCGTCGCTCTTGGCCTTGGTCTCGGGATCTGGTGTCACGTCCTTGGTGTCGATCACCCGGAAGCTCGGGTGCCATTTGACGACGCGTTTGCCGTCCTTCTCCGAAATGTCGAAGGTGATGTCGGCGATGCTGACGTAATCCGCCTGCTCATAGGATTCCATCGCGGCGACGCGACCGTCATAGTTGATGAGCAGGTCCTGGTCATGGCCGGTCATGATGAGGTCGATGAGGCGGCTCTCGACCATGGCGCGGTCCTCGCCGCGGCCCGAATGGGTGAGCGCCACGACGAAGTCGGCGCCCGCCTCGCGCAATTCCTTGGCCTTGGCGAGGCCGGTTTCCAGCGCGTCGGCGATCTTGAGATTGCCTGGACTCGAGGCATGGGCGCTTTCATCCGAGGTAAGCCCCACGATACCGATTTTAAGGGGGCCACGTTCGATCATCAGCGTGTCGGAGAAATTGGGGAGGAGCTTGCCATCGGGATCGCGGAGATTGGCGGCAAGGAGCGGAAACTTGGCCTCGGCCATGCGCTTCAGGAACACTTCCGGACCAAAGTCATATTCGTGATTGCCGGGAGTGAAGGCATCGGGCGGGGCGAGATTGGTGAGCATGATCGTGTGCTCGCCCTTGTCGAGGCCGGAAAGCAGGGAGGGGGAGATCATGTCGCCGGCATGGCCATAGACGACATGGCTGCCCTTGGCGCGTTCTGCCTTCACGACCGCATTGAGGCGGGCAAAACCGCCGCGCTCGCCTGAGCCTTCGAATTTGTCGATGTCATTGGTCTGAATGAAGGAGACGGTGACCTGCTCGGCGAAAGCCTGGGCCGAAAGAAAGAAGGCAAAGGCAGCGAAAACGGCAAGTCTGTGGAAGGCTCTCATAACGGAAGGCTCCAGACACACATGGTTGCGGGAGCGCCATTGGAAAGCATCTGTCCGCCTCACGCAAGGGTAAGGAAATAGTGCCGAAAGGTAATGGTGCGATGCAAAAAGACATCGCCTGAGTTTATGCGCTGTCAGCATGGCGTTTCTGCCCGTTCCTCGCGTTTTCTCTCCCATGCTGGCATTAAAGCGCTAATAGGGGCCGCTTTTCGATTGTGTCTGAACTGTGTTGGAATTGCGGTAAATATAGCAATTTCAATGTGATAAGATAAAGTCGACTAACTTGACGTGGTTGATTAATGATATGTGAACGATGATATGAGTTTATTGCATGTCTCGCATGCTGACCGGCCCTCTGGTGCAACGCAAGCGGGTCCTCATATAAGGTCCGTGCTTGTGCAATGCACAACAACATTAGTTAACACCACATCGGGTGCGATTGCCGAAGGGCCGTTGGTCCGGTGTGACGAAACAGGAGCTAGAAATGAACACGACGACTTTCAACCGCGAAACCAGCCGTAACGGCACTCGCATGATCCCCGATTTCCTGACCCGCGTTTCGAGCCGCGTCGTCAACTACGTGTCGCGCAGCCGCGCCGAGCGCCAGCTGCAGGCCCTGGACGACCGTCTCCTGGCCGATATCGGCATGCGCCGTTCGGAAATCCACCGGATGGTCTGGGGTAACTAAGGTTTCCGGCGCAGGTCCGAAGGACGTGCGCCAAGCCAGTTCCCGGCCGCTGCCTGCGGCACTGCCCAATTGACGCCCGCGACGGAAACGCCGCGGGCTTTTGCTTTTCAGGCGCCGATTTCTTTCCGAAAGGCTATTCGGGATCCGGTTTGTCTGAAAACCAGCGTCGCCCAATTGCCGAGCCTGATCGGGCTCTCGGGGATGAGGCCGCGATTGCGATAGGCGGCGCGCACCGCTTGTTCCTGATCGAGGGTGAGGCCGGACAGAATCAGGCTGCCGCCGGGCGCCAGGCTCGCGGCCAAGTCACCCGCCAGCGCTATCAGCGGCCGCGCCAGAATATTCGCGAAAATCAGATCATAGGGTGCTGAAGCGGCGATCCGCCGGTGCTTGAGGCCGGGCGCCGTGATCGCCGCAAGCAAGGGGCCGGCGCCGTTATTACGGGCATTGGCAAGGGTCACATCGACGGCGATGGGATCGATGTCGCTGGCGGTGACGGCGCGGCGCAAAGCCAGCGCGGCGGCAATCGCCAAAACCCCGGTGCCGCAGCCGACGTCGAGGATCCGCCTCGGGGCGCCGCGCTTCAACAGGTGGTCGAGCGCCAGGAGGCAGCCGGAGGTCGTGCCGTGATGGCCGGTGCCGAAGGCCGTACCGGCATCGATTTCGAGCGAGATGCCGCCCGCACGCCGGCGCTCGCGGTCATGCGAGCCATAGAGGAAGAATCGCCCGGCGACGACCGGCGCCAGGCCCTCGAGCGAGCGCCGCACCCAGTCGACATCGGGCAGGGCGTCGATGGAGAAGGCCTCCTCCAGCCCCAGATGGGGTTTCAGCATCGCGCCGGCGGCGCGGGCTTCCTTCTCTTCAGTGAAATAGGCTACGACATTCCAGAGCTTCGCCGCCTCGTCGGTCTCGTTGAGGGTGACGGCCGGCGGCGCCTCGTCCAGATTCTCGAGGAACGCCGCGAGCTCCACCGCGCGATCTTCCCGCAGATCGCCGATGGTGAGGGTGAACTCCATGCGACCCGCTATTCCGCCGCTTCGCGGGCGAGGAAGCCGCCTGACTGGCGGCGCCACAAATCGGCATAGAGGCCGCCTCTGCGCAGGAGCTCGTCATGCGAGCCTTCCTCAACGACGCGACCCTTGTCCATGACGACGAGCCGGTCCATGGCGGCGATGGTGGACAGCCGGTGGGCGACGGCAATGACGCTCTTGCCCTCCATGAGGCTGTAAAGGCTCTCCTGGATAGCCGCCTCGATTTCCGAGATCGAGCGCGCTCGTCGCCTCGTCGAGAATCAGGATCGGCGCGTTCTTGAGCAGAACGCGGGCAATAGCGACACGCTGGCGCTGGCCGCCCGACAGTTTCACGCCGCGTTCGCCGACATGGGCGTCATAGGAGCGCCGGCCCTTGGGATCGACGAGCTGCGGGATGAACTCATCGGCATGCGCCCGCTTGGCTGCTTCAACGATTTCCTCCATCGAGGCGTCGGGGCGGCCATAGGATATATTGTCCTTGACCGAGCGGTGCAGCAGCGAAGTGTCCTGGGTCACCATGCCGATCTGCTCACGCAGGCTCTCCTGGGTGACCCTGGCGATGTCCTGACCGTCGATGAGAATGCGGCCTTGGCGCAGGTCGTAGAAACGCAGCAGCAAGTTGACAAGCGTCGACTTACCGGCGCCGGAGCGGCCGACCAGTCCCACCTTTTCGCCGGGGGCTATGGTCAAAGTGAGGTTGTCGATGACCCCGCTCTTCTCGCGATCGGACGACTTGCCGTAGTTGAAGCCGATACTCTCGAACTTGATCTCACCCTTGGTCACGATGAGCGGCTGCGCATCCGGGACATCGACGAGGCTGCGTTCGCGCGCAATGGTCTCGATGCCGTCCTGGACGGTGCCGATATCCTCGAACAGACCCGCCACTTCCCACAGGATCCAATGCGCCATGCCCTGCATGCGCAGTACCAGGCCGACGGTGAAGGCGAGCGCGCCCGTCGTCACCGCGTTGAGCGACCACAGCCAGATGGTGAGTGCGCCCGTCGAGAAGAGGAGGAGGGCGTTCAATATATTGAGCGCCACTGTCATGCGCGTGGTGGTGCGCAGCGAACTATAGACGGTGTCGAGCATGTGGCGCAGGCCATCGCGAGCGTAGAGATCCTCGCGGTCGGCATGGGCGAAGAGCTTGACGGTCGAGATATTCGTGTAGCTGTCGACGATGCGGCCGGTGACCATGGAGCGCGCATCGGCCTGCGCTTTCGACAATTTGCCGAGCAGCGGCACGAAATGACGCATGACCAGGAGATAGCCGACGAACCAGAGGACGAGCGGCACCGCAAGGCGCCAGTCGCTCGCCGCGAACATGACGACGGCGCCGGTAAAATAGACGCCGACATAGACCAGCACCTCGGTGATCTTCATCACCGTGTCGCGGGTGCCCAGCGCCGCCTGCATGACCTTGGTGGCGATGCGGCCCGCGAAGTCGTTCTGGAAGAAGTCGACGCTCTGGCGCAACACATAGCGATGCGCCAGCCAGCGGATACGCATAGCGAAGTTGCCGATGAGCCCCTGATGGACGACCGCCTCATACCAGAATTTGAGGATCGGCAGGACGAGCAGCACCAGCACCGACATGATGATGAGGCGGGTGCCGTGCACGTCCCAGAAAGTCGCGCGATCGGCGTTGTTGAGCCAATCGACGAGATTGCCGAGGAAGGAGAACAGCGCCACCTCGATCAGGGCGACCGCAGAGGCTAGGCCCGAGCAAACGAGGATCATCGGCCAGAATGGCCGCGTATAATGCCAGATGAAGCCCCACAGGGTACTGCCGGGCTGGGTCGGTTTCACAGACGGAAACGTATCGGTCCGGCTTTCCAGCCAGCTGAAAATACGCTCGAACACGGTTTTTGCTCCAAAGATGGAACGCTTCGCCTTTTGGGCTCCAGAAGCGTTCGGGCGGAAAGAGCTGCGACTCTCCCGAAAATCTTGGCCGTCTTATAGCGGAGCAAATTTGAAGAGGGAAGCGGGGGCCGGCGTGATCAAGTGATCGTCACGTCAAGAAACTCCGCCGCGCGGTGCGGCGGAGTTCCTTGTGGTAAATCCAAACAGACGCGTTACGGGTTGGTCGTGCCCTGGCCGGTGGTGCCGCCTTGCGGCGCGGGTGTTGCCGGCGCGGCCGGCTGCTCAGGGGCCGGAGCCGGAGCCGGAGCCGGAGCCGGAGCGGTGCTCTGGGGCTGCGTCGTCGTGTTGCCCTCAGGCTGGCTTGGCGTCGCCGGTTGCTCAGGAGTCACGGGGGCCGCCGGCGGTGTCGCGGGCTGCTCCGTCGTGGTATTTGTCGTGGGCGCAGGCGTATTGGAGCTGCCTCCCCACATGAAGAAGGCTGCGATCAGCGCCAGAACGACCAAGCCGCCGATGATCCACCCCGTGCTGCTGCTCGAGCCGCGACGGATTTCCGTATTATAGGTGACAGTCGGATCGACTTTTGGATCTGTCTTCGCGCGATACTGAGGGTTGGTATCCATTCTTGTCTCCCATCAAATGGATGATGCCTGTCAACGTGCGGCAAGGACTAAAGTTCCCAAATAGGTGAATTTAAAAGATCATATACTTCAGATAGTTAGGATGATTTTATCGATGTGCCGACACTTCGGAATGGGGCTCCGCCGACAATTGCGTGTCTGGCCCCCTGGCACACATGCTAACGAGGGGCCGCCATGGCCTCCCTACCGCGCATCGTCCCGCTCGTCGTCGCCTCAGCGCTGTTCATGGAGAATACAGATTCGACGGTGATCGCAACCGCGCTGCCGGCCATCGCCGCTGATCTGCATGTAGATCCGGTCATCCTGAAGCTCGCTTTCACCACCTCCTCCTGGCGTTGACCGTCTTCATTCCGGTCAGCGGCTGGTGCGCCGACCGGTTCGGCGCCCGCAACGTGTTTCGCGCCGCCATGACCGTCTTCACCGTGGGATCGATCGCCTGCGGTCTCTCGACTTCGCTCGAAGGCCTCATCGCGGCCAGGGCTCTGCAGGGCCTTGGTGGCGCCATGATGGTTCCGGTCGGGCGGCTGATCATTCTGAGGACAGTATCGAAGAGCGAGATGGTGAATGCGCTGGCGTTGCTCACCATTCCGGCGCTGCTCGGGCCGATCCTCGGCCCGCCGATCGGCGGCTTCATCACCACTTATTTCCACTGGCGCTGGATCTTCTTCATCAATATTCCCTTCGGGCTTCTCGGGCTGGTGCTGGCAACACTCTATATGCCGGATATCCGCGAGGAGGGGGTGCCGCCGCTCGACGCCAAAGGCTTCCTCCTGTCGGGTTTCGGGCTGTCGGCCCTGGTCTTCGGCGCGACGGTGTTCGGCCGCGACGTGCTGCCGGCGCATGGCGCGGAGATACTGATGGTCGTCGGCGCCATATTGACGGCAATTTATGTGCGGCATGCCAGGCGCACCGCCAATCCTATCCTCGACCTCAAGCTTCTCAACGTCGCGACCTTCCGGTCGGGCGTCATGGGCGGCAGCCTGTTCCGGATCGGCATCGGCGCCATTCCGTTTCTCCTGCCCTTGATGCTGCAGCTCGGCTTCAAGCTGACGCCATTCCAGTCGGGCAGCCTGACTTGCGCGGCGGCACTCGGCGCGCTCACCATGAAGTTCACCGCGGCGCGCATATTGAAGCGCTTCGGCTTTCGCAGCGTCCTCATCTGCAACGCGCTGATCAGCACGGTCTTCCTCGCCGCGCAGGGCCTGTTTACGCCGCAAACCCCGCATCTCCTGATCCTGGCGGTGCTGCTGGCCGGCGGCTTCTTCCGTTCCCTGCAGTTCACCTCCCTCAACGCGCTCTCCTATTCGGATATCCCGCCGCGTGAGATGGGCAAGGCGACGAGCTTCTATAGCGTGGCACAGCAGCTCTCGCTCGCGACCGGCGTCGTCTGCGCCGCCTCGGTGCTGGAAATCGCGCAATATCTGAGAGGTGATCTGACATTGACCGTGGAGGACTTCTCCTTCGCCTTCTTCACCGTGGCGATGATCAGCGTGCTCTCGGTGTTCTCGCATCTGAAACTCGCCAAGGATGCCGGTGCCGAGGTGTCGGGCAAAGCCGTGCTGGTCGAGAAATGAAACCCAGGCTCTTCATCATCACTGGTGCGATGGCGGCCGGCAAGTCGACCGTTGCTCAGCTCCTGGCCGAGAGCCTGCCGAAGTCCGTGCATCTGCGCGGTGATGTGTTCCGTCGCATGATTGTCACAGGCCGCGCCGAAATGGGACCGGTGCTCTCGGAGGAAGCCCTGTCGCAGCTCGCTCTGCGCCATCGGCTCGCCGGCGATGTGGCGCGTGCCTATCACGATGCCGGCTTCACCGTCGTCTATCAGGACATCCTGATCGGTGCGGCGCTGAGCCAGGCGGCGGAACGGCTCGCCGATCTCGATCCGACGATCATCGTGCTCAATCCCGGCGCCGAAACGCTGGCGAGGCGCGGGGCGGGTCGCTCCAAGCCGGGCTACAGCGACGGCTTTCCGCCGAACATCCTGGCCAATGCGCTTGAGCGGGAGACGCCACGGCTCGGCCTGTGGCTCGATACATCTCAAATGACCGCCGAAGAGGTGGTGGAGCGGATCCTCCGGTCCTAATCGAGTCGCTTCCGCAAACAGGCGATGCGCTCGACCTCGCTGAAGCCGTAAGCCTGGTGGGCGCCGAGGCTCGCCTCGTTCTCGATCTGCGTGTCGCTGGCCATCTCGGTAAAGCCGTTGGTCCTGGCCCAGTCTTCCGCTGCGGCGATGAGCAGGCGGCCTACATTCCGCCGGCGGGCACCTTGCGCCACATAGAGTCCCTCGACATAGGGAACCGGCGACGAGACGCAGCCCTCGGCATAGTTGCGCAAGGAGAGTTCGACAAAACCTACGTGACTGCCGTCTTGGGCGATGAAGGCGGCGGCGATCATCGGATCGCCGGCGAAATAGCCCTCGACATCGGTGAGAAGGGAAGGATCCTCGCCATAAAGGGCCGCCCGCATATCGCGCCAGGCGGCCTTGTCCTCAGGACGCGCGGGCCTGACGATGATATCCGCCATCAGGCCAGCTCGATGAAGGAATCGAGAACGCGCTTCTCGCCCGCCTTGTCGAAATCGATGGTGAGCTTGTTGCCGTCGACATGGCTGACGCGGCCATAGCCGAACTTCTGATGGAAGACTCTGGCGCCGCGGGCGATGTTCTTGCCCTCGGTCTCGCGCGCCACCAGCTGGCCCTCGATGATATGTGGCGACGATCGCATGGCCTCGCCCTTGGCGTAGGCGCGCTGGGCGCGCTGCCAGCCCGGCGTGTCGTAAGTGTTGGAGAAGGGCGTGGTGCGCTCCTCGAAGCGGCTCGTCCCATAGGAGCCGATGCCATAGCCGCCATAGGAATTGGCCATCGGCGCCACTTCGACATGCGCTTCCGGCAATTCGTCGATGAAGCGCGAGGGCAGGCTCGACTGCCAGAGATTGTGGACGCGGCGGTTCTGGGCGAAGGAAATGGTGGCGCGGCGCTTGGCGCGGGTGATGCCGACATAGGCCAGTCGGCGTTCCTCCTCGAGGCCGGCGCGGCCATTCTCGTCTAGCGAGCGCTGATGCGGGAAGAGGCCTTCCTCCCAGCCGGGCAGGAAGACCGTGCCGAATTCGAGGCCCTTGGCGGAGTGCAAGGTCATGATGTTGACCTTGTCCTCGCTGTTGTTGGCATCGGTGTCCATCACCAGCGCGATATGCTCGAGGAAGCCTGCCATGGTTTCGAACTCGCCCATAGAGCGGACAAGCTCTTTCAGGTTCTCGAGGCGGCCTTGCGCTTCCGGGCTCTTGTCGTTCTGCCACATGGTCGTGTAGCCGGACTCATCGAGTATGATCTCGGCAAGCTCGGTATGAGGCAGGCCCTGCAGCGTCTGGCGCCAGCGCGCGAAGGACTCGAGCAGCGTGCGCAAAGAGGTGCGCGTCTTGGCCGGCAACTCGTCGGTCTGGCTCAGAACTTCAGCGGCGCGGTAGAGCGAGACGCCGTCCTTGCGGGCATGCTCGTGCATGCGCTTGACGGACGTGTCACCGATACCGCGCTTCGGCACGTTGATAATGCGCTCGAAGGCGAGATCGTTGTCGGGCGAGGCCGTGATCTTGAAATAAGCGAGTGCATCGCGCACTTCCTGGCGCTCATAGAAGCGCGGACCGCCGACGACGCGATAGGGGACGCCCAATGTGATGAAGCGGTCTTCGAAAGCGCGCATCTGGAATGAGGCGCGCACCAGGATCGCCATGTCGTTGAGCTTCTCGCCCTTGCGCTGCAATTGCTCGATATCTTCGCCGATGGCGCGGGCTTCCTCATCGCCGTCCCAGTGCGAGCGCAAAGCGATCTGGTCGCCGTCGTCGCGCTCGCTCCTGAGCGTCTTGCCGAGGCGGCTCTCATTCTTGGCGATGAGGCCCGACGCGGCGCCGAGAATCTGCGGTGTCGAGCGGTAATTGCGCTCGAGCCTGATCACCTTGGCGCCGGGGAAATCCTTCTCAAAGCGCAGAATATTGTCGACCTCGGCGCCCCGCCAGCCATAGATCGACTGGTCGTCGTCGCCGACGCAGCAGATATTCCTGTGGCCCTGGGCGAGCAGCCTCAGCCACAGATATTGGGCGACATTGGTGTCCTGATACTCGTCGACCAGCATGTATTTGAAGCGGCGCTGATACTCCTTCAGGACGTCCGGATGGTCTTGGAATATATGCAGAACTTCAAGAAGAAGGTCGCCGAAATCGACGGCGTTCACGACCCGGAGCCTGGCCTGGTATTCGGCATAGAGCTCGGCGCCACGGCCATTGCCATAGGCATGGGCCTCGCCGGCGGGCACCTTGGCCGGGAGCAGGCCGCGATTCTTCCAGTTGTCGATGAGCGAAGCCAGCTGGCGGGCGGGCCAGCGCTTCTCGTCGATGCCGGAGGCCTCGATGATCTGCTTCAGAAGGCGGATCTGGTCGTCCGTATCGAGGATCGAGAAGCCGGATTTGAGACCGGCGAGTTCGGCATGGGAGCGCAGGATCTTGACGCCTATGGCGTGGAAGGTGCCGAGCCAGGTCATGCCCTCGACCACGCCGCCGATCAGATGGCCAATGCGCTCGCGCATCTCGCGCGCGGCCTTGTTGGTGAAGGTCACGCACAGGATCTGGCCCGGCCAGGCCCGGCCGGTGGCCAGGATATGGGCGAGCCTGGTGGTCAGGACACGGGTCTTGCCCGTGCCGGCACCCGCCAGCACCAAAAGAGGCCCGTCGGTTGTCTCGACCGCCGCGCGCTGTTCCGGATTGAGGCCTTTGAGATAGGGGGGCTCGGCCCCCGCCAGGGCGCGCGCCGACAAACCGCCGGGCCTCTGGGGCGGCGGGACTTCCTCGAAATCACCTAGATCAATGGGACGCGACGTCATGTTTAAAGGGTGCGAATCCTGAAGTTTCGCACCCTTATATAGCAACTCCGCGCTGGATCACGATGCGTTTGGACTGGGCTTGAATCGGTTGATTTTAGCCGCATCGGCCGATGCGCGCTAATGCAGGCAATTCGCCTTCTTGTCCTTGATATCCGCGAGGGCGGTCTGGACGCTGCGCCAGGCCTCGGCGGTGCGCTCGGCGCCGTATTTCACGCAAATGCGCTCATGGACCCGGGCCTCTTCACTCGCCTTCACGCCATGAATGACGAGAAGCTGGCGGGCGAATTCGATAATCGTTGCGTCCTGCATTTGCCGACCTCCCTTGTTTTGCGGTTGACGAGCGACTTATGGCTGGAGAATGAGACGATATTATTGCAGTGGCGGGGCACAACTGGATTTTTTGTTTCCGGCCAAACCGGTTTCGAAATGCCAACGGCGCGCAACCTGACTGGCGCGCCGACGCGCTTCGTTGACGAGCCGATGATCAGCTCACATGTGGCGACTGAATAGTCGTCAATGCAGACTGGATGCGACGCCAATTGGCGGCCGCCTCACTGTCGCCTTTCGCTTCGCAGGCATTGGCGCGCTGAGCGGCTTCCAGCACGGCCCTTTCGCCGCGCACTTCGTGGAGCTGACGGGCATAATCCAGGATTTCGAGAGCTTGCATGTGGGTGCTTCTCCGTATGTTGCGCCGTCCCTGGACGATGCAAAGGATCATGCGGAAATGCGCGCATAATGTGGCAGGGCCACTATTTTCTCGGGATGCCGATGCGATGGCCTATCTGCGGCGGCAACGGCAGTGCAGCATGGGCCTCACGCATCGCCTTGATGTTGGCGAGCACGTCAGGCGGGAACGGAGCCGACCTGCGGGTCGTCATGTCGACATGGATGATGATGAGCTCGCTGGTCGCGGCGATGAAGCCTTCACCGGCATGACGCATCTGCTCGAAATAATGAATGCGCTTGGCGTCATAATCGAGGAACTGGACATCGACGGTGACAGAATCACCGGCATGCAACTCGCGCAGGTAGGTGACATGCGCCTCGAGCGTGAAGAAGGAGCAGCTGGCCCGCTTCACATAAGCGGCACCGAGGCCGATGGCGTCGAAAACCTCGTCGCCTGCCCGGTCAAACAGCACATTGTAATAGGCCATGTTGAAATGGCCGTTATAGTCGGTCCATTCCGGCTCGATCTTGTGGGCGGAGCTTACGAAAGGGGCAGGGAAGGCCATCGTCTTTTCCGTGAATCCTGACTAAATGTCCCAGGTGGGCGCGGAACCGATAGCAGACACCCAGGACGGATGACAGATGATTAGGCGGAACAGTTCAGCCCAGGCGGTGGCCGAGATCAAAGCGATACTGGGCGACCGGCTCTCGACCGCCCAGGCGGTGCGCGAGCAGCATGGCAAGGACCAGACCTGGACGCCGGGCGCGCCGCCCGACGCGGTCGCGTTCGTCAAATCCACCGAAGAGGTGCAGCGCATCGTCTCGATCTGCGGCAATTACGAGACGCCGGTCATAGCCTTCGGCACCGGCACCTCGCTCGAAGGTCATTTCACCGCCCCGTTTGGCGGTATCTCGGTCGACCTGTCGGCCATGAACAGGGTGCTTGAAGTCAATGTCGAGGACCTCGATGCCCGGGTCGAGGCAGGGGTGACGCGCAAGGCGCTCAATACGCATCTGCGCGACCAGGGGTTGTTCTTCCCGATCGATCCCGGGGCCGATGCCAGCATCGGCGGCATGGCGGCGACACGGGCCTCCGGCACCAATGCGGTGCGCTACGGCACGATGCGGGAGAATGTCCTCAATCTCACCGCCGTCATGGCCAATGGCGAACTTGTCAGGACCGCCAGGCGGGCCAAGAAGTCGTCGGCCGGCTATGATCTCACCCGCCTCCTGGTGGGCTCGGAGGGGACACTCGGCATCATCACGGAAGTAGGGGTGAAGCTCTATGGCATCCCCGAATCGATCGCCGCCGGCGTGTGTCCGTTCCCCTCGATCGACGCCGCCTGCCGGGCGGTGATCCAGACCATTCAGCTCGGCATACCGGTGGCGCGCATCGAGCTCGTCGACGAGGAGCATGTGAAGGCCTTCAACGCCTATTCCAAGATCGACCTCAAAGTGGCGCCGACTTTGTTCCTCGAATTCCACGGCACCGAAGCCGGTACTCAGGAACAATCGCTGCTGTTCGCAGGTATCGCCGAGGAAATGGGCGGCGGGCCGTTCTCCTGGGCTACGAAGGAAGAGGATCGCCAGCGTCTCTGGCAGGCGCGCCATGACGCCTTCTGGGCCACCAAGGCGCTCGTGCCGGGCAAGGAGGCCTTCGCCACCGATGTGTGCGTGCCGATCTCCAGGCTCGCCGAATGCGTGAACGAGACCCAGGCCGATCTCAAGGCCAACGGGCTCTATGGTCCTATCGTCGGCCATGTCGGTGACGGCAATTTCCATGTGGTGCTCTATTGCGACCGCGCCGACGCCGAGGAGGTGGCGCGGGTGAAGGGCTTCTATGAGCGGCTCATCAAACGGGCGATCGCCATGGAGGGCACATCGACCGGGGAGCACGGGGTGGGCCGCGGCAAGATGGCCTTTCTCGAATTGGAGCATGGGGCCGAGGGCGTGGCCCTGATGCGGCAGATCAAGCAGGCGCTCGATCCCAAGAATATCCTTAACCCGGGCAAGATAGTCGCCTTATGATCGCCGTGTCCGTCTGCCATCCATAGCGGCAGCGACAGGTTGGACCGATATCGGTATGAAGCTCTGGAAATCGCCCGTTCTCTATTTCGGGATCGCCCTCGTTCTGGCGGTGGCGGCGGCCTTTGTCGCGCCCTTCGTTATCGACTGGGGCAGCTACCGGGTGGCGATCGAGAACTACGGCGGCAAGGTGACTGGCCGCCAGGTGAGGGTGGCGGGCGATATTTCCGGCCGGCTGTTTCCCTGGCCCAAGCTCACCCTCCACGATGTCAAAGTGGCCAATCCGCCTGGCGCCTCCGTCCCTGATTTCATCACGGCCGAGGAAGTGGATGTCCGCATGACGCTGGCCGGCCTCATCGGCGGCGAGATCCGGGTCGAGACAATCGATGTCATACGTCCGGTCATCGCCTTCGAGCGCCTCGCCACGGGTGAGGGCAACTGGCACCTCAAATCGCAGGCGCCAGCGAGCGAACTGCGACTCCTCGACCGGATCAGGCTCGATCAAATCACCGTGAGCGACGGCGTCGTGCATGTGATCGACAACCGGCGGGCCGGTCGGGCGACCATCACCAGAGTCAATGCGACGCTGGCGGCCCAGAATTTCGCGGGGCCGTGGCGCCTGCGCGGGGTCGCCGCCTATCACGAACGGCCGATCGACATCGCAGTCAATACCGGCGCCTGGACGCCCGACACGCCATTCAAATTCGGGTTCCGCATTGGCTCCGGCGACGGCTCGGGCCTCGTCTATCAGTTCGACGGCGCCAATGACGGTAGTCATGTGACCGGTGGCCTGCGCGTCCAGCCGGCGGCAAGCGTCGATGGGCGCAGCGACGCCGAGGGCCAACTGAGGCCGATGGAGATGACGGCGCAGGTAACGTCCGATTTCGACACGGTGGCGCTCGACAAGATCGAAATCTCGCCGCGCGACGGCAACACCGAGAGCGCCAATCTCCTCACCGGCAGCGCCGAGATCGCGCTCGGCACTAATGTGGCGCTGAAAGCCGATCTCAGAGCGACCCGCTTCGATCTTGACCAGGTTGCCGGCGCCAAGGCGAAGAGTCTGGTCCGCGAGGGCGGTGGCCTGGCACTGCTCGAAAACGCACTCGGGCTGATGCCGGACAATGTCGAAGTCGACGCCACGCTCGGCGTGACCTCGCTCGTGGTCGGCGGCGAGGCACTGGACAATGCGAGGCTCGCTTTCACGGCGAACCAGGAGGCGATCAGGATCGAGGAGCTGTCCGCCGGCATGCCCGGTCAAGCACGTGGGCTCTTCACCGGAACTTTCGTGGTGACCGACACCGGCCCGCAGCTTGCCGGCGACCTCGCCGGCGAGGCGGGAAGTCTGCGCGATTTCATATCCTGGGTTTGGCCCGAAGGGCGTGGCGAGATCGCCGAATTCTGGACCGGCAGCCGCGGCCGCTTCAAGCTGCAGACGCGCTTCGATGCGACATATGGGCAGCTCAGGCTGCAGGACCTCAACTATCAGATCGATGAATCGCAAGGCAAAGGCGCGCTCACGATCGGATTCGGCGAGCGTGCCGTAGTCGACATCAGGCTGGATGCGAGCGCCCTGGACATCGACAGCTTCGTGCCCAATGGCCTGGCAAGCGGCGGCTGGCTCGGTACCGCCGGCCTCCTGACACAATGGGCGGCCAGCCATGACCTGCGCCTGACGCTGCAATCGGGTGCCACCGCGCTCAATGGCGTCGATGCCCGCGACGTCATCGTCGACATCGCGGCTATTGACGGAAAAATTGATCTCAAGACCGTCGAGATCGGCAATGTCGGGGAGGCGCGGCTCGATATCACCGGTCTCCTGACACCGACGGCGAACGGCTATCAAGGTTCGATCGCCGCGGGCGTCACGGCGGAAGATCCGCGCAGCCTGCTGCAGCTTCTCGGGCTGCATCCGAAGAATGAAAGTCCGATCTGGGCCGAGGCGCTGGGCAAGACCAATCTCAACATCACGACCGATCTCAAGCCCGACGAAGAGGGACAGTCCGCGAATGTCCGGGTCATCGGCAAGACCGGCGATCTCGATATCGAGGCAACGCTGGCGGCAGCCGGCGAGGGCAATCTGCTGGCGGGGGAGATCAGCGCCGATTTCACATTGCGCAGCGCCAGCGGCGCCGGGCTGCTCAAGCTCTCCGGCATGCGGCCGGTGACGGTTCCCGAAGGGGCGGCCAAGCTTTCGGGAACGCTGACGGGATCGCTCGCCAACGGGCTCGTCGCCGATATCAAGGCCGATGCCTTTGGCGCCAAGGGCCAGTTCCAAGGCAAGTTTCTGCGCAACAACAATGTGCTGACAGGCACCGGCCGCGCCGGGCTCTTCGCCGAGCGGCCGGCCTCCCTGTTCCAGGCGGCGGGCGTCGCCGACTATGTCGGCGGCGCGCTGTCGGTCGAATCGAATGTTGAAGTGGCCTTGCCGCGCGTCGTCCTGCCGGACGTGCGAGGCTTCGTCGCGGGCGCGCCGCTGTCCGGCTCGGTGACCTTCGACGGCGGCAACCGCCTCAAGGGCGAGTTCTCGACCGGCCCGGTTTCCTTCGCCCGGCTCTTCGGCCTCGTCTTCATGCCATGGGACGGCCGACCTCTCGATATCGAACTGCCTTTCGCGCCCGCGGCGCCGCGTGGCCTCATCGGCGAATTGTGGATCAAGCCGGAAGCACTCGAGATCGCCGACGGCCTGACGGTGAACGAGACCCAGATCGGTATCAGCGCCAGCGCCGATGAGGTGCGTCTCGCCGCTTTCGGCAAGGGCTATCTCGGCGGCGATGTGGCGATCGAGATCGGCGCCAAGCCGCAAGGCGGCGGAAAGGCCATCGACGGCCGCCTGGTGATCCCTGTCGATCTCGGCCGCAGTCTCAGTGATGCGTCCGGAAAGCCGGTGGCAGAGGGGCGTGCCAAATTATCGGTGCAAGTCGCGGGCAACGGCCGTACCCCGGGCGCGGTCCTGGCCAGCCTCTCAGGGTCCGGCAGCTACGACATCGAAGGGCTGAAAGTCATCAATATCGATCCCGGGCGTTTCGTCGAGATGGCGCGCGCGGCGACGACCGGGGAGGAGCTCAAGGCCGCCTTCACCGCGCTGTCGAGCGGCGGCGTGCTCGACTTCGGAAATGTCAGCGGCATTATCAAGATTGCCGACGGCGCAGTGACGATGCCGGCATTCGCGCGCAGTTCGGCGATCGAGGAGACGAGCCTGCAGCCCAGGATCGATCTCGCCGACGGGCGGCTCGATGCCGCCATGCAGGTCAAGCTCAGGACGCTCGAGGACGAGCCGCAATTCGCCGTCACCTTTAGCGGTAGGCCCGATGCGCTCGGGCGCTTCGTTGATGTTGCCGCGCTCGAATCCAAGCTCGGCTTCAAGGTGGTTGAGCGCACGCTGAAGGAGCTGGAGAAGCTGCAGGCCGAGCAGAAGAAGCTCCTCGAGGAGGAGGAAGCGCAGCGGCGCGAGGACGAGGCGAAGCTCGAAGCCTATTATGATCATCGCCGCGAGATGCAGCGCCGGCTGAAGGAACTGCGCGTCCATCGCGAGATTCAGGCGCGCCAGCCCATCGTCATCGAGGAGCAACCGGCACATGATCCGGATGCGGCCCAGGCAGCCGAGCCGCCGGCCAATGCCGCCGCGCCCGTACTGCCCGCCGAGCCGGCACCCCGGGTCGAGCCGGTACTGCCCGCGGAATCAGCGCCCCGCGTCGAGCAGTCGCCACCTGCCGGCGATGGTGCACAGGCCGCGAGCGATGCGACCGACATGCAGCCGCTGCAGCCCGAGACGGCGGATGGCAGCATATTCGGACCGCCGCCGCCCAAGCCGGAGGTGAAGAAACCGCAGCCGAAGAAGCCGAGGCCCGTGAAGGCGCAGGCGCGTGATCCCGGTGCGCCGCTCGTCCTGGTGCCGCCGCAGAAGCGGGCAGAGGAGCCGCCGAAGGAGGAGCCGTCCTTCTTCGATCGCCTGTTCGGGCGCAGACCCTAAGCAGCGCTGTTGCACTCCTGCAATATTCGCGCGGAAGCGGGCGGTGCCGTTTGGCACTTGACGATGCCGCGGTGCCAGTGTGATCATGCCTCGCCAACAAACATGTTAGGAAGCAACGGCCGCGAGCCAAGGCGGCACACTCGATTTCCAATTTAGTTCAAAAGATCGGCTCAATCAGGGAGGAAGTTCATGGAACGTCGCTTACTGCTTAAGGCTGCATCAGCGCTGGCGCTTGCCGGCACGCTCGGGCTCGCCGCAGGCGAGGTCCAGGCTCAGGATGGCAAGAAATACACCATCGCGCTCATACCGGGTCTCACCACCGACGCCTTCTACATCACGATGCGTAAGGGCGCCCAGGCCGCAGCCGACGCGCTGGGCGTCGAGCTCCTTTTCCAGGGCGGGCCTGAATTCAATCCGGTGGTACAGGTGCCGGTCCTCGATGCCGTCATCGCGCGCCAGCCTTCCGCCATCCTGATCGCGCCGACCGATACGACCCAGCTCGTGCAGCCTTTGCGCAAAGCGCATGATGCCGGCATTCCGGTCATCACGGTCGACACCTTCATCGGCAACGGCAAATACCAGACCGGTGCCGGCGATGCCGATTTCCCGCTCTCCTATATCGCCTCCGACAATGTGCTCGGCGGGCGCATGGCGGCCCGCGCGCTCGCAACGGCGATCGGTGGGGAGGGCAAGGTCTATGTGTCCAACGTCAAGCCCGGCATCTCGACGACAGATCAGCGCGAGGAGGGGTTCAAGGCCGAGATGGCCGAGAATTTCCCGAAAGTGACAGTGCTCGAGACGCAGTTCAACGAGAATGACGCCAACAAGGCAGCGAGCCAGCTACAGGCCGTCTTCGCCCGCAATAGCGACCTGAAGGGTGTGTTCGGCGCCAATCTGTTCTCGGCGCTGGGGGCGGGCAATGGCGTGCAGCAGGCGGGCCAGACCGGCGTCATCCGGGTGGTGGCCTTCGACGCGCCGACGTCGATCGTCGACAATATCTCGACTGGCCTCGTCGATGTGGCGATCGCCCAGCATCCGGCCGAGATCGGCTACTACGGCGTGGTGTCAGCCTATGCGCATTTGACCGGCCAATCCATTCCGGTCGCGATCGGCACCGGCTTCACGGTGATCGACAAGACCAATGTGAAGGATCCGAATGTCGCTAAATACATCTATTCCGACTGACGCCCGAACTCCCGGACATAGAGCCTTTCCCGTTTTTATCGAACCAGGGGATTCGATCAAAGCGGGGCAAAAAGGCTCGATTACATATATCTGGAGCGCTTCCTTATCACGAAAGTCGAGCAACTTTCGCGGGAAGCTCTCTAGTCCGGGAGCCTTTCCCTTTGCTCGGAATGGATGACGTGACACGATGACAACGACCGAAAGCAGCACTGCGCATGTGAAGCCGCCGGCCGATCATGCCGAGCGCGCGAAGAGCCTGCTGCAGCGCATTGCCGACCTGCGCGCCTGGCTGTTCCTCCTGGCGCTGATCGCCGCCTTCGAGACCTGGGCCCGCACCGATTTCGGCGGGACCTTCATCCTCAATCCGTTCAACCTGCAATCGATCGCGGTCTTCGCGGTGGCGCCGTTGCTGCTCGCCACGGGTCAGACCTTCGTGATCATCTCGGGCGGCATCGATCTGTCGCTGGGCTTCGTCATGGGCCTCGCCGCGGTGGTCGCCGCCCATGTCATCAACGCCACGACCGCCGCCATGGGCCTGCCGACCGCGGTGCTCCTCGGCTTCATCGCCGCCGTCCTCATCGCCTGCGTGCCCGGGCTCATCAACGGCCTCCTGGTGTCGCGACTCCGGGTGCCGCCCTTCATCGGCACGCTCGGCATGTTCGGCGTGGCGCGCGGCGTCGCCTTCCTGCTGGCCGGCGGCACCACCGTGCCGGTGAACAATTCCTTCTTCGCGCTCATCGGCAATGGCCGCTTCTTCGGCGTGCCCTATATCGTGATCATCACCGCAATCTTCGTACTGCTCATGCACTACGTGTTGAGCCAGACGAAATTCGGCCAGCATAATTACGCGATCGGCGCCAATGTGCAGGCGGCGCGGCGCGCCGGCATCGACATCAAGTCGCATCTCCTGCGCCTCTATATCCTGTCGGCCGCCTGTGCCGGGCTGGCGGGGGTGCTTTATTCGGCGCGCTTCAATGCCGGCGCCGCGCAAGCGGGCGAACCACTGCTGCTCGATTGCGTGGCGGCGGTGGTGATCGGCGGCGCCAGCCTGTTCGGTGGCTCGGGCACGATCTTCGGCACAGTGGCGGGCGCCCTGGTGATCGCGGTCATCCAGTACGGCCTCGTCTTCGTCAATGTCGAGCCGTTCTGGCAGTTCATCAGTGTTGGTGTCGTCATCATCATCTCGGTGCTCATCGACCAGGCGCAGCGCCGCTTCAGCGGAGGGCGCCAGGATGAGTGAGGTTTCCGCGCCCATCCTCGAAGTGAGGCATCTGTCCAAGCATTTCGGTGCGGTTCGGGCGCTCAGCGATTTCTCGATGGCGGTGCGCGCCGGCGAGGTGGTGGCGCTTGCCGGCGACAATGGCGCCGGCAAGTCGACGCTGATCAAGGCGCTGTCGGGCGTCTATCAGCCGTCGGCCGGAGAAATCTTCCTCAATGGCGCACCGATCCATTTCACGACACCGCAAGAGGCGCGCGACAAGGGCATAGAGACGATCTATCAGGATCTGGCGCTCGCCGATAACCTGTCGATCGGCGCCAATATCTTCCTGGGCCGCGAGCCGATGCGCAAAGCCTTCGGCTTCCTCCCCGTTCTCGATCGCCGCAGGATGGCGGAAGCGGCGCGCGAGACGATGGCGCTGCTCGACTTCCATGTGTCGCGCCTCGATGCGCCGGTCAGCAATTTCTCCGGCGGTCAGCGCCAGGCGGTGGCGATCGGGCGCGCGGTCTACTGGAATGCGCGCATCCTGATCATGGACGAGCCGACGGCGGCGCTAGGCGTGCCCGAACAGCGCAAGGTCCTTTCCCTCATCCATCAGCTCAAGGCGCAAGGGCGCGGCGTGATTTTCATCTCGCATAATCTGCAGGATATATTCGCCGTGTCCGACCGCATCATCGTGCTGCGCCGCGGCGTCACCGCCGGCGAAAGGCGGATCGCCGAGACCAGCCATGACGAAGTGGTGAAGCTGATGATCGGCGGTTAGGGCTGTTCTGGCCTTTGCATCAGGCGGTTCAGCACCCAGACACGCAACGCGCTCGACAAATTGCGATCGCCACGTGTGCGGTCGATTTCGCCGACCAAGGCGGCCAAGGATTTATGCTCAGCCTGGGCGGCGGCCTTGAGCACGGTCCAGAATTCAGGCTCGAGCGAGAGCGAGGTGCGATGTCCCGCGATGGTGAGCGAGCGCTTGAAGTCCCTGGGCATCAGCTCTCGCGCTTGTGACCGTCAATATGACGCTGAGCGCGATCGTCCTCGGCTTCTTCACGTTCGCGCTCCGCCTTGGTGCGGCTGAAGCGGCGGCGGTTCTCCGCCGCTTTCTGCTCCTCTTCGGCGCGCGCCAGACGCTTGCGGTGGCGCTTGAGATTGACGATCTCGCTCATGCCCGCCTCATTTGGGGCCGATCATATCCTCCGGCCGCACGATGCGGTCGAATTCCTGGGCCGTCACATATTTGAGGCGCAACGCTTCCTCGCGCAAGGTAGTGCCGCGCTTGTGGGCGGTCTTGGCGATCTCGGCGGCCTTGTCATAGCCGATCTTGGGGGCGAGCGCGGTCACCAGCATCAAGGAGCGGTCGAGCGCCGCCTTGATATTGTCTTCGCGGGCCTCGATCCCTGTGACGCAGTGATCGGTGAAGCTCACCGCCGCGTCGGCGAGGAGGCGGACCGATTGCAGGAAATTATAGGCCATGACGGGATTGAACACATTGAGCTCGAAATGGCCCTGGCTGCCCGCGAAGGTGATGGTGGCGTTGTTGCCGAAGACCTGGGTGCACACCATGGTCAGGGCCTCGCACTGGGTGGGGTTGACCTTGCCCGGCATGATCGAGGAACCGGGCTCGTTCTCGGGGAGAGACAATTCGCCGAGGCCGGAGCGCGGCCCTGAGCCCAGGAAACGGATGTCATTGGCAATCTTGAACAACGAGGCGGCTACAGTGTTGATGGCGCCGTGGCTCATCACCATCGCGTCGTGGGCGGCGAGCGCCTCGAACTTGTTGGGAGCGGTGGTGAAGGGCAGCCCGGTGATGGCGGCGATACGCTTGGCGACCTTCTTGTCGAAGCCCTTGGGCGCGTTGAGGCCGGTGCCGACCGCGGTGCCACCCTGGGCGAGCTCCATCAGCGCCGGCATGGTCTCGACGATACGGGTGAGGCCGTTCTGGACCTGCGTCGCGTAGCCGGAGAACTCCTGGCCCAGCGTGAGCGGGGTGGCGTCCTGCGTATGGGTGCGGCCGATCTTGATGATCTTGGCCCACTGCTTCGACTTCTTGGCGAGCGCTCGGTGCAGGTGATGCAGCGCGGGCAGGAGATCGTGGTGGATCTGCTCGGCGCAAGCGATATGCATGGCGGTCGGATAGGTGTCGTTGGACGACTGGCTCATATTGACATGGTCGTTCGGGTGCACTGGCGACTTCGAGCCCATGACGCCGCCCATCATCTCGATGGCCCGGTTGGAGATCACCTCATTGGCGTTCATGTTGGACTGGGTGCCGGAGCCGGTCTGCCAGACGGCGAGCGGGAAATGGTCGTCGAGCTTGCCGTCGATCACTTCCTGGGCGGCGGCGACGATGGCCTTGCCGACCTTGCGGTCGAGCTTGCCGAGCGACATGTTCACTTCCGCGGCGGCCATCTTGACGATGCCCAATGCCCGGATCACCGGTTTCGGTTGCTTTTCCCAGCCAATCTTGAAATTGCCGAGCGAGCGTTCCGCCTGCGCCCCCCAATAGCGGTCGGCCTCGACCTGGATGGGGCCAAAAGTATCGGTTTCAGTGCGGGTCTTGGTCATCTGGTCCTGCCTTGGTGGAATTTGGGTGCCTCTACGAGCGCCCCGATAAGGTAAGTCGGGCGCGGTCTAGCATGGCAGGGCGGTGGCTGCTAGATCGAAGGGCATGAGCCGTTCCGGTCATTCCAAAGATCCGGCGCAGAGCGGGAATCCAGACCTCGCGGGCGGCGCCAATGTCGATAGTCTGAACGAGGCCCGACGGAAATGGCAGCCTGGGCAAAGGCCCGCCGACGCCAGACGCTTCCGCTTCCTTGATGGATCTTAGCCAATCCGGTCTTGCGTATGATGAACGGCTTGAGGCCGCATCAGACGCAGATGGCGAGATTGCACTCCACCAGATTGGTGGAGTGATCAGTCCTTATTCTCGGCGACACGAGGTGCTTGACATCGTGGGCCAGACGGCAGGATTTTGGAAATATCAAGTTCAGGAGTTGCGTTCGGACGTCAACTCCTGAACTCCGATAAAAGGATCAACCGAATGGCTCTCGGCCTCCGAATAATTCGTGAAATCGTGCAAGCTTTGCTGCGCGTGTGGAACAAGAAGGATGAGGGTAATCTCCTCGAGAATGCCGCACAAACCAGCACGGCATCTGGCGATGGAAGTGCGCTTGCAGGCGATGGAGCAGCGAGTCAATCGCCTGGAACTCCATCACCGCTGGCGAATGTACAGACCATTCCTGGCCGGCCATTGAATGCGGCCGGATTGCGTGACGTTGAGCGCGCAACACAATTGGTCTTTGGCGGAACGGCGACGCATCAACGCCCCGAGAATACAAACAAGGGACTAAGTGATCCCGGAGTTCACATCGATATGGCCAAGAAAGCTCCGCACCCGGAGAAGCAGTTGCCGGAAATTCGCTGCAGAACGTCCGGCGAAGTCAATTGGCAAAGGCGGCCAGCAACAAGTCCGCCGGCGGGTGTCGCCACGTAAAATTACGCAAGGCGGGCAGGTTGTCCGGATTCGAAAAATGGTTCAACCCAAACTCATCGTGATTTAGCGAGGATAACGCCGCGCCAGCCAGGCCATTACGGCAAAGGAGGCAAGGCCGAAGAAAAGACCGACGAGAAGGCCGTTCTTCGGGCCTACCTGGTCGAGGACGATGGCGAAAAGCGTGGGTGCGATCGCGTTCAGGAATAGTTGCGGCATGGTGAGCGTGCCGATGACAAGGCCGTAACCCTGATGGCCGAAGAGGCTCAGTGGGATGATGCCCTTGATGATCGACATCAGCCCGTTGGACATGCCGTAGAGCAGGGCGAAGGCGAGCGCCGCCCACAGTACGAAGCCGCCGCCGGCGAACAGAGCGAGCGCCAGGGGCAGCAGGCCCACGGCGATGAGGCCCAGGGTCATGGTCTTCACATAGTGACCGGCGAGGATGTCGCCGATGCGGCTCGCGACCTGCGAGGGTCCGACGAGGGCGGCGAGCGTCACCGCGGTCGCGGCGCTGAAGCCCAGCCCCTCGAAAATCGGCAGCACATGCGCCGATATCGAGGAGAAGACGATGCTGTTCAAGGCGAGCACCAGTGCGAAGGCGATCATGGCCGTGCGCCGGTCATTGCCGGTGAGGATCGGGTGAGCGGGTAGGGGTGGCGGCGTCGTTTCGGCCGCGATCTCGCGCTCATTGCCGCGGCCCAGCACCCACAAGTGCAGCGGCAGGCAGATGAGGAGATGCAGGAGGGCATAGACCAGAAACGTGTTCCGCCAGCCGATCTCCTGCGACAGATAATGCGACACCGGCCAGAAGACGGTCGAGGCAAGGCCGCCGAACAAGGTGAGATAGGAGATGGCGCGGCGCGACTTTTGGCGCGCGACCTGGGCAAGGGAAGGAAACGCCGCGTCATAGAGGACGAGGCGCATGGCGGGGCCGAGGACCAGCCAGCCCAGCACATAGATCCAGGGCTCGGTAGCGAAGGAGAGGATGAGGCAGCCCAAGGCGGCGAAGCATGAGCCGATCGCCATCACACGCCTGCCGCCAAAATCGTCGATGGCGCGGCCGGCGGCGCGCGAGATGATGCCGCTGATCAGAAGTGCCGCCGAGAAGGCGCCGAAGATGAGAAGCTTGGACCAGCCGCGATCGGCGGCGATGTCGAGCGAAAGCGCGCCCAGGGCATAATAGGTGGTGCCCCAGCCGATGATCTGGGTGATGCCCAGAGCGGTGATGACGCGCCACAGAGGCATTGTGATTAAAGCCGATCCTTCCAGATCGGGTTGCTCCAGGCGCGTTTGCCGGCCTGATCGATGATGGCGACCCGGAACCATGGGCTCCCTTTGGTGAGAAGCCAGCCTTTCTCGAGCTTTTTCAGATCGAGCGTGGCCTCGGTGATGGATCGTCCCAGGCGCTGAACGGTTCGAGAATGACCGCAGACAACGGCGATGGTGTCGACGGGCGATGTGGCGACGTGAAGCTCCGAGCCTTCGAGGGAGATATCCTGGATGAGCGGCCCCTGGCTCGAATAGTAATGGCCGTGCTTCAGGGCGGCGAGCAGCAGATCGGGGTCGTTCGCCTCTGCCTTCACCTGCACCCAGCCGCCGAAATGATCGGGGTAGCGGAAATGCGCGTCATCCGTGGCGAAGGCGGTCAGCCGTTTGCCTTCGGTGAGGAGCTGATCGAGCAGGTAAAAGCCGTCGCCGCGGTCGCATTCGATGGCGCAGCCGTGATTGTAGATCTCGACCGCGTGGGCGACGTCGATAGCGCGGCCGTCCTCGATGGTGAGCTGCGACCAAGCGGGGTGCGCGATGCCGATGAAGGCGCCGGCCTCGGCGGCACGTCGCGCCACCTGGATACCGGTTTCTTCCGGTGCACAAGGAGCAAAATCGAGCGGCAGGCCCGCCGCCACGATATGCCAAAGCTCGCCCGCCGAGGTTTCGGGCGCGTGCAGTTCCGAACCAATGATGGTGGTGAAGTCGTTGGAGCGAAAGTTGCGCGTATCGGCGATCGGCCAGTCGAAATGACCGAGGAAGTGATCCGACAGCATCATGAAGTCGTAGCCGGCGTCCTTGTAGGCCTGGACGACCGCGGCGGGTTCGAGCACGCCGTCGGACAAGGTGGAATGGGTGTGGAGATTGCCCCGCCAGAACCGGCCGGGCAGAGAGAAGGGCGGGAGAGCGGTCATGAAGCGCCTCTGAAATGAGGCATTCTCGCTATCCCATTCGAAGGCCAGGCTCAATATGCATTGTCGGCGGGCTCCCCATGCGTGGGGCGATTGACGCGTTTCCCCTACAGGTTCGACAGGGCCGCGGCGGTCCGCAGCAGGACGGGGGCAAGCTCGCCCCTCATGCGCTCGACGGTCCAGTCGCGCGTCGTCATGGACATGTTGACGCCGCCGATGGAGCGGCCTTCGGCATTGAGGATCGGTGCCGCGATGGTCAGTTCGCCGGGCAGGCATTCCTCTTTGGCTATGGCGTAGCCGGTTTGCCGGGCCTCGGCGATACGCTCCAGGATCGTCGCGCGATCGCAGATGGTGTGCGCCGTGAAGGGCACGAGGATCGAACGGTCGAGCAGGTCGGCCACTTCTTCATCGGTGCGTCCGGACAGGATTGCGCGGCCACTCGCGGTGCAGAAAGCCGGCACGCGCTCGCCCACAATGGGGCTGAGCAGGCGGGCCCGCCGCGCCGGTATGCGTACGACATACATCACGTCGGTGGCGATCAGCCGGCTCAGATTGACTGCCTGGCGGGTCTCCTCGTGCAGGTTCACCAGATAGGGCCCGGCGGACTGGATGAGCCGATCCGACCGCATATAGGCGACCGACCAGTCGAGCACCCGGGCGGAAGGCGAGTAGCGCTTCGTGCGCTCATCCTTTTCGAGATAGCCGAGCTTCATCAGCGTGTGGGTAAAACGCTGCGCCGCGCTCTTGTCGAGCTGCGCCAGCCGGCAGATCTCGGTCAAGCTCAACGCCGTCTCGCCGCCAGTGAAACAGTCGAGGATTTTGAGGCCCTTTTCGAGTGAACCGACGAAGAGCGGATCGGCCTTGCGCGTCGAAGCGGAGACCAGAGCTGGCGCGGCCGGGGCCGGCGGCGATAGATCCTTCGGGCGCTGTCGGGCACTACCCATCCTGGCAACTCGTCGTTTTATATCCGGCAAACGGGGCTTGTCAGCCTCACATGCCTCAATTATTGTTTTATAATATAAGGTATTTTACTGCAATACACGTTGCACCCGCTGACGCGAAGTGTCCGGGAAAAAGGGGCGATGACATGTGGGAAGAGCGCGCTGCGGACGAGATCAAGGAAGTCGCGATCGGCAAGCACCGCATCGTGACCTATTCCTTCGGCAGCGGCGAGGAGGGGGTTCTTCTCCTCAATGGCGGGCCCGGCCTTCCCTGCGACTACCTGCGCGAAGCCCACTCGATCCTCGCCGACCGGGGCTTTCGCGTCGTCGCTTTCGATCAACTCGGTACCGGAAAATCGGACCGCCCCGATGATCCCTCCTTGTGGACGATCGCCCGCTATGTCGATGAGGTCGAAACCGTCCGCACCGCGCTCAAGCTCGGCAAGGTGCATCTCCTCGGCCATTCATGGGGCGGCTGGCTCGCCATTGAATATGCCCTGCATCACGGCGACAAGCTGAAGAGCCTGCTGCTCGAGGACACGGTCGCCGACATGCCGCATCTGGTCAGCGAGCTCGAGAGGCTGCGCGGCGCGCTGGGGCCCGAGACCGTCGCCATGATGCAGCGCCACGAAGCGCAGGGTACGATCAAGCATCCGGAATACGAGGCCGCGATCACGTTGCTCAACTACCGGCATGTCTGCCGGCTCGAGGAATGGCCGGCACCGGTGCAGCGCTCGCTCGGTGACTGGAATATGGGGCCCTATGTGACCATGCAGGGGCCGAACGAATTCCTCTATACCGGCAATCTGAAGGACTGGAATCGCGTCCCTGACCTCCATTCCATCTCCGTGCCGGTGCTGATCACGGTCGGCCAGCATGACGAGCTGACGCCCGCCTGCGCCTTGCGGATGAAGCAGCATCTGCCGCAGGCTGAGCTCAAGGTTTTTCCCAACTCGTCGCATATGCCATTCTACGAGGAACCGCAGGCCTATTATCCGGTTCTGTTCGAATTCCTCGATCGGCACCGTAATTGATCCCCGAGGAAAACGATGCACCGCTACCGCTTCGTGCTCTTCCGCCCGCTGCAGCTCATTCCGGTGCTGCTCGGCATCAGTCTGCTGAGCTTCGTCCTCGTCAAATCCATACCGGGCGATCCGGTCCGCTTCCTGCTCGGCACCAAGGCGACGCCAGAGGCGGTGGCGCGGATCAGGGCGCTCTACGGCCTCGATGAGCCGCTGCTGACCCAGTATATCTACTATCTCAAGAATCTCGCTTATGGCGAAATGGGCCAGTCCATCCTCTACAAGGTCCCGGTCCTGTCGCTGATCGGCGACCGCATGGTGCCAACCCTGCTTCTGATATTGGGCAGCGTGCTGCTGACCCTGCTCATCGCGGTGCCGCTCGCCAGCCTCGCGGCGCTCAAGCGTGACAGCGCCATCGATCATCTGATCCGCGGCTTCACCACGCTGGGTCTCGGATTTCCCGCCTTCTGGCTCGGCATCATGCTCATCATCCTGCTCAGCGTCGAGCTGAAGCTGTTCCCCGTATCGGGCTTCGGCGACACTTTCGGCGAGCGGCTTCATCACATGATCCTGCCTTGCCTGACCGTGGCGCTGGCGCTTTCCGCGGTGGCGACGCGCAACCTGCGCGCCAGCATGATCGCCGAGCTCGCCTCCGATCACGTGGTCGCCGCGCGCGCCAAGGGGTTGCCCGCGGACTGGGTATTCCGTCGCCATGTGGTGCCCAATTCGATCATCCCGACGGTCAACCTGCTCGCCATCAATATCGGCTGGCTGATCGGCGGCAGCGTCGTGGTCGAAACCGTGTTCTCGCTGCCCGGCATGGGCCAGCTTCTGGTGCGCGCGATCTTCAGCCGCGACTACATGGTGGTGCAGGGCGTCACGCTCGTCTTCGCCTGCGCGACCGTCGTGGTGAACTTCATCGCCGATCTGATTACGGTCAAGGTCGATCCGAGGGTGAAGCTGTGAGCCGGCTGGCGCTTTCCTTGCTCAAGCCGGGGCGCGGCCTGTCGCTCGCCGAAGCCACCGGATTCACGCTGACCTTCTGGGCCGGAGTCCTCGTCGTCGGCGGCTGGGTGGCCGTGGCGCTGCTCGCGCCCTGGATCGCGCCCTATGATCCGATCATGCATAATCTGCCGGAGAAGCTGCAGGGACCGAGCCTGGCCCATCTCCTTGGAACCGACAATTTCGGCCGCGATCTCCTGTCGCGGGTGATCTATGGCGCCCGCATCGATCTGCAAATGGGCGTCATCGGCGTGATCTTCCCATTCATGATCGGGACGGTCGTGGGCGCTATCGCCGGATATTCGGGGCGATGGGTGGATGCCGCCCTGATGCGGTTGATCGATATCGTGCTCGCCTTTCCCTTTCTCGTCCTGATGCTGGCGATTATCGCCTTCCTCAAGCCAGGTCTGGTCAGCTTCTATATCGCCATAACGCTGGTCGGCTGGGTTTCCTATGCGCGACTGGTGCGGGTTCAGGTGCTCGTGCTCAAGAACAGCGATTTCGTGGTGGCGGCGCGCTCGCTGGGCTTCGGGCCGCTGCGCATCCTGTTCCGGCATGTGCTGCCGAACTGCATTGCCGGATCGGTCGTCTTCGCCATGTCGGACGTGGTGCTGGTGGTGCTATCGGGTTCGGCCATTTCCTATCTCGGCCTTGGAATCCAACCGCCGACCGCGGAATGGGGCGTGATGATCGCCGAGGGACAGAACTTCATCTCAACCGCGTGGTGGATCACCACCTTCCCGGGGCTCGCGATCGTCACGATGGCCTTCGGCTTCAGCCTTCTGGCGGACGGTCTCGCCGCCCGCTTCGGATTGCGCCAGTCATGACCCTGCTTTCTGTCCGCAACCTTGCCATCGCGCTCGGCCAGACCCGGCTCGTCGAGGATGTCGATCTCGATCTGGAGCAGGGGCAGGTGCTCGGGCTCGTCGGCGAAAGCGGATCGGGCAAGAGCCTGACTTGTCAGGCCTTGATGAGGCTCCTGCCACCCGAGCTTCATGTCGCCTCGGGCGAGATCATTCTCAACGGGCGGGACCTCTCAAGGGCGAGCGAAGCCGACATGCGCCAGGTGCGCGGCACCGAGATCGGCATGATCTTCCAGAATCCGAGCTCACGCCTCGATCCGGTGATGACCATCGGCGAGCAGATCACCGAGAGCATACGCTATCACGAAGGCGCCAGCCGGAGCATCAGCCGGGCGCGTGCCATCGAGCTTCTGCGCCAAGTGGGCATTCCCGACGCCGGAAGCCGACTGGACAGTTACCCCCATGAATTCTCGGGCGGCATGCGCCAACGGGTCATGATCGCCATGGCGCTGGCCTGCCGCCCCAAGGTCCTGATCGCCGATGAGCCGACGACGGCGCTCGACGTCACCGTCCAGGCGCAGGTCCTGCGCCTGCTGCTCGACCTGCGCGACCGTCTCGGCCTCGCCATCCTGCTCGTCACCCATAATCTGGGCGTCGTCGCGCAGACCTGCGACTGGGTCTATGTCATGTATGCCGGCCGGGTGATGGAGCGCGGCCCCAAGCGCGCAGTGCTGCGCGAGCCCGCACATCCCTATACGGAGGCGCTCCTCAGATGCCAGCCGGGCGCCGCCCGGCCAGCCGGTCCGCTTCCGGCCATTCCGGGCCAGGCGCCGCCCGCCGGCGCCTTTCCAGCAGGCTGCCGGTTTCATCCGCGCTGTCCGCGCGCCGAGCCGGCGTGCCACGAAAGCCTGCCGGTGCTGCAGGCGGTGGCGCCGCAGCGCCTCACCGCCTGTCCTCTCGCGGAAGCCTGGAGGGCCGCATCATGAGCGCGGCCACGCCTTTGCTCGCTGTAAGCGATCTCAGGGTCAGCTATCGGGTCGCCGGTCTCGACCTGCCGGCGCTCGGCTTCAAAGCGCGCCATGTCCAGGCAGTCAACGGGGTGAGCCTCGCCATCGATGCGGGCGACACGTTGGGCATCGTGGGGGAGTCGGGATGCGGGAAGAGCACGCTCGCCCGCGCCATACTCGGATTGACCCAGGTCGAGAGCGGCGAGGTTCGCTATGACGGCGCGCTCATAACCCCGCGCGAGCGACTGTCGCTGGCGCGGCTGCGCGGCCAAGTGGCGATGATCTTCCAGGATCCCTATGCCTCGCTCAATCCCCGCATGCCCGTGGGCGAAGCGCTGGCGGAGGTGCTGCGGGTCCATCGCAAAGTCGAGCCTCAGGCTATCGAAGCGCGGGTCGCGGACCTGCTGCGCCTCGTCGGCCTGTCGCCCCAGATGGCGCAGCGGCGGCCTCATCAGCTGAGCGGGGGACAATGTCAGCGCGCCGGAATCGCCCGCGCACTCGCCATCGAGCCTCGTCTCATCATCGCCGATGAATGCGTCGCCGCACTCGACGTCTCGATCCAGGCGCAGATCCTCAATCTCCTGCTCGAACTGCAGCAGAGTATGAAGCTCGCCCTCATCTTCATCTCGCATGATCTGGGCGTGGTCCGCCATTTATGCCGGCGGATCGCCATCATGTATCTGGGGCAGGTGGTCGAGGAGGGTCTGACCGAGGAAGTCTTCGCTGCCCCGCGGCATCCATATACGCGGGCGCTGCTCGCGGCGGTGCCCGATACCAATCCCGACCACCAGTTGGCGCCGCAGACGCTGCGCGGCGATCCGCCCAGTCCGCTCGATCTGCCGACCGGATGTGCGTTCCATCCCCGCTGCCCGCATTGCGAGGACATCTGCGCCAGTGGCACCAGGCCGACGCTGCGGGCGGCGCGGATGGGCCAAGTAGCCTGCCATTTCGATTTTTGACTGCAACCAGGGAGAGAAACATGAAAGCAAAATTCAAGTATGGCGCAATCTTCGCCGGGGCGCTCAGCGTGTTCGCCGGGGATATCGCAACCGCCCATGCTGAAGGCGTGCTGACCATCGGGCGGCGCGAGGACGGCACCACGATGGATCCGATCAAGACCGCCCAGAACGTCGATTTCTGGGTGTTCTCCAACATGTATGACGTGCTGGTGCGGGTCGACAAGACCGGCACGAAGCTCGAGCCGGGCCTCGCCGAGAGCTGGACGATCTCCGACGACAAGCTCACCTACACGTTCAAGATGCGTGATGCCAAATTCTCGGACGGCTCACCGATTACCGCCGCCGATGCGGCCTTCACCATCAAGCGCATCCGCGATCACAAGGAATCGCTCTGGGGCGCCACTTATTCGGTGGTCAAGGATGCGGTCGCCACCGACGACAAAACGCTCGTCGTCACCTTGAACCAGCCTACGGCACCTTTCCTCGCCACCCTCGCGATGCCCGGCATCTCGATCCTTCCGGAGAAGGCGGTGAGCGCCGACGAGGCGGGCTTCGCCGAGCATCCGGTTTCCTCGGGCGCCTTCATCATGAAGGAGTGGCGGCGCGGCGAGAAGGTGGTGCTGGAGAAGAACCCGAATTTCTGGGAAGCCAACCGCGTCTCCCTCGACGGGGTCGAGTGGCTCTCCATTCCGGATGACAATACCCGCGTGCTGAAATTGCAGGCCGGCGAAATCGACTGCGCCATCTTCCTGCCGTTCTCGCGCATCTCCGAACTGAAGAAGGACACGACGCTGCAGGTGCTGCTCGATCCCTCGACGCGCGAGGATCATCTCCTGATCAATCACGAGCGCGGCGCGCTCGCCAAGAAGGAAGTGCGCGAGGCGCTCGATCTCGCCATCGACGAGCAGTCGATCGTCGACACGGTCACTTTCGGTGTGGGCACGGTGGCCAATTCCTACATTCCGGCCGGCACCTTGTATTACTATGCCGACAACCTTCGCCGCCCCCACGATCCCGAGAAGGCCAAGGCCATGCTCAAGGAAGCGGGCGCGGAAGGGCTGACGCTGCAATACAATGTCGAGGCCGGCAACGAGGTGGACGAGCAGATCGCCGTTCTCATCCAGCAGCAGGTGGCCGCCGCCGGCATCACCATGAACATCCAGAAGATCGATGCGAGCGCCGGCTGGAACGAGCTCGTCGCCGGCAACTACGATGTCGCCGTCAACTACTGGACCAACGACATCATCGATCCCGACCAGAAAACGACCTTCGTTCTGGGGCATGACTCCAATCTGAACTACATGACCCGCTACAAGAACGATAAGGTCAAGGAACTGGTGGAGAAAGCCAGAATCGAGTTCGACCCGGCGAAGCGGGAACAGATGTATATCGAGCTCCAGAAGATGGCGAAAGCCGACGTCAACTGGATCGATCTCTATTACAGCCCGTACCGCAATGCCTGCCGGGCGGGGATCGAAGCCTTCTATCAGAATCCGCTGGGACGTTTCTTCCTCGAGGATACGAAGAAGAAGTAGATTCGCGGTCCGGGAGCGTCAGCGCGGCGCTCCCGGCTTCAGAATTCCAGTCTTACACGCTCATCTGCATGCCGAGTTCGACGACGCGCTCGGGCGGTATGCGGAAGAACTCGATGGCGCGCGCCGACTGGTTGGCGAGCATGATGAAGAGCCGCTGCTGCCAGAAGGGCATTTTTGCGCGCGGCGAGGTTCGGATGGCGCGGCGGCCGAGGAAATAAGAGGCCTGGCGCGGATCGATCGAGAGGCCGTAGGGTTCGCACATGCGCAAGGCCGCCGGGACGTCCGGCTGCTCCATATAGCCGTAGCGTGCCTCGACCAGGAAGGCGCCGAGCGGCAATTTCTTCACCGCCACGCGATCGCCGAGCTGCACGCGCGGCACTTCCATTGTCTCTACTGATACAAAGACCAGAATGTCGTGCAGCACGCGATTGTGCTTGAGATTGTGCATGAGCGCGCTCGGCGCGTAGACGGGGTCGGTCTGCAGAAAGACGGCGGCGCCAGCCACACGGGTGGGCGGGCGGCGCTCCAAAGAGGCAAGAAGTCCCTCGAGCTCGACGCTGTCGCGCCGCAGCTTCTCGGCGAGGAGGGAGCGGCCGCGCAGCCAGGTCAGCATCGTCACGATGATGGTGAGGCCGATCAGCACCGGCACGTAGCCACCGGCAATGAGCTTGGTGCTGTTGGCGGCGAAGAAGACAAGTTCGATGCCAAGGATGACGCCCAGGACGGGTAGCACGATCGCCGGTGGGAAATGCCGGGCGTGCCAGAAAACGATGAGGGCAAGCGCCGTGTCGATGATCATCGAAATGTTGACGGCGATGCCATAGGCGGAAGCGAGACTGGCGGAGGAGCCGAAGAGCAGCACCAGAAGGACGACGCCGGCGAAGACCAGCCAGTTGATCTGGCCGATATAGATCTGACCCTGCTCGGTGTCGCTGGTATGGGTGATGTTCATGCGCGGCAGGAGGCCGAGCGAGATGGCCTGCTGAGCGATGGAGAAGGCGCCGGTGATGACGGCCTGGCTTGCGATGACGGTTACCAGTGTGGCGAGAACGACCAGCGGAATCAGGCCCCAGGACGGCGCCATCAGGAAGAAGGGATTGGACACGGCATCGGGATTGGCATGCACGAAGGCGCCCTGGCCCAGATAGTTCAGGATCAGCGCCGGGAGCACGATGAAGCCCCAGGCGAGGCGGATGGGGATGCGGCCGAAATGGCCGAGATCGGCATAGAGAGCCTCGCCGCCGGTCACCGCCAGGAAGACGCCGGCGAAAATGATGAGGCCCATGCCGGGATCGGAGATCACGAGCTTGGCGGCATGGATCGGGTTGAGGGCCATGAAGATGGCCGGATCGTCACCAATATGGAGGAGGCCCAGCACGGCGATGGTCACGAACCACAAGGTGGTGATCGGCGCGAAGAGCGAAGCGACATTGCCGGTGCCGCGAAACTGGAAGGCGAACAAGGTGGCGAGAATGACGAGGGTGATCGGCACCACGTAGCTGCCGAAGGCCGGGTTGACGACGGCCAGCCCTTCGACGGCCGACAAAACCGAAATCGCGGGCGTGATCATCGCATCGCCGAAGAAGAAGGCGGCGCCGACGACACCCAGGATCAGAACAAATCTGCGCCGCTGGCGCAGCGCCTGCTCGGCGAGAACGACAAGGGTAAGTATGCCGCCTTCGCCCTTGTTGTCGGCGCGCATCAGGATCAATACATATTTGACGGTGACGATGAGGATGAGCGCCCAGATGAGGAGCGACACGACCGCCACGACATCCGCATGCACATTACCGCCGGCGTTGGCGATATGGGCGAGCGATTCCCGCATGGCATAGAGCGGGCTGGTGCCGATATCGCCGAACACCACACCGATGCTGGCGAAAGCAAGCTTCAGCTTGCGGCGAAGTTCCGTCCGCGAGCCCTCGTCGCCGGCCGGCGCCGATTGAAGATCACTCATGCTCTGTTGTCACCGACTTGGTTACTCCGCCGTCACGACGGAGCGGCATTCAGCAGGAAGGCCCGTAATCGTCAAGGGCTTGGGCGGCTTGGGCGGCTTGGCATTGGGCTTGGCGGGCTTGGGCGGCTTCCAGGGAGCGTCGCTGTACCAATAGGCCAGTTCCTCGCCGCAACCGGTGCCGTCCTTGGGATTCGGTGCCCATTGGTCCTTGCAGCCGCCATTGGGGCAGTGGATGCGGATGTGGAAATGGTAGTTGTGGCCGTAATAGGGGCGCACCTTGGCGAGCCAGGACCGGTCGCCCGTGGCCCAGCGGCAGAGTTCGCGCTTGATCGGCGGATGCACGAAGATGCGTGCCACTTCCGGGTAGGAGGCGGCGCGCTTGATGAGGCGGGCATGCGCCTCGGTCCACACGCTGTAGTCCATCTCCTTGCGGTCCTTGACCACCAGCTTGGGGCTGATCTTCTCGCGCTCGTCGCGCGTCAAGGTGCGGTTGGGCATCTGCATCAGCCAGATATCGGCGTCGAGGCCGATCTGGTGGCTGGCATGACCGGTCAGCATGGGGCCGCCGCGCGGTTGCGAGATGTCGCCGACCAGGAGGCCGTTCCAGCCGTCCTTCTCGCGCGCATCATCAGCGAGCCGCTCGAGCAGGGCGATGAGCTTCGGATGCCCCCAATTGCGGTTGCGCGACAGGCGCATGACCTGCCAGGCCGGACCGTTCACCGGGAGGGCCTCGGCGCCGGCGAGACAGCCCTTGGCGTAGGTGCCGATGGCGCGCGGGGCCAGATTGGCGGGTGTCCTCTGGGCGCCGAAGAGCTTCTTGGCCGGGATCTCGTTGATGGCGTTGTTGGCGATGGCCGCAAGCGTCGCCGCATCTTTGCTCTGGGCCAAGGTAGGCATGGAGGGAGCGAGGATGAGGAGAAAAAGAGCGACCAGCCTCAGCACGATGTCACTTCTTTCTGAACGAATCGAGGGAAACGACACGGCCCGTCTCGGCGGGTTCCGCCGGTTCGGCGCCAGCGACGGCGTCGCCGGCCACGCCACCGGGCTCGGCGGCGGGGGCGGGCTGAGCCGGCATTTCGGTGTCCTTGAGCTGGGGTTCCATCTTCACGGTCTCGAATTGCAGGCCGAACTGGACATAGGGATCGAGGAAACCCTTGATGGCATTGAAGGGAACGACGAGCTTCTCCGGAATATTGTCGAAAGAAAGTTCGACCTCGAACTCGTCGTCGCGTACTTGCAGGCTCCAGTACTGGTGCTGCAGCACGATGGTCATCTCGCGCGGGTATTTCTTGTCGAGTCGCTCGGACAGGCGCACACCCGGATAACGGGTGTCGAAGGCGATGTAGAAATGATGTTCGCCCGGCAGCCCCGTCTTCATGATCTTGCGCAGCGATGCACGCACAACCCCCCTGAGCGCTTCCTGCGCCAGGAGGTCGTAGCGCATCAGATCTTCAGCCATAGTCCAGTCCCCGAGGCAAATCGATTCACTGCTATCATATACTCGGCTGGGCCGGATGAAGTCATTAAATTGAAGGGAAGTGCAGGCTTCTGTTGCCAGGTGCCTGCGAACCCCGCCTTAGCCGGCTAAGGCCAAGGACTTTGATTTCGGCTTACGCGCTGCATTAAGCAGCGAGAGCGGCCGGAGCATAGTTGTCATTGGCAACTATAAAGTGGCCCGTTACGTCGGAGCCATCTCGAGCAAAAGCTCACCCTTTACGCCCTCGTCGATCCTATTTCGCCCCCATCAGAGGCCGCGATCCGTCGCGGTCTCTGGTGGAGGCGCCGGGTACCGCCCCCGGGTCCGATGGGTTTATTACGATGGCCATTTATCGCCATAGCCGCCCTTGCGGGAGGCATGGTCAATATAGGCGAGCGGGCGGCGGATGAAAAGGGGAGGGCACGGGTATTACTTGGAGCTCAGGCCGCTTTGACCGCAATCCACCGCAAAAACGCCATGAATAGGAACCCAACTGGCGACGCCGCCCTATGCGGCCTTAACCCCGACCACAGTCAATTCAGGCCGGTACGGCCTGTTAATGACGAGGGTGGCCGGAATCCTGAACAGTGCGTGACGTTCTCTTGCCACGATCACGCGCCAGTCACGGGGGATAGACCATGAGTTCCGACTACTCTGCCGATATCCGCAAATATACCGCCCAGGTCGATGCCAAGGCGGTGGACGCGATTGTCAAGTTCTGCGGCATCGCGCTCAAGGGCGCCGATTCCAAGTGGGTCTCGATCAGCGACGATGCCGAGGTGCAGCGCGTGGTCAACGGATTCTGCGCCAAGAAGCTCGGCCTCGATGCCAGCACGGCAGAGGCGGCGATCAGGGCCGTCGGCGAAAAGATGAAGGCCGACCGGACCAAGCACCGCGTCACGGTCTATTATCTGGTAGCTGAACATACCGGCACGCTGGGTAAACTCGCCTAGTTCTACCTTATTGACTGTTCCCGTTGAGATCGGGGGGCGGAATCGGCTAGGTTCGGCTCATGCAGCAATATCTCGACCTCATGCGCCATGTGCGCGATCACGGCGCGCGCAAGGATGACCGCACCGGCACCGGCACCTTGTCGGTTCTGGGCTACCAGATGCGGTTCGATCTCGCTGCCGGCTTTCCCGTGCTCACGACGAAGAAGCTGCATCTGCGTTCGATCATCCATGAGCTGCTGTGGTTCCTGCGCGGCGACACCAACATCAAATACCTGCGCGACAACGGTGTCACCATCTGGGACGAATGGGCCGACAAGGACGGCAATCTCGGCCCCGTCTATGGGGCGCAATGGCGCTCCTGGCCGGCGCTCGACGGCACCACGATCGACCAGATCGCCGACGTCATCAACCGCATCCGCAAAAACCCGGATTCCCGGCGCCTCATCGTGACGGCGTGGAATCCCGCTGATGTCGACAGGATGGCGCTGCCGCCCTGCCACTGCCTGTTCCAGTTCTATGTCGCCAATGGCCGGCTGTCCTGCCAGCTCTATCAGCGTTCCGCCGATATCTTTATCGGCGTGCCGTTCAACATCGCCTCCTATGCGCTCCTCACCCACATGGTTGCGCATGTGACCGGCCTGAAAGCCGGCGAGTTCGTGCACACGCTGGGCGATGCCCATCTCTATCTCAATCATCTCGACCAGGCCAATGAGCAGCTTGCGCGCCTGCCGCTGCCGCTGCCGCGCCTCGTCATCAAGCGCGACGTGAGGTCCATCGACGATTTCCGCTTTGAGGATTTCGAGATCGTCGGCTACCAGTCGCACCCGCATATCGCGGCACCGGTCGCGGTGTAGACGCCCATGACGCTCATCGGTGACGATTTCCGCGCGAGCCTCAGCCACGCGCTCTACCGACCGTTCAATCCGCTTGGGCTGTTGCCGTCCATCGGCATCTTTATCGGGCTTCTGCTGGTCAACCAGGTCGTCCTTGTTCCGCTCTTCGGCGCGGGTATTCTCCTACTGACCTCGGGCCAGACAGGGGATAACGGAGACTGGCTGCGCGCGGTGTTGCTGGCGATCCTTCCGGCCGGCCTGGTGACCGCCGGAATCGCCTGGATTGCGGTGCGTCGGCAAGGTGCTGATCCGGGCCGGGTACTGGCGCTGCGTCTGCCCGATCTCGGCCTTCTCGGCTGGGCCGCGGCTGTTGGCGGCTTCTTCGTCAGCATCAACGCGCTGTTCCTGCTTCTTGCCACACTGTTCGGGTTCGATCTCAATTCGTCCGGCCTGGTGGAGAAGGGCACCATGCAGTTCGGCCATGACCCGCTCTTCTTCCTGATCGCCGGCGGCCTCGTCATCGGCGCGCCGCTCGCGGAAGAACTGATCTTCCGCGGGCAGATTTTCGCCGCCCTGGCGCTGACACCGCTCGGCACAAGCGGCGCTTCGCTCCTCACGTCCGCCTTGTGGGCGGTGACGCATGCGTTCACCCAGCCGCTCCATGTCGTCGGCCTCCTGTTCCTGATGGGCCTGCTTCTAAGCTGGCTTCTGGTGCGCTTCGGCAGCCTGTGGGTGACGATCGCCTGCCACGCGGTATGGAACGCGATGTCGGCGGTGGCGCTCTATTCCATGGCATCGCAATGACAATCGAAATCCGACCGATCAGACCCGGCGAAGGGCCGGCGCTTCTGGTGCTGACACGGGCACTGGCGGAAGCGCATGACTATCTCGACAAGTACACGGCGACCGCGGAGGACCTCGAGCGCGCGCTTTTCGCGCCTGATCCGATCGTCGGCTGCCTCATCGCCTTCTGCGAGGGCGAACCGGCGGGCTGCGCCTTCTGGCATCGGAGTTTCACCACCGCGCGCGGGCGCGAGATCATGTATCTCGAGGATCTTTCGGTGCTGCCCGCTTATCAGCGGCGCGGCATCGGGCGGGCCTTGCTGCAAAAGCTCGCGGTCGAGGCGCGGCAGCGCGGCTTTCCCAGCATCTACTGGCTCACCATGGGCTGGAACGCCAAGGCGCAGGGGCTCTATGACCAGACGGGCGCCGTTCACGACGAGGGGATGCGCTATTACCGCTTGGCGGACGAGGCGCTGATCCGGTTCGCCGAGGCAAGGCCGTGACGCGTCCACGCATCGCCTTCGTGGTGGCGGTTGCGCGCAACGGCGTCATTGGGCGCAAGGGCGTGCTGCCCTGGCGCATCTCCTCCGATCTCAAGCGCTTCAAGCAGATCACCATGGGCAAACCGGTGATCATGGGGCGAAAGACCTGGGAGAGCCTGCCCAAGCGACCCCTGACCGGGCGGCTCAATATCGTGATCACCCGGCATCGCGATTATTCGGCAGCCGGCGCCTTCGTCGTCGCGAGCGTCGATGCGGCGCTGGCTGAGGCGCGGCGAGCGCAACCCGAAGAGATCTGCGTCATTGGCGGCAGCGAGATATTCGGCGCCTTCCTGCCCATGGCGGACCGGCTTTATCTGACCGAGGTTGAACTCGAGCCCGAAGGTGACGCGATCTTTCCGCCGCTCGATTTCGCGCAATGGCAGGAGACGTCGCGTGAGACGCATGTGCGAGCCGAAGGCGATGATGCGGGCTTCGTCCTGCGCGTGCTTGACCGGAAGCGCTAAGCCCCGCATCATTGAATGATGGTTCAATATCCGACTAATCCCGACATCGTCGTCATCGGGGCGGGGGCTGCCGGCGTCGGCGCCGGACGTGCTCTGGCCAAGACCGGCATTCCTTTCCTCATCATCGAAGCCAAGGACCGCATCGGCGGGCGCGCCTTCAGCGAAGCGACGAGCCTCGGCCATCTGTGGGACCATGGCTGCCACTGGTTCCACTCGGCGGACAAGAATGTGTTGCGCCAACTCGCCGAGGAGATCGGCCACAAATACCTGAAGAAGCCGCGCGAAGGGGTCATGAAGGCTTTCATGAACGGCGAATGGAAGGCCGAGCAGCAACACGAGGAATATGTCTGGGGCATGTTGGGCGAGGTGGCCGCCACCGGGCGTGCCGGCAAAGATGTGCCGGCGGCGAGCCTGCTCGACCCGCAGCATCCCTGGTATCCGATGGCGCGGCACTGGCTCAGCCTCATGTATTCGGCTGAGCCCGAGGAGATATCTACGCGTGATGCAGGGAGCTATGAGGACACCGGCCTCAACCTCGCGGTCGAGGACGGATATGGCGCGCTGATCGCCAGGCTCGCCGAAGGATTACCCATTGCAACGAGGGTCGCGGCGCGCAAAGTGACGGCGCGGGGAGAGGGCGTCACGGTCGAGACGGATCAGGGCACGATCACCGCCAAGGCCGCCATCGTGGCGGTACCGGCGCGCATGCTGGAGACGGGTAAGCTCGTCCTTGCAGATATGCCCGCCGACATCGCCCAGGCACTGCAGGACGTGCCCATGGGGTACTATGAAAAAGTCGCCATCGCCTTTGACGGAAAAGTGTTCGAGGGCTTCGACATGCCGTATGTCGAAATCTTTGATCCGGTGGCGCCGACGACGCACCCCCTCAATTTCGAGCTGCATCCCTTCAGAAGGCCGATCGCCATTACCCATATCGGCGGACAGTTCGCCCGCGAAATGGAGCGCGAGGGGGAGGCCGGAATGGTCGATTTCGCGCTGGCGGCGCTTGTGCGCGCCTTCGGCTCGGACTTAAGAAAAAGAGTCAAGAAAGCCACCGCAACCCATTGGTCTTCCGACATTTTTATCAATGGGGCATATTCCTGCGCCAAGCCCGGCCGGGGCCTCTCGCGCCGCAATTTTGCAAATCCCATCGCCGAGCGTATCTTCCTCGCCGGCGAGCATGTGCATCCCTCGTTCCATGCGACCGCGCATGGCGCCTTCGAGACTGGCCTTCTTGCCGCGGCTAAAGCAACAGCGGCCGCCGCCAAGGGTGCTGCGGGCGGGAAACAGACCGCTTGCGCATGAATTTGCGCATTGGACTCCGTCGCTCCAAATTCCTATATGAGCGCGACGCATAACGACAAGGGTGAGATTCAATGCCGTGGAACAAGGATGGCGGTGGCGGGGGCAATAAAGGCCCTTGGGGACAAGGTCCCTGGGGACAGGGGCCTGGAGGCCCCTCCGGCGGTAATCGCGGCCCCACGCCACCTGACCTCGACGAGCTGATCCGCAAGGGTCAGGACAGTCTCAAGAACATCCTGCCCGGTGGCGCCGGTGGGCGCGGCACCTGGGTGATCTTCGTTCTCGCCCTTCTGGCGCTCGTCGCCTTCAACAGCGTCTATCAGGTACAGGCGGATGAACGCGGCGTTGTGCTCCGGCTCGGCAGCTATACCCGCACCGTCAATCCGGGCCTCCATTTCGCCATCTGGCCGGTCGAGACGCTCGAAACCGTACAGGTCGAATCCGAACGCCAGACCTCGATCGGCGCCGTCGCCAATGAAGGGCTGATGCTGGCCGGCGATCAGAACCTGGTCGATATCCGCTTCACGGTTCTGTGGAAGATCAAGAATCCGGAAGAATATCTCTTCAATGTGAGCGACCAGGAGAAGCTGGTGAGAGTCGTGGCCGAGAGCGCCATGCGCGAAATCGTCGGCCGCACGCCGGCCGAGGAAGTGCGCACCACCGGCCGTCTCGCCGCCCAGGACCAGGTCATGGGCATCAGCCAGACCACGCTCGACAGCTATGGCGCCGGCATTCTCATCACCGGCCTCAAGCTCGAAAAGGCCGACCCGCCGGCGGAAGTGCTCGACGCTTTTGAAGAAGTGCAGCGCGCCGAGCAGGATCTCGCCCGCTCTATCAACGAAGCTGACCAATACGCCAATCAGCGCCGTCGCCTCGTCGAAGGTGAAGCCGCCAAGCTGGTCGAGGACGCCAAGGGTTACAAGGCCCGTGTGACGCTCGAAGCCCAGGGTGAAGCGCAGCGCTTCCTCAGCGTTTATGAAGAGTATGCCAAGGCGCAGGACGTGACGCGCAAGCGCATGTTCCTCGAAACGATGGAGGGCATCCTCTCCAAATCGAACAAGGTGATCATCGAAGGCGACGGTCAGGGCGTGGTTCCCTATCTGCCGCTGCCGGAAATCCAGAAACGCCAAAACAGCACGACGACGCCGGCGCAAGGAGCGAGCCAATGAACTTCTTCAAATCCTTCGGCGTCGTCATCGTCGTCATCCTGGCGCTGGTCGTCTGGTCTTCCACGTTCATCGTCGATCAGCGCAAGAAAGCGCTGGTGCTGCGCTTCGGCGAGATCAACCGCATCGTCGAGAAGCCGGGGCTCTATTTCAAGGTCCCGTTCGCAGACGAAGTGGTGCCGATCGAAAACCGCATGATCCTGTGGACGAGCGACAATATGAGCGTCCAGGTGGTGGACGGCCGGCGCTATCTCGTCGACGCCGTCACCATGGCGCGCGTCGTCAATGCGCAGCGCTTCCGCGAGACCGTGGGCGCCGACCTGACGCGCGCCTGGGACCGCATCCGCACCCGTCTCGATGCCGCCCTGCGCCAGACCTACGGCAAGCGCACCTTCGATGCGGCACTGTCCAAGGACCGCGCCGTGATGATGCGCGAGATCCGCGATCAGGTACGCGCCGAAGCGCTCAATAACGGCATCGAGATCGTCGATGTCCGCATCGTGCGCACCGATCTCATGGACGAGGTGCTGAAGAACACCTATGAGCGGATGAGCTCGGAACGCATCGCCGAGGCCAAGGACCTGCGCGGCCGCGGTGAGGCGCGCAAGATCGAGATCATGGCTCAGGCCGACCGCGCCTATACGGAGAAGCTGGCCGACGCCCAGCGCCAGTCGGAGGTCATCCGCGGCGAGGGCGAAGGGGAACGCAACCGCATCTTCGCCGATGCCTTCCAGAAGGATCCGGAATTCTTCGACTTCTACCGGTCGATGCAGGCCTATACGAACAGCCTGTCGGACCCGGGCACCACCATGGTGCTGAAGCCGGATTCGGATTTCTTCAAATATCTCGGCATGGATAAGGCCAAGCCGGCAACGCCCTAGCTGCTGGACATCATGAGCGATTTCATCACGGCCCTCGGTCTCGTCTTCGTGATCGAGGGCCTTCTTTCTGCCTTTGTTCCGGGCCATCTGAAGGCGGTGATCGCGTTGATGCAGAACACTTCCGACGATAGCTTGAGACTGGGTGGGCTCATCGCTGCGGCCTTCGGCGTGGGCCTGGTCTGGCTGGCGAGGTCGGTACTTGGATCATGAAATCGTGATCCAGCCAGCGCTTGCAGGCACAAGGCAATGGACGCTTACTCACCTGACGATGTGATGACGGAGATCTAAGGTTATGAATGGAACGGTGAAACGGGTTCTGGCCGCGGCGGTGGCTGCGCCTCTGGCGTTCGCTGCCTTTGACGGTTTCGTGCCGCAGGTGCCGGCACAAGCCCAACAAATTCAACAGCTTCCGACCGTCGCAGATCTCGCTGAGAAGCTCTCGCCGGCGGTCGTCTCGATCGCCACGACACAGAAGGTGGCGGGCGGCGTGCAATTGCAGATCCCCGAGCTGCCTCCCGATGTTCCTTTCCGCGACATGTTCGAGGATTTCTTCAAGCGCCAGCGCCCGGGCGGGAAGCCGGAACCCCGTACCGTCAATTCGCAAGGCTCAGGCTTCGTGATCGACGCCTCGGGTCTCATCGTCACCAACAACCATGTGATCGAGCAGTCGGAAGATATCAGCATCATTCTCAATGACGGCACCAATCTCAAGGCGGAGCTGGTCGGGCGCGATGCCAAGACCGATATCGCAGTGCTCCGGGTCAAGCCTGACAAGCCGCTCACCGCGGTGAGCTTCGGCGATTCCGACAAGCTCCGGGTCGGCGACTGGGTGCTCGCCATCGGCAATCCCTTTGGACTCGGCGGCTCGGTGTCGCTCGGCATCGTCTCGGCGCGCAACCGTGACATCAATGCCGGCCCCTATGACGATTTCATCCAGACCGACGCCGCCATCAACAAGGGCAATTCCGGAGGACCGCTGTTCAACCTCAATGGCGACGTCGTGGGTGTGAACACCGCCATCTATTCGCCCTCCGGCGGCTCGGTCGGCATCGGCTTCTCGGTTCCTTCCGCCACCGTCAAGGGCGTCGTCGACCAGTTGGTCAAATATGGCGAGACGCGGCGCGGCTGGCTCGGCGTGCGCATCCAGTCGCTTACCGACGATCTCGCTGAAGGCCTCGATCTCGGCAAGACACAAGGCGCCCTGGTGGCGGAAGTGACGCCGACCGGGCCCGCCGAGAAGGCCGGCCTCAAACCGCGCGACGTGATCACCGAATTCGACGGCAAACCCATTCACGAGATGAAAGACCTGCCACGGGTCGTCGCTGACACGCCGATCGGGAAGAAGGTCGTGGTCAAGGTGATGCGCGGGGGCAAGCCGGTCGAGCTTTCGGCCGAGGTCGGTCGCCTCGAGGATGGCGAGAAGGTCATCGCCGCCGCCAATCCGGAAGCGGGTGCGTCGGCGGATACGGCCGACACGCTCGGCATGAAGCTCTCCATCATCACCGACGAGCAGCGCCAGCGCTTCAAGATCGATGAGGGCCTGGAGGGCGCCATCGTCACCGAGGTCGACCCCAACGGGCCGGCGGCAGAGAAGCGCATCGAGCCGGGCGACGTCATCACCGAAGCGGGTCAGAAGTCAGTCAAGACTCCGGGAGACGTGACGGCGCGCGTCAAGGACGCCGAGGGCGCTTCGAAGAAATCGGTGCTGCTGTTCATCGCCAAGGGCGGCAAGCAGAGCGAAATGCGCTTCATCGCGGTCCGGATCAAGAACGACTGAGGCGGCCCAGTTCATAACTCGAAACGAAGAGAGCGCCGAAGCGGCGCTCTCTTTGCTTATTGATTGTATTGTTCCGCAGCTTCAGCTCGTCCCACTCTTCAGGCGGGCGTTGCACAGGCTGTAATAGCCGCCGCCCTTCTGGATCCACTTCAGGCCACCCAACGCGTTGTTGTCCTTGTTGGCGTAGTATTGCTGGAGACAGGTATGCATGCGGGCCTTGCCTTCCGGCTCGCTTGAGTATTTGGAGGAGACGGCACGCGGGAATTTGACACCGCTTGGCGCAGCGATCGCCGGCGTTTCGGGTTCGTTGGTGTAGTTGGCCTCGCTCTCCGCCGGCACCGTCTCGTCATCAGCCGCCCCAGCACCGCATTTGGCCTTGCGGAAGTCGTTCCACTTGAGCCCGCCCAGCGAGCCCGACTCCTTGGCGGATTGATACTTGGCGCTGCAATCCTTCATCGACAGGCCGCCGCCTGAACTGGTGGAGGCCTTGGTGGCCTTGGGCGCCTCGAATGCCGCAGATGCGCCGGGCCCGCATTCGGCCTTGCGGTAGTCGTTCCACTTCATCCCATTGAGCGCATCGGCTGCCTTGGCGGCCTGATATTTCGCACTGCATTGCTGGGAGGTGAGGCCCTTGGCCGTCTCATCTTGCGAAGCCGCGGCCTTCTTGGTCTTTGCCGTGGTCGTCTCGATTCCGGCGGAAGCGCCCGGACCGCATTCGGCCTTGCGGAAGTCGTTCCACTTCATATCGCCGAGAGTGCCGGCCTCCTTGGCCGCCTGATATTTGGCGCCGCACTGCTTGGAGGTCAGGCCCTTGGCCGCATCGTCGCCCGCCGCCGCCTTCTTGGCCTTCGCCTTGGTGCTCTCGGTCCCGGCGGAAGCGCCCGGACCGCATTCGGCCTTGCGGAAGTCGTTCCATTTCATATCGCCGAGGGTTCCAGCCTCCTTGGCAGCTTGATATTTCGCGCCGCACTGCTTGGATGTCAGACCCTTGGCCGCATCGTCGGCCGGGGCAGCCGTGCTCTTCGTCTTGGCCGCCGCATCCTCTGCCGTCGCATCAGGGCCACATTGGGCCTTACGGAACTCGTTCCAGTTCAAGCCTTTGAGCGTGCCGGCCTCCTTGGCCGCCTGGTACTTCACGCCGCATTCCTTGGTGGTGAGGGCGCTTGCAGGCGCTACCGCGAAAACAATCGCGGCCAAGCCAATGCATGCCAGCGCAGGCAAACGGATCACGTTCATGGAGACCTCCATTCACGCCGTCCGCACCGATTATGCACTCTAGCAAAGCCGTGACGATGAAAAAAGCGCGTCCGTCGGGTCTACGAGGTAAATTCCGCCGAGATGTAGCCCTGAAGATACAAAAGGGCGGTGAGATCGCCGTAATTGACGCGCACCGGTACCTGCTCCTGGACCTTGGGTTTGGCATGGAGCGCCACGCCAAGGCCGGCCTTGCGCAGCATCGGGATGTCGTTGGCGCCGTCACCCACGGCAAGCGCGTCTTCGGGCGTAATTTCGAGCTTGGCGGTGATGTCGTCGAGGGCCGATACCTTGGCATCCTGGCCGAGGATCGGCTCACGCACGCCGCCGGTGAGGCGGCCATCGGCAATCAGCAGCTCATTGGCGCGGTGTTCATCGAATCCAAGCTCTCGCGCAACGTAATGCGTGAACTGGACGAAGCCGCCGGAGACGAGGGCGGCATAGGCGCCATTGGCCTTCATCGTGGCAAGGAGAGTCCTGCCGCCGGAGGTAAACGAGATGCGCTCCTTCAGGACCTTTGCGATGGCGGTTTCCGGCAGGTCTTTCATCAGTGCGAGGCGCGCCTTGAGCGCCGCCTCGAAATCGAGCTCGCCCCGCATGGCGCTGGCCGTGATGTCCTTGATGCGCGCGCCAACGCCGGCCAGTGCCCCCAGTTCGTCAATGCACTCCTGGCCGATCATGGTCGAATCCATGTCGGCGATCAGCAGCCGCTTGCGGCGGTTCTCCGCTGGAACCACGGCGACATCGACGGGAAGGTCCCGCACCAGCTGTTGGAGTTCGGCGTCAAGTCCCGGAGCCGTTGCGGTGCTCACGGTAGCTTGAAGCGCTTCCCCCGGCACAGCCACTGGGGTTGCATCGACGTCAGATCGCCGAGCGCCGTGGCGATCCTCGCGCTGATTGCGCTGGAGCCCGGGGCTGCTATGAGAATGACAACGGAGTCCATCCACCCATGTCCTTGGAAAAGCGAGCGGTGCTTATCGCAGGAGCGACTGCCAGCGGCAAGTCGGCACTAGCGATCGCGCTCGCCCACGAGCGCGGCGGCGTCGTAGTCAATGCCGACGCGATGCAGGTCTATCGCGAATTGCGCATCCTGACGGCCAGACCGAGCGCCGAGGACGAGGCGCAGGTGCCGCACCGGCTTTACGGGCATGTGTCCGGCCAGACGGCCTATTCGGTGGCGCGCTGGCTCGCCGATGCGACGGCCGAGCTCGAAGCGGTGTGGCGGTCGGGCCGTGTTCCCATCGTCACCGGCGGGACCGGGCTCTATTTCAAGGCCCTCGAGCAGGGCCTCGCCGATATCCCGCTGATCCCGCCCGACATCACGCAAAAATGGCGGGAGGCCAAGGGCGACCTGCATGCCGAACTCGCCAAGCGTGACGAGGGGGCGGCGGCCCGGCTCAACCCCAATGACCGGCAGCGCATCATCCGGGCGCTCGAGGTTTTCGAGGGCACGGGCAAGCCGCTCGACCACTGGCAGCGAGCGGCCCAGTCCGAGGCCCTGCTGGCCGGGGTGTCGGTCGAGCGGATATTGCTAAATCCCGACCGCAAGGCTCTTTATGCCAGAGCGGATGAACGCTTCGCCCGGATGGTTAAGGAGGGGGCTGTCGAGGAGGTGAAGGCACTGCTGGCCCTGGGGCTTGATCCGAAATTGCCGGTGATGAAAGCCATCGGGGTCAAGGAACTGGCAGCCTGGCTGTCGGGCTGGCGGGGGCTCGACGATGCCATCGCAGCCGGCCAGACCGCCACCAGGCAGTATATCAAGCGCCAGCTCACCTGGTGGCGCCACCAGATGCCCGGCTGGGAGGAGAGACGCGCTTGACGTTTGCCGCCAAGGCCACTACAAGGCTCGCCATGTACCAATCTCTCGTTCTTATCGTAGGAATGCGCGTCGCCGGGGCAGCCTAAGCTGCCACGATACTGGCTGACGCGCAAAAGGCTCCCTCGGGGGCCTTTTTTATTGCCCGCGATGGAACGACAGCGAGACGAGGACAAGGAAGGAAGTAAGACGATGGCTGGCCGAAGCGATGAGCAGATGACAGGCGCCGAGATCATTCTGAAGGCGTTGGCGGATCAGGGGGTCGAACATGTGTTCGGCTATCCGGGCGGGGCGGTTCTCCCGATCTATGACGAGATCTTCCAGCAGGACAAGGTGAAGCACATTCTGGTGCGCCACGAGCAGGGCGCCACCCATGCGGCGGAAGGCTATGCCCGCTCCACCGGCAAGCCCGGCGTCGTCCTCGTCACGTCCGGCCCCGGCGCCACCAACGCGGTCACCGGCCTCACCGACGCGCTCATGGACTCGATCCCGCTGGTCTGCATCACCGGCCAGGTGCCGACCCATCTCATCGGCAATGACGCCTTCCAGGAATGCGACACGGTCGGCATCACCAGGCCCTGCACCAAGCACAATTATCTCGTGAAGAACGTCAACGACCTGGCGCGCATCCTGCACGAGGCCTTCTACGTCGCGACCAACGGCCGGCCCGGCCCGGTCGTCGTCGACGTGCCGAAGGACGTCCAGTTCGCCAAGGGCACCTATGTCGGGCCGGGCAACATCCAGCATAAGACCTACCGTCCGCGCGTGAAACCGGACCAGAATGCGGTTCGGGCGGCGGTCGATCTGATCGCGAGCGCAAAGAGACCGATCTTCTATACCGGGGGCGGCGTCATCAATTCGGGGCCGACGGCTTCGAAGCTGTTGCGCGAATTCGTCAAGATGACGGGTTTTCCGGTTACCTCGACCTTGATGGGCCTCGGCGCCTTCCCGGCCTCCGACAAGCACTGGGTGGGCATGCTCGGCATGCACGGCACCTACGAAGCCAATATGGCGATGCATGGCTGCGACGTGATGATCAATATCGGCGCGCGCTTCGATGACCGCATCACCGGCCGTGTCGATGCCTTCTCGCCCCATTCGCGCAAGATCCATGTCGATATCGATCCCTCGTCGGTGAACAAGAATGTCCGCGTCGATCTGCCTGTCATCGGCGACTGCGCCCATGTGCTGGAAGACTTCATCAGGGTGTGGAAGGCCCGGCAGCACCAGGTCGACAAGCCGGCGGTCGCTCAATGGTGGAAGCAGATCGATCAGTGGCGTTCGCGCGACAGCCTCAAATACAAGCCGCGCAAGGACGTCATCATGCCGCAATATGCGATCGAGCGGCTCTATGCGCTGACCCGCGACAAGGATGTCTATATCACCACCGAGGTCGGCCAGCATCAGATGTGGGCGGCGCAGTTCTTCAAATTCGAGGAGCCGAACCGCTGGATGACCTCGGGCGGCCTCGGCACGATGGGCTACGGGCTGCCGGCGACGATCGGCGTGCAGATGGCGCATCCCAAGAGCCTCGTCGTCGACATTGCCGGCGACGCCTCGGTGCTGATGACGATGCAGGAGATATCGACGGCGGTGCAGTACCGCCTGCCGGTCAAGATCTTCATCCTCAACAATCAGTATATGGGCATGGTCAGGCAGTGGCAGCAGCTCCTCCACGGCAACCGCCTGTCGGAAAGCTATTCGGAAGCGCTGCCCGATTTCGTCAAGCTGGCCGAGGCCTATGGCGCGGTGGGCATCCGGGCCGAGAAGCCGGCTGAACTCGACGGTGCAATCAAGGCGATGATCGAGGTCGATCGGCCGGTGATCTTCGACTGCCGCGTCGCCAGCCTCGCCAATTGCTTCCCGATGATTCCCTCGGGCAAGGCGCATAACGAGATGCTGCTCGGCGAAGACGTGCCGGATGAGGAAATCGAGAAGGCGATTGGCGCCGAAGGCAAGGTCCTGGTTTAAGGAACGACGACAATGAACATGCAATCACAACCGGCCTCGGCCTATTTCCTCGACGATCGCAAGCGTGCGGTCGAGACGCATACGCTGTGCGTGGTGGTCGATAACGAACCTGGCGTATTGGCGCGGGTCATCGGCCTGTTTTCGGGGCGCGGCTACAATATCGACTCGCTCACTGTCTCAGAGACCGAGCATGACGCGCATGTGTCGCGCATCACCATCGTGACCTCGGGCACCAGCAATGTGATCGAACAGATCAAGGCGCAGCTCGAGCGCATGGTGCCGGTTCACTCGGTCGCCGACCTCACTGTGCAGGGCAATGCCATCGAGCGCGAGCTGGCGCTCATCAAGGTGGCGGGCAAGGGCGAGAAGCGCATGGAAGCGCTCCGGCTCGCCGACGCCTTCCGCGCCCATGTCATCGACGCGACGACGGAGAGTTTCGTCTTCGAGCTCACCGGCAAGACCAGCAAGGTCGATCAGTTCATCTCGCTGATGCAGCCGCTCGGCCTCGTGGAAGTGTCGCGCACCGGCATCGCCGCCATTTCGCGCGGCCCGGAGGCGATGAAGATCTGACGAAAGCGGCCGCAAGAGCGTTACCTCTTGCGGCCATGACGCCCGGTTTTACTTGAGGACGTTGGTCCAGACCTTGTCGATCAGCTTCTGGGATTGGGCGTCGCAGGCCCAGGAGAAGATGATCTTGGCGTCGGCCGGCGCGTTGATCTCGGGCGCCGTGCGCATCTCCTCGGTGAGCGAGGCTTCCATGCCCTTGATGCCCGCCGCATAGCCGGTGAAATTCGCCTGCAGGGCCATGTTCTCCGGCGCCATCATGAAATTGATGAATTTCTTGGCGTTCTCGACATTGCCGGCGGTCGTCGGGATCATCATGTTGTCCATCCAGCCGATGACGCCTTCCTTCGGATAGGCATAGGCGACGATCTTGCCGGACTTGGCTCCCTCTGTGCGGCCCTTCAGGGCATAGCCGTTCCAGTGTGCACTGATCACGCTGTCGCCGTTGATCAGGCGGTCATTCATCCCCTCCGAGCTGTAGGTGTTGACGGCCGGCTTCTGTTCGAGAAGCAGGTCCTGCACCTTCTGCATCTGGGCGGGATCGGGATTGCAGAATTTCTGGCCGAGATAGAGATGCGCCAGATTGACGATTTCTTCCGGCGTCTTGAACACGCTCACGCGGCCGGCCGCTTTCCCGGACGGCTTGAAATACTCGCCAAGGGACTCGAGTTTCTTGCCATAGAGGTCCTCGCGATAGGCGACCGAGGTGGTACCCCATTGGAAGGGTGCGGTGTATTCCTGGTTCTTGTCCCACTCGGGGCTCTTCCAGCGGTCCTCGACATTGGCGAAGTTGGGCAGCGATTTCACGTCGTATTTCTGGACCAGCTTCTCGTCGATGAAGATGGGCACGAAGTTGTTCGAGGGAATGATCACGTCATAGCCGGTGGCGCCGGCCTTCAGCTTGGCGAGCAAGGTCTCGTTCGAATCATAGGTGTCGATGGTGACCTTGATCCCGGTCTCCGCCTCGAATTTCTTGATGGCCTCGGGCGAGGTATAGTCCGTCCAGTTGTAGAGAAAGAGCTTCTCCTGTGACCAGGCAGCGCTCGGCGACAATGCCAGCACCGCCGCGATCGCGGATGCGACGAGCAGTCTCATTGGGTTTCCTCCTTTGATTTGTTGTCAGTTTTTAGTTGTCGGCCGCCTCGCGCCTGCGGGTGACGAGCCAGTAGAGCGTCACCAGCAGGACGGAAGCCAAGAGCAACAGGGATGAAACGGCATTGACCTCGGGCGTAACGCCCTGGCGGATCATGCTGTAGATATAGACGGGCAAGGTGGTTGAGCCGGCGCCGGCGACCATCATGGTGATGATGAAGTCGTCGATCGAGATGACGAAGCTCAGCATCGCGCCGGCGACGATGCCGGGCATCAGGATGGGCAAGGTGACATATCGGAAGGTGGCCCAGTCGGTGCCGTAGAGATCGGCGGAGGCCTGTTCGAGCGTCGTGTCCATGCCTTCGAGCCTGGCCCGGATGGGCATGAAGGCAAAGGGAATGCAAAAGGTGACATGGGCGATGATGACATTGCCGAGGCCCAGCGACAGGCCCGTGCCGGCGAAGACGATCAGCATGGCGACGGCGGTTACGATCTCGGGCACCATGAGCGGCAAGGAGATCAAGACGAGGCTGGCGCCGCGCCCGCGGAAGGGGCCACCACGCGTCATCACCAGTGCGGCGAGCGTGGCGATCACCGTCGCCAGGGCGGTCGCGACGGTCGCCACGACGAGGGAATTCAATGCGGCGCGCTGGATATCGGCATTGGCGAAGGCCTTGGTATACCAGTCGAGACTGAATCCCGACCAGACCATCACCAGCGAGCCGGCATTGAAGGAATAAAGAACGAGAATGGCGATCGGGAGATAGAGAAAGGCCATGAAGCCATAGGCGGCAGGTCTGAGACCGGGCACTTCGCCGGCGTTGCGGAATTGGGCAGGCGCGCGCGCTTCAGGCATGGGCGAGGGCTCCCGCATGCGATCCGGCCCGGCGCGCGGCTTGCGCATACCAGAGAAGACAGAGGATGACGAAAGCGAGCAGGATCATCGCCACCGCGGCGCCGAAAGGCCAGTTGCGCGCCGTGGCGAACTGGAACTGCACCAGGCTGCCGAGCATCAATTTCTTGCCGCCGCCCAGGAGGTCAGGCTGGATGAAGGCGCCCAGACAGGGAATGAAGACGAGGATCGAGCCCGCGACGATGCCGGGTCTCGCCAGCGGGATGATCACGCGCCGGAAGGTTTCGAAGGTCGAGGAGTAGAGGTCGGAGGAGGCTTCGACGAGCCGGAAGTCGAGCTTCTCCAGGCTGGCATAGATCGGCAGCACCATGATCGGGATGAAGGCATAGATGAGGCCGATGACGATCGCGAAATCTGTGTACATGAGACCCAGCGTGTCGTCTTCGCCCAGCAATCCCAGCCAGCGGAACGGCATTTCGACCGTGCCATTGCGGCCGAGAACGATGATCCAGGCGAAAGTGCGCACCAGCTGATTGGTCCAGAAGGGAATGGTGATCAGATAGATCCAGATGCTGCGGTGCTGGGCGGGCTGGCGGACGATGAAATAGGCGACCGGGAAGCCGACTATCAGGCAGAGTATGGTCGCCAGGATCGCGAGGCCGAGCGAGCGCAGGATGATGATCAGATAGCCCGGATTGAAGACGAGATTGTCGGCAAGGTCGCGCTCGAACAGGAACTGAAGATAGGCTTCCGGCGAGAAACGCCAGACGACGCCACCGAAAGGATTGGATTCGAGGAAGGAATAGAGCGCCATAACGGCGACCGGCACCAGCATGAAGAGGCCGATGACGAAAAGCGCCGGGGCGAGGCCGATCAACCTCCTCAGTGCCGCGGCTGTCGGCGTCACGGTCATCCGACCAGCATCCTTAGGGCATCAGTGCCGATGGCGAGAGAGACGCGGTCGCCGGCCATGTGGCGCACGCCGCCATCGTCGCGGCTGCGCCCGGCCACCATCAGAGGCGCGTCCTCACCGATATCGACCTGAAAGAAGGTCGATTGCCCGAGATATTCCGTGGTCATGATCCTGCCCGGAAGGCCTTCGCCCTCTGGTGAACCGATCCGCACCTTTTCAGGACGCAGGAACAAGGTCACCTTGTCGCCGGGCGTGCCTCCGGCTGCGACCGCAACCGTGAAGGGAAGGCCGCCGGCTGACCGGCAGGTAGCGACGCCGGCGGCGACGCCTGCGATCTCGGCGGCGATGAAGTTGGCGTCGCCGATGAAGGAGGCGACGAAGCGGTTGACGGGATATTCGTAGATTTCCGACGGCGTGCCGACCTGTTGGACCTCGCCGTCCGACATGACGGCGATGCGGTCGCTCATCGACAGCGCTTCCTCCTGGTCGTGGGTGACGAAGACGAAGGTGATGCCGGTGGCGCGCTGGAGCTGCTTGAGCTCGGCGCGCATGGCTTGTCTGAGCTTCAGGTCGAGAGCGGAAAGGGGCTCATCGAGGAGCAGGACCTTGGGATGCGGGGCCAAGGCGCGGGCGAGGGCGACACGCTGCTGCTGGCCGCCGGACAATTGCGTCGGCCGGCGCTCGGCGAATTTCTCCATCTTGACCAGTTGCAGCATGCGGGCGACCGTCTCGGATATCTCCTGGGGCGGCCGGCGCAGGCGCTGCGGCCCATACGCCACGTTCTCGGCGACCGTCATATGCGGGAACAGCGCATAGTGCTGAAACACCGTGTTGACCGAGCGCCGGTTCGCGGGAAGCCCGGCGATATTCTCGCCATAGAGCGCCACTGTGCCGTCGCTGACTGCCTCGAAGCCCGCGAGGATGCGGAGCAGCGTGGTCTTCCCGCAGCCCGAAGGGCCCAGCAAGGTGAAGAACTCATTGTCGCGAATGGAAAGCGAAACGTCTTTCAGCGCCAAAACGCTCGCCTGGCCCTGGCCGAAGCGCTTGACGACGCCCGAGACGTCGATCGCCGTCTTGCACTCAGTTGCCGATTTCGTGCTCATCGCCTCCGCAAAATCCCGCTGCCGGTGCAGCATCAAAGAAATCCATCCTTCTTGAGATCATCCATCGTGGCCTTGATGCTCTGGCGCAGGATGCCGCCGATCTCCTCGATCTGCGCGACCTCCAGTGTCAGCGGTGGTGACAGGATATTGAGATGGCCGAGCGGGCGGACGATCAAGCCGCGCTTCTGGCAGTTCTGCGCGATCCTCTTGCCGACATTCGCTTCTGCTGGAAGCAGCGCCTTGGTCGCCTTGTCGGCGACATTCTCGATGCACATCATGAAATGGCTGCCGCGCACCTCGCCGACGAGATCGAGATCCTCAAGCTTTCTGAGCGCTTTCTCGAAGACGGGGCCGGTCTTGCGCACGCGCTCGCAGATCTTCTCGCGCTCGATGATCTCGATGTTCTTGAGACCGGCGGCGCAGGCGGCGGGATGGCAGCTATAGGTGAAGCCATGGAAGAAAGCGGCACCCGGCCGGCTGATGACATCGAATATCTCGTCCGAAATGATGGTCGCGGAGAGCGGCTGATAGCCTGAGGATATGCCCTTGGCGGCGGAAATGATGTCCGGCTCGATTCCGAACTTGTCGAAGGATGCGAACATGTGGCCGAGGCGGCCGAAGGCGGTGACCACCTCGTCGGCGATATAGAAGATCCCATATTTGCGGCACAAATCGTAGGTGCGCTTGTGATAGCCCTCGGGCGGCACGATCACGCCGCCCGCGCCCATGATCGGCTCGGCGATGAAGGCCGCGACATTGTCGGGGCCGAGTTTCAGGATCGCGTCTTCCATTTCATTGACCAGGAAGTCGAGGAAGCCTTCCTCGCTGACGCCCTCGGGACGGCGATAGCTGTGCGGGGCTGAGAGATAGTGCACGAGATCGGTGGCTCCGTCCCAGCCCGCCTGATAGACGGGGCCGGTCAGCGCGATCGTGAGGTGGGTGCTGCCGTGATAGGCGTTCTGGCGCGACAGGATCTTCTTGCGGTAGGGCTTGCCGATCCGGTTGAAATAGTGATGGACGAGGCGCACGGCGGAATCGTTTGCCACCGATCCGCCAGTCCCGAAGAAGACGTGGTTCAGCTTGCCGGGCGCCAGCTGGGCGAGCTTGGCGGCGAGCGCCGAGGCCGGCTTGTTGGTCAGGTTGTTGAAGGCCGAATAGAAGGGCAGCTCGCGCAGCTGCTTGACGATGGCCTCAATGATCTCCTCGCGCCCATAGCCGACATTCACGCACCACAGGCCGCCGATCCCGTCGTAAAAGCGGTTGCCCTCGGCATCCATCACATGGACGCCGTCCGATCCCGCCATCACGGTGCAGCCTTCCTCCTTGTTGGCGGCAAGGCTCGAGAAGGGATGGATGAGATGGGCGCGATCCTGCTCCCAGGCTTCCTGTGCGGAGCTCTCGTAATTGGTGGTCAAGGTCATTTCCGGCTTCACCTGAACTGTTGCGGTCTTGAGAAGGTATATATGGGGGGAGACCAACGCGAGTCCGCCGTTGAACTTTGCGTTATTCACCCGTCCGCAGCCGCGCAAGCGGATGGACTGCGGGAAAGCTCTAGGGCATGCTCGGCGCCAGCTTGAATCCCCCTTTTGGGGTAACGCGGACGGGAGGAGGGCTCGTATGGGGAGGCTCGGGATAACCGACGCGGGAGCTGCGGCATCGGCGCTCGGCCAGATTGCCGGAGCGCTGGGCACGCCGAGGTTCCATCGCGGGCTCCTCGATGTCGTTCGTGATGTGTATCCGAGCGACTTTGCCCAGGTCTATCAGATCGAGCGCGACGGACGCGCCGTCTGCATCGACCCTTGCGACACGCCGCAAAAGCATTGTGAATCCTACGTGCACCAGTTCAGCCGGTATTGTCCGCTGTCGCGCCACTGGCAGAGAACCGGCAGGCCGGGCGTCGTGACCATGAACGAGGTGCGCAACCGCGACTGCGACTTCGGCAACTACTTCGCCGAATTCTACGATCCGATCGGCCTCGTCGACGAAATCGGCGTCCTCCTGCCGTCACCTGGGCGGCGCACGGTCGCGCTCTTCATGGAAAGATCGATGCGCTTCTCGGACGAGGCGCCGGATGTCCTGCGCCGGCTCTATTCCGGCTTCGCCCGGCTGCACCGGACCAACAATCAGCTCTTGTTCAGGGGGGCTGTGACACGCACGGCGCGCGGCCTCCAGACCAACGCCGTTTGCATCTTCGACCGAAGCGGCGAGATCGTGTTTGCCAATCGCGAATGGCGTCAGGCCTGCCGGCGTGACGGCGCTCTCGCCCGCCAAGCCGGATCCGACTTCAGCGAGGACAACCGGAGCGTCGACCTCGATGACGGAACGCTGCTCGCCAGTCGCCTGGATGAATGGTTCCCCATCGCTCCGGGCGGCCGGCTATGCGTACTCAGCTATTCCAGCCTGCGCGCCAGCCTGCCGGCGCTCAAGACCTCGTTCCTTGCCGGCTATGTCAGCAAGCGTGAGCATGAGATCATCTGCGCCATCCTCGAAGGGCATCCCACCAAGGCGATCGCCGACCGGCTCGGCTGCGCGCCGCAGACCGTAAAGGCGCACAAGAAGCGTATTTACCGCCGGCTCGACATCACAACCGAGCGCGAGATATTCCTCATGTTTCTCGATCATCTGCAGGGCCGCAGTCCCGTGCTGCATGCTGACAAGGAATGATCACCCAAAAGTGGTCTGAGAAAATCGCCGAAAAGCGGACATTTTTGCCCATCCACTCGATTGATAGGGTCAGGCTGTCTTCGACCAGCCGAGGTGTGCCTTGTCTACCAACCTGTCCGTCAATGTGAATGCCATCGCCTTTCTCCGCAACCGGCGCAATCTGCCCTGGCCGAGCGTCGAAGGCCTGGGACGGATCGCGCTGCAGGCCGGCGCCTATGGGCTGACCGTGCATCCAAGACCGGACGAGCGGCATATCCGAAGGAGCGATGTCGGGATCCTCAATGACATGATCCGTACGGAGTTTCCGGGCCGCGAATTCAATATCGAAGGCAATCCCGATGCGGATTTCGTGAAGCTGGTCAGGGCGGCGAAGCCCGACCAGGTGACCCTGGTGCCGGACGATATCGGCCAGGTGACCTCCGATCACGGCTGGGATATCGCCTCCCACCGGAGCTTTCTCACCGACGTCATCGGCACGCTTAAATCCCAAGGCATGCGGGTCTCGATCTTCATCGATGCCGAGCCGGAACTCGCTTTTCAGGCCAAGGAGGTGGGGGCCGATCGCGTCGAGATCTATACCGGTCCTTATGGCGGTGCTTTCGAGCCTCTCGCCATGGAGCGGGAGTTCCGCAAAGTGGTGGCGACCGGCAAGGCGGCGGATAAGGCCCGCGTCGGCCTCAATGCCGGCCATGACCTGACGCGGGAAAATCTGCCGCGGCTGGTGGCGGCGCTGCCCAATCTGCGGGAGGTTTCGATCGGCCATGCGATCACGGCGGATGCGCTGGTCTTCGGCATGGCGGAAACCGTGCGGCTGTTCCGTGTGGCCTGCGGAAATTTGAGGAGCGAAGCGGCGTGACGGCAAGCCTGATCACCTTGGTGACCATCGGACTGGTTCAGCTTCTGGCGGTCATCAGCCCAGGGCCGAGCTTCCTCATCACCGCGCAGACCGCCGTGGCGCGTTCGCGCCTCGACGGCATCAAGATCGCCTTCGGCCTCGGCGCCGGCACCGTCGTGTGGGCGAGTGCCGCGTTGCTTGGCCTCAATGCGCTGTTCCGGCTGCATCACTGGCTGTTCGTCGGCATGAAGGTGGCGGGCGCCTTGTTCCTCCTGTGGATCGCCTATCAGATCTTCCGGCATGCCGACGCGCCCATCGAAATGGGCGAGGGCAATGGCGAAGCCATGCGGCGAAATCCGTTCGTGAGAGGATTTCTCACCCAGATCTCGAACCCCAAGGTTGCCGTCTTCTTCGGCTCGATCTTCGTGGCGATGCTGCCGCAGGACGTGCCGACGTGGATGATGCCGGCGTTGCTCGCCATCGTAACGACCAATGAGATCGTCTGGTATGTGCTGGTCGCGCTGTGCTTCGGCTCGGCACCCGTGCGGCGCTTTTATATCGGCGCCAAGAAGTGGATCGACCGGGTGACCGGCCTGTTCCTGGGCGCTTTGAGCCTCAGGATCCTCTGGCAGGCGCGCGACGTCGCCTGATCTCCCCTGGCGCCGGCAAGCCGGGTTCCCGTGGTGGCGCGGGGACTTGCGCGGATCGTCTCGGGGACCTGGGCCGCCGGCAATAGCCGAGTCATTTGAATCGGTTGCGGATGCCGGTTAAGGCCGCTTCTCAGGCTGACCATAGGGTCGGAAGCCCCCTGCGGAGGCATGTGGCCAATGCATCGAACAGGCTTGCCTTTGGGGCACCGATCTCTATTGTGCGCCCCGGTTTTGCGAGCTTTCCGGCTCGTAGTCATTCACCAGCGAGGGAAGTCTCATGCGCGTTTATTATGACCGGGATGCCGACGTTAATCTGATCAAGGGCAAGAAGGTCGTCATTGTGGGCTATGGCAGCCAGGGCCGGGCCCATGCCCTCAATCTCAAGGATTCGGGCGCCAAAAACCTCGCGGTGGCGCTGCGCAAGGGCTCGGAGACCGCCAAGAAGGCGGAAGCCGACGGCATCCAGGTCATGACGGTGGCCGAGGCCGCCAAATGGGCCGATCTCATGATGATGGCGACGCCGGACGAGCTCCAGGCCGACATCTGGAAGGACGAGATCGCCCCCAATATCCGCGACGGCGCGGCGATCGCCTTCGCCCACGGCCTCAACATCCATTTCAACCTGATCGAGCCCAAGAAGACCATCGACGTTTTGATGATCGCACCGAAGGGCCCCGGCCACACGGTGCGCGGCGAATATCAGAAGGGCGGCGGCGTGCCCTGCCTCATCGCCATCCATCAGGACGCCTCGGGCAACGCTCATGACCTGTCGCTGTCCTATGCCTGCGCCATCGGTGGCGGCCGCTCGGGCATCATCGAGACGACCTTCAAGGAAGAATGCGAGACCGACCTCTTCGGCGAGCAGGTGGTTCTGTGCGGTGGCCTGGTCGAACTCATCCGGGCCGGCTTCGAGACGCTGGTGGAAGCCGGCTACGCGCCGGAAATGGCCTATTTCGAATGCCTGCACGAAGTGAAGCTGATCGTCGACCTCATCTATGAGGGCGGCATCGCCAACATGAACTACTCGATCTCCAACACCGCCGAATGGGGCGAGTACCAGACCGGTCCGCGCATCATCACGGACGAGACGAAGCAGGAAATGCGCCGCGTGCTGAAGGACATCCAGACCGGTCGCTTCACCTCGGAATGGATCCGCGAATGCAAGGCCGGCCAGCCGAGCTTCAAGGCCATCCGCCGCGTCAATGATGCGCATCCGATCGAGGAAGTTGGTGAAAAACTCCGCGCGATGATGCCGTGGATCGCCAAGAACAAGCTCGTCGACAAGACGCGGAACTGACTCATGACGAGCGCGCCGCTGTCCATAAGGCCGGCGGCGCGCCTCGACATCGATACCCTGACCGATCTCGCGATGCGCTCGAAGGCCTCGCATGGCTATGACGCGGCCTTCATGGAGGAGTGCCGCGCGGAACTCACCATCCATGAGCGGACGTTGAACGAGCGCGACATCTGGGTGGCGGAGGCGCAAGGCCGGATCCTTGGCTTCTTCGGCCTCGAATTCCCGCAGGACGGCGTCTCGGAGGTCAATCCGATCTTCGTCGAGCCCGATCTCCAGCAGGGCGGTGTGGGCCGGGCTCTCTGGGGCAAGCTCGAGGAGCGGGCGCGTTTCGCCGGCGCCCGCGCCATCGGCCTAGATTCCGATCCCAACGCCGTCGGCTTCTATGAAAAGATGGGGTGCCGCGTGATCGGCTCGTCGCCATCGAATTCGATCCCCGGCCGCATGCTGCCGCGCATGGAGAAGCCGCTGGATCCGGCTCCCGGGACACAAGCTGAAAGCGGAGGCACCGCGGATTAGGCCCGGGCGTCGCCATCGTCATTTCGGCGCCGGCGCGACCTTGCCCTTGGTCCGCTTTCATCACAAAGTGCACGAGGCCCGCCAATCCTTCAGCGCATGTCCCACGGGAGCTCCGCATGACCATCAGTGACGATCTCAAGCAGCTCGCTCTTCAAGAGGAAGTTCTGCGCTTCGCATCCTTCGACGAGAACGCCGCCTGGGAGCTCGGACTCAAATTCCGCGATCTGGCCGAAACACGCAACCTGCCCATCGTTGTGGATATCCGCCTCGGCACGCGGCAGCTCTTCCACACAGCACTCCCCGGAAGCACGCCCGACAATCCTGAATGGGTGCGGCGCAAGAGCAACGTGGTCCTGCGCTATTTCAAGAGCTCCTACCGGGTCGGGCGCGAACTGGCCGCCAAGGAGGACTCGCTCGATCTGCATCGCGGCGTCTCGCCCATGGATTTCGCTCCGCATGGCGGCAGCTTTCCCATCCATGTCGAGGACACCGGCGTCATCGGCGCCATCACCGTTTCGGGATTGCCGCAGCGCGACGATCACAATCTGGTGGTCGAGGTCCTGGCCACGTTCCTGCACAAGCCATTGGACGGGCTTGTACTCGGCGCCGAGTAGCTGCTGACAGGCGTTGTCAGCATCCGGGTCTAGTTTTTCCTTCTCAGGATCAGGGAGGAGCTGCGATGACCCGAGTAGGGTTTGAAACAAGATCGGTCCGCATGGAGCGGAAATGCCTGCTGACGGTGCAGGCGCCGGCCGATGACGTTGACAGGATCATGGCGGCGGTGACCCGGGTGACGCCGCTTAGCATGGGCAAATATGACAGCAACGCCTATCAATCGGGCGCCGGCATCGAGCGGTATCGCCCACTTAAGGGTGCTGCCGCCGGCCCCGAAAACGACGTTCGCAAGCGGCCCGGCGTCGTCGAAGTCTCCTTCGAGCTCGCCGATGAGCGGGACTTGGTGGAAGAGGTGATCGAAGCGATCTTCGAATGCCACTCCTATCAGGAGCCGGTGATCCGGATTTCTTCCATCCTTACGAGCCGCTCCAAGGGCCTCGACGACAGCGCCAATCCCCATCGCTGGTGGAATACGGGCGGGGATTGGAAGAAAAGCGCATGATCTTTTCGGAAAACCAATTCGCACTTTTCCGGGGCATGCTCTAACTCGACGACACAGGAGGTTTCTCCTTCGCCAGCTCGCTGGTGCGGGCGGCGAGATCGCGCATGTCGTCGCCCAATTGCTCGAGCGCGAAGCGCAACGTGAAGAGGCGCGCCGCTTCCTCGCGGGGAGGCCGCTGCGGGGCATCTGTCAACCTTTCCACCGCCTGCGCAAAAGCTCGGGTGCTCGCCTGATAGGTATCGAGAGCCGGGGCCTTCGTGCGGGCGATAAGGCTTGCGGATATGCCGCGCAGGAGCGCGCTGGCATCCTGGTGCGCCGCCGCCAGAGAGGGGCCCAGCTCGGCGAGGATCGCCGCGGGTAAGGGTTTCGCCGCGGCGCGGCCCACCATGACCAGGTCGTGGCGGACCCGATAGAGGGTGCGCACCACGGGCTCAGGATCGGGATCGTCGCTCACCCGCATCCGCCGTTCGCGCGCGGCTTCCTCGGCGGCGGTTTCGGTCTGCTTGAGCGCGGCACGGATCCTGGCATGGAGCGGCGGCACGCTCTGGCGGCCCTGGTCGCGGGTGAGGCCATCCATGAGCCTTTCCATGAGATCGGCATTGAGGGCCGCGACGCGCGCCGCCGCCTCGCGCAACTGGCCGTGGGCGCGGGGCGGCAGGAACACGAAGGTGACGGCCAACGCCACGATATTGCCAATGATGATCTCGAGGACGCGATCGGCCGCCGAGATCAATGGATCGGAAGCGGGCCCATAGATCGGCAGCATCACGATGAGGGCGGTGACCGGCGCCACCCGGAAGATCGCATTCACCGCGGCGAGGAAGGCGAGCGGCAGGATGGCGAGCGCGATGGCGACGGCGAGGCCAATATCGCTCGCATGGGGAATGGCGATGGCGACAAGCGCGCCATAGAAGGCGCCGGCCAGCGTTCCCCATAGCCGGTCAAGGGCGGCCTTGAGCGAGCCGCCGACGCTGGTCTGGACGACCAGCAGCGCGGTGATGACGGCCCACCAGCCCTGCGGCAGGCCGAAGAGCTTCACAACCGTGAAAGCCAGGACGACGGCGATGACCACCCGCAAGGCATGGCGCATCTCGGCGACATGCCGGCGGAAGAAGACGAGAGGGTTGCCGAGCTTCACCTCTTCAGCTCGATGATGTCGAATTTCGATTCATATTTGGGCAACGGGAATTCGAGCCGCACGCGCCTGTCGCCCGCACGAATCGCATAAGCGACCTCGTCCCGATCGGGATCGGTACCGTAATGGCGCGGCTTTTCATCGGCATAATGGAACGCGCCGATATAGGTCAGTCTCGTATCGCTCTCAGTATAGAAGGCGCCGGATGTTCGTTGCGAGCCGGTGAGCTTCTCCAGCCGCCAGCCCGAGCCGTCGTCCGTAACTCGGCATTTGAACCAGCCGTAGATGGTGAGCGCCGGCCTGCCACCGAGCTTCACGGTCCGGCATTGCCAGGTGCCCGTCATGTCGTACGACCCTGAGAATGACAGCGGCTTGCCAGCGAGGATCGCATCGAGCGTCGCGATGTCATTGGGCGTGCCGCCATTCTTCGCCTCCGCGATTGCCTCGGCGCGAGCCTTCTCAAAGGCAGCGAGACGAGTCTTGTCGCCTGCGGTCATGAGCTTGTCGATCTTCCCTTCGGCACCGGCCGCTGTGGCCGAGGCGAACAAGGCGAGGACAATCAAGCCGGTGCGGGTGACGGGATTAGACAATGTAATAAGCCTCCGAGTCGATGGGAGGCCGATGCTAGAGGCCGTGACCGACCGCAGCAAGGAAAACGCCTTTGCACCCGAGGACTAGTATTCGCTGCGCGGCTGCGGCTGGCCGGTGATGAAGCCAGTGCCATCCAGATGATAGATGTCGGGGCGGAAGTGGATACGGCCATCTTCGGTGGCCCAGGCGGTCAGATACATGATCCGGAGATCCGGTCCACTCTTCACCGGCTTGTCGAGGCGTTCGCCCGACTGGGCGATGTTTTCGATCATGCCGGGATCGAAGCCGTCCTGGCCGGAGAGGATCCAGTCGACCAGAACCTCGACGCGGTCGACGCGGATGCAGCCGGAGCTCAAATAGCGGGCGTTCTGGCCGAACAGCTCGCGCGTGGGCGTGTCATGCAGATAGACCGCGTATTTGTTGGGGAAGTTGATCTTGACCGTCGCCATGGCGTTCTGGTCGCCCGGATCCTGACGGAACAGGAAAAGGTTGCTCGGCGTCGTCTGCCAATCGACGGAGTTGGGATCAATCTCGCGGCCGCTCGCTTTTTCGATGACGCGGATCTGCATCTTGCGCAGCACGTCGGGGTCCTTGGCAAGTTTGGGCAGGAGATCGCGCCGCACGATGGAATCGGGCGCCGTCCAATAGGGATTGAAATTGATGTCGCTGATCCGGCTCATCAGCACGGGCGAGGGGCGGTCGATCTTGCCGGCGACGATGTTGTGGCGCGAATAGACGGCGCCGAAATTCACCGCCTCGAGCTGGGCCGAGGGAATGTTGACCAGGATGTAGCGAGGACCCAGCTTGGCCGAATAGGCGGCGACGCGCGGCTGGTTGATCTGCAATTGGCGCAGGCGGGCAGCGGCCGGAATGTTGAATTCGGCAAGGCTGCGGTCATCGACCTTTCCGGTCGGTGCGAGGCCGTGATTGGACTGGAAGGCCTTTACTGCATTGCGGACCTCGACCGAGAACTTCTCCGGCTCGTCGACCTCCAGGCTCCGGGGCGGGAGGTAGCCTTCCGCCACCAGCCTCTGCCGCAGCAGGGCCACCCCGGGGCTGTAATCGCCCTTTTCGAGATTGCGCTCGCGCAGCGTCGGCCAGCCACCAGTGCGCGTGATGTGGTCATACATGGCGATTGCCGCGTCCATCGCATGGGGCGACGTCGGCGTGATCAGAGCGGCCTGGGACTGTCCGTCCAGGATCTCCGTCTGGGTGGCGAGCTTGCCGGTCGGCGCCTGGCGCGTCAGCGAGCTGATGGAGCCGGTATAGTCGTTGGACTGGGCATAAGTGGGTGCCGCAAGGCCAGCGGAAAGCAATAGAGCGAAGGCGGTAGTCAGCCGTGTCATGGTCGCTATAGTCCCCGGAGTCTGTCCCCACGAGACTCGGATATCTTGGTAAACCGAGGCTTAATGGTTTCGGAAGCCGGCACGTGGCCAATCCGGACGCCGTCAGTGCCCCTGCAATTCCACCGGCTCCATCATGAATTTCCGCAGTCTGTTGCAGATAGTTACTAAAAAATCCCTTTATTTATAATATATTACAAAAAGTTGTAGCGGAAGTGACACAATTTTCCGTAGTATCTTCCCCCGGGGCAGCTTCCATTTCGAGAAGAGCGCAAAACGGCTCACGAAACGGAAGCTACAGGACGGGAGGATGTGTATGAATAAAATCACGTTGCTGAGCGCGACGGCTCTGGTCATGTCGGGTCCGGGCGCTCTTGTGGCCGAGACTGTTCCGCCGGCGCCAGTATCCAGCTGGACCGGCCTGCATATCGGCATCGGCGGCGGTGCCGGCTACAACACCTATGACGCTGAATCGCTTTTCGATGTCGATGCGTGGAACGCAGTCGTTCCCGACTTCATCGACATCGAATCCGATGAAGACAAGTTCTATGGCTTCGGAACCGTGGAGATCGGCGCCGATTATCAGTTCGACGGCACCGCCATCGTCGTCGGTATCCTCGCCAGCTATGACTTCAACGGAAAGTCGGAGGTCGACTCCTCGTTGAATTCGGCGGCCGAAGACGGGTACATTACAGCCGAAATTCAGTCCGAGCTGGAAGACAGTTGGTTCGTTGGCGGCCGCGCCGGCTTTGTCGTCAACGGCGCATCGCTCCTCTACGGTTTGGGCGGCTATAGCTGGACCAAGGCGAAGGCGAAATCACATCTCGGCTTTGACTTCAACGGAGCCGGAGACGATTTTGCCGAGATCGATGAGGATGAATCGGTCGATGGATGGACATTGGGGGTAGGGCTCGAGCAATTGCTGACCGACAGTATCTCGCTCAAGCTCGAATATCGTCATGACTTCCTCGATTCTATCAAATGGAACGGCGCGCCGTTCGACCCTGAATGGGGAGGCGTCGATCCGGATAACAACGCGTCGGGAAAAGTGGATTTTTCCCGCGATACATTGCGCGCTGTCGTGTCGTGGCGGTTCGGCATGTCAGGGCCGTGATGCTCAAGCACCTGACGCTTGTTCATAATCCTGAGCTGTTTTCCGTTGGCGACTACACGACAATCGCCGAGGAAATCAGAGCGAGATGCGACGACATCAAGGTCTTCATCTATCCCGATGCTCCCTTGGTCCGACCGCGAGCCAATCTTACAGCGCATCCGCTCATGACATTCTGCCCGTCCGTGCTGCAGCACTTCAAGGCGCCGCGCGGACGCGTCTTCTGCGGTCAAAGCATCGGTAAGGACGAGCAGCTCCGTCTCCTGGCCAAGGGCGGCGTGCGCGTGCCGCGCTGGGTCTATTCACGCCCCAATCTGCGGCTCTCCGAATATGACTGGGGGCCATATGTCATCGTCAAGCCCATCCGGTTTGGATATGCCACGAAGGGGCAGGGCATAGAGCTCGCCAGGACCGACCAATACAAGCATGTGTCGCCCGCCATGATGACCCTGCAAGGGCGGACGGCATCGAACATGATCGTTCAGCAGTTCATCGACAGCGGCGAATATGCCGAGGATTACCGGGTCGTGACGATTTTCGGCAGCGTGCTCTATGCCTTGCGGCGCAAGTCAATGATCAGGCTCAGGCGGCCGGACGGCGACGTCACGAGAACGACCGAAGGCGTCGTCTCCAACGCATCCGCCGGGGGCGGCAGAGACGTCACGTTCTGTCACGACAAGGACATTCTCGCCTTCGCGAGCGCCTGCTATCGCGCCATACCGCAAGTTCCCTTTCAGGCTGTCGATATAAGGCGGGAAGCCAAAGGCGGGCGCCTGTACTGCTTCGAGATCAATCCGGGCGGACATACGTGGAATTTCTCCTCGGCGCGCACACAAAGAGTTCCCACGATCGAGGGCATTCGACGTGAGGATCAGTTCGGTGCCTGGGCCATAGCGGCCGACACCCTCATCGAGAAGACGCGCCTGTTCGCGAGCTAGGGCACCGAGAGCGCGATCATTTCGCGCCGGAAGGGCGTTTCCAATATGTCGCGCGGCTTGCCGTCGAACTCTTCGGCGAAGCGCCGCCCGGCATAGACGGCATGAGCAATCGCCGCCGGCACCCAGGCATCGCCGATCGCCGTCGCGTGAGCGCCGCGCTCCTTCAGCTCACGGTAGAGCGCGTCATCGGCCTTGCGCGAGGTGACAAGGACAACCGATCCCGCCGTGTGCCGGCGCTCCTTGCCGGTATAGATGCAGGAGGTGATGAGGCCTTGCCCTGTGACCTCTGATAAGGCCTCGCCGGCGATGATCGTGACGCCCAACTCGAGCAGGCGGCGCTGAATGAGTTTCTGCTCCATGGTGTTGACGGTGTAGGCGGCGGCGATGGAGGCCGGGGTGACATAGGTCACCTTGATGCCCTCCTTCACGAGCAGTTCGGCGAGAACGCTGGCCATGTAATAGTGGTCGTCATCGAAAACGATCGCTTCCCTGGCTTTCGGGCGCCGGCCGGACAAAAGATCGTCCGGGGTCAGGACATCCGCAGCACCATCGACGGCGACCGGCAGATGCTGGTGATGGCCGGCGCCGTCGCGCCGCCACAGGGCGCCGGTGGCGCAGACGATAAAATCGGCGCCGAATTCGAGCGCCGTGTCGGGATTGAGGTCGCTGTCCAGGTAGAGATCGACATTGGCCATCTTGCCGATCTGCAGGAGGCGCCAGTCGCGCACGCGGCCCCAGGCGGCAAGGCCCGGCAACCGGCATTCGCGCGCCACGCGGCCGCCGGCCTCGTGGGCCCTGTCGGCGATGGTCACGTGATAGCCGCGCTGGCCGAGGGCGCGTCCCGCCTCGAGACCCGCAGGACCGGCTCCGATCACGAGCACCCGCGCTTCGCTCGCTTTGGCGCGGATACGCTCGGGATGCCAGCCCTTTCGCCATTCCTCGCCCATGGACGGGTTCTGGGTGCAGCGCAGAGGCGTCTTGGTGTAGTCGCCGGTGACGCAGATATTGCAGCCGATGCATTCGCGGATGTCGTCGACACGGCCTTCCTCGATCTTCTTCGGCAGATAGGGATCGGCGATCGAGGGTCTCGCTGCCCCGATCATGTCCATGATGCCCTGGCGGATGACACGCACCATTGCGTCGGGCGAGGTATAGCGGCCCACACCGACGACCGGCTTTGTGGTGAGCTTCTTGACCCCTTTGATATAGGGCTCCTGAAAACCTTCCTCGGAGAAGCGCGAGGTCTGCGAATCCTTGGGCCACGCCGAGAGCGACAGGTCCCAGAGATCGGGAAGCTCGGCCATCATGGCGATGGCGTCCTCGACCTCCTGAGGCTCGAGACCATCGCTTCCCAGGAACTCGCTCATGGCGATGCGGACTGGTACCGCGCAGCTGTCGCCGACGGCCTCCTTGGTGTCCTCGATCACTTCGCGCAGCAGGCGGGCGCGGTTGGCGAGCGAGCCGCCATATTCATCGACGCGATCATTGGTGGCGCGGGAGAGGAATTGCTGGAAGATTCCGAGGCCATGGCCGGCATAGACATAGATGAGATCGTAGCCGGCCTTCTTGCCGCGCAAGGCTGCGGCGCGATGGATGCGGCGCAGGTCCTTGATGTCCTGCTTGTCCATGGCGCGCGCATGGACGGGATCGAAATGATAGGTCGAGGTGTTCATCGCCATCGGCGCCATGGGCGCCTCGCGCGAATAGAGATTGGCGGCCGTGTATCCCGAATGGCACAACTCCAGGCCGGCGAGGGACTGGTGCTCGTGGATCTTCTCTGCAATGCGGGCGAGGGTAGGGATGTCCTGATCGTCCCAATTGCGCAGCTCGACATAGGGGGCCACATCGCTCATCGGATGGACCTCCACCATCTCGGTACAAACCACGGCCCAGCCGCCTTCGGCTTTCATGCCGCGCATGGCGGCAAGCGCCGAGGCATCGCGATAGCCCATGCCGTTACAATGCGGCACCTGATAGAAGCGGTTGCGCGCCGTGACGGGGCCGATGCGAATGGGCTCGAAGAGGATGTCGTAGCGGGGATCGCGGGTCATGTGGGTCCTGCCGATGCGGGGGCATCTGTGTACCAATCGTGAGCCAATTGCGCCAGTGGAGGGGCTATGCGAAGACTGGCCGCATGTCACTCACGCCTATCCCGATCACAGCGCTCGATCTTCACCTTCAGTCCGGATCATGGTCCTTCGCCGAAGCCGAGAAGGATCGCATCACCGAGCATTGGCGCAAGCTTGCCGATGCCAATCCCCGCATATGGAACGGCGACGTGCTGATCTGCGCCGAAGCGAAGATCGTCGACAAGACGCTTGCCGCCCGCTTCCTCAAGACCGACTATGCGAGCTTCATCGCCTGGCGCGACTGGGGATGGCCCGACAAGACGGTCAACAACTGCTTTGGCTCGGCGATCGTTCAGTCTGCCGATGGCGCCTTGCTCTATGGCCGCATGGCCGGACACACGCTCAATCGCGGAAAGATCTATCCGCCCGGTGGCTCGCTCGAGATGAAGGATGTCGGCGCCGACGGCCGTGTCGATGTGTTGGGATCGCTCGTCCGGGAACTCGACGAGGAAACCGGCCTCAAGGCTGCCGATGCCGAAAGGGGCGAGCTTCTCGCCGTGTTCGACGGGCCCCGTCTGTCGGTGGCGCAGGTCTTCCGTTTCGGAAGTTCCGCGCAAGCGCTGGCCGAGACGGTGAGGCACTATCTCCGCAACGGCCACGACGACGAGCTGAGCGACATCGAGATCATCAGCTCATCCTCACAAATCGATTCAACGATGCCGGGTTATGCTGTTGCAATTGCACAATATTTGATCACCCGCGAAAATGAGGCGAGTGCCCTGCGAAAGTAGGATTGCGCTTGACCGGCGAGCCCTGGGAGAACACTCTCAGAGATAATCACATCAGCGGGAGGAACCACCATGAATCGATTTTCACGCCGCGACCTGTTTGCCCTGATGGGCGGCGCCGCTATGGTGCCGTTGCTGGGCAGCGTCGAGGGCCGCGCGGCGACACGCTACATCGTCATCGGCACGGGCGGCACGGGCGGCGTGTTCTATCCCTATGGCGGCGGCCTCGCCAAGCTGCTTTCGGAGAAGCTGCCGGAAACGCAGGCCACGGCCGAAGTGACGGGCGGCTCGGTGGACAATGTGAAGCTCCTCGCCAAGGGCGATGCGGAAATCGGCTTTGCGACCGTCGATTCCGCATTCGACGGCTTCAAGGGGCAGGACGCCTATCAGGATGTCGGTCCGCAGAAGATTGCGACGCTTGCGGTGCTCTATCCGAGCGTGTTCCACACTGTCGCTTCGAAGGCGAGCGGCATCAAGACCGTCGCCGACATCAAAGGCAAGCGCGCCTCCGTGGGGTCGTCCGGTTCCTCGACCGAATCCATCGCCGATCGCGTGATGGCGGCGGCGGGGCTCGATCCTATGAAGGACGTCACGCGCGACAATCTCGGCGTGGCGGAGTCGGTCAATGCGCTGAAAGACGGCAAGATCGACGTTTTCTTCTGGATCGGCGGCGTGCCGACGCCGGCCGTCAAGGACCTCGTCTCGACCAATGCGGCGGATGTGACCTTCATCAACACCGGCGACCATGCCGGCCAGCTCAACGAGAAATATCCAGGCGTCTATCTGTCCTCGACGCTCAAGAAGGGCGTCTATGAAGGACTTGCCGAAGACCTTCCGGTGCTCGGCGTCGACAATGTGCTGCTGGTGCCGGAAGCGCTCGATGGCGGGATGGTCAAGGAGATCCTGGCCGCAATTTTCGACAATCTTGCCGATGTGGCCGAGATCCATCCGGTGGCCAAGCGCCTGAAGCTCGAGACGGCGGCGCCCAAGACGGCTGTCCCCTATCATCCGGCGGCGGTCGAATTCTACAAGAGCCGAGGTGTGACGGCCGGCTGAGGCGCGACGGGTGCCTGAGGCCGACGTCGACCAGGACAAGCTCGATCAGCTTGCGCTCGACAGCGAGTCGGGACGGACGCGTCGTTTGTCCGGCTGGCAGTCCTGGCTTGCCGCCGGCCTGTGTGCCGGGCTCTCGCTCTATGCGCTCTACTGGACGCAATTCGCGATCAACACCTCGATCTACCGCGCCACCTTCGTCGGCATCGTACTCGCCGCGGCGTTCCTCATCTATCCGCTGTTCCCGAAAGGCGAGGGACGCCATATCCGGATCGTCGACTGGCTCCTGATCGCGCTCACCTTTGCCTCGATCACCTATCTCGTCACGCATCTCGAGGCGACGAAGATGCGCGCCACGTCGCCGCTCGAGATCGAGGTCTGGCTGGGCGGCATCCTTATGCTGCTGGTGCTCGAAGCGACGCGGCGCGCCACCGGCTGGGCCTTGCCGCTGATCGCCATCGGCTTCCTCGTCTATGCCTATTTCGGGCGTTACATGCCCGAGCCCTTCAATCACCGCGGCTTCTCGATTTCGCGCATCGTCGGGCAGAACTATCTGACTCTCGAAGGCCTGTTCTCGACGCCGACCGACGTGGCGGCGACCTTCATCATCATCTTCTCGCTCTATGGCGCGGTGCTCGACCGTGGTGGGGCGGGCCGGTTCTTCATCGACTGGGCCTTCGCGCTGTTCGGCAAGAAGCCGGCGCCGGCGGCTCCCGGGCGCGCGGTCGTGGCGTCCGGCTTCCTGCTCGGCACCGTCTCCGGCTCGGGCGTGGCGACGACGGTGACGCTCGCCTCACTGTCCTGGCCGATGCTGAAGCGCTCGGGCTACAATCCGGCGACCGCCGGCGGGCTCACCGCCGCCGCCGGCATCGGCGCCACGCTGTCGCCGCCGACGCTGGGCGCGGCCGCCTTCATCATCGCCGAATATCTCGACATCAGCTATCTCGATGTACTGGTGATGGCGACCATCCCGACGGTGCTCTACTATCTCTGCTGCTGGCTGATGGTGGAGGCCGATGCGCGACGGCTCAATGTCAAGCCGGTGAAGACCAGCGATCAGTCGCTGTGGCGGCTCACCTCGAGCCAGGGCTATCACTTCCTCTCGCTCGCGGCGATCGCCGTGCTGCTCATCTATGGCCTGAGCGCCTTCATGGCGGTGTTCTGGTCGATCGTCGTCGCGGTGATCCTGAGCCTGATCCGCTCCGAACAGCGCCTCCTCACAATGCCCGGCGCCGCCGCCGCCGCTGTGCTGGCGCTTTTTCTCTATCTCGCGGGCATGCGCCTGTCGGTCGCGGCCTTCCTCGGCCTCATTGCGGGCGGCATCGTCAGCATCGCGCTCTACTACTGGGAAAAGCGGCAAGGCAGAGCGCCGGACGCGGCGACCGAGAGACTGATCGCGGCTTTGGTCGAGGGCGGCAAGGGCTGTGTCGGTATCGCCGCCACCTGCGCCACCGCCGGCATCATCGTTTCGATCATCAATCTCACCGGCCTCGGGCTGAAGCTGTCGGGGCAGATCGTCGAACTGGGCGGCGGCAGCCTGGCGGTCACCATCCTGCTCGCGGCCTTCGCCATGTGGATCCTGGGCACGGCAATTCCGGTCACCGCCTCCTATATCATCGCGGCCGTCATCCTGGTGCCGGGGCTCGTGTCGCTCGATGTGCCGGCGCCGGCGGCGCATATGTTCATGTTCTATTATGCGGTGCTGGCGGATGTCTCTCCACCCACCGCGCTGGCGCCCTTCGCCGCCTCCGCCATCTGCGGCGGCTCGCCCTTCCGCACCATGATGCAGGCCTGGAAATACACGCTGCCGGCATTCGTGGTGCCGGTGATGTTCTGTCTGTCGCCCGATGGCATGGGCCTGCTGCTGTCGGGAAGCGTCACGCAGATCGTCATGATCACGCTGACGTCGGCACTGGCGCTGGCCGGTTTCTCCATCGGCGCGGCGGGCTGGATCTCAGGCCCGGCGCATGTGATGGAGCGCCTGGGGGCGGTTGCCGGCGGCATCGCGCTGATGGTGCCGGACACGCGGTGGCAGATCGCCGGCGCCATCCTCGTTGCCGCCGTCGCGTCCGTTCACATATGGCGCTATCGGCGACTCGCGCCAGCGTAAGATTTTAGTCCGGCGCGTTCCTGCTCACGCGCCGATTTGTCCGGGTACAATACTCTTCTTGCGGCGTCGAAAAACACGGCTTACCAATTCGCGCCATGGACCTCAAATTCAACACGCTCGATGTCTTCACCAACCGGCGCTTCGGCGGCAATCCGCTGGCGGTCGTTCACGATGCCGATCATCTGACGACGGAGCAAATGCAGACGATCACCCGCGAGTTCAATCTCTCGGAGACAATCTTCGTGATGAAGCCCCGCGATCCCGGCAATACGGCGCGCGTGCGCATCTTTTTCCCTGGCGGCGAAATGCCCTTCGCCGGCCATCCGACGCTGGGCTGCGCCATTCTCCTCGCCGAGATGAAAAACAAGCCCGGCTGCTCCTTCGAGACCGAGATCAGGCTCGAAGAGGAGGCGGGACTGGTGCCGGTCAAGGTCACCCGCATCGGCGACGTGCCGCATGGCATGTTCAAGGCGCCGGTGGTGCCGATCAAAGTCGGCGACGGCCCGGACAAGAAAATCATCGCGGCGGCGCTCGGTCTCGCGCCTGAGGAGATCGGCTTCGAGAGCCATGCGCCCATTCTCCTCAAGGGCGGCCCGACCTTCTTCTTCGTGCCGGTGCCGACGCGCGACGCGGTCGTCAGAGCGCGGCCCTGCGAGCCGGCCTGGAGCGCCTTGATGAAAGCCTGCAACGCGCCCGAGGCCTTCGTCGATGCGGCCTATGTCTATACCAGGGGCGGGGATGGCAAGGACGCTTCCTTCCGCTCGCGCATGTTCGCGCCGGGAGGCGGCATTCCGGAAGATCCGGCGACCGGCTCCGCCACGGCGCTTCTCGCCCGGCAGATCCTAATCGCCGACAAGCTCAAGGACGGCACGCATCGTTTCGTCATCGAGCAGGGCTACGAGATGAAGCGCCCGAGCGACCTCGTGCTGGAAGCAGATGTGAAAGCCGGCGATCTGACCCAGGTGCGGGTCGGCGGGCAGGCAGTGCGCGTCTCGGCGGGCGTCATCACCCTCTGACGACCCGGGGGAGATACAGCGATTTGCAGGGATTTGCAGGGAATTTTCGCAAAATAATAATCTGAGCGCAGAGATATCAAGGGTTTAGCGCTCCGATCGCCACCGAAGCAGGGAATTTCTCTGAAATACTGAGTTTCCCTTTCTCTCGGCCACGAGCCGACGATCCTGATATTCACCAACTAAGCCCACATCTACAAGGGCAATGCGTGCCGCGCCCGCGACGGCGTTCCTTCGTGGAAACGCGTTTGACTGGTGAACGCGCAAGTCTCAGTCGATGTTCAGCATCGCCTTGGCCTCGGCCGAGATGTCGATGCTTTCCTGATCATTGCCGGCGGCGCAAAGCTGTGCCGCCTGTTTCGCCATATCCTTGATCTGGTCGCGCTCGTCGCTCGATATCTGCGCGGAGGACAGCGCCGTCTCGACCTTTTTGACCTCGTCATCGCAGGGCTTGGAAAAAGCCGGCACCGAGGTGGCCGCCAGCAAAGCAAGGGCGAGAAGAAACAGCTTCATGGCGAGCGATCCCCTGATCGATTGTTATGCGATGAGATTGGCGGAGAACTGTGACGGAACTTTGCACCGTCCAGTTCTAAAACAAAAGGCCCGGGCAAAAGGCGGCCCGGGCCCGCGCTCGGATATCGGTGCCGGCTTACTGGCCGAGAATCTTCAGCGCCGCGTTGAGGTCCGCTTCGGAGGTCGCATGGTCGCCCGCCTCATGGGCGGCCTTGCCCTTGTTATAGAGGTCCATCACCTGCGCCTTCTGGGCGTCATCGAGCTGGGCCGTCTTCATGGCCTCGTCGATTTTGTTCATGAGGGTGGGGCACTGGTTGGCGAAAGCCGGTGTCGCGAAGGCCAGGAATGAAGCAAAAATCAGGGCTTTTTTCATGGGATCCTCCTTTGCCCGGCCAATCCGGGCTACTCTCCCATAGTCGCTACGCTGGGAGGGGAACGGCTATTCCCGGGTTGCGGAGGAGTTGCGCTTGCGCTATCTACGGGCCCGACATGGCTTATGCATCGACCCAGACCCTTGCCCCGACCGGCTGCCTTCGCGCCGGATTGGCCGGTCTTGGCCTCCTCCTTAGATGCCCCTGAATTCCGGCAGCCCTGTCACGGGCGGGTCTTCAGGGGATGTCGATTTCCAAACTAGATCTTAAGGCCGCAGGCCGGATAATTCCGGCGCCATGACAGGACAAGTCCCATGAATTCCGACCAAGTCGTCATTTTCGACACCACCTTGCGCGACGGCGAACAATCGCCCGGCGCCACCATGACCCATGACGAGAAGCTGGAGGTCGCCGAGCTCCTCGACGAGATGGGCGTCGACATCATCGAGGCGGGCTTCCCGATCGCCTCCGAAGGCGATTTCGAGGCTGTGACCGCCATCTCCAAGCGCACCAAGAATGCGGTGATCGCCGGTCTGGCGCGGGCCATCAACAAGGATATCGACCGCTGCGGCGAAGCGGTGAAGCATGCCCGCCGCCCGCGCATCCACACCTTCGTGTCGACGTCGCCGATCCATCTCGCGCATCAGATGAAGAAGAGCCAGGAAGAGGTGCTGGACATCATCTCGGCGACTGTAACGAGAGCCCGCAATCTCGTCGACAATGTCGAATGGTCGGCGATGGATGCGACGCGCACGCCCATCGACTATCTCTGCCGCTGTGTCGAGACCGCGATCAAGGCCGGCGCCACGACGATCAATCTGCCGGATACGGTGGGCTATGCGACGCCCGACGAATATCAGAAGATGTTCGAGGAAGTCCGGGCGCGGGTGCCCAATGCCGGGAAGGCGGTGTTCTCCGTCCATTGCCATAACGATCTGGGCCTCGCGGTCGCCAATTCACTCGCCGGACTGCATGGCGGGGCGCGCCAGATCGAATGCACCATCAACGGCATCGGCGAGCGCGCCGGCAATGCGGCGCTCGAGGAAGTGGTGATGGCGATCAAGACGCGCGGCGACGTAATGCCCTATCGCACCCAGATCGAAAGCACGATGCTGAACCGCGTGTCGAAGCTCGTCGCGGCCGTGACGTCCTTCCCGGTGCAATACAACAAGGCGATCGTCGGGCGGAACGCCTTCGCACATGAATCGGGCATCCATCAGGACGGCATGCTGAAGAACGCCCAGACCTATGAGATCATGACGCCAGCCTCGGTCGGCGTGACCAAGACCTCGCTGGTGATGGGCAAGCATTCCGGCCGGCATGCCTTCAAGGAGAAGCTGAAGGAGCTAGGCTATGAACTGGGCGAGAACCAGCTCGAGGACGCCTTTGCGCGCTTCAAGGCGCTCGCCGACCGCAAGAAGCATGTCTATGACGAGGATATCGAGGCCCTGGTCGACGACGAGATCGCGCAGCAGCATGAGCGCATCAAGGTTCTGTCGCTGACCGTGATCGCCGGCACGATGGGCCCGCAGACGGCGACGCTGACCCTCGACATCGACGGCCATCACGTGACCAAGCAGGCGACCGGCAATGGTCCTGTGGATGCGATCTTCAACGCCATCAAGGCGCTGGTGCCGCATGAGGTGAAGCTGGCGCTCTACCAGGTGCATGCGGTGACCGAAGGCACCGACGCACAGGCGGAAGTGTCGATCAGGCTCGAGGACGAGACGGGCAAGCAGGTGACCGCCAAGGGTGCCGATCCCGACACGCTCGTCGCCTCGGCGAAGGCCTATGTGTCGGCCCTCAACAAGCTCAAGATCAAGCAGGCCAAGGGCCAGCTCGAGGGCGTCGATCTCCAGCGCGATGCGCGACGGGGGCCGTAAGGCGATAACCCGTCATGGCCGGGCTTGACCCGGCCATTCTGTTTTTACGTCGCCACGGGCTCCTCCCTTCGTCATGACCGGGCTTGACCCGGCCATCCAATCTCGCCGCCATGCAACTGTTTGACGGATAGGCTGGATGGCCGCCTCAAGGGCGGCCATGACGAGTTGGGGGAGTGGGCATGGCAGGGCTTGACCCGGCCATCCAGTCTCGCCGCCACGCAACTGTTTGACGGATAGGCTGGATGGCCGCCTCAAGGGCGGCCATGACGAGCGGAAACATTACCCTGATCCGTCATGGCCGGGCTTGACCCGGCCATCCAGTCGTGCCGCCACGCAACTGTTTGACGGATAGGCTGGATGGCCGCCTCAAGGGCGGCCATGACGAGTTGGGGGAGTGGACATGGCCCGGTTCGACCAGGCTATTCTGTTTATATATCGCCACGTGCCTCCCCCGTTCGTGGCGGCCGGGCTTGACCCCGGAATTCGGTTTTAAAGGCGCCACGGGTTCCCCCCTTCGTCATGGCCGGGCTTGACCCGGCCATCCAGTCGTGCCGAACATAGGCGCATGAGAGAAGGCCACGTCTACATCATGGCCAACAGGCGCAATGGCACGATTAATATCGGCGTCACGAGCAATCTCTCTGGCCGTGTCTATGAGCACAAGGAAGGCCGCGGCAGCGGCTTTACCCGCAAATACGGACTGAAGATGCTGGTCTGGTACGAGACATATCCTTCGATCGCCGATGCTATCCAGCGCGAGACATCGCTCAAGCGGTGGCCGCGCAAGTGGAAGCTTGATCTCATTGAGAAGATGAATCCCGAATGGGAAGATCTCTATTTGAGCTTCTGAGCAGCGGAGACACTGGATGGCCGGGTCAAGCCCGGCCATGACGAGGTGGGGAGGGTGCTGGATGGCCGGGTCAAGCCCGGCCATGACGAGGTGGGGGAGGCGGCGTGGCGACCTAGCAACTGGATGGTTGGGTCAGGCCCGACCATGACGAGGTGAGGGCAGATGGCCGGCTCATGCCCGGCCATCACGAGGTGGGGGAGGGTGCTGGATGGCCGGGTCGAGCCCGGCCATGACGGGTCGGGAGGAGCGGACGTGGCCGGGTCAAGCCCGGCCATGACGAGTTGTGAAGGGAGCGCTCGTCACATCGGCAGATTTAGCTTGCCGAGGCCAATGAACTGCGTCTCGCCGGAATGATCGTCGACGCCGTCATTGTCGGTGATGATGTAAGCATCGCCCGCCGCATCGACGGCGAAGCTCTCCACCTTGTCGAGCACGAAGCCCTTGGGCGCATCGAGATCGGGCAGGAGGTCGCGCAGTTCCTTCTTGGCGACGACCGACAGCGCGCCGCCGAGCGGGGCAGGGGTGACGCCCTCAAGGCTTACGAAAACGAGTTTCTTGATCCTGGCGTCGCGGCCGACCTGGTTGTCGCGCTCGATCACCACGAGGCCGCCCGGCACCGCGGTAATCTCGGAGAGGCCGACCCAGCCCTTCTCCGTCTTGTCGAGGGGATAATGAACCGCTCCCCAGCTCTTGTCGGCCGGCTTGTACGCCAGAAGCTTGGTGAAACCCTTGGGATCGTCCTGCCATTCGCGCTGCACGGCGAGCCAGATCGTCTCATCGGCACCTGAGCCGGTGACTGCCACGCCCTCGAAGCCGAAGCGGGTGGCCCCTTGGGCGAGAGCGTCGGGGATGGCGATCTCATCGACGATTGCGCCCTTGGCATCGGTCTTGATCAGCATGGACTGGGTCTTGTCCTTTTCGCGTTCGGGATTGCCCTCGGACGCGAGCCAGAAGCCGCCATCGGCGGAAAGGGCGATGCCTTCGAGATCGAGCAGCTTCGCCGGCTCGCCGCCCTTGCTGACGGTGAGGGCGCCCGTGATCACCGCCGGCTTCGTCGACGCGTCGATGGTGAGGATGCGGCCCTGCTTGAAGGCGCTGTCGGTGACCGCATGGAGCTTGCCCGGCTCCCTGGCATCGGCGATCGTGCCGGATATCGCCGCCCAGGGCAGCGGCAGGCCGTTGGCGTCATCGGCTGAGACGAGCGTCGGATAGCTGGCTTCGCCCTCGCGCCGCTCATAGATCGTCACGACGGAGCCGATGAGTCCGTCCTCGCGCAGATCGGTCTCGGACGCCGTGACGAAGAGCTTTCGCTCCGGTAGGGCAAGAAGGCCTTCCGGGCCGATGCCGCCGGGCAGTGCCTGCAGCCAGGTCGGGGCCGAGCCTGTGCCTTCGTCCTTATAGACGCCCACCAGCGAGCCGCGCTCCGAGCCGATGAAGATCAGGCGGTCGTTGCCGAAGGTCGCCACTTCGGCGCCTTCCGGCTCGACACCCTTCTTGTTGCGTTTCTCGGGGTAATGGCCGAGCCGCACCAGCTGATGCTCGAAAGCGACGCCGCTTTCATAATCGACGGTGCCGTCCTTCTTGAAGATGGTGAAGCCGCGGCTGCCGCTATCGAGATCGCCTTCATTGGCGGTGACGAAGCGCTCATCGTCGATCCAATGCACTGCGTCGGGCTCGCGCGGAACGGCCTCCTTCCTGCCATCGAGCGAAATGACGCCGTCCTTCTCGGTGTCTATATTGCTCAGATCAACCGTGCCGGCGCTGAAATGAGCAGTGACCTTGCCGCTAACCAGATCGGCGATGACGATGTGGTTGTTCTCCTGGAGGCTCAGCACCACTTCGTTCCTGCCGTTGATGTCGACGAATTCGGGCTCGGGATCTTGCGGAGCGATCTTGGCGAGCCCCGAGACATCGATCACTGTCTTGGCGGCGCAGTCGACGGAGCCGTCTTCATTTACGGCGAAGCTGATGAGCGTACCGCCGGGAAGCTGGGGAATGGCACCCTCATTCACTTCTTCGTCGCGCTCATTCTCGATGGCGATGGCAAGGACCTTGCCGTCGGCGCTTTTGGCGAGCGAATCGGGCTGGCCACCGAGATCGCAGGTCAACGCGACTTCCTTCCTGGCGAGGTCGACGATGGCGAGATGGCCGGAGGGTTCGGCCTTGGACTTCGAGGTGACGACACCGACCAGCGCGGTGTTGCCGACAATGACGGTCGAGGTCGGCTCACCCTTGAGCGCAACGGTGCCGGCGGGCTTGGGGGTGGAAGCGTCGGCGATGTCGATAATGCCGATGCGCTCGCCCGGGCTGTCGGTATAGACAAGGGTCTTGCCGTCAGCCGTCGCGGTGATGATCTCGGCGACGGTCGATTTGGCCGGATCGGCGCCCTGAGGCAGGTTGTCGACCACATGGAAGGTGGCGATGCGGTTGAAGACCTCGGTGGCATTGGACGCGAGGGCCGTGCCTGACAGCAGGGCGGCGGCCAGCGTGGTCTTGATGATCGGTCGAAGCATATTGGTCCCCGTAGGATGATGTGCCGTTGGAATCGTCGGTGAGATTTAGAGGCGGGCTGAATGACGTTCAGATGACGATCGGGAAGGGCGGTCCCCATGGGACAAAAATCTTCGCCGGCCTTCCGTCATATTAGCTGGACACTGCGGAATCGCTTTGCTAGTTAGGCGCCCGCGGGACGGCCTCAGCGCCGCTCCGGCACTTCCTTGATGGGACGGGCGCATAGCTCAGGTGGTAGAGCAGCTGACTCTTAATCAGCGGGTCGTAGGTTCGAGTCCTACTGCGCCCACCAAGGATTTCAAGATGTTACCTAAAACTCAATTTTAGCTTCGGCTTCCGGGGTTACAAATGGGTGACAAAACACTCTCCGGGCCAGCTGAGTAACAAGAAAGCCGAAACGAAACAGAAGACGGAACGCCCGCTGGGGCGGCGCAGCGTGTCGCGAGCCTTGTCTCGCAATCTGGACAAGCTGAAGCTCGAAAAATTTACCCCCCACGATCTGCGCCGTACCGTACTGCTGCGTCTCAGATGGCGGCGCTCGGCATCGACAGAGTTGTTACCGGTAAGGTGCTCAATCATGCCAGCCTGGACCGGGATACAATAACCGGTTCGGTCTATGACCGGCATGGGTATGACGATGAAAAGCGCCGGGCGCTTGAGCGTTGGGCTGAACATCTTGCCGAAATCGTTGAAGCTGGCACGAAAGCACAAAAAGGTGATTAGCCTGCGCTGAAGACAATGCCGCCACGCACTTGACACTTCATCGCCTGAGCACCCACCCCCGGGGGACCCCCCTCTATTGGATTTGGTACCATCCGGAACTGTGATCAATAATCGCCGCGTTCGGTCTGCATTTTTATCGGCCATCCCTCATAGGTTTCACGACAGATGCTATGGCCGAAACAGTTGGCGCAAATTGCGAACCGAAATCGGGCCAATATCGGTAGCAGCGGGCGGGTTGCCGGAGACGTTCGGCGTCAGCCCCAAGACTATTCGCATAGACCACAAGATGGACAACTTCAGAGACGCCTTCGCGAGGTATGGCCCCAATAGGTCCGTCACACCGTCACAAGTCAATGAAATCAAGGGGATTCAGTTTGTTGGCGCCGTCACACCCGGGAGCGTTGTGTCGGATCAAACGGGGCCGAAAGTCAACGATTATCGGTCTTGCGACGGTGTGACGGCACGCAACGGCCAAGACGAGCAGCAGACCGATGATTGGCTGGAGATGCCGTATTTTCTTCGCCGGCCATCCATCAGAACGGTGGCCATCTAAAGGGCTGGGCCGTTGGACCATTTTCTGGCATTCGTTTCTGCTGGAGCGGCGGCCAGGACTAACTTCATCATTAATCTCACAGAGCGAGCGCATAGCCGATAGTCTCGCCAATCCCAAATGCTAGCCTCCGATCTTTTTCTGCCGATCGATTGAGGTGCACTCGAGAAAATTTGCCTAACAATCGACCCGCACAACCACGATCGTCGGTTCCTGTCTTCGCATTTGGAGAAACTGAATGACATCCGCATGGCGGGCTTCCTTCTGACACGGCAGGCGTCCGCGGGTAGATGAAGCACAGCCACCTGTCGCTCGTGAAGACGGAAGAGGAGCAGGGGAATAGGGACCGTAGGGTCCCTATGCTGATTGGGAGGGCGCGTCGACCGGGCACGAAATCTGCGCTCATAAATCTGGAAGATCGGACGAATATCGATATTGCCGGTCCTCAATGAGCACGCCGGCATTCTTCACGCCGATTTGTGCTCCGAGGTGGCACAATCTCCGAAGATGGCCGGGGCGGCGGGATGAGTTTCCGGCGGTCCACCCGGTAGCCGTATGGAACTACCCCTCCCATCCACAGCCCTTTCTTCTTGGATGCTGCAATCTTGTCCCGGATCCTCTCTCCCGTGACCTCCCGCTCGAACTGGGCAAAGGAGAGAAGGATATTGAGTGTGAGCCTTCCCATCGAACTGGTAGTGTTGAAGCTCTGGGTCACAGAGACGAAGGACACATCGTTCGCATCGAATTCGACTAATTTCGCAAAATCGGCCAGTGACCGGGTCAGCCGGTCCACCTTGTAGACCACGATGACATCGAGCTTCTTCTGCCGGACATCCTCCAGAAGGCTGTGAAGGGCGGGACGATCCATGGAGCGAAGCCTCCGTCGTCATATTGGTCCTTAAGGCAGGTCCAGCCCTCATGGGCTTGACTCTTGATGTAGGCCTCGGAGGCTTCCCTCTGAGCATCGAGCGAGTTGAACTCTTGCTCCAGCCCCTGATCCGTCGAGACGCGAGTGTAGATGGCACAGCGAACAGTTTTTGAAGGCTTCATGGGACCGCCCTCTCATCCTTGCGGTCAAGCCCGAAAAACCTCTGACCATTCCAGTGGGTGCCAGTGATTGCCTTTGCCACCGCTGACAGGCTGGCGAATATCTTGCCGTTCCAGGCATAGCCCTCCTCCAGCACCATCACCCGTTGCTGGACACCCTCATATTCCCTGATCAGTACACTCCCTGGTTTGAGGCGCCGCTCATCCGGATAAGGAATCTTTGGCTGCCGCCCCTGATCCAGATCGACGGCAACCCGGTCGAGGAGCCCGACGGCCTTTTTCGGCAGATCACCGAACTGCTGGACCTGCAGCCGGTAGGCCAGAAGTCGTGCCAACAGGAACTTGGGCAGTCCCTCCACTGGCGAGCCGCCCAGATGGTTCCTCCATACCGCCTGCAACTCAGTTATCGACATCTCCGGCAAGCGCGCGAAATCAACGCTCACCACTTTCGCCGCACTCACTGGTCACCTCCCGCAATGACGTAGCGCCGAGGCTTCCCCTCCTTCTGGCTGCTCTTGATCTGGAGTCCCCGCTTCTTCTTCAGGGTGCCAGACATAAAAGCCGCGGACGCTATGTGCCTGCCAACCGGTCGCCTTCGACAGCTCTGCGATAGTTGCACCTGTGTTGCGTTGCAACAGATTGATGATCTTCCCTGCCTTGGTGGATGCTACGGCGTTCTTCGAACTTTTCGGGATCTTTGTCACGGGCGGTTCTCCTCTTCCGAGAGCCACCTGGCCCCTCACCACCCAGAGCCCGCAATCATGGCGGGCCGTTCACTTGTCCCACGAAATCTAGAACCGAAGCTTCAACAAGCAACGCTCGATTTCCGAGCGAAGTCCAGTCCTTTGCCACGCATGTAAGCGATCCGCGTGTCGATCGTCCCCGACGGGCTCTCGGCTCCGAAAGGCGCATTAACCTTACCAGGCGCGTTACTCGCCGCGGCCCGACCTGCTGGACGGTGGGTGGGCGCCGCCGCCGGTTAAGAAGGCCATGTGAAATTACAACAAGCAAATTTCCGTCCGAACTGGAGGCTCACATGACCTCACCGACCAGCACACTATCATACAAAGGGGTTATTCCACGTTCGAGTATTGGTCGCGCCTAAGCCTTTCGGGTGATGCCGCCTTACCGAAAAGCCAGGCTGCAGTCGCCCACTCATTGCACTTCAATAGCACTGCCGGGCTCTCTGATAAGGCCGATTCTATCGCAGTTCGACAGGGCATTAGGGAGTTCGGCACCAGCGAGGAATCGATCGAGCGCGCCGGTGAGCCGAACTAGTAAAAATGGATTGATTGTTAAGAGCTTGCTTGGTTCAGACTCTTGCGCGAACAGGCCAATGCCGCAGCCCAAATTTCAAAGAACGGAGTTATTTCCGACCAAACACACTTTTCGTGGAGATAGTGTGTGACAAAGCAAGGACAAAAAGCCCGGTGGGTTGCGGTTTCTGGGGGGTTTGACCCAGTTCACGTTGGTCACATCCGGCTTTTTAGGCGTGCACGTAATCTTGGCGATAAATTGCTCGTTATTCTCAACAACGATAATTGGCTTCGCGGAAAAAAAGGCTACGTGTTTATGCCAGAAAAGGAGCGCAAGGAACTTTTGCTTGCACTCTCATGTGTTGATCGCGTCGTGATGACTTCACATCATGAAAATGACCCGGATCGAAGTGTCGTTCGAGAACTGAAAAAACTAAGGCCTGCGCTGTTTGTAAATGGTGGCGACCGGAAGAAGGATAACACGCCCGAGCGGGAGATCTGTCGAAAGCTCAGCATAGAGACCGTGTTTGGCGTTGGCGGCGGGAAGGTGCAGTCGAGTTCATGGCTCGTCAAGAAGGTCAAAGAGCGATCAAAGGTGTAATATGCAAGAGCGTCAGCACGTGTTCTTTGACCTCGATGGAACTCTTACTGAGAGCCGAACGCCAATAACCGCACGAATGACGGAGCTCCTTCATTCATTAATTGAGATCGCCGATGTTGGTGTTATTTCGGGCGCAGTGCGGCGGCAAATGCTCGCCCAGATTCCGTGGCTGAGCAAGTATCCAGTTTACGTCATGCCCCAGAGTGGCAATGAGACATATTTTAATGACACGCTGATGTGGCGAAATGAACTTGATGAGGAGGCGCTTACACTCATTCTGGCGCATATTGCGAGGATACGCTCCGGCGCGTCATACAAACGAACAGTTTCCGGTTATGCACTTGACGAGAATGATATTGTCGAACTCCGCGGAGGACAGGTATCGTTTAGCATGATTGGACATAATGCGCTGCTTTCCCGGAAGATTTCGTTTGATCCCGCTGCATCGATCCGGAGAGCTTTGCTAAAGGAATTTCCATTTGAGAGCGAGCTTGCGGAAGTGAACATTGGAGGCACAACGAATCTTGATTACACAAGAAAGGGATGGAACAAAGCGGGCAACGTCACGCGACTGACGACAGAGCTTGGCTGGTGTCTCAATCGGTGCATGTACATAGGTGATCGACTGCATGAAGGCGGAAATGATTACGTTATGGTTCCGATAATGGAATGCCAAAATGTGAGCGGACCGACTGAGACTGCCCATACCATTGAACGAATTCTAGGTAATGAGTTTCCTATATATTGTCTCTGAAACCGCCAACGCGGCCATTTGGTGGGGCAAGATAACTTCGCGGCGTGCATGCGTGAAGATAAGGCGGTTTCGCTGGTCACCGACACTGATCTGAAACAATGGGATACCAAGCTCACCAACTAGCGGGCCGAAGGTGGTTTAAAAGATCGCCAAGTCGTCCGTGATCTATCCGCAGCTGATTGACAACATTGAGTGATCGGGCTTTGGAGATTTGGGTTGTGCTGGAAAAAAGAAATGGCCCTCTATTTGCATTAGAGAAAAGCAAAAAAGGAGGGGCAGTATTGGGTGACTTACCTCCATCACCAACGCCCCTAATTGGGCAAATAGAGATCGAGACCTGCGAGATACCGGAGGTAAGGTTCATTCGGCCGATGCAGCACCGGGACTCGCGAGGCTACTTTTCTGAGGCCTACAATAAACGGGCTTTCGCTGCCGCTGGTATAAAGGACGAGTTCGTCCAGGATAATCAGTCCTTCTCGGACCAAGCCGGCACCATTCGCGGCTTTCATTTTCAAAAGCTGCCTCATGCACAGGCAAAGCTCGTGCGGGTCATAGCGGGCCGTATCATGGATTACGCTCTTGATTTGCGCCGATACTCGCCAAGTTACGGGCACTGCGTTGTTCGGGAACTTTCGGCAGAAGATCTTTCGCAGATGTATATCCCGGTTGGCTTTGCTCACGCGTTCTGCACGCTCGAGCCTAAGACGCAAGTTATCTACAAGGTAACGTCATTCTACGCGCCCCATGCGGAAGCGGGAGTCATCTGGTCCGATCCTGATCTTCATATTCATTGGCCGGTGCCGCGGTCCCGCATCATCTGCTCTGGGAAGGACGCGCAGCTCCCAAAATTGCGGGATCTCGATAGTGCGTTCTAATGGCGCCCATGAAACATCCTCGGGGAGGGGCATTGCGAACGAGGAGGCCCCGATGCGCGTCATCGTAACCGGCGGCGCAGGCTTCATCGGTTCGGCTCTGTGCCGATATCTGATTGGCGATCGGAAATTCGAGGTCACCAACGTCGACAAACTGACTTATGCTGCCAACCTTAACTCCTTGGCTTCGATCGCCGGGAATCGTAACTATCGCTTCATCAGAGGGGATATTTGTGACCGGACCCTCATGGATGCGGTGATTTACGAGACCAAGCCCGACGCGATTCTCCATCTGGCCGCCGAGAGCCACGTGGATCGCTCGATCACTGGCTCTGCGGATTTCATAAAGACCAATATCGTAGGGACCCATACACTCTTGGAGGCAGCGCGATGCTATTGGGAAAGGCTCGCCGGTGAAGTGAGGGATCGGTTCCGTTTCCTCCATGTCTCGACTGACGAAGTCTATGGCACACTTTCGCCGGGAGCATATTTCCTCGAGACCACTCCACGAGATCCCAGGTCACCCTATTCTGCGAGCAAAGCTGCCTCCGATCATTTGGTTCGAGCTTGGCATGAGACCTACGGACTTCCTGTCCTTATCACAAATTCCTCGAATAACTATGGGCCATATCACTTTCCGGAAAAGCTCATCCCGCTTGTGCTTTTAAACGCGCTTGAGGAGAAGCCGATTCCCGTCTATGGCGACGGCCAACAGGTCCGCGACTGGCTATATGTTGATGATCATGTGAGAGCGTTGATGCTTGTGCTGGAGCGCGGCAATCCCGGCCAAACTTATAATATTGGTGGGCGTGCACCCCTATGCAATCTCGACGTCGTGCACCGCATTTGCGATCTCCTTGATGCCCGTCGACCGACTGGTGTTTCACGACGGCAGTTGATTACATATGTTGCGGATCGGCCAGGACATGATCGGCGTTATGCCGTCGACCCAACGAAACTTGAGACAGAACTCGGGTGGTGCGCAATAGAGACTTTCGATAGGGGCCTTGCAAAGACAATTGATTGGTATCTTGCCAATGGAGCCTGGTGGCGACCGCTTCGTGAAAAGGTTTATTCGGGTCAGCGCCTTGGCCTTCTTACTAAGCAAAACGAGAAAGTGAATGCGCGCGGAGAAGAGAGGGTTGGTTGACGGCGGCCTGATACTTGTTGCCGGCCGCAATGGGCAGGTCGCACTTGAACTTGCGCGCGCCCTCCGAGCTACCGGCCATCAATATCTAGCTTTCGGGCGTGAGAAGCTTGATATCGCGGATACCGATGCCGTTAACCGCGCAGTGCAGTCTCTCAAGCCAGTCCTTGTGATAAATGCCGCTGCCTATACCGCCGTCGACAAGGCTGAGAATGATAAGCATGCAGCACGCGCCATTAATGCATTGGGCGCAGAGCGCCTTGCGGCGGCAGCGCACCGTGTTAGCGCGCCGATTATCCATCTGTCGACCGATTATGTGTTCGATGGCAATCAATCAACATCATACGTTGAAAGTGATCCGCCAAATCCGCTCAGCGTCTATGGATCTACAAAACTCGAAGGCGAACGGTTGGTGGCGAATGCCAATCCGCGCCATATCATCCTACGAACTGCATGGATCTTTAGCCCCCATGGTCAAAACTTCGTCAAAACCATGCTTAGGCTCGGTGCCGAGCGCGAGGAGATCAGAATCGTTGCCGATCAGAGAGGCGCGCCGACATCTGCCGCCGACCTTGCGGATGCCATCGTCTACCTTTCTAATGCAGTCTTGGAAGACAAGAAAGTGCCCGAACAGTTTGGAACGTTTCACATCACCAACGATGGCAATACAACGTGGCATGGGTTTGCATGCGCCATTATGGATGGTGCGCGCTTGCGCGGAGCTAGGGCTGCACGCGTCGAGCCGATAGCTACCGCGGATTTTCCAATCCGTGCGCGTCGCCCTCCAAATTCAACTCTCAACACGACTAAGATCTCTCGCACCTATGGGATTGAGCTCCAGAGTTGGCGGAGTGCGCTCGAGATTTGCCTCGATACGCTAGTGGGATTGCCAGACTTTAGTGACCGGATGAAGGTTGTAGGAGTATGAAGGGCATCATACTGGCTGGTGGCAGCGGAACGCGTCTCTATCCACTCACCTTCGCTGTGTCGAAGCAATTGCTGCCGCTTTATGACAAGCCTATGATTTACTACCCGCTTTCGGTGCTCATGTTGGCGGGTATTCGCGATATTCTCGTCATCACGACACCGCATGATCAGCCGCTATTCCAAGCGCTGCTCGGGACTGGCAGTCACCTGGGTCTTTCAATCTCATACGCCGTGCAGCCCAAACCGGACGGATTAGCGCAGGCATTCATCATCGGGGCCAGCTTTATCGGACGGGACCGTTGCGCAATGGTACTCGGTGACAACATTTTCTACGGCCATGGTCTACCAGAGCTGATGCAGCAAGCATTGGCAAAGGAAGATGGCGCCAGTATCTTCGCCTATGAAGTATCAGATCCTGAACGCTATGGTATTGTGCAGTTCGATGCATCAGGCCGCGCTTCCTCGATCGAAGAGAAACCGTCAACGCCAAAGTCAAATTATGCGGTAACGGGGCTTTACTTTTATGACAACGAGATCGTCCAGATCGCGCGTGGTATCAGACCTTCGGCTCGCGGTGAGCTCGAAATCACGAGTATTAATCAACACTATCTCGAACTCGGCAAGTTGAATGTGATACGCATGGGTCGTGGCTTCGCATGGCTCGACACTGGCACCTTCGACTCGCTCCTCGCGGCTGGCGAATTCGTCGCCACTTTGGAGCGTCGACAAAATCTCAAAGTCTCCTGTCCAGAGGAAATCGCCTTGCGAATGGGCTTTACGACCTATGTTGAGATGGAGCCGTGGCTGAGCCGCTTGGGTAACTCAAGTTATGCGGCATATGTCAGAAAGGTCGCGAGCAATCTGGTCGGCGACAATCCTCAAACATTGTGAGCGGGAAGTGGCTCAAGTGACGTGGGAGTTGACTGCTAATACCTGCACATTGCCGAGCGTTAACTGAAGGCTACGAGACGCTAAACGAAATAAGCTAGGCCGCTCCAAAATCCCATCAAACTCAAGCAGACGGCGATTCAAAGGTGCAGGCGAAAGTCGAAATTGCTCACGGTGCTATGTCTCCAGCGGCATAATAGTCGCTCTCGATAAGACTATTAGACCTTCGTAGCACTTGAAATCCTACATTGTTGTGACAGTAATCTGCCACGCGTCCAAGCTAGGAATAGGTGCGGGAATGTCTGGGGACAAGAACGTGGTGTGGAATTTGATGATGCGGAAATGGGCTTCTGCTTGCGAAGAATATGCGTCTGCGGACTCTGTCCAAGGCTCCAAACGACCAATCGGTTTGAAGAGAGCCTTTTCCAATTTAATGGATGTGAGAGACGAGTTGAATATCGTCACGCTGAACGGGAAGAATATTCGTGATGCGGGCGAACCGTTCGTTGTTGGCGTAATTGATAGAACTCGTCGCCGCTAAAGAGTATAGTGAAGTTAGGCTTCTTCGCTTTCCTGAATTTCGTGTGCTATGTACGCAACCTCAGTTCGATTTTTCGCTCGTAGCTTCTTCATGATGTTGCGTACGTGAATTTTTACTGTGCTTTCATGTAGATTGAGTTCGTACGCTATTGTCTTGTTGGCCTTCCCCTTGCGCAGAGCTTCAAGCACATCGGCTTGTCTGTCAGTGAACAGTTTGTCTCCGGACCTGTTTAATCCCATGCGCCTAGTTTTGTCGCCGATCAGGCTTCCTGCGGGAGCATAGGTGCCTCCAGCTCTAACCAATCGTAACGCCTCAATGGCGATTGCCAAAGAGACACTTGTGGGAATATAGCCACGAACGCCTCGCTGAAGTGCGTCGACGATCTGACTGGGCTCCTCTGCATCCGCCAGCACGATGATAGGCAAGTGGTTGGCGAAACGTCGAAGAATGGCGAGTTCGCGCTCAATAGAATCCGGATCTCTTGACTTACCGCCAATTGAGAGGACAACGACACCGCCTGGCGCATCTCCCATCACCTCCGTCCAGCGCTTTGCACTTGGAAAAGACACGACCGAAGGCCCCAACGCAGATACAAGACATCGCGTCAGGCAATCGCGCAGCAACTCCCGCTTTTCAATGACGATTATGTTAGAATTAATAGCGACGCTTGGTTCAGCGCCGCCCTGCGTTTCATTCAAAGTGATTGTCCCCGAAGGGATATTCGCTTTGAGGGTTGAATTGGCGATAGATTCCAAAATGATGCCCTCCCATTGACGACAGCCAATCGGAGGTCATTTTCGGCAAGAGGATCCCTCTAAGCCGAGAGAGCTCTCTGGCCATCAATCTGAGGAATTGTCGTCAAACCGCCCGTTCGGGTTAATTCTTTTTCGGTCTTACTGGATGCTATTTTTGGATCGAGTCTCACCCATTTTGATGTACGCAAGGTCCTCTTTAAGGTACGCTAGGTAATCTTTAATCTACGTTAGGTAATCTTTAATGTACGCTAGGTCATCGTTGGAACCTCTGCTGTGACGACCGTCACAATTTAGTACATTAAATTAAAAATCAATTAAATGAACTCGCGAAGTGGTGCATAAGCTCGGATCGACGTCGGTTGCAGAAGCGCCGGTAATCAGGAAAGTGATTCCTGGCGTATCCGGTATATTGCCCCTCTTGCCGCAAGACGTCTCAGCGCAACTGTTCGCGAACGCAGCTTCCCGCTATCTCAAAGCCGATGAGGCGCTGTTTCGTGCCGGAGACGCCGGCAACGGTTGCTACGTGCTCAACCAGGGCCTGCTCAAAGTCGTCATAAGCTCGCCGCAGGGAGCGGAACGGATCCTGGCCATCCTCGGCCCAGGCACGGTCGCCGGTGAGCTCAGCGTGATCGACGGGAGACCCCGATCGGCGTCGGTGTTCGCGATCAAGGACTGCGACTTAAGTTTCATCAGCAAGGCGGCCTTCGAGAAATGCGCGCAACAGCATCCTGAAATCTACCGGTATCTGGTAGTGGTACTCGCGGGGCGCCTGCGGGAGACCAGCGACGCCGTGGCTGCCGACAGTTTTCTGACGGTCAAATCCCGCCTGGCGCGCGCGCTGCTCGAGCTCGCGAAGTTTGTCGGCGATGAGGAGGCGCATGGACGCATCGTGATCCGCCACAAGATTAGCCAGAGTGATCTCGCGGCGATGGTCGGGATCGCGCGTGAAAATTTGAGTCGGGCTCTGAGCGATTTGAGAGGGTGCAAGCTGGTTACGCGGTCGATGGGCTACTATTGTCTCAACGATATCGCGGCGCTCAAACGCGCCGCGCTCTACACATTGGCGCTTTTGAGCCTCATCAGAATCGACACGTGGGGTGGATTCCTGAATTTGATCCAGTAGCGGGTAACGGTCCGTTGGGCCCTGCGCCCATGGCAGTCAGTGTTGCGCGTCAGTTTCCGTTGATTCAGGAAGCTCCCGCCGAGCGAGCTCGAAATCACGAGTATTAATGAACAAGTGCCAAGTAGCACAGAAATGATAAGCGCCAATACGGATACTCAACTGCTCCTGTTTCTTAACTCCTTCCTTGGAAGTAATGACTTATACAATAGACTTCTGTGGGATGCTATTGGTGGTAATGCGCTAGTCAGGGGATTTCCGATATTCTTTCCTCTAATTGCGCTGTGGTTTTCCGGCGATTGCAAAAAACGACGCGGTCGGATGCTGGCCGGGCTGCTTGCAACCTCTATAGCGACCTTGGTGACGGTTTGGTTGCAGCATCACTTTACGCCCCACATACGCCCGCTTTTGGACCCGGCGCTGCATTTGCATATTGCCGATCCACAATGGGCCGGGGTTTTTGACCGTCAAGGGTCGTTTCCCAGCGACTCTTGCACCCTGTATTTTTCACTGGCCGCAATAATCTTCTCAGAAAATCGGTTGGTCGGATGCTTTTGCTTTATTTGGGTGCTGGTGATGGTCGGAGTTCCTCGCGTTGTTTTTGGATGGCACTATCCAAGCGACATCGCTGGATCATTGGTTTTAGGGCCGGGATGTGTCTATTTGTGTACCAAAATTCTAAATTTTGGGACGCTATTTGACCGCGTGCTAAAGTTATTTGAGGGACGCATGTATATTGTGCATGCGCTCTTATTCGTTTTTTTGGCAGACGCCTACAATCTGTTCTTGGGATTGCAACTATTCAGTAAATTACTTTTGCGGTTATGACCTGCCGCTAAATAGTATGGTGAAGCTAGGCTTCTTCGCTTTCCTGAATTTCGTTTGCTATGTACGCAACCTCAGTTCGATTTTTCGCTCGTAGCTTCTTCATGATGTTGCGTACGTGAATTTTTACTGTGCTTTCATGTAGATTGAGTTCGTACGCTATTGTCTTGTTGGCCTTCCCCTTGCGCAGAGCTTCAAGCACATCGGCTTGTCTGTCAGTGAACGGGTTGTCTCCGGACCTGTTTAATCCCATGCGCCTAGTTTTGTCGCCGATTAGACTTCCTGCGGGAGCATAGGTGCCTCCAGCTCTAACCAATCGTAACGCCTCAATGGCGATTGCCAAAGAGACACTTGTGGGAATATAGCCACGAACGCCTCGCTGAAGTGCATCGACGATCTGACTGGGCTCCTCCGCATCCGCCAGCACGATGATAGGCAAGTGGTTGGCGAAACGTCGAAGAATGGCGAGTTCGCGCTCGATAGAATCCGGAGCTCTTGACTTACCGCCAATTGAGAGGACAACGACACCGCCTGGCGTATCTCCCATCACCTCCGTCCAGTGCTTTACACTTGGAAAAGACACGACCGAAGGCCCCAACGCAGATACAAGACATCGCGTCAGGCAATCGCGCAGCAACTCCCGCTTTTCAATGACGATTATGTTAGAATTAATAGCGACGCTTGGTTCAGCGCCGCCCTGCGTTTCATTCAAAGTGAATATCCCCGAAGGGATCACTCCTTGAGACAATACACTCATAACCACTAACCCACCCGCCGTAGGAGAATTAGTTGAAACGCTTAGCACCTAAAAAGGTGGATCACAATTAAGCTTACTTCGCGTCATATATACTTCCTAAGTATTAGGGTTGTCATAAAAGGATAATGGCTGGAAGACCTAGGAAGGCGCGAATACACCGCATTCCGGGGTGGACAAGTATCAAGAAAACCTGAATTTTGGACTAATGTCGGCACAGCCTGCCAGTCGCAATCCGTCGTGTTTTGAGTTTACGGCTTTCACGTGCGCCATTCATCATCGGTGGCACATGGCGGGATGGGCGGAAGCATGAATATAACATCCCACAGGAACGAACCGTGAGTAGCTCCGACCTTCGTTTCTATTGGTCGTTGATGTGGCGCCGGGTTCACTACGTGATGGGCATTACCTTGCTCGTCTCAATCGTTGGCATTGTATTCGCATGGTCCTTGCCGCCAGTTTACCGCGCCACTAGCAGGTTGATCATCGAGACAGCTCAGATGCCGGAGCAATTGGCTCGTTCCACGGTCTCCGTCTCCGGAATCGAGCAGATGCAAATCATCGAACAAAAGATAATGACGAATGAAAACCTGCTCAATCTCGCGAGAAAATTCAATGTGTATGAGTCTAAAAACGGGCATTTGGAGTCAGACATCGTAGAGGACATGGCTGCGCGGGTGATATTTGCTCAGATACGTTTGGAAGTTCCGCCAAACAGCGCATTGGCAGGTTTTTCCATATCTTTTGAAGCGGAAGAACCTGGTGTTGCAGCGGACGTTGCTCAAGCAATCACGACCCAGATTCTCGACGAAAATACAAAGCGCCGAGTAGACAGTGCCGACGATACTCTTCGGTTCTTTGAAGGAAGTGTCAAGAACCTCGATGGCGAGCTTAATCTATTGGAAGGTGAGCTCCTGACCTTCAAGAAGGCGAACAAAGATGCTCTGCCCGATAGCCTGGCATACCGCCGCAACGAACAAGCACGCCAGCAGGAGCGGCTCGCGCAATTAGAGCGTGAAGAGGCGAGCCTACGTGACCGACGTTCTGGCCTCGTCAGGATATACGATGGCACCGAAGCGGTCGTCGGCATCAATCAGTCGCTTACGCCGGAAGGAGAGATGTTGCAGCAGTTGCGTCGGACGCTAGCCGAGAAGCAGGGGATTTATGCTGACGAGAACCCAAATATGTCAGCGCTGCGATCTCAGATCGAGCACCTTGAAGAAACGGTCGCATCTCAGCGAGCAGGGAGAAAAAACGCGGTCGGAAACAAACGCTATTCGGAACTCGACATACAATTGGCCGAAATCGATGCGCGCCTTACTTCTATCAAGCAGGAAAGGTCCGATATCGCGGCAGTTCTTAAAGATCTGAAGCAAACGATTCTTGCGACACCCGAAAATGAAATTGTCCTGACCTCGCTGGAGCGACGTCACAAAAATATCCAAACACAGTATGATTCAGCAATTGCGAGATTGGCGGAAGCGACAACAGGAAAGCAAATCGAGCAACGTTTCAAGGGAGAGCGAATATCAATAATTGAAATGGCAACACCGCCCGACAAACCCGTTCCCTCTAAACGATTGAAGATTGCGGCCGGTGCTGTTGCTGTAGGAATCATCCTCGGTTTCGGCTTTGTGTTGCTCTTGGAACTCCTCAATAGGACAATTCGGCGACCTACGGATTTGGTCAACTACCTGGAAATAAGGCCCTTCGCTACTATCCAGTATATCGCGTCTAGGAGCGAGGTAATCGCGCGCAGGCTGGCAGTCGGCACGATTCTATTTGCCGCGCTCATGGTTCCCCTCAGTGCTTTCGTTATTTACTACCAATTCGAGCCGATCGGTTCGTTCGTCGAAGGGATCTTCAGCCGTATGGCCCAAGCTAGTCATGAGCAAAATGGTTGAACGAATGCAGGTCATTGTGGGCAAACAGGATTTCGTATCGTCGATTTCAAACACTGTCGACGCAACCGACGCGACTCGGGATTGCCCCGGAGCTTGGTCAGATATGACTTGGCTAAAAATAGACCCTAAGCGCATGCAAAAGCACAGAATCATCAGCTTCAGTCGCTCGCATTCCGCAAGTGCGAGCATTGATATGCTTCGAACGAATATTTGGCATGCTTTTCAGTGTCATAAATGGACTACGATCGCAGTATGCTCACCAGCCCCCAATTGTGGAAAATCGACGCTTTGCGTCAACCTGGCGTTCAGCTTCTCACGCTTGAGTGAGTGTCGGACAGTGCTGATCGATCTGGATCTCCGCCGTCCTCAAATTGGGCGTATACTCGGACTAAAAGAATTGGATCCAATCGAAAAGTTTCTTAAGGGGGAGAGCTGCATAGAGCGTTCCTTTGCGCGATGTGAACCAAGCTCCGCCGAAGGGAAGCTGGCAGTCGCGACTGCAAACGGTGAGATCAACACCTGTGCTGAGCTATTGCAAAGCGAGTCGGCAAAGCGCGCAATTGGCCGCCTAAAACAAGAGCTCCAGCCACACGTGGTCCTGGTTGATCTGCCGCCTATGCTGTCTAACGACGACGCACTTTCGTTTCTATCCAACGTTGATTGTGCGCTCCTGATTGTCGCTGCTGAGGAAACACAGATTGCGCAAATAGACGTGTGTGAGAGGGAATTGGCGGGCAAGACAAACTTCTTGGGAGTCGTTCTTAATAAGTGTCGATATTCACCGGAAGCATATGGGTATTACTAGTCGAGCAAAGAGTTTCAACATCCGCTTGAGAATGGCCATGGTTGCGACTTTATATCTAAAGTGTTTACTAGTGCTTGCGTTAGTGTGCGGAAGCTCGGCATCAGCGAGCGCTGATAGCTATCAACTCGCGCCGTACACCAAGCTCCGGTTAACCGTCTTGCAGTGGAATCCCATCAAAGGTGAGTACTTTCGCTGGGATGCTATTGACGGCGAGTATACGGTCTCGCAGGACGGTGCTATTTCCGTTCCGCTTGTCGGGTCCGTCCATACCGCGAATCTCGATGGAGAAAAGTTGCAACGGGAGCTAGCAACGCGCGTTCGTACAAACCTTGCACTGTTAACCCCCCCCAATGTCACAGTTGAAATCGTTGAATATCCGCCCGTTTACATTGTTGGGTCGGTTGCCGCCCCGGGAGAATATAGATTTCGGCCCGGCTTAACAGTGTTACAGGCTCTAGCATTGGCAGGCGGAAAGTTCCGACCTCGCCAATTGGAGGTAAACGATGGCAACGTGACATTGCTCGGTGAAATGCAGGGAATCCAGTTTGACGTCGCGCGCGCGAAGGCTCGAATAGCCCGTTTGCAAGCAGAACTCTCGGGTGCCAAGGATATAGTCTTTCCGGATGAATTGACGCCAAGCGAAGAGGATAGGAGAATAACCGAGATCGTCGCGACCGAGCGCGCGATCTTCTCGGCGCGCGAAAACGCAAAAAGGCGACAGCTGGCTACGCTGACCGAACTTAAAGAATTCCTGAGCGCGGAAATCGAAATGTTAGAAGAAAGAGCGAAGGGCGAGGATCGGGGTATTAAACTTGTTGAGGAGCAATTAGACCGCGTTAGTGGTCTTGTCGAAAAGGGGTTTTCGACAACTGCCCGCGAGTCCGACCTGGAATTGATTTTGACGAGCATGCGCTCTAGCCGCTTAGATCGCCAGACTGCAATCTTGCGCGCCCGCCAAGGCCTATCAGAAGCGGCGCGGAGCGCCGACGGAGTGCGGGATGAACGACTCACCGCAGTCGCCACGGAACTTCAGGAAGCTAAAGCCAACCTTGAACATCTCAAATCTCGCGAACTCGTCTTGCGAAGTACTTTTGGCGGCGATCGCGAGGCTAATTCTGCAGATGAGCCGCGGATGACCTACACCATTGTTAGAAAATCCGGGGGACATTCAACAGAGCTCGATGTTTCTGAATCCACTCAGGTCGATCCAAATGATGTGGTGAAAGTGGAGCAGGATGTAGGAACACGAGAAGGCGGCAAGAGTCCTAATCAACAAATTCCCAGTGACTAGGTTGAGCCCATGGTGGAATTGCCCCGCCTTACCATCGTAATTCCGCATTTGAATGAGCCGGAAGATCTGGGCCGCTGTCTTCAGTCGCTCGATGTACAGAGGCGCGATCTCATACCGTTTGAGGTTGTCGTTGTTGACAATGGCTCGAGTCAATCTCCTTGCACGGTTTGTTCGAGCTTTCAGAATATTCGCCTGGAACACGAAAGCACTCCGGGACCTGGTCCTGCGAGAAGTAGAGGAGCAATTCTCGCTCGCGCAGGCATCGTTGCGTTTATAGATGCGGACTGCATCGCCGATACCGGTTGGGTTCGCGGAATTGTGGAGTATTTTGATCGAAATATGGATGTCGATATTATTGCCGGCGACATTGCCATATTGCGCAATGGTGGGTGCGGAGTGTCGGCAGTCGAAGTTTATGAGAGTGTCTTTAGCTACCGCGTGCATCTATTTGTTGAGCGCGATCACTATGCCGCTACTGGCAACATGGCGGTTAGAACCGAAGTATTTCGAAAAGTCGGCCCCTTTGGCGGTATCACAATTGCGGAAGATAGAGATTGGGGGCGTAGAGCGACTGCCATGGGGTTTCGGCTTTCATATGTTCCTGAGATCCGAATATTTACACCGCCCTGTAAAACCTTCGATGAGCTTACGAGAAGGTGGGACAGAGCAATTGCTCACGATTTTCAGGACTTTCACCTCAAGGGCGGCGGAACTCTTCGATGGGCTTTGCGCAGCGCGTTTGTTGCTGTTTCCCCGGTGATTTCAATCCAAGAGATTATTCAATCCAACGTGATTTCAGGACTTCAAGAACGGTTCCTAGCTTTTTCATGCTTAGTTCGTATCAGGCTCTATCGAGCCAGGAGGATGCTCGCACTGCCATTTCGGCGGAATCCTCAGGCATTGGCCACAAGCTGGAACCGTCAACAGCTCGGAGACGACCTCAAATGACCGCTCCGTGCAAGCGGGCTCCAATGCCGCAACCTTCTATTTCTATTGTCATTGTAACCTATAACAGCGAAGCAGTGCTGCCCGGCCTCCTCGAGTCGCTCCCTGCCGCCTTAGACGGGCTGGCTAAGGTCTCAATCTACATCGTGGACAACAATTCGAGAGACGGGAGCGCCGAGGTCGCTTCAAAGCATGCCCTGGATCCAATTCTTGTGCAGATGGGGCGGAATGCGGGTTATGCGGCTGGCATCAACGCGGCAATCGAGAAGCTGGATGCAGACGCCCATCTCCTCGTCCTCAATCCTGACATCCGCCTGCAAAAGGGTTCAGTTAAAGTATTGCTTTCCCGATTGAATGATCCAGGCGTTGGAGTCGTTGTGCCGCGCATCCTGTCCGAGGACGGTACGACGGCCTGGTCACTGCGGCGTGAGCCTTCAATCCTCACCGCGTGGCTGGACGGACTATTGGGGGGGACACTCGCCGCCTGGGCGGGCATCGGAGAGATGATCGGCAAGAAGCCACGTTACGACCGCGGCGGAGCAATTGAGTGGGCGACGGGCGCGATTTTGATGATCTCGGCGAAGGCACTCCATGAGACTGGAAAGTGGGACGAGTCGTTCTTTCTTTACAGTGAGGAAGTGGATTACATGCGGCGTATACGTGATCGTGGACTTGCAATCCAATATGTTCCGGAGGCATGCGCTTTACATATCGGCAGGGACTACACTCAGAATCCCCGACTATCTGCCCTGATGAGCGCCAATCGTATTCGCTATTATCGACGCTACCACGGCGTGTTCGCAGCGGCCATGTTCCAGCTAGGCGTAATTGTCGCTGAGCTCATACGCTCAACAATGAGCGCTAGTCATCGTGCGGCATTAGCTGCTGCTCTGATGCCCGAAACAACTGCGAGAAGGATGATTGAACAGCAAAGGGCTACATAAATAAGGGCTCTCCCTCCATGTTTACAGCCCGACGCCTGGTTCCGTGGCGCTTTACAATTTCGTCCAGGAATTTTCGGACGAGGCGCTCTCGCCACATTCGCTCGAGTTTGTTCAGGAGCAACTGACATGCAGAATCTTCGATTTCTAGTGACTGGCGCGGCGGGTTTCCTGGGAACCCGCCTGTGCGAGCGTTTGTTGAGCGAGGGTATCGAAGTGCACGCCACCTCACGCGCACGCCAGACGAGCCGCAATCACTTGCTTCGCTGGTGGCAGACCGACCTCCTCGAATACAGCAGTGTCCAGCGGCTCTTCGACGAGATTCGTCCCGACATTGTCATCCATCTGGCGGGGCAGGTCACCGCTGCGCCGGATTTGTCGCTCGTATTGCCGATGTTTCACAGCCAGTTGGGCGGAACGCTGAATGTTCTGGTTGCATCCACGAAGAGCGGCTGCCGGCGGGTGATAGCCACGGGCTCGTCGACCGAGCCTGCCCTGGATGACGCAGCGCCGACCCCAGGCTCGCCATACGCCGCCGCTAAATGGGCGGCCACCGGCTATGCGGGAATGTTTCATGCGCTCTACCAGACGCCGGTCGTCGTCGTGCGGCCGTTCATGACCTATGGTCCCGGTCAGCACGGAACGAAGGTCGTTCCCTACGTGATCAATTCGCTGCTGCAGGGAAATACGCCTTTGTTGTCGAGTTGCGTTTGGGAGGTCGATTGGGTGTTCGTCGACGATATTGTCGCTGCGTTCCTGTTGGCGGCGACGCGCGCGGGCATTGACGGCTGCTCCATTGATCTGGGTTCGGGGACGTTGACCTCCATACGCGACGTTGTGAGGTCGATCGTTCAACTGACGAACGCCCAAATCGATCCCCAATTCGGCGCTTTGCCGGATCGGCCGGGCCAGCGAACGCGCATCGCGGATACCGAATACGCGCGAGCGACACTCGGCTGGAGCGCCGTCACTTCGTTGGACGATGGCCTGGCGGCAACAGTCCAATGGTATCGGAGCCAACTCGAAGAGAACCGAGAAGTTGAAGCCCCTGGCCATTCCTATGCCACCGAACGTGTGGCTGGTACACAAGAAGTGCGATTGCTCGGTAGGGGCGCGTGTTCCTGAGACTGAAGTGCGGGGGACCAAAATTTTACTCGACTTATCGAGAGAAGGCACGAGAGGAAGCGCATGAGATTTATTGCGACTAAATTCCTCGATGCGCACCTAATTCAGCTAGAGCCCCAACGGGATGTGCGCGGCTACTTTGCAAGGACGTTCTGCGCTGAAGAGTTCGCCAACCATGGTCTTGAATCGAATTTCGTTCAACACAGTACGTCATTCTCTGCAAGCAAGGGTACGCTGCGGGGGATGCACTATCAGGAGGCGCCATACAGCGAAGTCAAACTGGTTCGCTGCCTAAGAGGCGCGATCTGGGATGTTATCGTCGATATCAGATCCGCCTCACCTACCTATGGCTGTTGGCAAGGATTTGAACTTTCGGCGTCAAGCGGAAGCGCGCTCTATATTCCAAAGGGATTCGCGCATGGCTTCCAGGCTCTCAGCGATGACGTCGAAGTAGGGTACCTCATATCCGCGCCATACTCGCCCTCGGCTGCCCGCGGCATTCGCTATGATGATCCGACGGTGGGCATTCAATGGCCCATTGCCGTGTCGGTTATCTCAGAAAAGGATCGGACATGGCCCGGGCTTGTCCATCGCCCGCCGGAGCAGCGCCAGCAATCACACTGAATGAAGGGCTTGCTTGCCCGAAGGTCGAACTATAGCTCGGCCTTGAAAGCTCCACCCGATGGCATCTCCGATAGAAGCCCGTGCTCATGAAGGGCACTGGCCGCACGGCTTATGCTCGAAAATGGAAGGCCTGCGTGTTCGGCAATGTCAAGCAGCGAGTGTTTGCCGTCCGATAGATTGAGCACCCAGAGCATCGCCATGCGATCGGGAGGGGCCTCGTCACCGCCAATCTTGGTGTAGAGGCCACGTTTCCCCAATTGTGGCTCACCGTATGGCGATGTGTTCTGGAAAAACGCGTTAGCCTCGATCAATTCAATTATCTCGCTGATCATCTCATAGGATGTGCCGAGATGGCTTGCACCGATAGAGCTCAGATTGTCATTGGATGTGTGATACTCCGGAATGGAAGCATAGGCGCTTCGCTGGAAGAGCCCAACGGGGAGATTGAAGCCCGGCGAACAAAATTGACGCTCATCGTAACCGTATGGCGAAAAACTGATGATTTTCGGGTCCAGACCAGAATGGCAAAGGACATGCGCGACCGCGCGATCGATCTCGGTATCGCCGCGACGGCTCTTCTTGTAGGTAGGACCGCCGCCGTCACCAACCATCGCCAAGACCAGCCCGTACTTGATGCGATCCACATGCTCCCGATTATTTGCGAGCCAGGCGATTGCGCCGATGGCTCCTGGAGCCAACAGGAAGCGGTAAGTGAACCGGGTTTTTCGATCCATCAACTGCTTGGCCAATTGCGTTGTGAGGGCCACGCCGGAACAATTGTCATTCGCAAGGGATGGATGACATATGTGCGAAGAGATCAGAAATTCATCGGCCAATTCGCCCTTGTGGACATACTCTCCGTAAGTGAGAAAGCCCTCTTTGTGGTCCGAGTCGATATGAACGTCGTAAGTATCGTCTTGCAGGCTCAGCATGCGATTGTGAGAGAGACAGAAGCCCCAGTCGTCATGATAGTAGGATGTCCGGTATGGGATGGCATCCGGCTGATCTGGGAGTGTGTGAAGGTGGCTCCTCAGCTCGCTGAGGGTCATTCGCCGGCGTACCGGAACGCTATAGTTCACGATATGCAGATTGGATTCGGCGAAGTCGACTACCTTGTTACCTGAAGAATCCTTGATATAGGCATCGCGAATGGTCCATTCGCGCGGAACCACCCAATCGAAAACACGCGTGCCCGTCGCAAGTTCATGCACCTCAAACGGCACATTCTCGCGTAACAGTCGCAGGGTCTCTCGAACTCCATCCCCGGTAATGCTGCGGCAGATAGGAAAAATTCGCGCGGCAAGGTCGTAAATCTGAGATCCGACTTGACCCCGGTTCAATGTGTGTGGCTGAGGCATGAAAAGTTAACTGTCCGCCATCACAAACCGCCTATTCCACTAAATAAATCGAGCACCTTTAGGATGTTGCCAGTAAACAACAGACGGTTGTACACTAGATGGGTCCATTCCCAAGGCGCTCGGCAACCATGGTGCCGACGGCAATGAGCATGCAGGCAAGCCAGAGCACGACCATGCAGAAGGCGAAGCGTTCCAACATGAGGCCCTCCTTATGACCAAGGCGACCGGAGAAGCCGAGAACCGCGAAATAAATGGACTTCCTCCGATCCATCCTGGCTATGCCCGGCGTCCCCGTCACAGTTGAACGTTGAATTGCGTGATCGATGACTTGTCGTTAAGCCCCCTCGTGAAGCCTCACGCCGGCGCAATCCAGTTCCTGACGATCCCCACTTTCCGTCTCGCCTGAACTTTGCATTCGTGTCGAATCCGGCCCGCGCCCAGTATGACGTAGTTGGGGATCAAGGACGCCGTCACTAATTAGCCTTCTAATATGGGCTATCCGCTGGTACCGCTCACCTTCAAACTCAGCGAGAGTTAGCCCAGAGGACTTGTAGGTTTGGTAGAGTTGTTCTGCACCTTTCCGGGCATCCCACCTCGGCTGAAATTTGGGCATGTCACGCCGGATCTTCTCAAAACTAACCCGATAGGAACGTTTATCGGGTCCGGCACCGGGTGCGAACTCAATATCGCAATGGGGAACGACCTTGGAAACGATCTCGGCAAGCTCGGAAATTCGATAATTATGAGCGGTTTGTCCTACATTGTAGGCCTGGTTGCATACAATATCCTCGGGAGCCGAAAGTGCTGCGATGAAGGCGCGCGATATGTCTTCGATGTGAACTATCGGCCTCCACGGCGTGCCGTCAGATTTGAGATGTATTTTCCCGGTCGTAAACGCCCATGCGACGAGATTGTTGAGAACGATGTCGAAGCGCAGGCGCGGCGAAACGCCATAAGCCGTCGCCGGGCGCAAATAGACAGGGCAGAAGCCATTCCCGGCCAAGGCGGAAATGTCCCGCTCGGATGCGACCTTCGACATGCCATAGGGTGTCAGAGGATTGAGTGGTGCGTCCTCGTCAATAAGAGCGTCGGACGAGCATCCATAATTGCTACAGGACGAGGCATAGAGGAAGCGAGGAACCCGCGCTGACCTGGAAGCCTCCGCCAGCCGCACGCTGGCAAGGTGATTTATGTCGTCTGTCAGCTCGGGGTCGAGATCTCCCAACGGATCATTTGACAGCGCCGCCAAATGGATCACCGCGTCAAAACCCGAGAGGTCGGCCTTCCGTACCTCACGAATGTCTTTGAAAATGCGTGGGATTGGAGTGATCGCGCCACCGGGAGTATAAGTGCAACGACTAAACAAATCGCTGTCAAAGCCGACAACTTCATGCCCTTCGTTCAGCAACATCGGAGTCAGTACGGTTCCGATATAACCCAAATGTCCTGTCATCAAAACACGCACGGCCGTCCTCCAATCGCTCGATCAGGTGATCAAATTTTATAGCAAGAGAGGTAACATTGGAACTAGTCAATGAGAGGCAAGGCAGTTCTGCGTCATATAGACCAAAAGGCGTAGTTCAATCCTCCCAATGCACCGGTTATCAAACCGCCCTCAAGGTAATATTGTTCCATCATGGAGACCGGCGAGGTGCTTCGATGAAGTATGCAATAATCGCGCTGTTGTCTGTTTTACTCTTCGCATCCGGCTCGGCTGAGGCATCCTCAGCTACGGTATCTACGGTATCCAAGCCAACCAGGATAAGCCGGGGCGCGCCAGCTCCGATTGCTGGTGTCGGGTTACCGTACATAGCCTTAGCTGGGGTATATTGGGTATTTCGACGTCGCAGACGATTGGCAGCTGAGGCAGAGGAGAACGCCCGCGAAAAGGCGTAGGAAGACTTGTCAGTCCTTATATGCGCAGGCGTATCAACCACACCTTAAGAGGCGACGCGACGTCGTTATCGCGGGTTACGCTGAATCGTAACCGATTTTTTGTCGGTTTGTGGCTCGTCGGCTTCATCAATGGAAGCCTGGTTTATCTTGTTACGGGTCTTCGCGAGAATTCAGCCCTCTACAACGTCCTTAACACGTTTGAAATCAGTGCAATAGTTTGGGTTAGTATTGCTGTTGGCTGCGCTTACTTGTTCAAGCAGTCGGAATCCAAAAATTCGCGACGAGATGTAGGTCTTGCAATTGCGATTAGTTTCGCATTTCTCATTCCGATCACAGCGCTCAGCTGGGTCGCCGTCTCCGTGCTGTCGGCTTACCTGATAGTTACGTCCCCCGGAGATTCATACGCCAAACGCGGAGCATGGATACTGTTTACTGTGACTGTACCAATGTTCTGGAGCCGCGTTATCTTCTCAGTTCTTAGCGAGCATATTCTGCAGTTTGATGCAATCCTAGTTTCCAACCTACTGGATACTGAACGAGCTGGAAATGCCGTCGCATTTGCTGATGGCTCGGGCTATTTGTGGATAGCACCGGGCTGTTCCTCGCTGATGAATGTGTCGCTTGCCGTTCTTTGTGGAACAGTGTTTAGCCAAATGTGGCCACGGAAGAGGCCTTTACAGAGTATTTCGTTGGTTGCTTTCGCTGCCGCAGCCGTCGTCATGATCAACGCGGTGCGACTTGCCCTCATAGGAACTTATCCTCAGTATTTCGAGACTTTACACGGCTCGGTCGGAGCAACGGTAACAGACTTGCTAACACTGATTGCACTTGTCAGCATTTGTTCGTTCGGAGTGCGAAATGAGCTCAAGGCAAAGTAGTGGCACTCTTTTCGCAATGCTGTTGCTGTTGCTATCGAGCCTTATGATGAAGATTCCAATCATCGCGAGCAACTCCCAGTGGGATATCAATGAAGTTACGCGCCGTATAGAGATATTCCTACAAGGGAACGGCTTTCGAACGGTGCACGCGGCGTCCGACGAAGATATGTTTATAATTTCAGCGGCTGCTGGCGACTGTGAACTCTCTATCGCATCGCTCTCACTACAAGGGTGGCATCGCCATGTCATACGCAATTTGACTCCGATTGATTATAGCCTTCGCTTTCTGTTCGATGGAAAGCTCTACCTGGAACAACCTCTGCTACTCACTCGAAGCTACGACTACTGGAGCCGGCTTTCAGGTTTCATAAGTGAAGGTAACCGTTCACACCGTCTTTATGGCATTGTCGCTTCATCAGAATGTTCGCTGGACAAGATCAACTGGCATGATCTCAGCAATCGATATGCGGCTGGGCTTTTACCAATTTCCTAGCCGGCACTGAGAACTGGTGATGTGCTGCCACAATACATTACGGTGAATGACAGCGCCGGAACTTCATGTGATCCAAGTCTATGTTGAGGAGAGATAGAATGAAACTCCAGAGACAAATTCCGCAAAGCCCCTTGCGTAACGGCGATATTGTCGAAGTGCGATCCGCATCTGAGATTGTCGGCACGCTTGACGTGCTTGGGACAGTCGATGGTATGCCGTTTATGCCCGAAATGGCATCTTATGTGGGACAACGCTTCAGAGTAAGTCGCCGTGTCGAGAAGATTTGCGATACCATCGCCGCGACTGGCAGTCGTCGTATGCGCGACACTCTCTATCTCGAAGATCTTCGATGCAACGGATCGCAGCACGGCGGCTGTCAAGCCGGCTGTCGAATATACTGGAAGGAAGAATGGCTTCGGAGGGTTGACGGCTTTGATAAACCCAGTGGCACCCGGGGAAACCCGGAAAAGCTGCAGACAATCGCAGAGAGGGGCACGCGGCCAGGGGAGAAACAGGGCGATACTCAAATCTGGCGCTGCCAGGCCACGGAGGCGTTCAGGGCTTCGGAACCCTTGAAGACCTCCGACTTACGTCAGTATTGGCGAGAGATGACAAATGGCAATTTTAATCCAGTTCGTCTGACGGGCATTTTGATCAGAGGCCTGTTTATGGAGCTTGCCAGCCGTTTCGGATGGCTCAGGCCGACGCCCTTTCGAGGACCGGGGAAACAACAAGGAAGTTCCTGCGACCTTGAACAAGTAAGACCTGGCGACTTGGTGCGAGTTCGCACTCCCGCGGAAATCGCGGCTACATTGGATGGAGAGGGACTCAACCGCGGGCTTTCCTTCGATCGGGAGATGTTGCCTTTTTGCGGCAGGGTTTTGCGTGTGAAAGACAAGGTTCGCCGGATCATCGACGACAAAACGGGCCGAATGCTGACAATTCCGAAGGATTGCGTCATTCTTGAAGGTGCTGTTTGCTCGGGAGAGCGAAGCGTCGGCCGCTGGCTTTGTCCGCGTGAGATACACGCATACTGGCGTGAATCCTGGCTTCAGAAGGCAGAGAAAGCCGATTGAGCTTTGTGAACGATCTGATGCTTAGCGGTTGAAAGAGAACTGCGCCCCGTTCGGATGACTTCCTTTATGAGAAATCGTCTCAGTGCGGACCTGAACCGTCGCAATTGGGGCGCCGGTGGATCAGTTTCCGCAACCAGGCTAGACAGATCACGGTAAAGTCCCAAAGGTGTCGATCTAAGTCGCTCGCCATGAATGGGGTTCAATCGGCGACGGATCGCCTTTGGATCCAATATAGGTTTGTAGGATCGCGTGCGATTTGCGAGGGGAGCCGCAAGATGAATGATGGGAGCCAGAAGTGCCAGTTCAGCGCAGAGCAGCCAATCGGATCTCTCACAAGGACCGTGCCGGCGCGTATGTAACAAAATGTCCCGGCGGTAGGTTCCATAAACCGGGTCATATTTTCCATCACCAGCGTGGAAAAACCAAAGCATACGCTCGAACCGACATGCAGCATCCCTTGATGTGGGAAACTCTCCTTGATAGTTTTCCCGCCGTTTCGATCCTTCGGATGTGTGAATGGTGAATCCCGTGGTGACGCCGACGGCGTCGGAGCGAGCTCGAAGCGCTCCGATGCATGCTGTGATGCAACCCGGTTCCATCCAATCGTCGTGGCTGATCCAGCGAAAGAATTGCCCCCGGGCCAGGAGCAGTACGCGATTCATGTTTTCCAGAATTCCAATGTCGGCGTCATTGAAATGCAGTTTGAGGCGTGAATCGTCTTGTGCCAATCGCTTCAGAATATCGCGTGTCGCATCCGAGGATGCATTGTCGCTAACGATAATTTCGTAGTCGGCAAAGTCCTGGGACAGGATGGAGTGTATGCACCGCTCGATCGAGTCCTGACCATTCCGAACTGGCAGTCCGATTGACAGTACTGGCGCGTCCTTGCGCTCCGAGGGGTCGTCGCATTGAATGCAATTGCCAAATGCCGGCATCATCTCTTAGGCCCTCGAGGTTGCTTTCAATGACCTGAAAATGTCGAGATAAGTCGCCTTCTGATCCAATATGATCAAGAGCACAAAGGCGTAAATGAACGCCATTGCGCCGCCGCAAGCCGCCAGTCGTAGAAACACCGAGTGAAAGGGCGCAATGTATGGGACGGCCAAATACACCAGCATAGCCGAAGAAAGGCTTGCGAGCCCTGGCCGGCACAATGCAGCGAACAGGTCGGCCGGCGGAATGAAAGTTTTGTGACAACACCACAGGATATGGGGCACGACCCACAGAGCCATCGCGGTCGAGAATGCAAACGCGACACCCGCAGGACCATATGGAAGACCCATGAGACAAGCGACAAGAACGAGAGGAGCTATCGCGAGGGCGAGCTTTAGACTGCGGACCTGTAAACCAATCGATTGCAGGAACCAGCCGGTAGGATTGATGATCCCGAATACCAGAATCGTGGGGGCCAGAAGACGGAACAGCAGCACCGCATCATTCCACTTTGCTCCGAGCACGAAAAGGATAATATCGTTCGCGAACAAGAGGCAGAATATGGTAATCGGCATCGTCAGCGCATTTATCAATGAATACCCTTTGAGAAAGTACGCTCGAAACCGGGCGGGATCGGTCTGAAGGCGAGATAATGCGGCGAACGCAACGCCGCCAAGCGCCGAGTTGATTGACGATGTTGGGATGTCGATGAGCTGAAATGCTCTGCCATACAGTCCTAAGGCATCGGCCCCCCAAAAGCGACCTAGAAGAGCCTTATCGAGATTGTAGCCGAGATAGATGATTAGGTTGTTCATCGTAATCGTACCACCAAATCGCAACAGCCTGCCAGTCTCGACCGAAGTTCTTGGCTTGAATGGTGTCCATCCGGCGGTTGCCCATAGGCATGCGGTCGTGGTGACACGAACGGCCAGTGTCGCACCTACCAACGCCCAATAGCCGAGACCAGCAAGCGCCATGCCTATTCCAATCGCGACGGCCCCCACCTGCGCGATCGTTTCAATTACGGCCAATGAAACATAACGAAGGTCACGTTGGAGGAGCGCAAGATGCTGAACGCCCGCACTGCTGATGATAAATCCACTAGCCAAGGCCGCCGTAATCCAGAGCAATCGTGGCTCCTCATAGAATGCCGCAAGACAGGGCGCACTCGCCAGGCACAGTAAGCTTAGCAGCGCTCCCACGACAAGATTGATCCAGAACAATGTGGAGACCTCTTCTGCGCTAATCGAGGCTTGTTGAACGGTCGCAGCGGACAATCCAGCGGTCGAAAACAGTTCAAATATGCCGGTTACAACCGTAACCATGGCGACCAGGCCAAAGTCCTGAGGGGCAAGCAGGCGCGCCATGATCGCCAGAAAGACAAGGCGAATGAGGAGGGCAATTGACTGTCCAAGCAGCTTTGCGATGCTGCCGCGGATCACCTTTGTCTTTAATTCGTCCAGCGCAGCCTCCTGAAAGCGTCGCATCCTCCAGCTTCTTCGGTCGCTTGCCGGTCAGCTTCCACAAGTGTCGATGCTTGATGCAGTGAAGGAAAGTGCTCAGCAATGGATGAATGCCTACGCAATTATGCGGCGGGCTAAGCCTTTTGGAGGATACCGCCCTCCCAACGAACGATGGAATCGAACCGCAAAGTTACGCGACATCAACTCCCTCAGATCCTAGTCTTTGGATCTGGCTGTTGTCGGAGATGATGGATCAACTGCCGCCGGCTATGCAGGCGACGTCTTGGAGGGTATGCCGATGAGGGCGGAGACACTACCCGGTTCAACAGCTGTATCGGAGAATCCGCGCTCTGCGCGCTGCCGCATCTGTGGCGCAAGTCTTCAAACAACCGTCGTCAATCTGGGAATGTCGCCGCTCTGCGAGAGCTTCCTAAAGGCTGACCAATTGAACCAAATGGAGCCGTATTTTCCGCTGCACGTTCTCGTATGCGACAGGTGTTTCCTCGTACAACTTCAAGAGTACGTCAGTCCGGAGTCAATATTCAGCGAGTATGCCTATTTCTCATCATACTCGACCTCTTGGGTAGAGCACGCACGGGCATACTGTTGCATGATCCAGGAGCGACTGGGCCTCAACTCGAAGAGTCAGGTCGTCGAGCTTGCAAGCAACGATGGTTATCTGCTTCAGCACTTCCTGCCTCTCAATATTCCAGTCCTTGGCATCGAACCCGCCGCCAACGTTGCTAAAGTGGCTTCCGCCAAGGGAATTTCAACAATAGTGGATTTCTTTGGCCTGACGCTCGCAAGACGTCTCGTTGACGAAGGGCGGTCTGCAGACCTCGTGGTTGCCAATAATGTGCTGGCTCAAGTGCCCGACCTCAACGACTTCATAGCGGGCGTTGCTCATCTGCTTGCACCCGACGGTGCTGTGACAATCGAAGTCCCGCATCTTGCACGGCTCCTTGAGGAAACCCAGTTCGATACGATCTATCATGAACATTTTTCGTACTTCTCGTTAATCACGCTCGTCCACTTGGCGAAACAGCATGGATTGCGCGTGTTTGATGTTGAGCGACTGTCTACGCATGGCGGATCGATCCGTGTCTATTTGACGCGTGTCAGTTCGCGACACGAGACGAGTCCTTCGGTGGACGCGCTGCTTTCGTACGAAAGACGTATGGAATTGGGCAAGGTCGCAACGTATTCCGCTTTCGCGCCGCGAGTCCAGCAGCTCAAGCGTGATCTCCTGTCGCTGCTGATCGGGTGCAAAAATGAAGGAGCTAGAATCTGCGGGTACGGCGCGCCAGGCAAAGGAAACACGCTGCTAAACTACTGCGGTATCGGAACGGAGTTCATTGAATTCACGGTCGACCGAAATCCCTACAAACATGGGCGCTATACACCGGGTATGCACATTCCCATTCGGCCGATCGCAGCTATCGATACGGCGCGCCCGGACTATCTCATTATTTTGCCATGGAACTTGCGGGCTGAGATCATTAGGCAAATGCGACATGTGGGAAGTTGGGGCTGCAAATTCATATTGCCGATACCCCGTCCGCGCATTGTGGACCCAGGAGCGCTGTCATGAAGGTGGTGTTGTTCTGTGGTGGACTTGGAACCCGAATTCGCGACTATTCAGAAAACGTACCCAAACCGCTGGTGCCGATCGGCCATCATCCGATCCTTTGGCATGTGATGCAGTACTACAGTCATCACGGGCACCGCGACTTTGTCCTCTGTCTTGGATACAAGGCGAATGCGATTAAGGGATACTTTCGAAACGCCCAGCATTCCATGTACAGCGACTGTCTTATCTCGGATTTTGGAAGGAGCGTTAAGGTCATCGGGGAGACGCCGCCAGACTGGCAAATATCGCTCATCGATACCGGGGTTTGGCGAAATATCGGTGAACGCCTCGTTGCCGTGAAGGATCATGTGAAGAACGAGGAGTACTTTTTGGCGAATTACAGCGATGGACTAACTGATGTTCCTTTGGACGAAATGTTCCATGCTTTCAGAAAGAGCGGAAAAGTCGGCTGCTTCCTGGCGGTGCGCCCGCCGTTCAATTTTCATCTTGCGGAGTTTGATGAGCAGGGCGCGGTTTCGCGGTTTCGCACCAGCCAACAATGTGACATCTGGATCAATGGCGGATTCTTCATTCTGCGAAACGATATCTTCGACTACATTCAGGAAGGCGAGGAGCTTGTCGTCGAGCCATTCAATCGGCTGATAAAAAGCAATCAGCTCATGGCGTATCGCTATGAGGGATTTTGGCGAGCGATGGACAACCTGAAGGATAGGCAGATACTCGAGGAGCTTGTGGAACGCGGGGAGATGCCGTGGCAGCCGGCGGCCCGGAAGTTGATGATAGCGGAGTAGGTCGTGCTCCAGCTGCATCTTCCAGCTCCTGGGACCCAGCTTTCCTTGCTTTGTCTTGGCGCTCACTCGGACGATATTGAGATCGGGATTGGCGCCACCGTTCTTGGCCTTATTGCACAAGGGATAAATCTCAAGGTCTATTGGTGCGTTTTGAGCGGATCTGAGCGCCGTGCCGTCGAGGCCGAAGCGTCGGCAAAGGAGTTGTTGCTGCCGCTAGATGGCGCGACCGTAGAGATACTCCAGTTTCGCGATGGCCATTTCCCGGAGTCCGGAATCGAGCTGAAGGCCTGGTTCGAGTCAATCAAGGTGAAGGTGAACCCTGATCTGATCTTCACGCACCGCCGCGACGATGCTCACCAGGATCATCGAGAAGTTTGCAGGTTAACTTGGAATACCTTCCGCGATCACTGCATACTTGAATACGAGATTCCCAAATGGGATGGAGATATAGGTCAGCCAAACTTGTACGTCCCAGCGACTCGTCAAACCCTTGAGCAGAAAATCGATCTGCTGCTCAAACATTTTGGCAGCCAAAGATCGAAGCACTGGTTTGATGCGGAAACCTTCCGAGCATTGGCGCGGCTTCGCGGGTTAGAGTGCCGGGCGCCTGAAGGTTACGCGGAAGCATTTTTCGCGCGCAAACTTGTCTTGGCCTGAATGATGAAAAGAATCAGCACAAACTTCAAGTGGAGGCGCCGCGCGCTTCTCTCGGCGTTGACTGGGATGGGCGTCGTGTTGCTCGGTGTCGGCCCGCGGTCGGGATTGACGAATGACGCCAGTACGCCACCGTGGGGAAAATTGACTCAAGTCGACGGCGGCGTTGACTATTACCAGAGGTTTGCCAATCCGCTACCCGTGGGCCCGACGTTTTTCCCGATCGGAGTTTGGTTTGAGAGTGTTGTTGATTCCCTATCGGCGGTAAACAAGGATGTGGGTGTCAATATTTTTGTGGTCGTCACGGCGGATAGCCGTTTAGAGATAATCAAGAATAGCGGCATGTTCGCCATTCTTCAGCAGTCGGAGTTCGCTGGCAATGAATCCGCGCTTGCCAACTCGAGCGTAGTGGGATGGGAACTCCATGACGAGATCGACATGCAAGTTGACATATCGGAGGTTGATGCCCGACTGCAGAACATTCGTGGCCGTCTGCCTGAGGATGGCCGATTGAGATATAATAATTATGGGAAAGGGGTCGTATTCTGGCTGAACGATGATGATGCCGCTCGCCTGGTCAACAGTTATCAGGACATCGTGTCTGCGGATACCTATTGGTTCACAGATCCGGATATAGCGGGAGCTTGGCAGGGGGGAAAGCTGCTTAATAATGGTCGACCGCTGACAGAAAGCCAAACACGCCGAGCGGCGAATTACGGGTACACAGTCGATCGGCTGCGAGGGCTTGATGACATGGATGGAACGCGACGTCCGGTCTGGTCATTTGTTGAACTGGGGTGGCCGTCCGACGTCGAGCCGGAGAAGGGCGGTCGGGCTATTAAACCCGCGGAGATGAACGCCGCCGTCTGGCACAGTATAATCGCCGGCGCGCGCGGGATTATATATTTCAACCATAGCTTTGGCGGGCCATATCTTTCGCAGCACCTATTGCGTGATCCGAACTACCTGGACATCAGAGCTGCGGTAAGAGACACGAATGCCCGGATTGCTCAACTAGCGCCCGTTCTAAACGCGCCATTTGTACTCGACTATGCGAAATGCGATGCTGGCATTCGATCGATGGCGAAGTACTATGACGGTCGGTACTACATCTTTAGCGGGAATACCGAGAATGAGACTCGTGAAGCATCATGCACAGTCGCAGGCCCGGCAAACGGCGTCGCGAAGCTCATAGGTGAAGATCGCTCGGTGCAGATCGTCAATGGAACTTTCACAGACAAATTTGAAGACGGCAATACTATTCATATTTACCAAATCGAGCCATAAATCCGTCGTTTGGTTTGAGCCTGTCATCCTTTGGCAATATGTAGTCCACGCCGTGGAGCGTGAATATTTGCTTCAGTTGCGCCGATACTCCGGTGAAACTGATCGTACCATTGCGCGCCGCGAGGCTCTTGCGCACCATTAACAAGAAGCCCAGAAATCGGGCATCAATTTGCTGTGTATCCCGCAAGTCGACGATCAAGTGACGACTCTTGGAAATGGCTTCGCGGAAATGAACCTTGGCTCTTGCTACGCTTTCAGCGGTTGCATCGCCTGAAAGATGAACAACCGCTGATGTGTCTGGTATCATAAAACTCGTTTGCAAGTCGAAAGGAGCCACCCGCGTGCGGATAGTTTGTAGCAGCGCGAGAGGGATCACTTTAGTCAGGAACAGCCTGAGCAGCATCAAACCGTCATAGAGGTACCGTCGCCAAAGATGCGGTTCTTCTTTGATGCGCCATAGCCACTCAAGACCCAAACGACGGAATAGTACAGGTGCGCGTCTGACGGCACATGCTTGAAAGTTTAGCGTGGCTCCAAAATGGGAGCGAACAGGTATGCTTATGCGCATGTGATTACGATATAGCCATTCTTGCCCCTTTTTGGCACCAAGCGACACAAGGAGTAAGTCGGCCTGGCTTGCGTTGATCTGCAATATAGTAGCTTCACAACTCATCGCTTCTACGGAGATGAAGCCCGGATTTATATGCCCTACACACTTAAGCCGCGTCGACTCGAGGTTGAGTCTTATCGCAGCCTGCGCGGCAATATCCTCACCGCCACCAAAGAAGAACACCTTAAGTGGCCGAGTCTTTGGCTTGAATTTTTTAATCGCCTCAAAAATATCCGACCCGGATACCCTGAAACGGATTGGAAGCTTCAACAGACGGGCGATCCAGATAATTGGAGCACCATCAGCGGTGCATAAATCACTCGAAAGCAAGGTCTCTCTGAATTCTGGACTTTTGCGGCTGGTAGCAATGAAATTAACATTTGGCGTCGAGAGAAAATAAGGACGTCTGAGGCGTGCGGCGCTATCTAGTGCATTCAGGACCTCATCCATGCCGATGGCGTCGATGGGAATACCAAGGATGGCATAGACTTCTCTATCTAGATCATCTCGCGGCGATTGGCTTAAGATCCGGACGTGGTCGTAAAGTGGTAGCTGGCGGATCATACGTCGCCTGGCGCGAACCACAGCAAATGGATATCCACAGCAATCGGCCTACCAACCTGTTCCATGGATAACAACTCCGATCGTCTTGATTAAGATCGATGTATCAACGATCAACGACATCGTGCTCGCGTATTTGGTGTCGAAATAGGCTCTGCTGACAAATGAGCTTTCATTGCGCGCACTGATCTGCCAAAGCCCCGTAAGTCCGGGGCGCAAAGCGAAATATGCGCTCCCAGGGTATATTGACTGCTGCTCAGGCAACATGGGACGCGGACCCACTAGGCTCATATCGCCAATGAGGACGTTCCATAATTGCGGCAACTCGTCAGCTGAGGTGCGGCGGAGAATTCGACCCAAGCGAGTAATGCGGGGGTCTGATTTAAGTTTCTGGGTCGTATTCCACTCGTCTCGAGCGGCGGGACTCGCTGCCAAAATTTCTTCAAGCCGCTGATCTGCGCCGGAGACCATTGTTCGCAGCTTCCAGAACGTGAAGAGCCGTCCGTTGCGGCCCACGCGTTCTTGGTGGAAGAAGGGCTCTTCGCCGTCAAATCGAATTAGAATTGCGAGCAACGCGACGAGCGGTAGCGTTATCGGTGCGCTCACAAGGACGATAAAAATATCTATCACGCGCTTGAGGATCAAATAGGATCGTCGAATCTGCCGAGATCCTGCATCACTCTCACTTGATGAGAACTCTGAAAAAAAATGTAGTGAGGTATCCTTGGGGGGTGAGGTATCCGTGGGGAGAGAAGCCATGATGAGGCACCGCCCAGTAAGTTGCCTTTGGAAGATTGAACGGCAAATGCCCGAAAGTTGCAGCCTAGCCATTTGGGAAAACGGTTCACCCGAAAGGAGTAGAATAGTGAACGTTTGGAGGGGCTGACTCCCAATGTATGAAGTAGGTGTGAAAGTCCGCCTCTGGCGCTGAGGTGGCTCGCCCTACATTGCGCGTCCGAGGGTTGCTCGCGGGCTGAGCCGATCCTCATGACGGGAGGACGAACTGTGGTGGATAGTAGGGATCGGGAAGGATTTTCGGAATCTGTCGCGAAGCTGAGGGACGCCATTGCGATTTGCGATGCGGGTCGAGACGGAGAGGTTCACACCTCCGGTGATGTCATTGCCGCGGCTATTGGCATGCGCCGGTTTATCCAACGGATCGCCATGCCGCCGAGATCACCTGCATCGAGTGTGACGGAACCGGGATCTAGACCTATCTTCCGCCGGAGAACAAGCAGACCAGGTGTGTGACGTGCAAGGGCACAGGGAAGGCGCTGATCTCGATTTGATCCAAAGCGGACAGGAAAAAAGATGGGGTCCTCCCTCCAGCCCTAACCGCGCAGACCAGCCTAAGAAGATAGGCACGGCTGACAAAGTGGTACAATACCCTGATGTAATATTCCATGCGGCGTGCTTGTTCGCCTTCGGACGCGGAATGACGCCGTGGCTGATCAGGTATCGTTCGGCCTGGTGGAAATAAAGCGCTCGCTCATCGAGCTCATCGAACCGCGATAATCGATTTGGGAAGGCCGAAAACAAGTTCTCTTAGGATTTGCGAAGAAGGGAAATAGTCCCCTGTGAACTATCTCCAACTTATTGATTGATTTGATTGATCATTGAGGCTGTGGATTTCGATTTTGCAGGGAACTGGCGGCTTGGCGCCCCAGGATACGCGCCGGGTGATCGTCGACACGACGGTCGAGCCGAAGAACGTGATGTTCCCGACCGATGCCAAGCTGCTGCAGCGGGCGCGCGAGAAGTTGGTGCGGCTGGCCCGGAAGGTGGGCCTCGAGCTGCGCCAGAGCTATACAAGAGTGGGCAAGCTGGCGCTGATCAAGCATCAGCGCTACGCCCACGCCAAGCAGTTCAAGCGGGCCGGCAAGGCGCTGCGCAAGCTCAAGACCTATCTGGGGCGCACCATTCGCGACATTGGCCGGCAGATTGCTGGCGAGGACGAGCTCCAGAACATCTTCCGCAGGCCGCTTCACCTGGCCAACCGGGTTATCGAGCAGCGGCAGAACCAGCGCGGGAAGAAGGTCTACAGCCTGCATGCCCCTGAAGTGGAATGCATCGGCAAGGGCAAGGCGCATCAGCCCTACGAGTTCGGCGTCAAGGTGTCGGTCGCCACCACGCTCAAGCGATCGAGGGGCGGCCAGTTCGCTCTGCATGCCAAGGCGCTGCCCGGCAATCCCTATGACGGCCACACCCTGGCCGAGATCATTCCTGAAATGGAGAAGAGCATCGGCAATGGCATCGAGCGCCTTCTCGCCGATGCCGGATACCGGGGCCACAATGCGCCGCTCTCCCACAGGTTCAGAGTCTTCACGTCAGGCCAGAAGCGCCGGATGACGCCCTCAATCAAGCGCGAGATGAAGCGGCGTGCCGCCGTCGAACCGGTCATCGGCCACATCAAGAACGAACATCGCATGGGCCGTAACTATCTCGCCGGAACACGAGGCGACGCCATCAGCGCCATCCTCGCCGCCGCCGGCTACAACTTCAGCCTCCTGCTCAACTGGCTGAGGATGATTGTGCGCCTGTTCGTGATCTTGCTTATCGGCACAAACAGGCCGCTCCCAACCTAAAAAGCAGGTTGTTAACGGTCGACTATCTCGCAATCGGAGTAAGCTAAGCTGTCCGCTCGGCAGCGGACATCTCCCACAGGTCCTGGGAGGGAAGCCCCGTCGATAAGATACCGACCCGGGCGGGGCTTTGTCATTGGCGAATTGGTCCCACAGCGTTGTGATCTGTTTACGCCGCCTACGGACTCCCGCTAGGCTGGTGGTGTCCGCCCCGCCAAACCCCCCAGAGGGGCCGACACCCGAACCTGACCCCGCCCTTGGCCCTCACGCTAAGGCGGGGTTTTCCATCCACCAAGGTCGCATATTCGTCCGCCGCGATTCGAGAGTACGCTGAGCCGTCCGCCTCGCAAGGCGACGCAAGGCGGACTACTCTCCCCCTGCGAGGGAAGCCCCACTCCGCCGGGCGGGGCTTTTTCATTAGTGCGAGCTGGCGTTGTGATCTTCTTAAACAATCAAATTGCGCGCACTTTATGCTGCGTGCGGATTCCCGCTAGGGTGATGGTGTCTGCCTCGCCATGCCCCCGGAGGGGCCGACAACCCCGCCCTGGCCGCCCTAGCCTTGGCGGGGTTATTTAGCACCCGACGGCCCGCACCCTCACCGTCACGCCGCCAATTGCGGACCGATATTGCCCACCCTCGACGAGCTTACACCCGGGGACAGCAAAGGTTGACTATGCGCCTAGCCTGACGAGGCCGGTTAAGTGAACAATGGGGTGTGATAATTCCGCCCGGCGCGCCCGCCAGAACTGTTTTCAGGAGCCCTCTATGCTCTACACCCCCTCGCGGGCGTTTCGCGTTTCTGGCGACCGCTCCGCGTCGAACCTATCGGAGTATTGGCATCCGCCTTGATGCGACCGGCCAGGAGCTCGTTGTATTCATCCTGGCTCGGGCGGGCGAAAGCTTTATGGGTCATTTCGCGGTTCTCCGATTGGCGTGGGGGTAGTTCACAGCCATCCAAGTGTCAGCGGCGTCAAGGCTGTGGAATTCTACCTCCGCGAGGCACTGGGTGCCTCTCCAGAGCGAAAGGCAAACTATTGTGTTGCCTTCGTGCTCGCGGATGGTGTCAACCTTGTAGGCTAGGCCGGTGGCGTAGATGGTCATTTTCGCAGCTCCAGCACCTCAAGCTAGTGCGTCCGCTCTGCGGCGTGACAGCGGCATTCGACCACCAAACTAACTATAGGGCAATATATCGTCCGATATCGAGAGCGCCTCGAAACTAGCAAACAGCATCAACTATTCCGGCCAGCGCCTCGTCACATTCCCTGCCTACCATCAGTGGTATGTCGCATCCTCCTGCGCTTGCTTCCAAAGCTGGGAGGCGCGATCGCGCAGGGCGACCGCGAGTTCCGCGAGCAGCTCAACCCGTTTCACTCTAGCGCCCGGCGCGCCCGCCAGATCATCACCGCAACGCGGTACGCCGCTAGCACCCCTCGGACCCCGGCTCGGCGTCTTTTCAGAAGGCCGCAAAAATAGCGCCTATGACGATGAGAAGACACAGGGTGAACATGAAGATGTCCTTTATCTTCAGGTTCGCGAGCCAGCCCTGGCCGTCCTCGGACTCGCCAAGCTAGCCTAAGCCCGTCCAGAAGCGCACAGGGGGAGGAAGGAACCGACAGTGAAGCCAGTGAGTGCCGCGGGACGCGACCTCTTGCTGCTTCTCAACAGGGGACGAGCGCCGCGCGACTATCCGTGCCCCCTATCAGTCCGTCCCGAGGTGGGCGGGGCACGGCCACTTTCTCTTGAGAGCCCTCAAAGCAACGGAAGCAGCTGAGCTTGCTTCTGGTTGTACCCTCAACTCCTTCAAGACAACTTTTCGGAGCTTCTCCACCTTAGCTTTTGGAGGGAGGCAGATCGCCATTTTTTGCGTGGCAATCATCGAAGCCTCATTTGCTGTATCAACAACTGCGGCAAGATAGGACGCACAGCGAGGGCTTGACCGACTGCACTCGGTATAAAGCTTGTCGCCATTCCACATGCTCTTCGCTGCAGCGGCTGGTGCCAGCGTCAGACACACGGGCACCCCAAAAGCGGCGACTGTCCTAACCCACGACATTGAGATGCCCCCGTGCGACAGAGTTCCACCGAAGGAGCATCGACGCAAACGCATAGCCTTTTGGCGCAAACGCACAGAGAGTCCGTGGCCCTCAATTTTTTCTACCGCCGAAGGTCCCTATTTCGGCATATAGCATTGCGAACTGAGCGAGGAGTTTGCTGTAAGCAACCTCCCGTATCGGCAGATGGAGTTCTGATCCATCCTCTAAGACAAAACGGATTTGCGTTGGTCGTCCGCCCGATGAAAGCGCCAAGCCTAAATAGCCTACAACAGCAGGCATCACGAGCGGACCATCGCCAGATTGTTGAACGCGCATTGCCATCGTTCTCTCATACTGGTGGCGACATTCGACCAGCAAAAAACCTACGCGGCAATATATCTTTCGATATCGAGCATTGAGCTGGCGCCCGTCTTGTCCAAGAACTCGGAGAAAGCCCCGAACGGCTTCAGCGCCTCTCGAATCCGCGCATTCATTTTGGGTCATCGGCATCCTGCTCTCCTTTGTTTGGGCCAGGGGAATTTGCGTTTCAATCCGTCGTTCTTCTTCGCGATATTGTCGGCCTTCTGCATGCGGAGCCGGTCCTCGGTGTGGGTCTTAATCCTGTAGCAGGATGGACACAGCACGGCGCAATTCTCGAGAGTGGGTTCGCCGCCGAGCCCGTCCGGCAGAATGTGATCGTATTCAGGACGCCGCCCGGCGAAGGGAAGGCCGCACTGCTCGCAGTTGTCGCCTGCGCGCGCCTTCGCGGCCTTCTTCACCGATAGCGAAAAACTCTCGCCTCACTTGACCAGCCTGGGGCCTGGTCTCTTGTAGGCGGCGAGCGACTCTTCGTATTTGTCCTCGGCAGCCTCAAGATCGCGGATCACCGAGTTGTAGGCGATGTCCAGATCGACCCGCTGCTCGACGGTGTAGCCGGACGAGTCCACAAGGCGCAGATCGTTGTAACGGGTGGCCAGCTCCTCGAAGCGCTGGCGCAGTCCGATCAATTGTTCCCTCGTCGTCAAGCTGCCTTCCTTTCCTTCATGAAGCCCAGCGGGTCGAAGCCGAACTGCTCGGCCAGGGCCTGCTGCGCCCGCTCGAAGTAGAGCTTGAACGTCGCCGCATCCATCGCGGTTAAGGCGGTGCTGTCGACCTTCGACTTGAAGCCGTAGGACAGCCCGTTTTTGTTCAGGATGAGGTCGATGACCTCGGCGACTTCCGCCAGATCCTCATAGGCATATGCGGTGCGATCGCCGGTGCGCCGGCTGTCGAACGCCGCCATACGGCCCTTCACGATCGGCTTGATCTCGGACTTGGCGCGGGCGATGGCCTCGTTGTATTCGCGCCTCGCCTCGGACGCCTCCCAGCGCTCCTGCAGCGCCATCAGGCGCTCGAGCGTCTCGATGCCGGCGCCGCGCTCGATGGCGCGGCTTATCATCGCCATGGGCGCCAGGACGGTGGCGGCCGCGACAGCGCGGGGCGCGGCGTCGATCGGCTGCAGCATACTCACTTCGGACATGAGGTCTCTCCCTGTTGAATGGTTGATTTCGGAAGGGCTGCGCGGAACACCGCCGTTCCCTTGTCATAAGCTTCGGCGTAGGACGCCCCCTCACACAACGCCGCACGGAAGGCTTGCAGGGTCGCTTCATCAGCCGCGCGAAGTGCGTCGGCTTTGGCGCGCCAGTCAGGATCCGGCTTGTGCAGGAGGTCGAGGGCCTTATGGCCTTCACAGGTGAAGGGCATCACGCGTCCTCCCACGCGGCGTCACGGTGTGCTGCCCCATAAATCAGCGCGGCGCATGCAGGCTGTAGCCGCAGGAGTGGAACGGAGAATGGCCTGTCGATCTTTCACCGCAACCGGCTGATATGCGTCTCGACGACGCTTGTCTTAGGATCGAAATGGAAGTCCCAGACGCGCTCAAGAAGCATGGTCCGCGTAAGCACACGGCCCTCATTCCGCATCAGCAGTTCCAGTAGCGAAAACTCGCGCGGCTGCAGGTCGATGGGCACTCCGCCACGGGTCACGGTACGCTTAACGATGTCAAATTCCAGGTCGGCAGTCTTGAGTATCGTTTTCTGTTCTTGCAACGGTGGGCGCCTGCCGAGCGCGTTAGCGCGTGCCAGCAGCTCGGTGAAGGCGAATGGCTTCACCAACTAATCATCTCCGCCTCCTTCGAGCCCGTCCCCCCGATCGTCAACCCCCCAATCGCCGTCAGAACGAGTACCGGAACCTTCACACCCGCGGCACGCACCGCCTTGACGAGCGATAATCCGTCCAAGTCCGTCAGCATGCGGTCGACGACGAAAACGTCGTAATCCTCGTGAGTTGCCTGCACCAAGGCGTGCTTGCCGCTGACGATAACATCGCACACATGGCCTGCCCCTACAAAGCCCTTCGCGACGTAGGCGGGCGGTCTTCTTGTCGTCCTCGATAGGTAGAATGCGCATGCGCACATCGAATGCACGAACACGCTGTTCGAGATCGACCGCGACCGCCTCACCTGCTCCTGCGGGACGGCTACGATGGATATTATGCTCAATCTCATTGCCCCGCGGCATGGTCGCAAAATGGCGATGCGTGCGGCGACACAGTATCAGCATGACCGCATTCGTGATGCCAGCGAACAGCAGCGCGGTGACCGGATCGAGGTTCTGGCACACCTTCCGAGCAAGCTTCGCCTGCGATCCAATTATGGAATCTCATATCGAAGATCCCTTGCCCATTGCCGATGTCGCTCTGTCCAAAAACATTGGTCACAGGCAGCTCGAAAGGTTATTTGCAAAGCAAACGCAAACAACGCCTCTTAGTTACTATATGGGGAGTTTCGCGATCGATGGCCCAACGGCTTCTTCGAAGAGGAACTCTTCTGATGTTCTACGGGTATGCGGTAGATCCTGCGGCTGTCTCTGCGGACTGGCAAACGTGCCGGTATCTCGCGGAGAAGCTCGGCTTCGACCGCGGGAGGCTTCGTTCGCTATTTCGCAAGGCGTGGCTTCCGCTGGCGATTGAGGCGGCCGATAACCTGCCCGATATGCAAAAGAAGAGAGTCATCGAAATGCTTAAGACGCTCAAGGACGAAGCGTCAATGCGCAGCGGCCAAAGCTACGATCCCGCGCTTTGGTGATTGGCTTACCAATGCCATGGCACAGAATGGCATCGAGCCCTTTAGGCCAACCATTATCGCGCCACAGTCGAGCATTGCCGCATCTACCGTCCATGGGGCCATTACCAGGACGTGGACATTTCCGAACGCTACCGAGTCAAGCGAATCGTGGTGAAGCAGGGTAGCAAGCTTCCACTGCAGAAGCACTTCCACCGTTCCGAACATTGGGTCGTGATCGAGACGGATGGGAACAAATGAGTGCTTGTGAGCCTGATCTTTTAGGGTTACCGTCCGGTCGGCGACAGAGGAACCACTTAAGATTGGAAAATCTGGAGGGTACCATGGCGCTTCGTGAGATTGACGGCGGGCCGAATTATTTTGCTCAATTCTCCAACTCGCTTCCGACCGATCCGAGCTTTTTCCCGATCAGTGCGTGGCTTGAGGGCGTCCAGACTCAGAACGACGTAGCTCTCGATAAGGCCGCGGGGCTCAACCTCTACACTGGCATTACCGCTAACAGCAATTTTTCGCTGGTTCAGAGCAACGGCATGTATGTCATTGCCCAGCAGGACGAATTGGGAACGAATCAGACCGTCATCAACAGTCCTGCAACCGCCGGCTGGCTGCTGTACGATGAGATCGACATGCAGCTGGGGCCGGGGCAGGGCTACACGATGCTGGATAACATCATTGCCTCGCTGCCGAACGACGGACGCTTCACTTACAACAACTTCGGCAAGGGCGTCCTATTCTGGGAAACGGATGCCGAAGCCGCACGGTTCGTCAACAGCGTAGATGTCGTGTCAGCGGACGCCTACTGGTTTACCGATCCGAATATTGACGCTGGATCAGAAGGCGGAAGTTTGCTCAATAACGGTCAGTCGCTAACGGTCGCGCAGACCCAGCTTGCGGCAAACTACGGCTATACCATCGACCGCTTGCGCGAATTGGATGCTACCGACGGCGTGATTCATCCTGTCTGGGGTTTCGTGGAGGTGGGTTGGCCGTGGACCGAGACGGCGGCGCAGGGGGCCCGGCAAATCCTGCCGGGCGAAATCAAGGCAGCGGTGTGGCACGAGATCATCGCCGGGGCGCGCGGCATCATCTATTTCAACCACAGCTTCGGCGGCCCGGAGCAAACCCAAAATGTCCTGCGCGATCCGTACTATGCCGCGCAACTTGCCGCCGTTACGCAAACCGATGCGTTGATCAAGCAGTTGGCGCCCGTTCTGAACTCGCCGTTCGATGACGGTTTTGTCACGGTCAACTCATCCGTGCGGGCAATGGCAAAATACTACGGTGGCGAGCATTATGTATTTGCTGGCAGCACGGTCAATGGTGCCGATACGGGTACGGACACCTTCACGCTAGCTGGCGTTACCAGCGGCACTGCCGTGGTTATCGGAGAAAACCGCACTATAGCTATTACGAACGGGCAGTTCTCCGACAACTTTGCCGACGGCAACGCGATCCACATTTATCAGATTAGCACGTCCGTCGGGGGAGTGCTTGCGGGCTCAATTTCGATCAACGACGTCACGATAAGCGAGGGCAACAGCGGGACGAAGGTGGCGACCTTCACGGTCACCCGCAGCGGCGGCACGGCGGCATTCGATGTGAACTACGCTACCTCCAACGGAAGCGCCACTGTTGCTGACGGCGACTATGTCGCGGCCTCCAACGTACTGCATTTCGGGGCCAACCAGAACACGCAGACGATTTCAGTCACGATCAACGGCGACACCAAGGTGGAGGGGGACGAAACCTTCAACGTCGGTCTGACTAATGCAACCAACGGCGCGACCATCAGTGACAATCAAGGTGTCGGCACCATCACCAATGATGATAGCACGTCAACCCCGAACGACGCGCCGACCGACATTCGGTGGAATGGCGTTGCACCGGGCATCTCGGCGCTACCGGCCGCGGGGGCCGTGATTGCCAATCTGGCTACGGCAGACCCCGACAGCTCATCCTGGACATACTCGCTGCAGCAAGGAAGCAGCGTGGGTTTTGCGGTGACCGCGGCGGGTGTCGTTACGCGCACGGGCTCAGCGATGGCCACGAACACGACCTATACGCTCATTGTGAGGTCGACGGATTCGTCGGGCGCCTTCCGAGACGAGACTTTCAATATCAGAACGAACGGGGATACCAGCACGAACCTCGCTGCTTTCGCCACCGCCAATGACGACATTGTCTATGGCGACGATGGTAATGACACACTGGCCGGCAGCGCCGGCAATGACACGCTGTTCGGTCAGGATGAGAACGATATGCTCGACGGCGGCGCCGGCGATGACCTGCTGAACGGCGGTGTCGGCGACTCGGACACGGCGAGCTACGCCAGTGCAAGTGGCGGGGTTACGGTATCCCTGGCTCTAGCCGGGCAGCAGAACACCATCGGCGCCGGCCTCGACACTCTCGTCAGCATGGAAAATCTCACGGGCAGCGGATTCGCCGATACGCTGACGGGTGACGGCAACGCCAACGTGCTGATCGGCGGGGGTGGCAACGACGCCGTGAATGGTGGCGGCGGGACCGACACGGCGGCCTTTGCCGGGGGTTTTGCGAATTACAGCTTCTCGCTGAATGGAAGTGGGAATGTCATCGTTATCGACACGAGGGCCGGCAGCCCGGATGGGGCTGACACGCTGAACAGCATTGAGCAGGTCCAGTTCAACGGCCAGACTCTCGCCTTGAGAGCTGGAACCAATACCGGGTCCACTATGACGTTCAATTCGGGCGCCGATCTGATGCTCGGCTTCCGCGGCAACGACACTCTGAACTCAGGCGACGGCGACGACGTGCTCATTGGCGGTGCCGGCAAAGACGCGCTGAACGGTGGCAACGGCAATGACACCGCTGCCTTCTCAGGTCCGATTGCGAACTACCGCTTCTCGTTGAATGGAGCCGGGAACCTAGTCGTTACCGACAACCGCTCCCGCAGCCCGGATGGGGCGGATACACTGACCGGCATTGAGATGGTGCAATTCGGCGCTCAGGGGCTGAATTTGCAGATCGGAAACAACAGTGGCAGTACCCACACCGGAGGAACTGGCGCTGATCTGCTGCTCGGCTTCGGCGGCAACGACACGCTCGACGGCGACGGCGGAGCCGACATTCTGTTTGGCGGTCTCGGCAACGATGTTTTCGACTTCAACGCTATCGGCGACTCGGGGGTCGGGGCAGCTTCGCGCGACGTCATTCTTGACTTTGTCAGTGGAGCGGATGACCTGAATTTCAACGCGATCGATGCGAATACCGCAGTTACTGGCAATCAGGACTTCACTCTGACCGCTGGTGGCGGGACAGGAGCCTTCACCGGCGCCGGGCAAATACGCCATGTCCAGATCGATACCGACGGGGACAGCGTACTGGACTCCACCTTGATCCAGGGCAACGTGAATTCCGGCCTAATCGCCGACTTCGAGATCCTGTTGCAGAACTACACCGGCCCTATCGCAGGAGGAGATTTCTTTTTCTAGTTGAAGGTGGAAAAGAACATGCGGTTCAAGGGTTGCCGCCTTTGTGCATGTTTTGGCTTTACCGGATATGCACGCCTTTCCGAGAGTTGCGGCTAGTGCATCGGGCGGTCAATTGGGCCCGTAGCCTGATGCTGCGAAGTAGTTAGAGCATTCTTCCGACGGTCGACTGATGCATTGAACGTCAGCCGGTGAGGAGGGAGCCGACGCCTTTACGACAAGCGGCAAACGCATTCCGGCGGACGTCCAAGGGCGTTCGAGATTTTGCTGAAATCATTGCGGCGACGTCGTCTGGCCTGACCGCGCGTGCAAATGCAGCGATGCCAGCGCCTGATAGTGGGGTGTCATCCCAATAGGACAAACACAGTGTCTCGCTCGAGACAAAGCGCTTGGCTACGTCGCCCGCCAGTTCATCCACATACACTCCATATAGTGTCGACTCGGAAAAATGCAGCTGTCGCGCTATGGCACTCGCCCAATGGCTCCCCGTGATCGACGACACTCGATCAAGCATCTGTCTGACAATTGCCGGGTTCCAGGCAACCAGAGAGGATATATAGTCGGCAAACGGCAGTGGTTTCTGATCCAACCCCAATAGATCGCGGGCTACTCTATGCCACGTTCCATGGCGCGGAAGCCGCGCGTCGATCGCTTCCGGAAGACGATAGAAACGAACGGTGCCGTCGCGCACGAACGCCTCGACCCCTGTGGGGCGCAGGAACTCGACGTCGGAATCTGCAAGAATGATGACGTCATCCTTCGACTCTGTTGCTACTGCAAGTTTGATCAGTTGCTGCATAATCCATCCCCGTATTGGCGGGAATGGGCGTGTCAAATTGACAGTGTAGTTACCGAATGGCATACGCACAAATGATGCTGGCAAACATTCGGCTCTGCAGCGAATATGCGTGCGCTGGTTGGAGAGCGCTCGAAAGATCTGAATATCACTCGGACGAACCACGATGTGATGTTCAACCGTGCTGGGGAAGAAATCCAAGATTGATCGGTTGAGATTGGCGCACAGGTCAAAGTCTGGCGCGAAACTGGGAGTCAGAATGGTCACTTGCGACACGGGCTTCCCCCCAGAAACTTGTTCAGGGAATAATACTCTACTCGAGTTGGAGACGGCATAGGAAGGTCAAACGGTCAGTTCGCGAGCAAAAAAGGAGTAAGAACATCGCTGAAACGCATCTGGTCGCCGTCCCATTTTATCTGGCATAATATCTTTAACCGCGCTGAATTCAATTTTGAGAATTGTCAGATGTAGCGGAAGAATATGAAGTTCACTGCGACCAGATTTCCCGATGTACACATAATTCGTCCCCTGTGAATTATCTCCAACTTATTGATTGATTTGATTGATCATTGAGGCTGTGGATTTCGATTTTGCAGGGAACTGGCGGCTTGGCGCCCCAGGATACGCGCCGGGTGATCGTCGACACGACGGTCGAGCCGAAGAACGTGACGTTCCCAACCGATGCCAAGTTCCTTCAGCGGGCGCGCGAGAGGTTGGTGCGGCTGGCCCGGAAGGTGGGTCTCGAGCTGCGCCAAAGCTACACGAGGGTGGGCAAGCTGGCGCTGATCAAGCATCAGCGCTACGCCCACGCCAAGCAGTTCAAGCGGGCCGGCAAGGCACTGCGCACGCTCAAGACCTATCTGGGGCGCACCATTCGCGACATTAGCCGGCAGATTGCTGGCGAAGACGAGCTCCAGAACATCTTCTGCAGGCGGCTTCACCTGGCCAACCGGATTATCGAGCAGCGGCAGAACCAGAACGCTGGTGATGTATGTTACGCACGTTCTAGAGCGGGTCTCTAGATTTCTTGGACCTCACAACTGAAGTCAACGCGATGTCACATCGAAGTCTGCCGAGATGTAAGTAAGTAGATCAACGAGAAAGTGCAAAGTCAAGAAGACCAAATCCTATGTTCTCGCGCTGTTCATACTACTTATTTGTTGGGTTCACGCGAAAAAGGTAAGTCAGATCAACTTCCCAAGTAACTGCTGGCAAGACTAGTCTACCTCATAAGGGCATACTCGCCTACACGATGGTCGGCCGCGTCGGTACACAGTCACGCAATGCGTATTGGAAGACTAAGGACGTCCAATGGAGGCGGAGCGTCTAAGAGTTCGAAAAGACAACTCGCTTTTGAGAAAACGTGAACCGATTCCGTTCACGCGAGAGTCCAACTATTCGACCCCTGTGCGACCGCCAGACAACGACGAACTGCCCGGAGAGAAAAAGGGACTTCCGTGGCCTGTCTTATTGTTTCTTGTAACATTGGTGGTTCCCTGGATCCTGCCTATCGGACCGCTACGGCTATCGGCATACCGGATCGTCCTGGTGGTGATGGTCTTGCCATGCCTCTTCATGTGGCTAACAGGAAAGGTGGGACGAATTAGGTTAACCGACATTGTAGTGTTGTCTTTTTGTGTATGGGTTTTTCTCAGCCTCATCATGGTCAATGGCCTTTCGAGTTCCATCGAGCCATCAGGAATAATGTTCATTGAAACGTTCGGCAGCTACCTGTTGGCGCGGTGTTACATTCGCGGGCCAGACGATTTCTACAATACGGTTCGAGCGTTGTTTTTGACTAATTTATTCCTTTTCCCGTTCTCGCTGATTGAGTTTGTCTTGGGCTACAACATTCTGCACGACATGTTTTCCGCGATCTTGCCTACATTCAACTATCCTCCCATGGCCGCCCGATTGGGTTTGAGCAGAGTGCAATCCGTCTTTGACCATCCGATTCTGTTTGGAATCTTCACCGGAAGCACGCTTGCCCTGGTCCATTTGGTTCTTGGTCATGGAGACAACATCGCGCGAAGGTTCACTAGAACTGCGATAGTTGGGACTTTAGCAATGATGTCATTGTCTGGCGGACCGATCCAGGCGCTGGCCGCTCAAGTATTTATAATAGCGTGGGACAGCGCGTTGAAGTTTCTCAAGAGCAGGTGGCAAATATTTCTCAGCCTATTGGCACTGGCAACAATAGCAACCGAAATTCTAGCTAAGAGATCGTTGCTCGAAATTATGATCGCGACCTTCACATTCGATCCCCTCTCATATTGGTTTCGCAGGCTGATATGGTCATATGGATGGGCGTCGGTCTTGAACCACCCATTCTTTGGCGTTGGGTTGGAAAGGTGGGAGCGTCCTGACTGGATGCCTCCGAGCATAGATAATATATGGCTCTACTACGCGGTCCACCACGGCTTGCCGGCTGCCGGCCTATTATTGCTCGCAGTTGCTTTTGCCATCTGGGCAGCTTGCTCGGCAAAAGCACTCGATTCTCGACTCTGCGCCTATCGAATGGGGTTCATCGCGACGTTAATGGCCTTCTTTCTTACCGGCTGGACAGTTCATTATTGGGGGGCTGCGCATTGCCTCTTTCTATTCCTGATGGGGAGTGGCGCGTGGATGCTTGAACGGAAGGCTAATACTGGAATTGAACTGAAGACTGATACCATCAAGAGAATTCCGAGCAGCCATCAGCGACCCTCACCGCATAGAAATGCGTTCACTCGGCGAATCTTGTCCGAGACCAAACTGCAGATATCGAGAAAGGAACTGCCAGTACTCAATCCGAAGGGGAAAGTAGCTGACCTGCTCCCCTGAAATGTCCCTGGTTTGAGGTTAGTCTGTTCTCTGGAAAGGAGGCGGACGATGAAGAAGAGCAGGTTCACCGACGAACGGATCATTTCGATCCTGAAAGAACATCCTGCAGGCGCGTCGCTGACGTTGGATCCTCTTCAGCGCAATCGATCCAGTCACACAGGTCGGTGGGCAGCTGAAGTACCGAGCATCGGAATTGTTTGACAGTGACTTTGAAGAACATTACGGCATGCTCTCGTCGAGTAACTAAAATGCGCATGCTCAACTCGCGGGACGTTCCGTCCACCATTGCGGCAATTTTACCTTGTGGGGTAATCGTTTGGCGCAGAACAATCCGTTGCTCTTCAGATGTAAATGGCGCTCGCCAAGTCGTGCCAAGGCGGCTTCGACAAGCCGCGGCTCGAGCAGGATGCGAGCCGTATCGCGATAGCGATCAAGCAGCTTTGCCATGCGCAAGAGCTCAAGCGCCGAATTCACGCTGCCGGGAGCGACAAACCGCAATTTAACCGTCAACTTACCAGGCTGGCCGACAATGCGCTTGTCCTTCACTTCGTCAAGCGCCCGCATGGTTGCGCGGGCAGCAGCGCTGCCACCCTCGAGCCCACGCTTGGTGATCTGTAAAAGGAAAGCTTCCGCTGCGGTGACGCACCGCTCGGCTCCGGCCTCGCGGACGGTTACCATTTGACCAAGAATCGCCTCATAGGGGGCTTGCCGATGACGGCCCTTTGGCCGACCGCGAGGATTGCCGCTCTGACCTTTCCGAAAACCCGTCGACCGTGGGGGATTGCGATAGCCGATCGTGGTGTCGTCAGGAAGGTCGTCCCGATCCTGCTCGGTCATCAATCCACACCCTCTGGCAGCTTAAGTGTTCCGTCATCATGCGTACAGCGACGGATCTCCTCGATATCTTTCTTTTTCAACGCCGTCGCACCGCGTCGGCGCCGGAGGGCGGCCTTGACCGCCCAGCTTTCCAGCCGAAGCGGCGGACGATTGTCTGCGTTGTGTGGGTGCAGCTCCGGCACCTCGCGGGCGATACCAAGCAGCACAAGGCCTGATCGGCTTCAACACTGCTATATCGTTTGGCTCCCAACCGACCGGGGAATGTCCCGAGGCTGTCCAGACATATTCGTTGCTCATTAAAGTCTTTTCAGCGAGTTCTAAAACACCTCTGGCGCATGTAACGCGATCAGCATCGTCTCAGACCAAGGCCACGACTATCGGGATCGAGACGACCGGTGGGCCAGCCACAACCTTGATCTGCCTAAGTGCACTGACGTTAACCATTATATCGATGTGCATATATCGTGCGATATATTGACGCGAATCAAAAACTGGACAAGCCTAAAGTTAGCGAAGTGGAAAGCATGATGACTACTTCTGGTAGGGATGATAATCGCGCGACCCCGCTGCAAGAGTCCGACGAGGGCTACGAAGTGGCACGCCGCGCGGTGCTGCAGAAGATCGCGCGCTTCGCTTACGCTGCGCCGGCGTTAGCCTTGCTGGCCCAGCCAAAGCGGGCGCAGGCGGAGTATGGCGGCGGCGGCCGCAATGACGGCGGCGGCGGCAATGACCGCGGCGGCGGATCTGGCGGCTAAGGTTTCGATACTTAAGGAGCAGTCCGCCCGGTTAGAGACGCGGAGCGGTCTTGCAAGATATGCACGGCTTTGTCGAGCAGTCTGACGGCATGCCTCAATCCTCTTTGCTCGTCCCCCGCGTCACGATCTTGATCATGTCGGCCGGCGCCGGCCGCTGGAGCTTTTAAGGCGCCCGCCGGACCGGTAGGCAATCCGTAGCCCGACGGGCTAGATGGCCATGTCGCACTTCATGGCCATCTTCATAATGCGGGTGCTTGTAAATGGTTCCGGGCGTCGAGTTGAGCGCGAAGCCAGTCGGTGCTTAGGGTTTGGGGGTAAGCTTGCCGACGGGCCCCGTGGTGGGAGCGCTGCAGGATTCAGGCCCGGCAACCTAGAATTTTGCACATCGCTCGCCGCGCGCCAATGTCATAATTAAACGCGCCTCTGAATAATCGGATGCTATGGAACCCATGCTCGCCCTCATCATGATTTGCGGAAACTTAATCTCCCCGCACTGCCAAGTCACGGTGGTTGAGACCACCCAATCCGCCTGTGCGCAGTGGCTGCTTGTTCTGGAGGAGAAAGAAGCCCGACCAGCTAGTGACATAAGGGTATACTGCTTTCCATTGCTCCCAGAAAAACACTAGTCATATCGTCCTCGCCGCGAAAGCGAACACTCGATTCTCCCGCTAATCCTCCTTGCTAGTCCCGTGCGCCACGATCTTGATCATGTCCGCCGGCGCCGGCCGCTGGAGCTCGAGCGTTTCTTCGACTGATCCATTCAGCCAGATGTACCAGGACTGTTCATCCGCCAAAATCACTGGAACTGCCTTGGGGTGGATCGGCTCGACGACCTCTGTCATCAGAAACGAATAGAGCAGGTGCTCTCCCTCGATCGGCGCTTTCTTTGTGCCTCGCGTGCCGGTCCACGGCCGCCAGATGCCGGCGAAAGCCATGGGCGGCCGATTGTCGTTCTTCGCAACCCACACCATGTCCTTTTTCTTCGGGATCGGATCGGGCTCCGGGGCATATTTGGAAAAACTGGTGAAGGGCACTAGCTATTAGGTTTTTCCTATTATCTGCTTGCCCCCCGAGCGTGACCTCAAGAGGGACGCACCCTCACACTAATCTCCGCAAGGGTGCCCAGCACGACAGCAAAGGTTATTTTGCAGGATGCCAAATGCCATTTGCCTACCCATTGTGAGTATGCAGCCTAGTACCTGTGACTTATTGATGCGATCAATCATCAGACAATATAATTATCAGACAATAAAGCCTAGAGATAGCGAAGGCAAAAGCAAGATGACTACCTCCGGCAGGGATGAAGATCGCACGACGCCGCAGCAAGAGTCCGGCGATGACCACGAAGCGTCACGCCGCGCGGTGCTGAAGAAGATCGGGCGCTTCGCTTACGCGGCGCCGGCGCTAGCCTTGCTAGCCCAGCCAAAGCGGGCGCAGGCGGAGTATGGCGGCGGCGGCGGCGGCAGTGACGGCCGCGGCGGATCTGGCGGCTAAGGTTTCGATACTTAAGGAGCGGTCGCCGTAGTTACCACGGCAACCTTTATTCTTGCACCGGGCATCCGCGGCGATCTGCTTCATGGTCGTCTCGAGCGGCCATTTCTTGAGCAACTCATCCACATCCATCAGCCGCTTATGGCCGCAGCCTAAGCACTCCAGCACCATGTTGAAATTAAAAAGCTTGACCTGCGCGAGCGTGACCTCATCCTGTGCGCATCTGATCTCGCGAGGGCGGCGTACTGCGGAAATCGCTTTCTGCGTGCAACCAGGATCACGCAGATGGCGATGACCGCCTCGCTTTCGGTCATGGGCTCCAGATGGGCCAGGGGATCGTCTAGCGGAGCATCATTCACGGCGGGAAAGCCGGACCAGCACACCGTCATCCTAAGTCGGTCTCCGTTCAAACAGGTGTATTCACCAGCCCTCCATGCCCAACGTGGCCTTTCTAATCATGTCGCGAAATTTCCACATCTCCCTGACGAACCAATTCGCTCTTTCCTCACTTGTAAGCGTTGCGGGAGACGATGGCGTTGCCTTCAGCTGTCCGAGGGCCGTCGATCCTTTTGGTTTTCCTCTGTGTGCGTAGTAAGGCACGGCGCACCCATTTCGTTTAGCACGTCGAGGCGATATGCTACCTTAGATACTTGAATCGTAAAAAGCTGGTTATCCCCATGAAACGGATGGCAAGCCTTATCGTCCTGTAGCCGGGCTTATGCTCCTGTTGCCGTCCTTAGTGGGCGTGGCAGCTTCATGTGGGCCTGCTCCCGACGCAAGCAGTGAGTTCCGGACCGCCTCGCTCGAGGAAGCTGGGCTGGACCCAACTATTCTATGCTCGCTCGACGAACGGCTGAATGCGCGTCCAGAAGCCAACGTACACGCGGTGGTCGTGTTGTGGAACGGTCGGCTTGTGTTTGAGACTTATCGGAAGGGGGACGGCTGGAAGTGGGGCACCCAGCTTCGCGAGGTCAGTTACTCGCCATCGAGGATCCACGACACGCGGTCAGTCAGCAAAAGCGTCGTCTCCTTGTTGCTAGGGGTCGCGCTGGACCGCAAGCTGATTGCATACGTCGATGAGCACGTCTTCACCTACTTTCCTGAATACGGAGATATCAAGACGCCCGAAAAGGATGTGATGACGCTCCGAGACTTATTGACCATGTCGGCCGGTCTCCGCGCGAACGAAGATGTGGATTGGTACAGTCCCATCGCGTGACGCACGTCGCCAATGTCGTCGCCGCCGGCGATTGGGTGGTTGCCATTTTTCCCCGCTTCTTTGAGCAGATTGCCGACTGGGCCATTCGCAGAACACAGCATTATACCATCCCGTCGACGATCAGCACACTCAGCCATGTGGCTCGTCGACCAAGTGCTCGATGGTGGTTCTTGAGGGCCGCCGTATCAGTTCAAATCGCGCCAATCACTCTTCCGATATGAGCATTGCTTTCACTCGCCGCTAAGGTCATGTGAACTGGGCGCGGCAAAGAAGGCGTTCGAGGCGGGCGGCGAAAAAGGCTCGCGTCTGGCTGCCGTATTGAGGGCCGTAAGTGTTCCTTTAGCCAGCAGGATACTTCACTGCTGGCGATCGGCAGCCTCAGCACGCCAACACCGTCGCCGGAGAACCGTGAGCCTGTTTTGATTCGCGATCTGGGCGATGTAGCGTTCGTCGCCAACGTCCCATGGTGACGCCCGCCATGATCGCGTGAGGCGGCGGAACCGCCGGCCAGGCCGCGCAGATGTGCGAGATCACCCTGAATGGGGCGTGATCGATGTCCGCTAAAGCCTCGATAGCGGTCATATTCCGCAGCGCAACAAAACGACGTGGTAGGCCAGAAGACCTGAGTACACCCTGCCACCGGCGGCGGTTTTGACGTTCGTCATTGCATCTGACTAACATAGCGGCCAGCATCGCTATTTAGGAGGCATAGTTCACTTCAAATAGGGATGGCGAAAATGGTGAATACCTGTCTGACCATCAATTTGTCAGTGGCTTTCGACGAGGCCGAGTTAAATGCCCTGGAATATCTGCGCTTAAGGAGACGCCTCGCCAGTCAAGCAGAAACCGTTAAGGAGCTCATACGGTGCGGCTTGCGAGAAGAGGCATTTGAGGCGTTTGATATTGTTGGTCCTCGATAAGGCAAAAACCTTGTGCAGCGCCGGCGCTTACCCCCCTTGAAATTTCGGCGTCGGCGCCTCAACACAAGAACCTTCCTTACGCTCCCTGCGACTTGAGCGACGGCACCTTGCTCCAGTGAATTGCCCGCTAATGGGATGGTCGGCCGTGCTCCTGCCCTGCCAGCGAGTGAAGCTGGCGAAGGGGCGCGAAATACGAGGAGCACGCCATGCCCGAGATAGCTCCTAGTGCGGTCGCCGTAGTCGGCATCGATATTGGTAAGGACCCCTTCCATATTGTCGGCCTCGATCGGCAGGGCGCAATTGTGCTGCGCCAGTGGTGGTCGCGTGGTCAGATGGAAGCCCGCCCAGGCCGTGCGCGCAATCTTGTTGGCGAGCGCGATCGCGGCCGTCTTTGGAAGCTTGAGTGTTGCGTTAGTTCCGACGGCTCACCGAACCAGCCACGGATGCACCTCCAGCGAGACTAACCAGCGGTATCACCGACAAGCCAAGCAATGGTAAATTGGAGGACGTGGCCGGTAGAAGAACCAGTCCGGCGGCAAAGCTGACCGCAAGGCAGAGCAGTGCCCCAGTGGACGGCCAGAGGCCGATGCACGCGACGGCTACGAGGACACCCACTATTGCAGCAGCGGCTGGAATCCGTGCATCCTCCTGATCGGACAATATTCGACACGGAACCTCCTGGTAACCCGCATCGGCAGCACGCTGGACGGATGAGCCGTCTACTCTTCCACGCATGTCCGCCGCGATCTCGGCCTTGGTCAGCGCAAACGAGTAAATACGGACGTCGTCTATGGAGCCCACGAACTCGAAGCCTGGATCGCCCCCACGCCCGACGTAGACTGCCGACCGGGAACTGTGTTGCTCACCTGTCACCGAGCCGAGCAAGAATCCGTTATCCAGTTTCCCGTTCAAATACACGTCGAGTGTACGCGCATCTGCGTCGTAGACGCCGGCCACGTGGTACCAGGTACCGAGAACCAGAGGAGTAGCTCCGTAACGAGCCATAAGGTCTCCGCAGGCACTCGTGAGTTTGAAGCCGATCGTGCGCGGGCCTCTATCAATAGTCGTATCCAACTGGTAGCCGAAGCCGCGGTGACGTTGTGACACAATCGCGGCGTCGTCATGGGGGAAGGCAGTTGAGTTTATCCACGCGCTGATTGTCATACTTCTGACGAGCCGAAGCGCGGAGGACTGACCGAAGTCGAGATAATCATTCTTGCCGTCGAGGCTGACGGCACCGCCTAGCACACCGCCCATTCGCCCCGGTTCGTTCTTGAACGTGCCGTGCAGGCCATGCCCAGAGGAATCCATCGCGATCCGGCCACTACCCTCGTCCAACTTCCAGTAGGCTTCGAGCGTCCCCGGAAGCCTCACGCCTCTAGCACTGGGGGCCTCGCCTGAGGTCGCCCATACACCGCCAGCCACGGCAAAAGCCAGCACGGCCGCAGCCAGCCCTCTCGGTCTGTTGACCTTCACCACAGGCGACCGAACCTCCCAGCGCTTACTGATTGCCACCCCGAGAATGGCTCCGATCACATTCGAAACAACATCGATAGCCGATGGGTCGCGGTGCACCATCATGAACTGGCTGGCTTCGGCAAATGTCGAGAGCAAGAATGCCGCTCCGACTGCCCGTAAGAAACCCAGTTCGGCGAGCACAATGCCGACGGGAAGGAACCCCGCAATGTTCTCTAGGACGTCATCGACCTCAACGCTGGAGCCCAGCGGTGCGATGCCCCACGGCCGCAACTCGATTGGAATCGCAGTTGCCGCCAAAACCAGTACAATGACCGGCCATTTCAGGGTGATTCCCTCTGCGGGGCGAGAACCGTTCCAATTCATGGGGATCCTAAATTCGCTACACGCACGTATCAGATTATAAGGTTCTACCGACCTGATCCAAGTCGCCGGCGACCTCATCGGCCCTGACGGAATGAAGGCCATCATCTACATTCTTGATCGAGCTCGTTTCGATCATATGGTGCCCACCGCATCCTTGGCGGCTTCTCGGGATAACAATCATCCATCAGATCGCCCACCGAGCCTGCAGGAAAGCTTGCTGGAGCGCCGGCTGATCACGGTGTCCATGTCATACCGGGAACGCTCAAGCGTCCCGGCGAATTTCGGATCAGTCTGACCGGCAGTAGCGAGACGATCGAAGCCATTCTGCCCGCCTTCGAGGCATTGGCCATGTCCTAGCGCCGATCTCGCTCAGGCACTGCGGCTTCTCGCCGCTGGGGTGCACTCGCTAACGCCGCCCGGACACCCCGAATGTCCGAGTCGGGTCATTTGCGACCGGATCGGGCCTTCACTAATACTGGCCATGTCCACTATCCCTCGAAAGCGGAATAATTCCTAACGGCTCCTCCGGCCCCTATGCTTCGCCATGGAGGGAAACCGCAACCATGGTGCGCACCGCCAATCATACGCCAGAATGACTCGAGGATTCGCAGCGCGAGTCAATGGCGGCGATATTGCGGTTCCACCACAGGGGAAGGGATCGGAGCTAATGCCCGCCAGCGCCAATCCTAGAGCCTTATGGCCTATCCCGTCACCGCAATTTGGGTTCTCGCCAGCCACGAGGACCTTCCTCTCAGTTGGATAGAACACCTCAACCCTGACGCCGGTTTCGCCAGTCTCGTGTCGGTTGTCGCCGCGAAGGTTGCCAATCCCGAAACCAAGGCCGCGCTTTTGACGACGGCGAAAGTGATCGACCAACACATCGAAAAGGGCATCGACAACACTGAGGCCGACCTCGTGGAGTTGTCCAACTTCCCCGACTTCGATGTAACGACTAGCGCCCGAACGCCATGACCCTCACCGTCACGCGGCCGACCGTGATCGTCTTGCCCGGCGCGCGCCAGACCCGCTGCGCAAACTCCTGCACGTTGAGTACCTTCTGGGCCCTCGGGATAGATGACCACTACTTGCGCGGCGCGGTGCCCATTCCAGTGGCGGATCATGATCGTATCGTGGAAATCTAGGCACGGGCCGAATTTACTTCTTAGGCATGGTAGGCGGGTCAATTGTAATGTACGGCGTTTTCGGTTCCTCATGAGAGGCTAGGGGAACCGGCTTACCAGCATCGCCAAGAGAGATGAGATATCGATAGAGAGAGCGAAGGTCGTCTTCCTTGATCGCACGCACGTTGTACCAAGGCATTGGAGGTAGAGTTTCGTGAAGATCGGCCATGTCTTGAACGAAACCATCTTCATCCCGGATAAATGCAAATAATCTGAGGTTGGGGGCATAGGCCACACCCAAACGACTCTGCCAACCAATCGACGCATCACCCTTCATTGCTTTGGTTGGATCAATCTTGCCTCCCGCCTCGCGATACCCTTGGGTATGGCAATCGTGGCAACCGCCAATGACGGAAATATAAAGTCCTTGCTCCACCGACACTTTTTCTTGCCCAGAGGCGGCGCCAGAAAGCGCTATCGCGGCTAAAACACTAAGCGTGTTACGCGCGGCTCTCGCAGCCATTGTCCTCGACCTTTACCTTGGTCAAAACCCGCTCTTTGCGGATCGCTTCTAGCGCCGGCTCAAGCTCGGCCTCGCGGTCCCCGTCTTTCTTGCCTGTCGCCATGGCCGCACTGTGCTCAAATCGACGCCGTCTGCCAAGCGGGTTATGCGCCCCAGGGTCCAATAGTCGCCGCCTGCTGATTGCCTATGCTGAAGTGTCCGCTCGACAAGCCCCAGGGCGGACGCCCGAACCTGACCCCGCTCTTGGCCCTCCCGCCAAGACGGGGTTTTCTGGTGGTAGCCCCAAGTCCAATATCCAGACGCCGCAATCGGAGATACGTTATGCCGTCCGCTCGGCAGGCGCGCATTACGACACACCTCAAGCTCATTCGTGACTTAAATCGTCGTTGACCGGGCCTCGTTCAGTTTTATGAAAGGGAAGCCTGTCATCTATACTTCTTCGCTCGGTGTTGAACGTGGGCGCTGCGGTTCCCCGATTTCGTGTGAAAACAAGAGCGAGCTCGCCGTGTATGCGTGTACTCTTGATGATCTGACGAAGGTGGTTCCGACCATGCATGTCAGGGCAGACGAACAATTACCGTGGATTGAAAATATGGGCCGTTTGCCGTGCTACGATGGCAAACGCGACATACCTGTGAGTATAGTCCCAAGGTGAAAAGCTGAACATGTAACCTTGCATCAAGATTGGGCACGGAATTGCCGGATCGGTCCTCATGAGCGACGTTGTCACGGATGCCTCGGCGGGCGGGCGGAGACGGGGTCTGATTGCCGTTATCACTAGCGTAACAATTGTCGGGATCATGATCAGCGCCGTGGCGCCACTGCTGTCGCTCAATCTTGAGCAACGCGGCGTTAGCGCAGGGTGGAACGGCCTATTGGCGGCCATGCCGCCTCTCGCCACTCTGATATTCGGCGTTTTCATGCCGATGGTTATCCGGCGCATTGGCGCGGCACCCTCCATCTATTTGGGCGCGGGCATCAGCGCAACGGCGTTGCTGCTGTTCCCTATGTTCCAGCAGCTCCCAGCCTGGTTCGCTCTCCGTTTTGTAATGGGAGTTGGAATGGGGATCGTCTGGGTGGTGAGCGAGGCGTGGGTCAACGCGCTTGCTCCAGAAAACAATCGCGGCGCAGTAATGGGCATCTACGTAACGGTGCTTTGTGTGGGGCTGGCCAGCGGGCCTCTTATTTTGGGGTTGATTGGAAGTGAGGGCGCTCTTCCCTTCGTTGCTACTGCGATCATCCTCGCCATAGCCTTGTTGCCGATCCCTCTCGCCAGCGGCAGCGGTGGTGCGCCTTCATTTCACGATCCGGAAATCATCCCGTTGACGAGCGCAATACGCCATGCGCCCGTGATCATGATTGCGGGTCTGTTGAATGGCGCGATCTGGACGACTCAGCTAGCGTTGCTGCCGGTTTACGGTGTTCGGGCCGGCTTGCCGGAAAGCCGAGCTTTGATCCTGCTCACCGCCTTCATATTCGGGAGTGCTGTATTTCAATTGCCAATCGGAAGGCTACTGGACAGATGGAGCGGACGCAGTGTGCTGGTTCTGTGCGGCGCGATTCAGTGCCTTGGAGCGATTGTACTGCCACTAGTTGTCCACGACAGCGTGCTCGTTTGGCTTTGGCTATTGATTTGGGGTGGATTTCTTGCAGGCCTCTACACGACGGAACTCACGATGATTGGCCGCAGCTTCGCGACAAAGGAGCTGCCGGGAGCAACCACCGTCTTCAACATGGCCTTCAATTTCGGCGCGCTTTCTGGTCCCGCACTTGCTGGAGTCGCAATGCAAATCTGGGATCCGCACGGGATGCTTGTGGTGATCGGGGCAGCAGGGGCTGGAGTCGCGATCATGTCTATGAGCTTCGCCGACGCCAAGCAGCCTGTTCGGTTGGATTGAGTGGCCGCAGTAGTTCGCGAGGAGCTGACACTCCTCAGGCGTCAGTATGGTATCACTCTGGAAGGCCCGCGCCGCGAAAACCTTCGGTATATCGTGCCCCATCGTCCGGCCGACGAAATGGCGGCATCGTGTTTCCAAGATTGGAGAGCCGAAGGCTTGGAAACAATTGCTGGAGGCGCACCCTGGCTTTCTGGGCCTCCGCAGTCCGCCCGGCCAACGCATTACTCGCTGCCGCCGTGCGTATAGCAGCCGCGAAAGTTGGTTGATCTCGTAAGGACCTATCCTCCCAAACGCCGGCATCATCATATCGGCCGGCGCAGAAATGACCAAGGGCTGTATAGTCTACCGGGATGACATGCGGCTCGGCGGCAATTCATAGTCTAATTCAGTTTCTAACACCTTCCTGCAAGGCGGGATCCACAACGCCTGAGTACTTCTCGATCCTTCTGTCAGCCAAATGAACCAAGCGTACCCAGTGGCGGTCGACGCTCTCTGATCAAGCCTGCCTTTGACCATAGGTACCCGTTCAACAAACTGAGCGAAAATTGCCGGAGGGGTCGGTTTGAATAGACGTTCGTATCGTCCGCGGCTTTCCATAAAAACGGTTCTGGCGAGGATTGCCACACCACGTCGAGCGACAGGTAAAGCGCGGGCCACGAATTCTTCTGCCAAATTGAACGGGGGATTGGTAATGACCCAGTCAAAGGAGCCGACTTCAAGCGGCATCTTCAAAAAGTCCGCGACGGTTCCGTAACCGTATGGATAGATATCCGATGCGGCTGTTTCCTTGAAGAACTCGCTCAACACCTTATCCATGTGACCAGCGCCACATGCCGGCTCGAGGCAGGTCATGGCACCCGTCGCCAAGGGAGCTTTCAGAACGTGCGTAAGCAACGCTCGGGTAGCCCAGGGAGGCGTCGGAAAGTCGTCGCGGCTATCCCTTGCCTCGGAACGCTGAGCCATAACCGCATGTGATGTATTTTGCATCTCGAGTCCCTACGAATGCCGTGCCGCCACCTCGGTCTCAGCAGTGGCCTTGTTGGGGTTCCGGCCTTGCGGATTTTACCATGTGGTTCATCTGTTGGCTCGGTCCTTCGGGTCAAATGTCGCGCCGGCACATCGCTGCGAGAATTCGGATTTGCCGCTTGGTCTCGGCATTTCGCTTTCGCTCCGCAATCGCCGCCTTGCTCCGCCGGCCGTGCTTCGTGCTCGCGCACCAGATGCGCTCGATACCTTGCGCTGTCCTTGGGCCGCTGGATTTGTCGCCGTGGATGCCAGTGGCCGCTCCGTATCGCTGACTGACGGCATAATTCTGGCCGCTTACGTCTCTTGGCGCCACAGCGCTTAATAGGCCACTGCATTTCGTGCCTGGAATCCATCTCAGGCGGCCAATCACAACTACATCGCTGCACGGACTCATGAAAGGCTACCCGTGCGTGGTTGCTGTCCAATCGTCTTCTAACAGGAGCCAGGTTGGCGCAATTTTCTCAAGGTGATCGATAAGCGCGTGCATGACCGGGCGGATGCATTCGCGGTAATAGTGTCTCGCTTCCTTGTGCATCCGGCCCAACATCGCCCGCGCCCCAGCCACTTTAGAACCCCCTGCAGAATAAATGGCACCGTATTCTCAGTCGACTTTGATGCTTTTGTGTCTCAGCCGGAGATATATTAACATAGGGTGCCCCGAGATTTCCATTAGCGAGTACCCACAAAACACTGTTGGGCGGGCCTCTGGCTGAGGCATTAGCTTGATGAACAAGCCCATGAAAGCGGACGGACGCGCAAATATTGAGCGATGGAAATTCGGTCCTGATTGGCCGGGACGCCGCTGTAGCGCGCGGACCCGATCTGGCAAACAATGTCAAAAACCGGCACTAAAGGGTAAAAAGCGATGCCAGCTCCACGGTGGTAAGAGCACCGGAGCGCCAACAGGCGCAAATAACGGCAACTGGAAGCATGGCCAATTCACGAAGGAAGTGCTGCAACGTCAGCATCGGGACAGAGCTGTTCTTCAGTTGCTGAGGACGATGTGGCCGCTGATAGCGAAACTGCAAGGCGGCACAGCGACGACTGCGGACGTTAGGAATTTGAGGCGCCTGGAGGCTATCTTCGACAACTATGAGTAACGAATAGCGACTATCGCGAATTCTTGCGTATTGTGACGCAGTTTTGATACCGCCGCGGGAGCCCTTCCTCACTTCCAGAAATGATTACCTGGCTTCAGGAAGGCTAGAGAACCGGACGCTCACTTTTGAGTCCATATCCAGCGGCGGTGGCCTCCGGGTGAGCCTCTGGCTTGTTGGGCAATGGGAATATATCATGCCGCTAGCCAATGGCGGCGACGACACAATCGAGAACGTTGTGTGTTTATGTCCACCACATCATCGGTAAATCCACTTAGGGCTCAAAGCTGCGGAACTGACTGTTCAACTACAGGCCATCAGGCGACTTTGAGAGCGCTTTAAGCGCCCCCGTTTGATTGCAGTAATGCTACCGTCGCTGAAGCTGGATGCCCATTCCACCATACGGGAGTGGAAGAACACCAATGATAAACAACGAAGACTTGCATTTCACCCTACCGCGTAATTCCCGGGTTAACTGCTGAATTGTGATCTCGGACATCTAATCCGTGGCAACCTGAGCACCTGAACCTGGGTGGATGGACTGAGGGAGACCCGCTTTGCCGCAGTTGTAGTCGGGTTATAGGCAAAGCTTCGCCTGTTTCGACGAAGCTTCGAGACTTCGTCGAAACAGGCGAAGCTTGGTCATCAGGCTACTGCCTGAACCTCGGAGCCATGTCTTCGGTCGACCTTTCACCTTAGCAAAACCCTATCACGGGGAGGCCGGGGTCAGGCTGTCGGCCTTTCTTTGCTGCTTCATGCCTTGCGGCATCTGACGCGGGACCATCAGGACGCAAAAGTGGCTACACCCTGACTGCCCGAAGGTTGGCGCGAGCCAGAGCCCTCTCCTGCCTCTCTTCGCCGCCTTCGAGGCTTAAGTGAATAAAGGCTTCTCTCTTCGCTGGTGCCCTCCAGCTTGTTTCCGGTAGTCCTCAATTATCCGCTGATCAAAGTCGGATGAGGGCCGGCACCCATAGGGGGCGGGCTATGAAATACGCACGCTTGCTGAAGGTGATTGAGCCATATCACGGCTCCTTACCCATTCAGTGATTTCAGATTGATGCCAGCCCACAATATTGGGGCCCAGCTTCCGACGCCGTGGGAAGAGACCGGACTGCTCCCATCGCCATAGTGTCGAGGCTGACACGCCAATGGCCTTCAGAACTTGGGGCAGACGGAGAAAAGCGTGATCGCCTGCCGACATCATTCCCGTTTGAATGTTCATGGCAACAATCTAAGTTCATCAGTCATGCATTGCAAGCCGTTGCCAAAGGGCACCCTGCCACGAATAAGTGTCGAACATGACGCTCTTTTACCTTAAACGACGCTTGATTGCGCTTTGTCTACAAAAGCAACTTTATTGCTTTTTTCAGGGCATCGTGATCGAGAAAGGATGTCAGACTTTCGCGTGGCTGAATTTATCCGGTGGCCGACTTTGCCAGCTCGATGATGTTGCCATTCTGCTCACCGCCAAGCCGTTCGACGAGACTACCATACGCAGTCATTGCAGACTTCCGATCGGCTAGATATTCGCCTCGCTGATAGACCGCCGCCACCCCCCGGACCGCACCGGACACGTGATTGAGGATGCGATCCACCACAACCGGGCTCACAGACAGGCTTTCGGTCAAGATAGTGGCAAAGGTTCTCCGCAGGTCATGCAGGGTCCATCCGCTCAATCCACTGGCTGTATCCAAGCGGCGCTTCATCTTGCTGAATCCGCTGACAGGCGTTTCTCCCGTCGTGCTGAACAAGAACGGACAGTCGTTTAAACGTGGCAGCGCAGCAAGCACCTCAAGCGCCGACGAGGATAAATGCACCACATGCGGCCTTCCGTTCTTTGTTCGGTTCGCGGGAAGATTCCATATGGCACCGTCCCGATCGATCTCCCTCCATTCGGCACCAGCAACCTCTTCGAGACGTTGACCCGTCACGATGAGCAACTGCAGCATCGGGCCGAAAGGATAGGCCATGCCCTGAGCTACCTTCCACACTGATTGCAGCTCCTCAAGCTTGAGGACCCGATCCCGGCTCTTTTCCCTTGTGGGCGCTTTGATGCCTGCTGTTGGCGACATCGCGATCAAGTCTCGCGATACACACCAGTTGAACATCCGCCGGAGATAGGCGAGGACGCGATTGGCTTGGACGGCGGCACCGCTTCCGACAATCCTGTCGAGCACACGGCTGACATCTCCACGCCTTATCTCCGTTATGTCGCGGTTGCGCCAATATGGCAGAACATGCAGTTTTAAAGCCCTCTCCACGTCCTGCCGAGACCTGTTCTTCGCTTGATCTCCCGCCAGCCAGCTCTTCATGACCTCAACAAAGCAGAGGCTGTCCGCCTTCACCGGCACATTACCCTGGGAGAGGCTGGCAAGCACCGGTGCTGCCAGCTGGCGAGCCTTTGCCAGTGGCACCTCGGGGTATCTGCCGAGTGAGACGCGGATCATCCGCCCTTTCGCCCGCCGCATGGCAAACCAAGTCTTGAGACCGGAAGGAGCAACGCGGAGCCCCAGCCCTCGCATGCCAGCATCGAACACATCATACCGCTCCGCAGCCGGTTTCAGGCTACGGAGACGAGCGTCATTTAGGGCCTTTTCATTCAGTCTCGGCATATTTGCCACCGTCCACGGGTTACAAATGGGTTACATAATAAGATTGCAGCGCGTGAAATGCAATGACTGTGGATGGAGCCCGATATCACCGTTTAAACAGCATCCTATAGCGCTGCAGCCACAATCCTGAGACGAAGGGAAATCCGCCGAGAAGCTAGACCGTCCGACTCTTAATCAGCGGGTCCAAGGTTCGAATCCTTGTGCGCCCACCAAGGAAATCAAAGGCTTAAGGCCTTTATCGATAAGAACGTGAAGAGAGCATGCGCGGCGGTGTCCGCGCTCGCGTTCTTGCGCGAGACGTCTTCCGAAATCAGCAGGCACGTGACCGGCCATGAGGTGTACTTGCCGCTTGGCCAGGCCCATGGGACAACTCTCTCAATGAGAGGGGCGCGCACGATATGTCGAAACTTCTGTCAGCTGGTGTCCTCGGTGTCTTGGCCTTATCCGGCTCGCCGAACCTTTCCGCTCAAACACCCGACCAGGATCGAGAGAGAGAACGATCCTATCTTAAGGCGCTGGCAATTGAGGTGCGCGAGCTCGAGGAATGTCAGTTCGTTTTACTGGTCAAAGACAGTTCGGCACAACGTGATCAGATTATGGAACGGCTTTCGGCCAGCTATGACCAAAAGTCTGAAGCGCTTACAAATGCGATAGAGGGATTCATAACGAAGTACGCTACCGTACAGGGAAGCACTGCGCCCCGCAGGCACGACGAATCGCTCGCTTCGTTTCGCTACCGCATTTGGAGCTTTTCCCTTCGTGCAGGAAACGCGAAATATCGCAAGACCCTTACCGTTGCCGCGTGCAGCGCAATGGTTTCATTGTTATAGTCGATCCTGTTGCGTGCGATGATCAGGCGGCATCCGCCTGGTTGATCATCGCCTCGATGTTGTTGCCGTCCGGATCGAGAACGAAACAGGCAAAATAATTGGGCGTGTATTGCGGGCGCGGACCCGGTGCGCCGTTGTCGCGGGCGCCGGCGGCGAGCGCCGCCGCATGGAAATCCCGGACATGGGCCTTGCTCCCGAGACGGAAGGCGACATGGATATGGGGCAGAGGGGCCGACGTCTCGGCCTGCATGATCTCGAACAGTCCATCCCCGATATCGAAGGCCCAGAAGCGGCCTTCATCGCCAAAGGCGATCTTGTAGCCCAAGGGAGCGAAAGCCTGCTCGTAGAATTGCTTGCTCCTGGCAATATTGCTGACAGCAAATGTCACGTGGTCGATCACGCCCGAATCTCCAAATTTGCGCTCACTCCTGTAGCGCTCAAATCGAATCCCTACACGGATTCGGAACCGGGCTCGGGCTCAAAAGTCGCGTTCATTCGACGGAAGCCGGGTGGTCTGATAGGCTCGGCTGGCATGGCGATGGCGCGCCCCATCATTGCTCTGAGCCTCATGGCCGTCGCTTTCCGTATCGCGACAGCAGCGGAGGATCTTGCCCTGCCACCCTTCGCCTGGCCGGTCGTGGGGGTGGTGGTCGATGACGATGATGGCCGGCCCAGTCCGTCCCGCGCCGTCGGCATCGACATATTGGTGCCGAAGGGAACCGAGGTGCGGGCCAGCCTCGCAGGCACGATCATCTATGCGGGCAGGACGCTCAATACTTATGGCAATCTCGTCCTCATCCGTCATGAGGGCGGCTGGGTCACAGCCTATGGCCATAATGCCGAGCTCTTCGTCAATCGCGGCGATGAGGTACAGACGGGAGATGTCATCGCCAAGAGCGGCAATACCGGCTTCACTGCCGTTCCGGAACTCTATTTCGAAATCAGGAAGGGGCCCAATCCCGTGAATCCGTCGCGGTATCTGTCGCTCCTGAAGCCCCAACCCGTGGAGGACCCGTGAAAGTCAGCTCAATCCTGTTTACCGACGATGGGGATGTGCCCAACCATCCGCGCTGGCCGATGATCATCTATCAGGGTGTGATTGACGCCAGGGAGATGGACGTGGCCTCGGCCTTCGAAACACTGTTCGCGCGTCATGGCTGGGGAAATGGTTGGCGCAACGGCATCTTCGCCTTTCCGCACTACCATTCCAATGCGCATGAGGTGCTGGGCATAGCCGCGGGCGAAGCTGTTGTCCGCTTTGGCGGTGTTTCGGGACGGGAACTCAAAGTAGCGAAGGGCGATGCGGTGCTGCTGCCCGCCGGCACCGGCCATCAGCGCCTGTCAGCGAGCGCCGACCTCCTGGTGATCGGCGCCTATCCGCCAGGTCCCCGATGTGATCTCAAGCGTGCGGGCGAAAGTGAGAAGGCCCTGATCCGCGAGCGGATCCGCCACGTGGAGAAGCCCGGAAGTGATCCTCTTGCGGGAAACGCCGGACCTCTCATCTCCCTGTGGGAGGCTTAAAACGGGAGAAACGCCGTAACGGCACTCTGTATGAGGCCAGCGCCACAGTCTTCTTGGGGCCACGTCAAGAAAAGAGCTCTGTGTTCATAAACTGTTTTCGCAAAAGCCCACTTCTGTTCAAGACGCCGGAACATTCGTTCCGGGTCTATTTCGCATGAAGTCTGGCGATCTCACGGGCGGCAATCTCTTCGATCTGGCGACGGTCGACCCCGATATCGCGGAGCTGACGATCGGTCAGGCTCTCAAGCTCGCGGACGGCGGTGAAATGCATGATGCGATCATGGATATGGCCGTAAAGGCGGCCGAGAAGGACAGCGACGGAAACTCCCGAGCTTTGACGGATCGGATGGCTGGAACTGTTCGACATGACTAAACCTTTCGAGAGTAATTCAAGGAATATTTGATATTCGAAAAATAGGATGTTGTAGTTACTTAAACAAACGAGTAGTTTTCATCTTATCTATTAGAGAATTTTGAAGATGGTGCGCTTCATTCCCGGAACCGGATCGCTCAGGGCCTTCGAGGCTGCCGGACGGCATCTCAGCTTCACCCGTGCGGCGGAGGAGCTGCATGTGACGCCGGCCGCGATCAGTCATCAGATCAAGGAATTCGAGGACCAACTCGAACTGCGTCTCCTCGAGCGGACGAGCCGCAGAATGCGCCTCACGCCGGCGGGAGAGGTCCTCCACGCCGCCGTGACGGAAGCGCTGGCGGGCCTCACCCGCGCGGTGGGGCAAGCGCAACGAAACAAAGATGGCGCCGCCCTCAGGGTCACCGCCTCGACATCGATCGCCGCCAGGTGGATGGTGCCGCGTCTCGACGACTTCATGAAATCGATGCCGGGCGTTGACGTCCGGCTGGATGTGTCCGACCGGGTGCGCGACTTCGGCCGCGACGGCGTCGATGTGGCCATCCGCTTCGGCAATGGCAGCTATCCCGGGCACCGGGCCGACCGGCTGTTCGACAACACGATCTTCCCGGTCTGCAGCCCGGCGCTGCTCAAGACGAAAAAGCCGCTGCAGCACCCGCGCGACCTGCTGCAGCACCGCCTCATCCATGTCGAATGGAGCGCGCCCGGCGTGATGTGGCCCAATTGGCGGATGTGGATGCTGGCGGCCGGGGTCAGCGACTATCAGGAAACGCCCGGGCTGCGGCTCGACAGTTCGGCGCTCGCGCTGCAGGCAGCGATCGAAGGGCAGGGCGTCGCCCTGGGTGATTCCTCGCTGGTTTCCGATGACCTGGCGGCCGGGCGGCTGGTGCAGCCTTTCGCGCTGACGATCAAGGGTCCGCCGCAATTCGCCTATTATATCATCTCGCCGGTTGAGACGCAGAACGATCCGCTGGTGCGCGCCTTCCGCGAGTGGATCCTGAAGGAAGCGGCGCGCACCCCTCTTGTGCAATGAGGTGGCGCGGAGTAGCCACGCCCGCCGGGGTGTCAGACTGAGTTGTACAATCCGCCGTCAACGAGAATGCTCTGGCCGGTGATGTAGCCGGCCTGCGCCGAGCACAGGAAGGCGCAGACCTCGCCGATCTCATGGGCCTCGCCGAAGCGCCGTGCCGGCACGGTGGCCTTGCGCTGGGCGGCCATGTCGTCCTCGCTCCTGCCCTGCATCCTGGCCATGCGGCCGGTCGAGTTGCGCAGGCGGTCAGTGTTGAACATGCCGGGCAGCACGTGGTTTACGGTGATGTTGTGCGCCGCTAATTCGCGTGCCGGTCCCGCCATGAAGGCGGTGAGACCGGCGCGGGCGCCGGAAGAAAGGTCGAGGCCCAGTATTGGCATTTTGACCGAGACGGAGGTGATGTTGACGATGCGCCCGAACCCTTTGCGGGTCATCGCCGGCACGACGCGCTGGATGAGCTCGATGGGCGTCACCATGTTCTGGACGACGCCGGCGAGGAGGGCGTCGCGGTCGAGCTCGCGGAAGTCCTTGAGCGGCGGACCGCCATTGTTGTTGATGAGGATATCGGGCTCGGGACAGGCCGCAAGAAGCGCGTCCTGCCCAGCCTTGGTTCCGACATCGGCAGCGATTGCCGTGACCTTGACGCCCGTCGCCTTGGCGATCTCGTCACGGGTCGCCGCCAGCGCCGCTTCGTCGCGGCCGTTGATGATAAGGGCGACGCCTTCGCGCGCCAGTGACATTGCGCAGGCTTTGCCGAGGCCGCGGCTCGACGCGCAGACAATGGCCGTGCGGCCCTTCAGTCCAAGATCCATCCCGTGCTCCCAATAAAAAACCCGGCTTGATAGAGCCGGGTTCTCGCATGGTGCTGTCTCTGGTTCAATCAGGATTGCGTTTTACGCTCACTCATGAAGCGCTCGAACTCCTCACGGTCGCGCGCCTCGCGCAGGCGCTTGAGGTAATCGGCGAATTCGGCCTGCTCGGCTTCCAGGCGCTGCAGCGTCTCGGCCTTGTAGGCGTCGAAGGCGGCGTTGCCCGACCCTTTGTGGAAGGTCGGTCCGCGCCGTCCAAAGGCTTCACGCAGCTTCTGCGCGCCTTCATCGGCAAGCCGGTCAACCGGACCGGCCCAGAGTGTGTAACCCAAAGCGGCCAGGCCCAAAGGCCACCACACGATGAAACCCGCGACGACGGCAAGGATGCTCAAAGGCGTCCAGCGGCCGCAGCGCGATTGTGACGAAGTCATAGGCTGTCCTCCAATCCAATTGCGTCAGCTGATATGGGAATGGCGGCGCCGCGTTCAAGGACGAGCTAGTGTCCCGAATCCGAAGTTCGCCACAGCCAGCCGGACCTTCCGAGCGAACTTTGGATTCGGAAGGACACTAGAAACCCAATGATTCTAGTGCGCTTTTGAACGCGAAGTTCCTGTCGGTGCTAGCCGCCTGATATCAGGAACTTCGCGTTCAGCGCACTAGTGGCGCGATGGAGCGGAATCCGGTAATTGGGTCCCACCATGCAGCAAATTCCTACCATCGATAACGTCACGGAGGCGCGCGAGCGGCTCAAGGGCTACGCTTTCGTCACCCCCTTGCTTGAATCACCCGCCCTCAACGCGCGCGTCAAGGGCAGGGTGCTGATCAAGGCGGAATGCCTGCAGCGCACCGGCTCGTTCAAGTTCCGTGGTGCCTGGAACTGCATATCGCGGTTGACGCAAGGCACCGCCAAGGGCGGCGTGGTCGCCTATTCCTCCGGCAATCACGCGCAAGGTGTCGCCGCCGCGGCGGCCCTCATGAAGCTTCCGGCTCTGATCGTGATGCCCGCCGATACGCCCGACATCAAGAAGGCCAATACGCGCGCCTATGGCGCCGAGGTCGTGACCTATGACCGCGAGCGCGAGAGCCGCGAGGAGATCGCCAGCCGCATCGCCGAGGAACGCGGCGCCGTCATCGTGCCGCCCTTCGAGCATCCGCAGATCATCGCCGGACAGGGCACCGCCGGGCTCGAGCTCGTGGAGCAGGCCCAGGAGCGCGGCGCCACCCTCGATGCCGTGCTCGTTCCGGCAAGCGGCGGCGGGCTCGCCGCCGGCATCGCGCTCGCCGTCAAGGCGAAGTCGCCCGCGACGACTATCCACTGCGTCGAGCCTGAAGGCTTCGACGATCATGCCCGCTCCCTGATCAGCGGCAGGCGCGAGCGCAACGACAGGGCGTCGGGATCCATATGCGATGCGCTGCTGTCGCCGATGCCCGGCGAGCTCACTTTCTCGATCAACAAGAGCCATCTGACCTCGGGCCTCGTCGTGAGCGAGGCTGAGGTGAAACGCGCCATGGCCTTCGCGTTCCAGCATCTCAAGATCGTCATCGAGCCGGGCGGGGCGGTGGGGTTGGCCGCGCTGCTCGCCGGCAGAATCGCCGCAGAAGGGCGCAGCATCGCCGTCATCGCCTCAGGCGGCAATGTCGATCCGGCCTTCTATGCGGATGTTCTCACAGGGCGATGATTGCAGCCTAGAGCACCGGGCGTTCTCATGGAATCGGCCCGGCGCTCTATCTATTTGATTTTGCGCATCGGCTTTTCCGAAAACCGCACGCACTTTTCGGGCCGATGCTCTAAGCCGGGATCAGGCCTTTCCCGCGGCTTTGCGCCTTTTGCCGTTCTCCATCATCGAGCGTAGCGCCGTGACGTGATTGGGATTCTCGCTCGAGCAGACGCCGAGAACCAAGGCATCGGCCTCACCGACCTTGGTGTAGGCATGTCCCATGGTGCTGTCGATATAGATGCCCTCTCCCTTGCGCAGGCGGACTGGCTCATAGAATTCGGTGTGGACCCTGATCTCGCCCTCAAGGACGAAGATGAACTCTTCGCCCGAATGCGAGAATAACGGACCGAATTCCTCCAGCGTCTGCATCTTGATCCGGGTCAGGATCGGAATCATGCGCTTGTTGGAGAGCTCGCTGCACAGATAATCGTAGTCGTAGTTGGCCGTGCGCAGCATCAGGCCATCATTGCGCCGGGCGACGGCGCGCCGTGCCGTGGGCTTGGCGTCCTGCTGCGGCGCGATGAGCTCCGCGAGCGTCATTTTCAAGCCTTCCGCCACTTGCAGCATTTTATCGTAAGTGAGGGAGAGCTTGTTGCGCTCGACTTTCGACAGGGTCGCGACCGAAACGCCGGTCATCCGGCTGACATCCTGCAATGTCCAGTCATGCCGGCGGCGCAATTCGGCGAGGCGAAGGCCAATGACCGATTTGCTGTCGATCTCGGAAGATACGTCAGTAATACTGTCTATTTTTCTCATACGAAATGAACCTTGACCAACGAAAACTTTTTAGATCAGATGCGCCTCTCCGGCAATGCGGAGAGGAGCACCAGGGATGAATTTCGACGTGGCGGTCATCGGCGCGGGTATCGCCGGCGTCTCGGCGGCCGCGCAGATCGGCCAAAGCCGATCGGTGATCCTGCTTGAACGTGAATCCCAACCCGGCTACCACACGTCGGGCCGCTCGGCCGCTATGTTCTCGGAAACCTACGGCAACGCGACGGTGCGGGCTTTGTCCATCGCCAGTCGGTCTTTCCTGGAGAACCCGCGGGCCGGTTTCGCGGCCAGCCCGATCCTTACGCCACGCGGCGCCATGCATGTCGGCACCCGTGCCGATATCGAGCTCCTCGACCGCTTTCATGAGACTGCGCATGGAATGGTGCGGTCAGTGCGGCGCCTCACAAGCGCGCAAGTGCTGCAGCTGGTGCCGGTTCTGAAGGCGGATCAGGTCGCTGGCGGCGTATTCGAGCCGGAGGCCAGGGATATCGATACAAATGAGCTGTTGCAGGGCTATCTGCGCCAGTTCCGTGCCGGGGGCGGGCAGGTACTGCTCAATGCCGAGGTGCGCGGTCTCAGCAAGATAAGCCGGGGATGGTCCATCGATACGCCGCTGGGGACGATCGACGCTGAGATCATCGTCAATGCCGCCGGCTCCTGGGCGGATGAAATCGCGCGGCTGGCGGGGGCCCGGCCGGTAGGGCTCGTGCCGAAGCGGCGCACCGCCTTTACCTTCCGGCCCGACACGGAGATGCCGTTCTCCTCATGGCCGCTGGTGATAGGCGCGCGCGAGGATCTTTATTTCAAGCCCGACGCGGGCAATCTGCTCGTCTCTCCGGCCGATGAGACGCCGAGCAGCGCCACCGATGCGCAGCCTGAGGAAATCGACGTGGCCATCGCCGCTGACAGACTTATGACAGCCACGACGCTGGAGGTTCGCCATATCGCCCATCGCTGGGCGGGCCTGCGCACCTTCAGTGTGGACAAAACGCCCGTATCGGGCTTCGATCCCAAGGTGGCCAACTTCATGTGGCTCGCGGGGCAGGGCGGCTATGGCTTCCAGACGGCACCGGCCATGGCGGCACTGGCGGCGGCTATCGTGACGGGACAACCGGTACCGCCACGGCTCCACGAATTGGGGATCAGCGAAAAGACGCTGAGCCCAGCCCGCTTTCCCGACGAAGAAGTTTGAAATTGGCAGAATAGCTGAATGACGAAAAGAAACAGGGAGGATGACAATGCCAAAATACCGGACAATCTTGATGATGGGCGCCGCTTTCGGCCTGTCCTTGGGGATTCTCGCAGCCGACGTTCAAGCTGCTGAAATCAAGCGCGGCGGAACGATCACCGTCGCACGCTCGGATGAGGCGCTTACGCTCGACCCGTTCGTTCCGTCCGACAACGGATCGATCTACAATATCACCCAGATCTGCGAGTCGCTCATTTCCGCGGACGCCACCGGCGCCGGTCTCGAGCCCGGTCTCGCCGAATCCTGGACAAGCGCGCCGGACGGGCTGTCGATCGAGCTGAAGCTGCGCGACGGTGTCAAATTCAGCAACGGCAATCCGCTCACGGTCGAGGATGTCATATTCTCATTGAACAAGGTGGCCGATCCCAAAGGATCGTTCGGCTTCATCTTCGATCCCGTCAAATCGATAGAAAAGGCCGGCGACAATGTCGTTCGGCTGACGTTCAAGCAGCCTTATGCGGCGCTCGATTCCGCCCTGTCGCTTTTCGCGGCCTCGATCGTCTCAAAAGCGGATTACGAGAAGGATCCGACGGCTTTCGGCAGCAAGCCGGTCTGCACCGGCCCATTCACGGTGGAAAGCTATGAGCGTGGCACGCAAGCGGTGTTGGCGGCCAACCCGCACTATTGGCGCATGGGCGTCGACGGGAAACCGCTGCCCTATGTGGACAAGGCCATCCTCAAATATGTACCGGAAAGCAATTCCCGCGTGCTCGGTCTGCAGAATGGCGATTTCGACGTCGCCCTCGCCGTACCGCTCAATCAAGCGGAAGCGGTCAAGGCGATGGAGGGCGTAGTCCTCGAGGTCATACCCTCCTTCCGGCTCGACTATGTCTATCTCAACCACGCCAAGAAACCTCTCGATGACAAGCGGATCCGGCTGGCCCTCAATTATGCAGCCAACCGCGATGCGATCATGAAGGCGGTGTATTTCGGCTATGGCGAGATCCCGAATTCCTACATGCCCAAAGTGACGTTCTGGTCGGACAAGGTCGCGAAGATTCCCTTCGATATCGAAAAGGCCAAGCAACTGGTCCAGGAGGCGGGCTATGACGGCACGCCGATCCAGGTGATGGTCGATACCGGTGACGCCCCCTTCCGCGCCATCGCCACGATCCTGCAGCAGGGATGGAAACAGGCCGGCCTCAATGTCGACATCGTCGAGTTCGATGTCGGTACGGCCTTCTCGATGACCCAGAAGGGCGATTACCAGGCCTATGTCAGCTACATCACGTCCGATATCAACGACGATGACGAACTGGCGAGCATCCAGGCCGACGGCACCGGTGCCACCGCATCGTTCTTCTCCAACTACAAGAACGACGAAGTCACCAAGCTTCTGGCGGAGGCACGTCAGACCTCTGATAAAGCCAAGCGCGCGGAGCTCTATGGCAAAGTGCAGGAGATCGTCTACAACGACGGATACAGTGTTCCGGTCAATTTCCGTCCCTATGTGAACGGTCATCGCGACTATGTCCAGAACTGGCGGAACCTGTCGACGGGCTGGTGGTGGCTGCGCGACGTGTGGCTGAACAAGTAAGCACTGTGCGCCGGCGCTCGCGCGTTTAGCGGGAGCGCCCGTCACCGGATATGAGCATTCTCACCTATATCGTCTCCCGCTTCCTGCATGCCGTTCCGGTCATGCTGGGTGTGACGATCTGCGTCTTCCTGACGATACATCTGGTACCTGGCGATCCCATCCGGATCATGATGCACGGACGCATCAGCGACGCCGAGGTTGCGGCGATCTATCAGGAACTCGGCATGGATCGTCCGCTGCTGATCCAATATGCCGACTTTCTCCGCCACGCGGTGGCCGGCGATCTGGGTATGAGCCTGATCCAGAAGGCACCGGTGACGACGTTGGTCATCGAGAAGTTGTGGCCGACCTTGGCGCTGCTCAGCTTCAGCGCCGTGCTGTCGATCCTGATCGCCGTTCCTCTGGGGCTAGTCGCCGCCTTCTACCGCAACCGCTGGCCCGACCAGCTGATCCGGCTCGGCAGCATTGTCGGATTTGCCCTGCCTTCCTACTGGCTTGGTCTGCTCCTCATCCTCTGTTTCGGGCTTTGGCTCGGCTGGTTCCCGATCTCCGGCATCGGCAAGGGGCCGCTTCAGATGCTGTACCATCTGTTCCTGCCGTCATTGACGATTGCCCTGTTTCTCGGGCCCGTATTGGTGCAGTCCCTGCGTGCCGCCATGCTCGACGTGCTGACCTCGGAATTCATCGAAGTCGCCCGCGCCAAAGGTCTCTCGGAATGGCGGATACTGACGAAGCATGTGCTCCGCAACGCTCTCATTCCCGTCATCACGGTGCTCGCCGCCAATATCAGCTGGCTCCTGAGCGGCGCGGTGATCGTCGAATATGTCTTCGGCCTCCCCGGACTTGGTTCTCTCCTGGTCCGCTCGGTAGGGTATCGCGATTATCCGCTGATCCAGGGATTGTCGCTGATCTTCGCCGTGCTGGTCGTCATCGTCAACCTGATCGCCGATCTGAGCTACATGCTCGTCGATCGCCGCGTATTGAAGGCCTGAACGATGAGAGATGCCGAGCTTCATTCCTCTCCGTCGGTTCTGCCGGTCATCGGCCGTGAAATCCGCTCCTGGAGTCCGTCTCTGAAGGTCGGCGCCGCGCTCATGCTGGTAATCACGCTGGCCGCCGTGTTCGCCCCTCTGATCGCGCCTTTCGATCCGACAGAGCAGGACTACAACGCCATCCTGTTGCCGCCAAATCTCACCCATTTCTTCGGCACCGACAATCTCGGCCGGGATATCTTCTCGCGTGTGATCTACGGCGCGCGCATTGATCTTGTGATCGGCTTCATCACGACCTACGTCCCGATGACCTACGGCGTCGTCATCGGCGCTTATGCCGGTTACATGGGAGGCCGCATCGACAGCGTGCTTATGCGCATCATCGATGTGGCCATGGCTTTTCCGTTCCTTGTCCTGATCATCGTCATTCTCGCGATCCTCGGGCCGGGCGTGCAGAATATCTATATCGCCATCTTCATCGTGGCCTGGACGATGTATGCGCGGCTGGCACGGGCCGAGATGATGGTGGAGCGCACCAAGGACTATATGATCGCCGCGCGCGTTCTCGGATTTCCGCGCAGCCGCGTCATATTCCGCCATGGGTTGCCCAATGTGATCAATTCCTCGATCGTTTTCTCGGCCTCGGATTTCGTGCTCAATATCGTTCTCGTTTCGGGATTGAGCTTCATCGGTCTGGGCATCCAGCCGCCGGAGCCGGAATGGGGGGCATTGATCGCCGAAGGACGCGATTTCATCCGCCAAGCCTGGTGGATCGCGACATTTCCCGGACTTGCCATTGTCGTGACCGGAACGGCGCTGGCGCTCATCGGTGACGGACTGGCGCGTCGGCTGGGTGCGCGCCACCATACGACGGTATAAACATGGGAGCGCCGGATCTTCTTTCAGTCAGCAATCTGGACGTCGTCTTCGCGTCGTCACACGGACGCGTGGTCGCCAATAATCGGGTTTCCCTGAGGCTCGCGGCTGGAGAGACTCTGGGCGTCGTGGGTGAATCCGGCAGCGGCAAGTCGGTTCTCTGCCGCGCCCTTCTGGGGCTTCTTCCTTCACCGCCCGCGGCGGTCAGCGCCGAACACCTCGAGTTCGACGGCCGCGATCTCATGAGCCTCGACCCGACGCAACTGCGGGCTATTCGCGGGCAGGAGATCGCCATGATCTTCCAGAACCCGATGAGCAGCCTCAACCCGGTCTGGCCGATCGGCGACCAGATAACGGAAGGCCTGCGCGTCCATCGCGAGTTCGGGCGCAACGAAGCGCGGCAAGCGGCGATCGCGGCCTTGCGGCGCGTCGGAATCCCCAGCCCGGAGATCCGTGTCGACGACTATCCCTATCAATGGTCCGGCGGCATGGCGCAACGCGCCGTCATCGCCATGGCGATGATCGGTGGTCCAAAGCTGCTGCTCGCCGACGAGCCGACCACCGCGCTGGACGTTACCATCCAGGATCAAATTCTCTCACTGCTCATGCAGCTGCAGCGCGAGACGGGTATGGCGATCATCCTTGTCTCGCATGACATGAGCGTCATCTCCGAAACCTGCGACCGTGTTGCCGTCATGTATGCGGGCAGCATCGTCGAAACGGGACGTACCGCCGATATCTTCAGAAGCCCGGCGCATCCTTACACGGTCGGCCTGTTGAATTCGATTCCGCATGTCAGGGGCAAGACGGAAAAACTGGCCACGATCCCAGGCCAGCCGCCGGACCTTGCGCGGCTGGGGGCGGGATGTCCGTTCGTCGAGCGCTGCGCGGTCGCAAGCGCCGAATGCCGGACACGCAGCATCGCCCTTGCTGCCATCGGCCCCGATCACCACACGGCGTGCCATTTTCCCGAGCGTGCAGCTGAACTCATCCGGGAGCCGGTACCTTGACGCGTCCTCCTCTTCTGCGGATCGACGACTTGATGGTGGAGTTCACCAAGCCCAAATCCATCGCGGCTATGCTGACCGGCCGACCGGCGCGGGCGGTCCGAGCCGTCGACGGCGTGTCGCTGGACGTCATGCCGGGTGAGACGCTCGGGCTCGTTGGAGAAAGCGGGAGCGGAAAATCAACGGTTGGGCGGGCCATTCTGGGACTCAACAAGCCGGTCAGGGGAAAGATCGAATTCGAAGGTGCCTCCGTCGCGAGCCGGCCGGACATCCATCGCCACCTGCAAATGGTCTTCCAGGATCCTTATTCGTCGCTCAATCCGCGCATCAGGATAGGTGCCGCCATTGCTGAGGTCTTGCACTTTCACCGGATTGTGCCGGCACAGGACATTGACGGCGAAGTGCGGCGGCTCCTGTCGGTGGTCGGGTTGTCGGCGAGCATGGCCGACCGGCGGCCACGCGAACTGAGCGGCGGCCAACGCCAGCGTGCGGGCCTGGCGCGGGCCCTCGCGATGCGTCCGGTCTTTCTCATCCTGGATGAACCGGTGGCGGCTCTCGACGTATCAATTCAGGCGCAGATCCTCAATCTACTCACCGAGCTTCGCCACGAGCTTGGCTTGACCATGCTGTTCATTGCCCATGAGCTCGGTGTGGTGCGTCATATGTCCGACCGCATCGCCGTCATGTATCTGGGCAAGATCATGGAGATCGGGCCCGCCGATGCGATATTCGAGACCCCTCGGCATCCCTATACCCGCGCGCTTCTGAGCGCGGTTCCCAAGATGGAGCTGGTGAAGCGCCAGCGTCCGCCGGTGACACAGGGGGACATTCCAAGCCCCTTGAATATTCCTTCCGGCTGCCGGTTCAGGACGCGCTGCCTCATGGCACGGGACATCTGCGGGACCGAACCGCCGGAAGTCACCATCGCACCCGGACATGTCTCGCGTTGCCATTTCGCGGCAAGCCTGACCGAAGCAGGCATAACTCTCCCACAAACCACACCGTCTCCCATCAACACGAAAGGATAAGACAATGAGCGCGCTCGAAGCCCGCATCCAGAAGATCCTCGATGACCATGTTGCGCGCGGCGTGGTCGGTATGTCGCTGGCGCTTGGCCTGCCGGGCAAGGAGATCGCGCTCTATCAGAGCGGCGTGGCGGACAAATTCAAGCGCACGCCCATGCGGGGCGATCATCTGTTCCGGATCGCCAGCTGCACCAAGACGTTCATCGCGACCGGACTGCATCTGCTTGTCGAGGACGGCAAGGTCTCTCTCGACGAACCGATCACGCGCTGGTTTCCCGATATGCCCAAGGCGGCGCAGATGCCGGTGCGGATTCTGTTGAACCACCGCAGCGGCCTGCCCGATTTCGAGACATCCATGCCGATGATCTCCGATAAGATCTGGACCGCCGAGGAGATTGTGGAATTCTCCTTCAAGCACGGCACGCAGAAGGAGCCGTGGCACGGCATGGAGTACTCCAATACGGGCTATGTTCTGGCCGGCATGATCATCGCGCATGAGACGGGCAAGCCCTATTCAGAGCATCTTAGAAGCAGGATATTCACGCCGTTGGGGATGAAGGACACCTGGGTGGGAACGCATGAGCAGTTCCCGATTGCGCGTGAGGCGCGCGGCTACATGCACAGCGACGACGACGAGAAGCCGCAATGGGATGTCAGCGGCGCCGGCGACCCGGTCGACGGCGTGTGGGACGCCACCGAATGGTTCCCGCTATCGGGCGCCAATGGCGCCGGCGACATGGTTTCGACGCCGCGCGATATCGTCACTTTCCTGAACGCTCTGTTCGACGGGCGCGTCTTGAAGGCGAAGCAATTGGCCGAAATGGTGGACAACATCAAGCCGGCGTCATTCCCCGGTTCAAATGTCGTCGCCAACGGGCACGGTGTGCTGATCATGCGCTACGGCGATATCGACGTCACAGGCCATCTCGGCCAGATTCCGGGTCATACCAGCATCATGGGGCGCGACCGGAAGAATGGCGCGACCATCATGCTGATCCAGAATTCGGGGGCAGGGGATTTTGAATCCTTCTACCTGAAAGGGATCAATGAGCCGGCCGGTAAAATATTCGCCGCCATACGGGAGGCGACCGGCGCTAACCCGTAAGCGGAATGTCCAGCGGATCGTCCTTGCCGCGGCGGATCACCACGATGCGCGGTCTTTCCCTCGACACGGGCGGTTCGGCCTGCGCCGCCGGAGCGGCTTCAGCAGCCGGTTCGATCGTCACGGGCGACACTGGCGGTGTCGGCGCGAACAGATCCTCATCGCGCGAGAAATAGGGCATCTGACTTGACGCGACCGTCTCGCCTGGGGTTTCGGCGCCGGTCAGGGTCTCGTCTATCTGGCTCAGGAGCCCCATGGCCTTGGCGATACGTTCGCTCAAGACCTCCTGCGACCAGGAAAGGGTTTCGAGCGAGCGGGCATTGGCTTCCACCGCCTCGACATGTTCCTCGTCGGTGGTCGAAGCCTTCAATCCTCCGGCAATGACGCGCAGGCTCATCGAGCGCTTGGCGATCTCGTTGCTCGCTGACCTGGCATCGGCGGCAATGCGATCATACAAGGCGCCGTCGGCCGGCAGATAGCCGCCATCGGGAAGGAGGTCGTTGTGGCTGGAGGCGATCTCGGAGCGGGCAGCCTTGATGGTGGAGGCGAGCCGGTCGATGTCCGGCAAGGGACGCTCGGGCTTGACGGCGTTCTCCGACGCAACGTTTTCCAGCTTCCTGAGGGCGTCGAGCAGCATCATCGTATCGGCGGCGCGGTTGCGCCTGGCATATTCCGCCAGGAACCACCGGCCGCGCGCCGATTCCATCACCGCGCTTTCGAGAGCCTCATACTGCTCATGCGGAAAAACAACCGCGCCAGATCCCTGACCGGGCGAACTCATTCCGTACTCCCGCTACTCACACACACACCGAGCCCAGAGCCAATTATTCTGGAAACTGGTTAGCGTTTGGTTTAGAGGCTGGATTTCCTTTCTCCCACGGCGCCATGCAGCCTCAGGCCCTCAATTTCCGCCTCTGCTTCTTTATGTCCTTCCTGTTCCTGGGATTGGGCGTGCAGCTGCCGTTCCTGCCCCTTTGGCTCGCCGATCGCGGCCTCACCACCGCCGAAATCGCCGCCGTGCTTTCCGGCCAGATCGTCATCCGCATGTTCGGGGCGCCGCTCGGCACCTTCCTCGCCGACCGCTATGACCGGCCGATCGTGCTCGTGCGGATAGGCGCGCTTCTCTGCGCGGCGAGCTATCTGCTGATGAGCTTCATGACCGATTTCGCGACGATCTTCCCGGTGGCGGTGCTGGCCTCCGTCTTCCTGTCGCCGGTCGGCCCGATCGCCGAGAATTTCGCCATCGTCGAAAGCGCCAAGGCCGGTCTCGATTACGGGCGGCAAAGGCTCTGGGCCTCGGTGAGCTTCTTTATCGGCACGATAGTCGCTGGGTTCGCGCTCGAATGGATGGCGACCGGCCAGGCGGTGCTGCTCATCGCGGTCAGCTATGCGGCACTCGCCGCCGCGGGTTTAGTCCTGCCCGATCGTCGACCGCAGAAGGCTGCCGCGTCCGAAACACCCGCCGCCATGGTCAAGCCCGCCGACATATTGCAGCTGTTCCGCCGGCGGGGCTTCGTCATTTTCCTCCTCGCCGTCAGCATCGCGCAAGCGAGCCATGCGCTCCTCTATGGCTTCGGCTCGCTCCATTGGGAACAGCTCGGCCACTCCAAGGCGGTGATCGGCATCTTGTGGGGCATCGGGGTAGCGGCGGAAGTGGTGTTCTTCTTCTTCTCGGGCCGCCTGGTGCCGCGTTTCGCCCCGACCGTGCTCATCCTTCTCGGCTGCCTTGCCGGGATTCTGCGCTGGACGATCACCGCCTTCGACCCGGCGCTCTGGCTGCTCCTGCCGCTGCAGGCGCTGCACGCCTTGAGCTTCGCGCTCACCCATTTCGGGACGATGCGCTTTCTTCTGCTTTATATGCCGGGGCACTTACGCAATTCGGCGCAAGGGCTTTACGCCGCCTGTTCGGGCGGCCTCTTCATGGTGCTGGCGACAGTGGCGGCGGGGCCGCTCTTCGAGGCCTTTGCCGGCCGTGCCTATCTGGCGATGGCGGCGATGTCGGTGGCGGCCTCGGCGCTGGCTTTCGCGCTTCTGCGCATCACCCCCACAGAGACGGCGGCGGCGGGCTCATCAGGCTCCCCGCGAAATTGATGCCGGGCGTACGGTCGCTCTTCAACAACAGCGGCCCATCCAGATCGACGAAATCCGCGAACTGCGCGAGCAGCATCGCCGGCGCCATGGCGAGCGAGGTCGCCAGCATGCAGCCGACCATGATCTTGAGATCGCTATCACGGGCGGCGCGCGCCAGCTCGAGAGCACCGGTCAGGCCGCCGGTCTTGTCGAGCTTGATATTGAGGGCGTCATACTTGCCAATCAGCTTGTGGACGCCGGCGGCGTCATGGGCGGATTCATCGGCGCAGATCACCACCTTGCGGTCGATGCCGCGCAACGCGTCGTCGGCCGCGGCGGGCAAGGGCTGCTCGACGAGCTCGATGCCGGCCCTGGCGCAGGCCTCCAGCAAACGCGGCAGCACCGCTTCGTTCCAGCCTTCATTGGCGTCAACGATCAGGCGCGCCTTGGGCGCGGCCTGGCGGATGGCGTCGATACGCTCCTCATCGCCCTCGCGGCCAAGCTTGAGCTTGAGAAGAGGGCGGTCGGCGGCATTGGCCGCCGCTCTCGCCATCGCCTCCGGCGTGTCGAGGCTCAGCGTATAGGCGGTGATGACGGGCAGAGGCTCGGAAATCCCGGCGAGCCGCCAGACGGGCGTGCCGGCGCGTTTGGCTTCCAGATCCCACAAGGCGCAGTCGAGCGCATTGCGCGCCGCCTTAGGCGCGACGTGACGGGCGATATCCCGGCGCTCGAGACCGCCTTCGATGGCGGCGCGCGCCGCTTCGAGGGCGGCCAGCACCTGCGGGACGGTCTCCTCGTAGCGCGGATAGGGAACGCATTCGCCGTGCCCGGTGATGCCGTCTTCGCTGATGGCGACGGTGACGACATCAGCGGCGGTCTTCGAACCGCGCGAGATGGTGAAGGAGCCGGCGATCGGCCAGCTCTCATGAGCGATCTTGACCTGGCGGGCCATCAGGCGTGGTAGCGCTTCTGGAGGAGATCGACGATCGGGCCGGTGCCGGTGCGGATCGGGTCGACGCAGGGAAGCCCATGCTCCTTGGCCGTGCGCTCGAGGAGGGTCAGCGCGTCCGCCTCGGACAGATTCTCGGTATTGATGGCGATGCCGGCGCAGGCGATTCTGGGATTGGTCAGGCGACCGTCGAGAAGGGTGCGCTCGATGACATCGGCGATCGAGGGCAGGGGATGGTCGACGCCGCGCATCCTGGTGCGGGTCGGCTCGTGGCAGACGACGAAGGCGTCGGGCTGGGCGCCGTGGAGAAGGCCCAAAGTCACGCCGGCGAAGGAGGGGTGGAACAGCGAGCCCTGGCCTTCGACGACATCCCAATGGTCGGGGTCGTTGGCCGGGCTCAGCCATTCGGCGGCGCCAGCGATGAAGTCGGCGATCACGGCGTCGATGGCGACGCCGCGCCCGGAGATCAGCACGCCGGTCTGGCCGGTGGCGCGGAAATCGGATTTCATGCCGCGGGCGCGCATTTCCTTGTCGATGGCGAGGGTGGTGTATTTCTTGCCGACCGAGCAGTCGGTGCCGACCGCGAGCAGGCGCAGGCCCGGCCGCTTGGTGCCCTTGCCGGTGGCGAAGGTCATGTCGGTGTAGCGGACATCGTGGAGCTTCCGGCCATTGCGCCGGGCGGCCTCCGCGATTTCCGGTATCGAACCCAGGCGCTTGTGGAGGCCGGTCGCGACATCGAGCCCCTGATCGAGCGCCTCGACGATACGGCTCACCCAGTGTTCGGGCAGCACACCGCCGGCATTGGCGACGCCGACGACCATCGTCCTGGCGCCCTTTGCCGCGGCTTCGGCGATCGTCATGTCGGCGAGGCCGCAATCGGCCTTGCAGCCGTCGAGGCGCATCTGACCGACGCACCAATCGGGGCGCCAGTCGACAACGCCTTGCGCGGTCTTGGCCGCAAGCTGGTCCTTCACATCTCCCAGGAACAGGAGATAGGGCTTGGCAATATCCATATTCGCTACCTGTTATTGCGGGCTGATGCGCCCTGAGGCTTGTGCCAGCAGCAGGTAGAGCTTTCCCGATTCCGATGCAAGACAGGCGTCGACCAACTGGTCGCCCTGCGGCGTTTCCGCCAGGGCATCGAGCAGGCGCTCGAACAACCGCACATAAGCATCGACCCGGCCGCGCACCAGCTTTTCGCTCTTGTAGCCCTTCTCGACAAGTTTGGAGAGGCGCCCGCCGCGATCGGCCAGCAAATTCTGGGTGAAGATGTCGTCTTCACCCGAGGCATAGCGCTTCTCAAGGTCGCGCGGCAGGTTGCCCTCGACCGCCTCGGCGATATCTCTGGAGGCCGCGTGGAGCTTGCGCACCAGAGTCTCGGCCTCGCGGGTCACCGCGCGCGAGAGCGGTGGCGCCTTGGCTTTACGCTCGGTGCCATTGGCCGGACGGGGTTCGTCCTCGACCCGGCCCCGCAGGGGGGCCTGGGGCTGGTCTGTGCTCCGCGCTATCTCTTTCTTCTGGGCGCCAGGAGTCCGCGGGGGAGCGTCGGACTTGGCGCCTTCTATTTTCCCGCGCCAGACCCCCTGCCGGACGGCTTGTAGATTCCCGGCCCCGAGAGATCGAGCGCGCTCGACTGCCGCTTCACCACATCGGCGAGGGCATTGAGGGCCTGGATCTGGTCGGCCACCACCTGCCGCATGGCGTCGGCATTGGCGCGCGTCTCGTCGGGCAGATCGAAGATGGCGCGCTTCAGCTCGTTGCGGGCATATTCGATATCCTTGACCACCTGCTGTGCAGTGACGCGCATTTCCTGCGCGGTGTGCTGGAAGCCGGAAGCGGTCTCGGCCATCATCTGGTTCATGGAGCCGATGGCGCGCTCATGCTGCTCGCGCATGACGCGGGCGGCATTGGCGACCTGCATGTCGGAGGAGGCCTCGAGCTTGCGGATCTCCTTCTCCAGATTGCCGGCGACCACCGTCGTGTTCTCGGAGATGAGCTTGCCGACCTCAGCGGAGCGGCGCTCGGCGGCTCCCAAGGACTGCTCGATGAGGCCCATATAGTTCCGCATCATCGCGTCGACATCCTGAGCGCGCTTGCTCAGCGTATCGATGAGGCTGCCCAGCGAGTTTTCGCGGCTGCTGAGCATGCGCTCCATGTCGATATTGAACTTGTCGACCGATTGCTGCACCACGCCCGAGACGTCCTCGAGGCGCTCGGAGATGCGGCTGCCGGCTGTTTCGAGCTTGCCGGTAAGCTGCATGCTGATGCCTTCGAGGCGTTCGTCGATGGCGGTCGCCGTGGTGGCGAGCTGGTTGGCGAGGAAGGCGTTCGCCGTCTCCAGGTGCTTGGAGAACTTGCCGCCGGCCTCCTCGAGCTTCTTGGTCGAGCCTCCGGAGCTGCGTTCGAAGTCGCGGGCGGCCCGGTCAATGTGATCGACGAGAAGGCCGGTCTGCTGTTCGAACTGGCCGGACATCTGCATCGTCGTCTGGCCGAGGCTTTCCGAGAAGGCGTCAGACGCCTTGCCGAGATTGGTGATGATGCTGGTGCTGGCGCTGTCGAGCGTCTGGGCGAAGGAGAGGCTGGCGCCCTCCATGCGGCCCGACACGTCGGTGGTGATCTTGTCGAGAAGATCGGTGGCCACGTCGAAGCGCTCGCCCAGATCGCGCACGGTGTTGTCGATGCGCGAGAACATCGTGTTGCCGGCGCGGTCGAGACGGCCAGCCACATCGGATGCCGTCACCTCCAGGCGCTCGGTCATCGACGAGCGCGTCGTGTCGAGCTGCTCGAAGATGCGGGACGCGGTGTCCTCGAGCTGCCTGGTCATCACCGTCGAGGTTGAACTCAACTGGCTGCCAATGCGCCCGGAAGCGTTGTCGAGCTGCGAGAAGAGCTGCGAGGAGGTGCTTTCGAGCTGCGTCGTCAGGCGCTCGGAGGTGTCCGAGAGCTGTGATCCCAACTCGTCCGAGGTGCGGTTCAATTGCGAGAACAATTGCGCCGCGGTGCTTTCGAGCTGCGTCGTCAGGCGGCCCGAGGTTTCGTCGAGCTGCGAGGTGAGCAGCGTCGAGGTGTCGCGCAGGTCCTTGGCGAGATCGCCGGCCACACGGCCGACGCTCGAGGTTACGAGGGTAGCCGTACCGCTGATGTGATCGGTGATGCGGCTCGTCGTCTCTTCGAGCTGGGCGGTGAGCTGGCCCGAGGTATTCTCGAGACGGCCGAAGAGCTGCTGGGTCGTGCGCTCGAGCTGCGAGGTGAGGTCGCCTGAGGAGCGCTCCAGCCGGCCGAACAGGGACTGAGTGGTCTGTTCGAGCCTGCCGGTCATCTGCGTGGAAGCGTTCTCGAGAAGGTTGAAGACGTCGTCGCGGGCGCGCGCGACGTTTTCCACGAAGTCGCCGGAGACGCCGATGAGCTTCTCGGTGACGATGCCGCCCACGCCCTCGATGTTCTGCGAAACGGCTATCCCTGAATCCTGCATCTGCCGGGTGACGATCTCGGAGGTCTCGCGGATGTGCGACGTGATCGCCTGGCCGGTCGAGGCCACGAGCTCGGTGACCGCCGAGCCGGTGGACTGGAGATCGGAGGTGATGCTGGTGGCGGTATCGCGCAAACGCGCATAGACGCCGTTGGTGGTCTCGTCGATCTTGCCGGTGATGACCGTCGCGGTGGCGCCCATATGGCCGAAGAGCCGCTCGGCCGCCTCCTCGATGCGATTCTCCATCGCCTGTGACGAGTCGCCGATGACGCCGGCGAGCCGGGTGGCGGATTCGTCGAGCTTCGAAGTGACGAGGCTGGTCTGGTCGCCCAGCACATTGAAGAAGCGGGTGGTGGTGTCCTCGACCTTGGCGGTGATCTCAGTGCCCGCCATATTGAGCTGGTCGAGGATTCCGGCCGCCGCCTGATCCATGCTGGAGACGAGCTGCGAGCTCGACATGTTGAGATGGCCGACGACGCGGCCCGATGTCTCGTCGACGCGGCCGATCAGCTGGTTGCCGGCCGTTGCGATCGTCGATGCGGCGAGATTGGTCGAAGCGCTGAGGCGCTCGACCATGGCGTTGCTGTTCTCCTCGATGCCGACATGGATCGCCTGCGCGGTCTCGTCGAGCTTGGCGAAGAGGCGACCCGTCGTTTCGTCGAGCCGGCCGGTGATGTGCATGCCGGCATCGTCGACATAGGCCGCCAGGCCGTTCCTCGTGCGGTCGACGTGATCGACATAGTTCTTGAGAGCGGTTTCGAGGCCCTCGGCCAGTCCGGTGCGGCCCGTCTCGATCGCACCGATCAGCTTGGAGCTGGACGTGGCGATGGTCGAGGCAGCATGCGCGGTGGACGCGGCGAGGCGTTCCGCCAGGGTGTTGCTGTTGTCCTCGATGCCGACCTGGATGGCGCGGGCGGCCTCGTCGAGCTTGGTGAACAGGCGACCGGTCGAATCGTCCACCCGAGTGGCGATCTCGCTGCCAGCCTCGTCGACATAGGCGGTGAGGCCGGTGCGGGCGCGCTCAACCTGGTCGACATAGTTCTTGATGACGCTTTCGAGCCCGTCGGTCATGCCGGCGCGGCTGGTCTCGACCAGCCTGACCAACTGGGCGCTGGACAGGCTGATGGCTTCGGCGGCGGCGCTGGTCGAAGCATTGAGGCGCTCCACCATGGTGGAGCCGTTTTCCTCGATGCCGACATGGATGGCGCGCGCGGCCTCGTCGAGCTTGGTGAAGAGGCGGCCGGTGGAATCGTCTACCCGGTTGGCGATCTCGCCGCCGGCCTCGTCGACATAGGAGGCGAGGTCGGTGCGCGCGCGTTCCACCTGCTCGATATAGTTCTTGATGGTGCTTTCGAGGCCGTCGGTCATGCCCGTGCGGCTCGTCTCGACCAGGTTGACGAGCTTGGCGCTCGCCGCGCTGATGGCCTCGGCGGCGGCGCTGGTCGAAGCGTTGAGGCGCTCGACCATGACGTTGCTGTTGTCCTCGATGCCGACATGGATGGCGCGGGCGGTCTCGTCGAGCTTGGTGAAGAGGCGGCCGGTGGAATCATCCACGCGGGTGGCGATATCGCCGCCGGCCTCATCGACATAGGCGGCGAGGTCGGCGCGCGCGCGTTCGACCTGATCGACGTAGTTCTTGATGATGTTTTCGAGCCCGTCGGTCATGCCGGCGCGGCTGCTCTCGACCAGCTTGACCAACTGGGCGCTGGACAGGCCGATGGCTTCGGCGGCGGCGCTGGTCGAGGAGGTAAGCTGTGTGACCATTGCGTTGCCGCTGTCTTCGATGCCCATGTGGATGGCACGGGCGGCCTCGTCGAGCTTGGTGAAGAGGCGGCCGGTGGAATCGTCCACGCGGTTGGCGATATCGCCGCCGGCCTCGTCGACATAGGAGGCGAGGTCCATGCGGGCCCGTTCGACCTGACCGATATAGTTCTTGATGATGCTTTCGAGCCCGTCGGTCATGCCGGTCCGACTGGTCTCGACCAGGCTGACGAGCTTGGCGCTCGCCGCGCTGATGGCCTCGGCGGCAGAGCTGGTCGAGGTGCTGAGGCGCTCGACCATGACGTTGCTGTTGTCCTCGATGCCGACATTGATGGCGCGCGAAGCGTCATCGAGCTTGGCGAAGAGGCGGCCGGTGGAGTCGTCGACCCGGTTGGCGATCTCGCTGCCGGCCTGCTCGACATAGGCGGCCAGTCCGGTACGGGCGTTTTCGACCTGATCGATATAGTTCTTGATGATGCCCTCGAAGCCGTCGGTCATGCCGGCGCGGCTGCTCTCGACTAGGCTGACGAGCTTGGCGCTCGCCGCGCTGATGGATTGGGCGGCGGCATTGGTGGAGGCGTTGAGGCGTTCCACCATGACGTTGCTGTTATCCTCGATGCCGACATGAATGGCGCGTGTGGCGTCATCGAGCTTGCTGAACAGGCGGCCGGTCGAATCGTCGACGCGAGCGGCGATCTCGCCGCCGGCCTGCTCGACATAAGCAGCCAGGCTGGCGCGGGCGCTCTCCACCTGCTCGACATAATTCTTGATGATGCCTTCGAGGCCATCCGTCATGCCGGTGCGGCTGGTCTCGACCAGGTTGACGAGCTTGGCGCTCGACTGGGTTATGGCGCTGGAGGCGGCATCGGTCGACTGCGTCAAGCGGTCGACCAGCGTGTTGCCGTTCTCCTCGAGGCCGTCATGGATGGCGCGGGCGGTTTCATCGAGCTTGGTGAAGAGGCGGCTGGTCGATTCCTCGACACGGCCGGCGACCTGGTCGCCGGCCTGTTCGACGAAGGTGGCGAGGCCGGTGCGCGCCTGGTCGATCTGCTCGACATAGTTCTTGATAACGCCTTCCAACCCATCGGTCATGCCGGCGCGGCTCGACTCGATCTGCTGCGAGACGTTGACCCCGGACTTCTCGATCTGGTCGGCAACTTCCTGCGACGTTGCCTTGAGGTGATATACGATGTTGCCGCTGGCCGACTGGAGCAGTTCGGTGAGCTGGGTGCCGGCGGTGCGGATCTGGTCGCTCGACGTGGCGGTCGCCTGGTCGATCGTGTGCGAGAGCTGGGTGTTGATGCTGGTGAGTTCGCCGATGCTGGAGCGCAGAAGATCGACGACATTCGACTCCATGCCCTGGATGCGCATGCCGAAATTGCTCGATTCGGCATTGAGCGAACCCGTCGCATTGGCGAGGATGCCGATCTGCTCGGTCAGGTGCTCGGAGAATTTACGCAGCTCGGTGACGAAGATGCTGGAGGAACGCTCCATATGGGCGGCTTGCCCCGAGATCTCCGATCCGGCGACCGAAGCGCGCGAGGCGACTTCATCGATGGTGCGGGCAAGTTCCACCGTCGTCGATTTCAGCCCATGTTCCAGATGGGAGAGGGTGGATTGGGCGTTGGAGATGATCGTGTCCAGATTCTGGGTATTGGATTCAAGCCGCGCCAGAACCGGATTGGTCTCGGTGCCGATGACCACGCCCGCCTGCTGAAGGGCGGCGCGCTGGTTCTCGAGGCCGGCGACGAGGGTGCGGATACGCTCCTCATTGCCGCCGAAAGCGCGCTCGATGGCGGCGATCTCCTTGTGGACGATGCCTTCGAGCTCGGAAGCACGCTGCACGGCATGCTCGACGCCGCCGACCAGGATGTCGACTTCCGAGCGTACGGCCTGGGCGATGGAAGCAAGCCCGTCGGCGGCAATGTCCTGCGGCCGGACGAGGCGCATGGCCGTATGAACCAGTACTTCAGATACCTGTCGCAACTGCTGGGCCCGCCGGACCAGCCAGCAGGTCGTCCAGACCAGCGCCAAGGGCAGAATCCCGGCGGCGATGGCGATCATCGACTGGGGCATGTTCGCCGTCGAGAAGGGGTTCGGCTTCTCGAAGACCGCCGGGCTGAAGCTCCAGAACCACAGGAATATCCAGGGCAGCGACAGCGCGAAGGCCACGTAGAAGGGGGCCCATGAGGGGCGGCGGCGGAGACTGGCGATCATCGCCGCTGAAGCCGGCTCATTTTCATTGGCGGGGCGGCCGCGCAACGGTGCTTCACGGCTGGCGCCCTGATCGGCCTCGCGCCGACCATTGTCACCACCACGCTCGCGACCTTGCTGACGCCGCTGCGAACGGCGCGTATCATTCGGATTGTTTACCATAACTGTACCCGCACAACTTCCCTGTTATGTCGACGGAACTTGCGTTTCCGCCCGACCCCAGTCCCACCCGGTTGGCCGTCCCATCCGCGCGCCGAATGCCCATCCGCGCGCAGTGGATCACGAACATCGCCCGGTTCTCCGGACGGGCCCGTCTAGACCTCTCATATTAGCTCATCGGGAGTCCCGCTTGAACCATCTTAACCTTGTCAAAGCGGCTAAATAAAGTTTTGGTTAAAATTGTGGTTCGCTTTGAATCAAAATAGAAAATCCGAATTTAAGTGGACATCTTTACTGCCGGGTGGCCTAAAGTAATCTCCATACTCCTAACGGTGAGGGTAAGAAATTGTTAACCACTGGACGAGCCCGGATGAGCGATGGCACCGAAGCCGGGGCGCCCGACCCGGCTATCTTCGACCGGGACCATCTGCGCCAGTATACGAGCGGCGAGGAGGCCCTGGAACGTGAGCTGATCGGCCTGTTTCTGGGGCAGCTGGCGCCGATGCGGACGCAGCTCGACGCCACGGCCTCGGCGCAGGACTGGAAATTCGCCTCCCATAGCCTCAAAGGCGCAGCCCGCTCGATCGGGGCGCCGCAGATCGCCGCCCTGGCGGAAAAGCTCGAGAGCTTCGGCCCGGGCGAGGCGGCGCAGGGCAGGGGTGAGGTGCTCGCGGAGCTTGACGAAGCCATGGCGGTCTTCGCGGCAGAGGTGGAAAAGCTCCTCATAGATCACGATCACTCAGGCCGATCGGCCTGAGTGATAAACGTGATCGGAATCTTATATTTAGCGCGTGATCGGACGGAAAACCGGTTGCCACTTTTCCTGATCACGCGCGACGCATGGGGCCCTTCCTTGTGTTCGACGCCCCGATCCCTTAAAGAGGCCGCGCACTGATATTCGCGTAAAGGCCTCGAATGGCGAAGATCACTTTCATCCAGCATAATGGCACCGAACAGACCGTCGACGGGCAGACCGGCATGACCGTCATGGAGACGGCAGTCAAGAACATGGTGCCGGGAATCGATGCCGATTGCGGCGGTGCCTGCGCCTGCGCGACGTGCCATGTCTATGTCGAGCCGGACTGGCTCGAAAAGACGGGCCCGCGCAATCCGATGGAAGAGGACATGCTCGATTTCGCCTTCGATGTCCGCGATGAAAGCCGGCTGTCCTGTCAGATCAAGGTGTCGGATGCGCTGGACGGTCTCAGGGTCAAGGTGCCTGAGAAGCAATTCTAGATAAAATTTGGAGTCTGGTTATGAGCGAAGGGGTGATTTCCACCGATGCTGTGATTGTGGGGGGAGGCCCTTGCGGTCTGTTCGCGATATTCGAGCTCGGACTCCTCGATATAAAATGCCATGTGGTGGACATCCTCGACCGGCCGGGCGGCCAGTGCGCCGAGCTCTATCCGGAGAAGCCGATCTATGACATTCCGGCGCTGCCGATCGTCACCGGATCGGAGCTGACGCATCGGCTGCTTGAGCAGGCCAAGCCCTTCAAGCCGGAATATCACTTCAACCAGATGGTCACCGAGCTCACGAAGCTCGATGACGGCAGGTTCGAGCTCAAGACCGATGGTGGCATTATTTTTCACGCCAAGGTGGTAGTGATCGCGGCAGGCGGCGGCTCGTTCCAGCCGAAAAAGCCGCCGATTCCCGGCATCGACGCCTATGAGGGCCAGTCGGTGTTCTATTCCGTCAAGAAGATGGAAGCCTTGCGCGGGCGCGACATCCTCATCGTCGGCGGCGGCGATTCCGCACTCGACTGGACGCTCAACCTGCAGCCCATCGCCAATAGCCTGACGTTGCTGCACCGGCGCGACGATTTCCGCGCCGCGCCCGACAGCGTGAAGAAGATGCGCGAGCTGGTGGCGGCCGGCAAAATGCAGTTCAAACTTGGCCAGGTGACCGGACTCACCGGCGAAAATGGCGTGCTCGCCTCGGCGCAGGTGAAAGGCGCGGATGGCAATTTCGACATCGTCACCAATGCGATGCTGCCGTTCTTCGGCCTCACCATGAAGCTGGGCCCTGTCGCCGACTGGGGAATCAATCTTCATGAAAACCTGATCCCCGTCGACACGGCGAAGTTCGAGACCTCGACGCCCGGCATCTTCGCCATCGGCGACATCAATAGCTATCCGGGCAAGCTCAAGCTGATCCTGTCGGGCTTCCACGAGGCGGCGCTGATGGCGCAGGAAGCGTTCCACCATATCCATCCGGGCGAGCGCCTGCTGTTCCAGTACACGACCTCGAGCTCGAGCCTGCAGAAGAAGCTGGGCGTGGCGTAGCCGGCCCCGCCGGAAAGCTCACTTATCCTGAGGGACGCCTTGAGGCTCTTCGGGAGCGGCTGCGCGCCACGTCTCCTCGCTCGCGCGGCTGATACCGCGGGTCTTGCGGCGGCGCAGCAGGGCCAATTCTTCCTTGCGGTTTGGACGGCCGAGCATCTTGCGGAAGACATCGCGCTGCTCATGCACCGAGGCGATGGCGAGGCCCATGGCGACGCCGGCTTCGACCAGCACGGATTCACCCAGCTGCAGTGAGGCCTCGATGGTCTCAGGGACCGCCTCCGTCACGCCATAGCCATAGAGCTTTACCGCATGGCGGTCGTCGCGGGCGCGGGCGATGATCTTGACGTCGGCGCGCTCGGCACGGGCGGCGATGGTGACGTCCTCCACCTTTTTCGGCTGATCCATGGTGACCGCGATGACCTGGATATCCGCGATGTTGCAGCGTCTCAGGAATTCCGGGCGCGCCGCGTCGCCGTAATAAATGGGCTTGCCCAGCTTGCGCTCGCCCGCCACGACGGCTGGATCGCTGTCGACGGCGATATAAGGAATCTTGTGCTCCTCGAGCATCGCGCCGATGAGGCGGCCGACGCGGCCGAATCCGGCAATGATGACGCGCGCCTCGGTGCCTTCGGGCGGCGCCTCCATGGGTATCTTCGGGGCTGCCTCCAGTATCCTCTTCGCCAGAGGACGGCTCAGGTAATTGAGGAGGGGGATCGATGCCATTGAAAGCGACACGATGATAAGCAGCGCGTCGCTGACGATCTGGGTGACGACGCCGCCCGCCAGCGCGACCGCCATGACGACGAACGCGAACTCACCCCCGGGTCCCATGAGCAAGGCGGTCTCAAGGCGCGCGTGACGCTCGATCGAGAACAGGCCGGCGATGATCCAGACAATGACGGCCTTTATGACGATAAGCGCCACCGCCGACAGAATGAAGACGAGAGGATAGCCGTAGATCTGGGTGAGGTCGATATTCATGCCGACCAGCAGAAAGAAGACGCCGAGGAGGAGACCCTTGAAAGGCTCGATGATCGCCTCGATCTCGCGGCGGAATTCGGTCTCGGCGAGGAGGAGGCCGGCCAGGAAGGCGCCGAGCGCCATCGAGAGGCCGGCGAGGCTCGCCGCATAGCCCGCTCCCACCGCGATCAGCAATGTCGTCGCCATGAACAGATCACCGCTGTGGGTAGCTGCCACCAGCCGCAGCAGCGGACGCATCAGGAAGCGCCCGATCACGATGATGATGGTGATGGCGATCAGCGCCTGGGCAATGGCGGTGAGGATGTCGGCGAAAGTAAAGCTGGTCTGGTCGGCGCCCAGCACATTGACGAGCAGAAGAATCGGAATAACAGCCAGGTCCTGGAAGAGCAGGACGGAGAAGCTGGCCCGCCCGGTATGGGTGGCGAACCTCTTTTCGTCGGAGAGGAGCTGCATGACCATGGCGGTGGAGGAGAGCGACAGAACCGAGCCCACGATCAGAGCCCCGGCGGGCTCGAGGCCGAGCCACAGGCCGATGAAGGTGAGCACGATCGTGGTCACCAGCATTTGCAGGCCGCCAAGGCCGAAAACCAGCCGGCGCATGGTGAGGAGGCGCTCGAAGGACAGCTCGATGCCGATGAGGAACAGGAGGAAGACCACACCGAGCTCTGCCAGCTGGGCGAATTGCTCCGATTCGGTGAAGACGAAATTGGCGAGCCAGGGATAGGTATGAGCGAGCTCGCCCAGCATATGGGGGCCGATCAGGGTGCCGACGATCAGGAAGCCGAGGATCGAGCTCATGCCGAGCTTGCGGAAGATCGGGATGACGACGCCCGCGGTGCCGAGGAAAATCAGGGCTTCCTTATATGCGCTCGGATCGAGGGGTGTTGCCATTCTGCTCCCAGATCATGATGAGTTTGCATTGAGTCAATCCAAACTCATTAACGTGATCGATTCTTACATATTAGCGCCGGATTCTCGCGAAAAACCGGTGCCCACTTTTCCGCATCCCGCGCTAAAGCGTGATGGCTTTAGGATGAGTCGCCATCACGCTTTATCTTCTTGTTTGCGCATGATCTTACCGGAAAACCGCTTCGCACTTTTCCGGATCATGCTCTAGGACTTGCTCATATCCGCCACTGTGTGCGAAGCCTCGCGCCGTGCAAAGAAGAATCGAGGAGCCCGATGACGTCCCATCATGCGACCCCTTCCGGCAAAACCCGTGCCCGCGCCCTCAAGCTTCCCTTTCCGGGGGAGCCCGGCGAGAACAACGCCATCACCGACGTGGCGGGTGTCGAGGTGGGCGTGACGACGCTCATCACCGGGGAGGGCAAGCTCGTGGTCGGCCAGGGGCCGGTGCGCACCGGCGTCACCGCGATCCTGCCGCGCGGCCATCACGGCGTGCAGATCCCATGCGCCGCCGCCTCCTATTCGCTCAACGGCAATGGCGAGATGACCGGCACGATCTGGATCGAGGAGTCGGGCGAATTGCAGACGCCGATCACCATCACCAACACGAATTCCTGCGGCATCGCGCGTGACGCGACCAGCCAATGGCTGTTCCGCAAAGCCGGCTATGTGCAGGATTGGGGACTGCCTGTCGCGGCCGAGACCTTTGATGGCGACCTCAATGATATCAATGGCTTCCATGTGAAGGCTGAGCATGTGATTCAAGCGCTGGACAGCGCAAGGGGCGGCCCCGTCGAGCAGGGCAGCGTCGGCGGCGGCACCGGCATGATCTGCTACGACTTCAAGGGCGGCAACGGCACGGCGTCGCGGGTGGTGAAGGTGGCGGGCCGCTCCTACACGGTCGGCGCGCTGGTGCAGTCGAATTTCGGGACGCGTCGCGAATGCACAATCCTCGGCGTGCCGGTCGGCCAACATCTGTCGGGCCGAGAATTGCGCGGCAAGCCGGCCGGCTCCATCATCGTGATCATCGCGACCGATGCGCCGCTCGAGGCGCATCAGCTCAAGAGACTGGCGCGGCGCATGCCGATCGGTCTGGCCCGCACCGGCGGCATCGGCCATAACAGTTCGGGCGATATCTTCCTCGCTTTCTCGACCGCGAATGAAGAGGCCTTCGCCGCACCGAGCGGCCAGCTGCGTCGCATGGAAGCGGTCGCGACCGGCGATATCGATCCGCTCTTCGAGGCGACGATCGAGGCGACCGAAGAGGCCATCATCGACAGCATGATCGCCAATCAGACGATGGTCGGGCGCGACGGCAACACGTCCGTCGCGTTGCCGCATGACCGGTTGATCGACATCATGAAGAAATTCGGCAGGATGTAACTACCCTCGGGCGACATCTTTATTTGCGCATCGGCTGGTCCGAAAACTACTGGATGGCCGGGTCAAGCCCGGCCACAAGCTTTCGGGCCGATGCTCTTGTTCGCGCATCGGCTTGTCCGAAAGGTCTGCAACCTTTCGGGCCGATGCGTCTACTTCTTCTGCTCGACATGGCCGCCGAATTCGTAGCGCATGGCGGAGAGGAGCTTCTCCGCAAAGGTGTGGTCGCGGCGCGAGCGGAAGCGCGCATAGAGCGCGGTCGAGAGTACATCGGCGGGCACAGCTTCCTCAATCGCCGCCTCGACTGTCCAGCGGCCTTCGCCTGAATCGGCGACCGAGCCGGTGAAGCTTTTGAGATCGCTGTCCTTGGCGAGAGCGATGGCGGACAGGTCGAGCAGCCAGGACGAGATCACGCTGCCGCGCCGCCAGACCTCGGCGAGGTCGGCCAGATCGAGTGTGAAGCGCTGGTCGGGCGGCAGCGCGTCGCTCGATTTGTTGCGCAGGATGTCGAAACCCTCGGCATAGGCCTGCATGAGCCCGTATTCGATGCCGTTGTGGATCATCTTGGCGAAATGGCCGGAGCCGGCAGGACCGCAATGGACATAGCCATGCTCGGCGCGCGGATCGCGGCCCTCGCGCCCAGGCGTGCGCTCGATCGTGCCGATCCCCGGCGCCAGGCAGGCGAAAATCGGGTCGAGATGGGTGACGACCTTCGCGTCACCGCCGATCATCAGGCAATAGCCACGCTCGAGACCCCAGACACCACCCGAGGTGCCGACATCGACATAATTGATGCCGTTCTGGCCCAGCGTCTTCGCCCGCCGGATATCGTCCTTGTAGAAGCTGTTGCCGCCATCGATGAGGATATCGCCTTTCTGCATCTCGGCGGCGACCTCGGTCAGCATCTTCTCGGTGATCTCACCCGCCGGCAGCATGAGCCACACGGCTCGCGGGCTGGAGAGCTTTGACAACATGTCGGCCGAATCCCTGGCCGTCACGGCGCCGGCCGCCGCGACATCCTTGACGGCATCGGGGTTGCGGTCGAGCACCACGCATTTGTGTCCGCCCTTCATCAGGCGGCGCGCGATATTGCCGCCCATCCGTCCAAGACCGATTATTCCGATATCCATGTCTGCTTCCTCAAAAAAATCGTGAAGGAGGTATCACGCCACAGCATCCAACGTGAGAATGGCGCGAGCGTTGGTGATCTGGTCCTCATTTATGATGTGATCGCTTCCAGGGTAAAGCCGTGTGGTCACCGCGGCGCCGTATTTGTCCAGGTGTTCGGCTGTATCGAGGACGCGCTTGGCGGGTATGAAGGGATCCTTCTCGCTGCAGCCAAGGAAGACGCGGGTTCCTTCGAAGGAGCCGCGATCGTCGCGCAGCATCGGATCGGGACCGATGAGTCCGCCGCTGAAGCCGAGAATGCCGCCATAGTACCGTGGATGGCGCGCCGCATATTCGAGGCTGAGGCAGGCGCCCTGCGAAAAGCCGGCGAGCACGATCTTCTCCGGGCCGAAGCCCAGTTTCCCGACCGATCGGTAGATGGAGCCCAGGCGATCGAGTGAGCGCGTGAGATAGGGCTCGTTGGTGATAAGGGGGGGCCAGGAACGCGCCCGGATACCAGCTACCAGTATCGGCGTCGGGAGCGAGGAAACACACTCCGTCCATGGCAAGACGCTCGGCAAGCGGCAGGATGGCCGGTCCATTGGCATGGCGGCCATGAATGAGAAGGACGACCTTGACGGCATCCGCAAGGGGAGTGCCAGCGACATGCAGGCGGTGCGCTCTTATGAGAGGGGCCGCTTCGGATCGATTGATGGTCATTGCAGTGGCTTCAATCGGGACTCGATCGAAGCGCGGCGCGCTTCAAGGAAAGGCGGCAGCGACAGGCGCTCACCCAGACTTTCCAGGGGCTCGTCGACGGCGAAGCCAGGACCATCGGTGGCGATCTCGAACAGAATGCCATTGGGCTCGCGGAAATAGAGCGAGCGGAAATAATAGCGTTCGACCTCGCCGCTTGACGGCAGCTTGAAACTCGCCAGCCGCTCCGTCCATCGATGCAGCATCTCGACGGTAGGCGTGCGGAAGGCGACGTGATGAACGCCGCCGGCACCCTGTCCGGCGGCCGGCAGATGCGGTTCGACCGCGACATGGAGCTCGGCGGCAGGACCGCCGGGACCCATGGCGAAGACATAGGTCGCGCTGTCGCCCTTGCCCGATGGATGGCTGCGCAGTTCCTTCATATTGAGGACCTGAGTGAGGATAGCTGCGGTCGGCTTGAGATCCGGCACCGACAAGGTGATTGGCCCGAGGCCGCGGATCTGATGCTCCTGCGGAATGGAACTGCCGGTCCAGGGATTGCTGTCGCCCGATCCCTCGTCATTGACGAGGCGCAGGCGCTGACCCTCCGGGTCCTCGAAATCGAATGAAGTGTGGCCGGTCATCTCGGCGACCTCGCCGGGCTTGACGCCGGCGGCGCGCAAGTGATCACGCCACCAGGAGAGGCTCGCCTCGCTTCCGACCCGCAACGCGGTACGCGCGATGCTGTGTGTTCCCCGCCTTTCCCGTCCGACCGGCCAGTCAAAAAAGGTGACGTCGCTGCCGGGACTGGCTTTGCCATCGGCATAGAAGAGATGATAGGCGCTGGTATCGTCCTGGTTGACCGTCTTCTTCACCAGACGCAGTCCCAGGACCTTGGTGTAAAAGTGCAGATTGCCGGAGGCATCGGCGGTGATGGCGGTCAGATGATGGATGCCGCCCAGTTGATCGGCCATGAGATCCTCCTAGATGCGATTCAGCGGTACTTTCAGGTAGACATTGCCGTCCGGATCGGGGGGCGGGGAAGTGGCCGGCATTCATATTCACCTGGATCGAGGGAATGATGAGGCGAGGCGCGCCCAGCTTCTTGTCGCGCGCGGTGCGCATGGCGACGAATTCATCCTCGCTCACGCCGTCGCGGATATGGACATTGCCGGCGCGCTCGGCGGCGACGGTGGTTTCCCAGGCGAAGAAATCCCGCCCTGGCGCCTTGTAGTCATGGCAAAGGAACAAACGCGTCTCCGGCGGGAGCGACAGCACTTTCTGAATAGATCGGTAGAGCTCGCGCGCATCGCCGCCCGGGAAGTCGGCGCGCGCCGTGCCGAAGTCCGGCATGAACAGCGTATCGCCGATGAAGGCGGCGTCGCCGATCACGTAGGTCATGCAGGCCGGCGTGTGGCCGGGCGTGTGCATCGCATAGGCTTCGATCGATCCGATCCGGAAACGGTCGCCGCTCTGGAAAAGATGGTCGAACTGGCTGCCGTCGCGCTGGAACTCGGTGCCGGCATTGAAGATCTTGCCGAAGGTGTCCTGGACGATCCTGATCTTCTCGCCGATACCGAGCCGGCCGCCGAGCCTTTCCTGGATATAGGGGGCGGCGGAGAGGTGATCCGCATGGACATGGGTCTCGAGGATCCAGTCGAGAGTGAGGCCATGCTGGCGCACATGATCGATGACCTTGTCGGCGGATTCGAAGGAAGTGCGGCCCGCCGAGAGATCATAATCGAGCACCGAATCGATGATCGCGCATATGCGGGTAGCGGGATCGCTCACGACATAGCTCACCGTATTGGTGGCCTCGTCGAAGAAAGCTTGAACATCCGGATGGCTCGCCATAGTCACCTCCTGTCCCTTCAGCAACGACAACATTGTGACGAAGCTGCGACCGGATTCCAGAGCGCCGGGCGTTCTGATGGAATCGCCTTGGCGCTCTATCTCCTTGTCTTGCGCATCGGATTATCCGAAAGCCGCTTCACACCTTTCGGTCCGATGCTCCAGGACATGATAAACCGGAAATCCGTCAGGCGCGACGGGGGCGGAGCATGGCGAGAAGGCGTCCGTCGATCAAGGCGAGGCCAAAGGCGATGGTGATCATGCCGATCACATGATGCAGATCCAGGCTTTCGCCCAGAAACATGATGCCGAGCAGGATGGCGCTCGCCGGAACGAGGAAAGTAACCAGCACTATATTGGTGGCGCCGGCGCGCTTCAGGATGGTGAAATAGAGAATATAGGCGAGAGACGTGCACAAAATCGCCAAGCCGGCAATCGCGAGCCAGGCCTGCAGCGGCGGAAATCCGAGCCGCCAGGGCGCATCGATGACCAGCATCAACGGCAGGAGAATCAGGGACGAGCCGGCGGTTTGGCCGGCCGCGGTGATGAGGGGCGGGGTCTGCGCGAACCGGCGGCCGTAGACGCTCGCGAAGCCATAGGAGACGGCGGCGCCGACGATGGCGAGCTGCGAGAGGAGGGAGCCTCCTTGCGCCGCCAGAATATCCGTCCCCATCATGGCGCCGACGCCGGAAAGCCCGATCAGCGCGCCGAGCAGGCGGTTCCAGGACAGTTTCTCATCAGTGGTGAGCCGGTTGGCGGTGAGGACGGTGAAGAACGGCGTTGTAGCGTTCAGAATTGCGGCGAGGCCCGAAGCGACCTCATGCTGCCCCCAGACGATGAGACTGAAGGGAATGGCGTTGTTGATCAATCCCATGATAAGGAAGGAACGCCACAATCCGGCGTGCTGGCGCGACAGGAGGCCCATGGCCCAGGCACACAGCCAGAGACCCAGGCTGCCGAGACTCACCCTAAGGAAGACAATTGTGAAGACCGGCAGATCCTCGAGCGCCACGGCATAGAAAAAGAACGATCCTCCCCAGACGATGCTGAGGAGGATGAGCATGGCCCATTCGGCGGGGCCCATCGTGCGATTGATCATGGGAGTGGCCTAACCGGAGTTCCCCAGTCAGGCCACCCGATTCAAGCCATGACGGCGGGTTTATTTGGAAAGGAACATATTGCGGGCCAGGCTGTCCCGGATGATGCCGAAGGCGGTGGCCAGTTGCTCGTTCGTGTCGACATCAAAGTAGTATTTTTCACGCGGTTGGCCCTCCGCAACTTCCTTGTCCATATTCTCGGACGCGCAGCCCTTCAGGCGATTCTCGGTCTGCTGATCCGACAGGTCGAAGGAAACGGTGACGACCCGGATGCCGGCTGCCTTCATCCGCCTGCACTGTTCCTCGAGATTAGTCTCCGCCTGGGCGACGGAAAGAACATTGTTGGGGCCGTTGCCGGGGCTCGTCTGCTGACCGTCGGTCAAGAGCACCACCGCCTTCAGGGTCTCTTCGGCGTTCTGGGGGGCGGCATAGGGAGCATTCGGCGTCAGCAGATGCCAGGCGGTTTCCATGCCGAGCGCGATATGCGTGTTCCCGTAAGGGGTCATCGACTTGATCTGAGCGACAGTTCCCGCATGGTTGAGCGACAGGGGCCGGACATTCAGGTTCTTCGAGGAGAAATAGCTGCAGCTGGTGGTGAAGAACTTGGTGGAATTCTCCTTCGTACTGGTGTTCGGCGTGTCAGCGCTCAGATTATAGGGATAGTTGCGATCGTCGATGCAATAGGTCGACGCCGTCGTGCCGGTCTTGCCGTAATAGAAGTTGTTCGGCATGGTGACGCGCACGGCGTGCGAGAAAGGAACGAGGCCGAACTCGACGTCCTTGTTGGTCTGGTTCTGCGACAGGTTGTCGACCAGCTTGGCCGCCTCGTCGCGCATCGTCACATATTTGCGCTTGCCGCCGATATACTCGTCCATCGAGCTCGAATAATCCATAACAAGGACAATCTGGCCCTTATGGTGATCGGAGAAAACCGGCAGCGATACCGTGCTGGAAATGACGGCGTCTCCGGGCGTACTGGCAGCCATGGTCTGAGCTGAAGCACCGCCATCGCCACCACCACCGCCACCGCCGACGGGAGCGTTGCTGAGGGTGCCGATCGGCATCTCCTCGTATCCGGCGATGCGCGTCAGCGTCGTCGGCATGTTCCCGCTCACCGTCATGGTCAGGGTGTTGTTGGCGGTGTCGACCGACACGTCCGTGGCCAGATTCAGATGAGCGAGGTATGGTGTCTGCGTCATGCTCTTGTCGAAATAGGCATTGGCAACCGCCGCGTAATTGTTGTTGCCGGTCGCATAGGCGGCCGCTCCCGCGAGAGCCGCGGCATCGGTGGCCGCCTGCACCTCGACCTGTGCAGTGGACTGCCTGCTGCTGTCGATAGCGATGCCGGCGATGAAGACGAGCGGAATGGCCGACAAGGCGACGATGGGCGCAACGCTGCCTTTGTCGCCGGCGCGGAACCGGCGCAGGGCAGCGCCTGTCTTAAGCCATGTGCTGAAGCTTGCCTTATGCATGTTCGTGCGATCCATGGTTCACAGGGATTGAAGGATGGCCATGGCCGTGTCGCTGTAAGCGGCACAGAAGGCCGGCGTGTCGGTGCCGATATCCCGGGCGATCTCGTCGAAGATGCTGTTGATCGTGTCGGTGGACGTGTCGGTGTCGGTGACCCGAACTTCGATCATGTCCTGGAGGCGCGCCAGCTGCGTTTCCTCAACGGAAAGCTCGCATTTGCGCACGGCGATCAACACTTTGTAGTAGGTCGACAGTGTTTCGGCCTGTGCCGGCGCGGCGGCGCCCATAAAGGCAAATACCGTGGCGGCCTGAGCCGTGGTGACAATGCTACTCAATATCCTGCGTGACATTTCGAAGCCGTCCCTTTGGATAAAACCTAACATCGAGTGACTGGGCAACCTAGAGATGGGGTCTGATCCAGGGCTTAATGGAATTGCTCAAATTGTTTCCATCTCCCGACCTGATTTTTCAGCGTGGATTTATCCTTAACCAATTCTTCATGGCGCACACCGAGTCGCAACGCGCAGCTTAGAGATTGGTTAATGATGCCGCCGCATTTCAGAGGATAACGCAGAGACGCAACGCATCGTAGATTGCCGCATGGATGTTGCGCGACGCCACCGCGTCACCAATTCGGAAGAGCTGAAAGCGGCCGTCGGGATTGGCGCGCTTTGTCTGTGGGCCGCCTGATACGAGCGCTTCGTAGTCCATCTCGCCGCGATTGACCGAATCCTCCTTCAGGTCAAAGTAGAGATCGGCCAGCGGAGACGTGGCATTCTCCACCACCACCTGATCGACGAGGCGGCTGGCGCAATCGGCTTCCGTATAGGGGCTCCACAGCACAGCGGCGATCTTATTGCCCTGGCGCTTCAAGGAACGCAGCCGCGTCATGGTGGTGATGCGAACCTGCTTCGCAGTGAACGACTTCATATATGGAACGAGATTGAGGCCGCCCATCTCGGGCGCGAAGAAGCGCTCCGGGCTTAAGATCTCGAGCGCCGAGCCCGATTCCGCGATGAACTCGGCGGCGGCCATGCCGGGATGAGCACCGTTGTCGTCGAAGAGCAGCACGTCCTCTGCCGGTTTCACGTCGCCCGACAATATGTCCCAGCTCGAGACAGCAAGGTCCGCTCCTTCCTCAATGGAGGTGTTCTGCGGCAGGCCGCCGGTCGCCACGATCACCACATCGGCTCCGAGCGCGCGCAGATCGGAAGCTTCGACGAGATGGTTCAACTTGAGCGTGACGCCGAGGCGCTCGCATTGCTCGGCCCGCCAGTCGGCGATGCCGATCAATTCGCGCCGGCGCTTGGCCTGGGCGGCAAGCCTGATCTGACCGCCGGGATTGCCGGAAGCCTCGAACAGGATCACCTCGTGGCCGCGTTCGGCCGAGACGCGCGCCGCCTCGAGCCCAGCTGGGCCGGCACCGACGATGACGATCTTGCGGCGCGGGCCCTGGCTCCTGGCGATGACATGCGGCATCCGGTCTTCGCGCCCGGTCGCCGGATTGTGGATGCACAGCGCCTCGTGGCCTTCATAGATGCGGTCGAGACAATAGGTGGCGCCGACGCAGGGCCGGATATCGCCCTCGCGGCCTTCGGCGATCTTGCGCGCGATATGCGGATCGGCGATATGGGCGCGCGTCATGCCGACCATGTCGAGCTTACCTTCGGCGACGGCATGGCGGGCGGTCGCGACGTCGTTGATGCGGGCGGCATGGAAGACCGGGAATCTAGTCGCCGAGCGCACCTCGCCGGCGAAATCGAGATGTGGCGACGCCTGCATGCCGGCGACCGGGATCACCTTGGCCAAGGGCGCGTCATGCTCGATATGGCCGCGGATGATATTGAGGAAGTCGACAAGGCCGGACTCCCTGAGCTTGTGGCAGATGGCGAGGCCGTCCTGCTTGGAAAGCCCCTTGTCCCAATCCTCATCGGCGACGAGCCGACAGCCGACGATGAAATCGGAGCCCACCGCTTTGCGCATCGCCTCGAGGACGCGCATGGTGAAGCGCAGGCGGTTGTCGAGCGAGCCATTATACTCGTCATCGCGCTGGTTCGTCGCCGGCGACCAGAAGCTGTCCATGAGATGGCCGTAGCATTCGAATTCGAAACCATCGAGGCCCGCCGCCTGCATGCGCTGGGCCGCCGAGGCATAGTCGGCGACGATGCGCTCGATATCCCAGTCCTCCATTTCCTTCGGGAATGCGCGATGGGCGGGCTCGCGCACCGGGGAGGCGGACAGGACGGGAAGCCAGTCGGCCTTGTTCCAGTTGGTGCGACGTCCGAGATGGGTGAGCTGGATCATGACGGCCGCGCCATGCTCGTGACACTCATCGGCGAGCTTGGCGAGCCACGGCACGATCTCGTCCTTGTAAGCGAGAAGATTGCCGAAGGCGGGCGGTGAATCGCGCGAGACGACGGCCGAGCCCGCCGTCATGGTCAGTGCGATGCCGCCTCTCGCCTTCTCCACGTGATAAAGCCGGTAGCGATCCTTCGGCATGCCGTCTTCATGGTAGTTCGGCTCATGCGCGGTCGACATAATCCGGTTGCGGAGCGTCAGATGCTTGATCGTGTAAGGCTGGAGGAGGGGGTCGTTGGCGCGCAGAAGGGTGGCTGGCATGTCGCGTCGGCTCGGCTTGACTGGTTGACTAAGTCAAGTCTGTCACGTGCCGCGTGGCGGTTCCAGTCTATTGCGATCAGGCGGAGAACAGGCGGGTAAATCGAGCTCGGATCGCGGCGGGGGCGTTGAAATAGAGACGCCGAATGAGCGGCCGGAGCAGCGATAGATAGCCATGGCCGTAAATCGCCCCGGCGAGCGAGAGTGGCGTGTGGAAGTCATAGACCTCGACGCGGCCGTTGCTCCAGGATTGCTTGTGGGGGTCGCCCGGAACCATCAGGTCGAAACAACGCATGCCGTCGCGAATGGCCTGGCGCTGCGACAGATCCATATGAAGACGCGCCGGGGACGCGTCGGTCAGGGAAGTATCATGCGCGG